>MWOO01000164.1 GCA_002025945.1 Prochlorococcus sp. HOT208_60m_813O14 | reverse complement strand
CTTTTTACGACTAAATTCTTATGAATCTATTAACTGAGACTGTTTCTTTTTAAGATTTGTTGACGTTTAAGCTAATTTCAAGAAAACTAGATCTTGTAGATTTAATTTTCAAAAAAATTTTAATATGAAAGAGTTAAGTTTCGATGTAAATCAAGATGTAAAGCAAAAAGTATCAAATCATAAGGATGAAGTAATTAGTTTCAAATGTGAACTTCAAGAAAACCTTCAAAAAGCTATGAAAGAATTCGTTGAGGAACACCCTAATTGGGATCAATACAGAATATTACAAGCTGCTATTGCGGGATTTTTGATGCAAAAAGGATTTCAAACGAGGGATTTAACGAGACTCTATGTAGGAAATATGTTCTCAATGAATTTTGAGGACTAAAAATTTTATATTTTTTCTAGTAATATTTTTGCTATGTCATTTCTTACAGGTAATATAGATAATCTATTTCCTTTTTTTACAACTAATAATTCCTCTTCATTAAATAAAATCTTTAATTCAGGTAAACTTAGAATTTTTTTTGACTTGGAAATATATTTTACTTTTACACAATCCCACCTATGATTTTCAGGTTTCGACTTTGGGTCAAAGTACTTTGAATCTTTATCAAATTGTGTAGGATCAATAATCTTCAGATCTATCACCTCCATAAGTCCAACAATGCCTGGTGGTTTGCAGTTTGAATGATAGAAAAAAACTCTATCGCCTTTTTTCATATTCCTCATGAAATTTCTAGCTTGATAATTTCTTATCCCATCCCATAAAGTTACCTTTTCATTTTTTAAGGTATCTATACTGTAGGCATCTGGTTCACTTTTCATTAGCCAGTAGCTAGGTTCCTGTTGTACCATAGGATCTCGGCGAATATATAGGGTTTGAGTAAAGTTTGGGTAACTTCTTTGAATATGAATTTATTATCCATCAAAG
>MWOO01000163.1 GCA_002025945.1 Prochlorococcus sp. HOT208_60m_813O14 | reverse complement strand
TAAATATACCTATTGCACATCTAATCAGCATGGGCTCTGAGAGTTCAGTAATTAGGAATTTGATATCAAAGGTATATGCTGGATATCCATATAATTTTGCTTTTCATTCAAAAATACAAGCCAATGATTATCCATTTATAAAAAAACCAATAATTATTGGAAATGGTTTTAAATTGGATAATTATACTTTTCAAGATTCAGTGAAGGGACCTTTGGCGTGGGTTGGGAGAGTGGCACCTGAAAAAGGTTTAGAGGATGCTGTTTATGTGGCAAATGAACTTGGAGAAAAACTAAAAGTTTGGGGAGTTAAAGAAGATGAGGCCTATGCCTCAAAGATAGAACAATCTTTCCCAAAGGGAACTATAGATTGGATGGGTTTTTTATCAACTGAAAAATTACAGAATGAACTTGGTAAATGTAGGGTGCTGTTAAATACTCCGAAATGGAATGAGGCATATGGGAACGTTATTGTTGAAGCTTTAGCTTGTGGGGTGCCAGTCATTGCTTATAAAAGGGGAGGACCTAGTGAAATTATTCAGCATGGGCTAACAGGTTATCTTGCTGATCCTGATGATAAAAAAAATATGCTTTCTTATGTAGAGATTATTGAAAAAATAAAGCGTAAGAAATGTAGAGAATGGGTAGAAAAAAATGCTTCGACAGATATATTTGCTAACAAGGTTGTGAACTGGCTAAATAAGGTAATGCACGAATACAAATAAATATTCTTAAATGATTTTTCATAAATCAAAAAAAAGGCTTATAACCTTACTAATAGTTTTAGTTTGTGGGATCATAATATTTATCTTGGGTTTAGGTAGTACAGGACTGGTGGATGAAACTCCCCCTTTATTCGCCGCTGCTGCACGGGCAATGAGTGAATCTGGTGATTGGGTTACTCCAAAAGTTAATGGAATGTTCCGTTTTGACAAGCCGCCATTAATATATTGGCTAATGGGTTTTTTTTACTCATTGCCGAAAAACGAGATTTGGGATAGTTTGGGGACTCTCTCAGCAAGACTCCCTTCAGCGTTGGGATCACTATTATTAATGTTGGTGATTGGAGATACGTTGTTTTGTTGGCCTCAGAAGGGTAATAGTAAATTCCTTACTCCGATAGTTGCATCATTAGGCTTTGCTCTGTCTCCTTTAATAGTTATCTGGAGTAGAACCGCTGTAAGTGATGCTCTTTTAACGGGAACCTTAGGAATTAGCTTACTGTTGTTTTGGAGAAGAATGGCAAGTGAAAATAATAATCAATGTATTTCAGCCTGGGTA
>MWOO01000162.1 GCA_002025945.1 Prochlorococcus sp. HOT208_60m_813O14 | reverse complement strand
GCACCAGGTTTAACGTGTGTTGGGTCAGCTAACCAACCTGAATAATTAGAAAATCTTGCTCCATGGAAAAATGCTGCACTCATCCATATAAAAATGACTGCAAGATGTCCAAAATGAGCTGAAAAGATTTTTCTTGTTGCTTCTTCAGCATCGCCTGTATGCACATCAAAATCATGTGCGTCAGCATGCAAATTCCAGATCCAAGTTGTAGTTTTTGGACCCTTAGATAATTTACTTGACCAGAAACCTGGCTTATCTAATTTGGCAAAATCAATAGGTCTTGGATCGGCCTTAACAGGATCCTCCAAAACTTTTTTGTTTTTTTCTCCACTTTCTGGTGGGCTGATGGTCATCTAGCACCTCGAAAATAATTGAAATTAAAGCCGATTGATCGGATCTTGAACTTATTTTTAATGATAATGTTCAAGAAAACGAATCCTTCGGAACTTTAGATATTCGTTTCAAAAATAATAAGGCAAAGATTCTTTCGTTATGCATTAACGTAACAAATGTTCTAATGATTGTTACTATATGAATATTTTGTTAAATTCTTGTCTATGACTAGACTATGAGTATTTTTACTCAAATTTTACATAAAATTCTTAAATTTTTTTTTATATTTCAAAGAAAATTTTTTAAATCCAGCAACAGGATATAATTTCAAAGTAACTATCAATAGTTTCTAATTTGAAAGGCATTGCGATAGGTCTATCTAATAATTCAAAAGAAATTTTAAAAAGGCTTAAAAAAACAGAATTTGTCAAAGAAATATATATTGCAGGTTCTTCAAAAGAGGATGGTAAGGAAAATGAACTTATTCAAGTACAAAAACCTAAAGAAATCTTACTTAAAAAATGGCAAGAGATAGATTTAATAATTTTTATAGGCTCCATTGCTGCATCAATACGCATAATAAATTCTTTTTTAACCTCAAAAGATCAAGATCCTGGTGTAATAGTTATAGATAACAAATGTTCTAAGATAGTTCCTTTAATTGGTTTGCATCAGTCAAATACGCAAAATATTGCATGTCAAATTGCTAATTTACTTGGTGGAGAAATAATAGAAACTAATAATTCCAATAATCAAAGCTTCTTAAATCTTGATGCATTTGGGAATCAATGGGGTTGGCAAAGATTTGGCAACATAAAGGATTGGTCAAAACTAGTAATTAAACAAGCTAATAACGAAAAAATATTTTGCAAACAATTATCTGGTAATAGCTTATGGAAAAATTCAGAATCAGGGGAGATTATTAATCAAATTAATGGAAATAAAATTGTAAAACCAGATGCAACTTTTCATGTGAGTATATTCGAAAATCATGAAACTTCTTGGCACCCGCCGGTATTATGGATTGGCATTGGATGTGAGAGAAATACAAGCAAAGACTTAATAGCAAATTCTTTAAATAATTTTTTTGAGTCAAGAAATTTATCACAGAAATCAATTGCGGGATTCGCAACTATTGATATTAAAAATAATGAGAAAGGAATTTTAGAACTTATTAAAGAAAAAAACTTGCCTATAAAGTTTTTTAGTAAAGAAGATCTTTCAAAAATGATTGTTCCAAATCCATCAAATGTTGTACAAAATGAAATTGGAACCCCGTCCGTAGCAGAAGCCTCTTGCTTACTCGCAGCAGGAGAAGAATCAAAATTATTAGAAGAAAAAAGAATTTTTAAAAATGAATCTGGGGCCGTAACTATCGCTGTAGCAGAATCAAAAAATCAATATAATCCAACCCATGGCGAAATCCATATTATTGGAAGTGGGCCTGGTGATATCTCCTTCCTAACCAATAATGCAAGAAAAGCACTTTCAAGATGTACTGTTTGGATTGGATACAAGATGTATTTAGATTTAATAAAACCCATAAAAAGGAATGATCAGGTTTTAATTGAAAGCAAACTTACTGAAGAAAAAGAGAGATGCAGCAAAGCAATTAAACTAGCTGAGGAAGGAATAAAAGTGGCTTTAATTTCTTCAGGTGAATCTGGATTTTATGGAATGGCAGGTTTACTTTTAGAGTTACTTCAAAAAATCAAAAAAGAATATAGACCTTACTTTGAAGTACATCCAGGTATAAGTAGTGTTCAATTAGCTGCTGCGATTAGTGGCGCACCACTAATGAATGACTTTTGTTCAGTAAGCTTAAGCGATAAATTAACTCCATGGTCTTTAATAGAAAAAAGAATTGAAGGAGCTCTTCTGGGTGACTTTGTAATAGCTTTATTTAATCCTCAATCCATTGAAAGAAATTGGCAGCTAAAAAGTGTAATAGATATATGTTTAAAATCTAGGCATGGTGATACTCCAGTTTTAATAGCTAGACAAGTAGGGAGAGAAAATCAAACCAAAAAATTTTTTACTTTAAATACCATTCCTTTTAAAGAGATTGATATGTTATCAATCATTATTATTGGCAATTCTCAAACAACCTTAGTTGACGAAATATTTCTCACTCCCAGAGGATATCTACAAAATTAAGTTTAGATAATCCATAATTTTATAAATAGAATGTTTTTCTTTGCTTTTTTTTTATAAGAATACTAATCTTTTATAATAATGGTTTAAGAAAATTAATTGAAAAATATTGGTTTAATTTTGTTTGACATTGATGGGGTAATCCGCAGCGTAGAAAATAGTTACAGACTTTCATTAAAAAAAACAGTCCACAAATTTTCCGGATGGGAGCCGGGTTATATAGATATTGATAATGCAAAAAATGAAGGGATCTGGAATAATGATTGGGATTTAAGTTTAGAACTTATAAAAAGATATATAAAAAAAGAGAACTTAAACCTTAAAATTCCTCCACGAGAGGAGATAGTAAAGTGTTTTGAAGAGTTTTACTTTGGTGGAGATCCAGACAAAGATAGTAAATACTGGTCTGGTTACATTATAAATGAGGAGCTATTAGTTGATAAAAAGTTT
>MWOO01000161.1 GCA_002025945.1 Prochlorococcus sp. HOT208_60m_813O14 | reverse complement strand
CTTCTTCCGATAATTCCACATGGAATGTAGTCGGCACTAATTCCACTTATACAATTGCACCAAGTGAAGAAGGGAAATCTATTAAAGCTGTAATTTCTTATCAAGATGGTCAAGGGTTTGATGAAACAGTTACAACTTCTAGTGCAAGTATTCCTTATGTAGACAATGGAATTGCATCTTTTTTAATAACTGGGAGCCCTCAAATTGGGAAGCAATTGAGTTTAATTCAGACTCAGAGTGATTTAGATGGCGATGGAGATTTTTCTTATAACTGGCAAACTACTTCTTCTACTGAAAATTTAATCCGTGGTGTAGGATTCGACTCAACATATACGATCACTGCAAGAGATGAGGGAACTACAATCAGGGCCCTGATTTCATATGAAGACAAACAAGGATTCCCTGAGCTGGCTGTAACTGATAGTATCAAAATTCCAAATTTTAATGATGGAGTAGCAAGTTTCTCTATAAATGGCACTTCTGCTGTAGGGAATACTTTAAGTATCAATACAGATTCTGCTGACCTCGATGGGACCGGAACACTATCTTATAGTTGGCAAACTTCTTCCGATAATTCCACATGGAATGTAGTCGGCACTAATTCCACTTATACAATTGCACCAAGTGAAGAAGGGAAACAGATCAGAGCTCTAATTTCTTATCAAGATGGTCAAGGGTTTGATGAAACAGTTACAACTTCTAGTGCAAGTATTCCTTTTGTTGATGATGGAGATGCAAGTTACCGGTTACATGGAAATCCTGTCATTGGAGAGCTTATGCAGGTGAGAATGATAACCACTGATCCTGATGGAAGAAGTGACTTCTCGAAGGATAAAAGAGAATGGCAGATTTCGGAGGACAACTATAATTGGGAATTTGCCTCGATGCATCAAAATTACAAGATTAGTCATCAGGATGAAGGTAAATTTTTAAGATTTAAACTTTCTTACATCGATGATGAAGGCTTCGAAGAAAATATAGTAACCTCTTCTTTAAAAATACCTTTTACTAATAATGGACAAGCCTCTTTTTCTCTTAATGGCAGTGATACAACAGGACAAATATTAACAATAAAACAAACTTCAACTGATCCTGATGGGACTAGTAATATTAACCTTTCATATCAATGGCAAACTACTAGTGATAGTGGATTCTATCAAACAGTCAGTAATGAACCAATATATAAAGTTAAATACAAAGATCTAGGTCAAAACATAAGAGCAATAGTCTCATACACAGATAATAAAGGATTTAATGAAACAGTTATAAGTGACAGCATTCGGATAAATAATAACTCATTAATTAACCCATATTATTCTCAATTTTTATATAACCAAAGATTTGGAACAGAAGGAAATGATAATTTATATGGAGGGAACAATCAAATAGTGTTTGGCCTCCAAGGGCATGATTCTCTTAGAAACTCATATAGTAGCATTTATTATGATCAGTATTTAATTGGAGGCTCAGGAGATGATACTTACACAATCAGCGGCGGTGCTTCCGCAATAATTTACGAAGGGCCAAATCAAGGAGTTAATGATGTAATTAATTTAAGTGGCAATTATTTATATGAGGGGACTTACGCAGCTGCTTTAGAAAATAAACATATAATCGCAATTGACCCATATGTAAATCAGCAATTAATTGTTATTGATGCATTAGACAATAATGGAATCGAATATGTTAACTTAGGCGGATCTCAATATTCTTCTAGTTATTTCCTAAGCTTACTACCTCAACTCTCTGGTTATTTAGGAAATTTATCATGGGAAGATCTTAAGCCATATGTTGGAGATGTATTTGTAAATAAAGCAAAGCAGTTAGTCGATACTTTAAAAACATCATCAATTACACTTGAAGGACAAATTGAGGAATTAAATGGTCCCTTCTCAACGACTTTATATGAATCAAAAGGGCAAATAAATTTAATTAAAGATAATAATGGTTATTTATACGTAGAGAAAACAAACGGAGAAATTTACCAGATTAAAAATAGTGAAAATAATCCTATAGGTGATAATTCATTTTCCAGCTGGTCAATTATTGGAGCTGATACTTTTCTCGACGTTAATACTACTGTCTGGCAAAGTACGAGCGGTTCATATGGATTTCACAAATATGATGATAACTGGAAACTTGTTTCTGCAGCTCCTATTAAAGCAGATTCGTCCTCTTTCTATAACTTAGAAACTGCTTTCTCTCAAGATTTAAATAATGACGGCTTTGCTGGCTCTCCTCC
>MWOO01000160.1 GCA_002025945.1 Prochlorococcus sp. HOT208_60m_813O14 | reverse complement strand
CAGGAAGAGCAAAAACAAGAATTACAGAAGCAGGAAGAGCAAAAACAAGAATTACAGAAGCAGGAAGAGCAAAAACAAGAATTACAGAAGCAGGAAGAGCAAAAACAAGAATTACAGAAGCAGGAAGAGAAAAAACAAGAATTGATTGATAGTTATAGGAAAGAAAATATTTCAGGAGCTACTAAATCAACTAATGAGCCAGAATTAGGCGAATTTGATGATGATTTCACTTGGTCTGCAATGGTATTAGCTGCTCAAGGAAAAAAAATAAATCAAATATCAATAGATGAAATAGATTGGTTAACTAAATTAAGGAGAGGCTTAGAAGAGACACGAAAAGGTTTTGTTACTGAATTACTTGATAAATTGGGAGATGATCCTCTTACTCCTGAATCTCTTGATGATTTAGAGACACTTTTAATAAGAGCCGATGTCGGTATTAACTCAACTGATAAAGTTATAAATTCTCTAAGAAAAAAATTAAACGAAGAAGTTGTTGGTGTAGAAGCAGGAATAAAATTTTTAAAGAAAGAATTAAAATTAATTATTGATAAACCAATAAAAAATTCAGGTACTGATCTTTTAGTTCCTCAAAAGGGTAAATTAAATGTCTGGTTATTAGTAGGAGTTAATGGCGTTGGTAAAACTACTACATTAGGAAAATTAGCTTATTTGTCATCAAGAAGTAATTTTAAAACCTTGATAGCTGCAGCAGATACTTTTAGAGCTGCCGCAGTAGAACAATTAAAAGTATGGGGGGAGAGGAGTAATGTTGATGTTATATCTAATCAATCAAAAAATGCTGATCCTGCTGCTGTAGTTTTTGATGCAATCATTTCTGCAAAAAAAAGAAATATTGACTTATTACTTGTTGATACAGCAGGTAGGCTTCAAACAAAAAATAATTTGATGGATGAATTATCAAAAATAAAAAAAATTATTGATAAAAAAGTACCAGATGCAATTGTAGAATCATTATTAGTCTTAGATGCAAGTCAAGGTCAAAATGGCTTAAAGCAAGCAAAAAGTTTTGCTAAATCTGCAAATTTAAGTGGAGCAATTATGACTAAATTAGATGGTACCTCAAGAGGAGGAGTATCTTTAGCTGTTTCCGAAGAAGTGAATTTGCCTATAAGATTTATTGGGGCTGGAGAAGGTATAAAAGATTTACGACCTTTTAATAGTTATGAATTTGTTGAGGCTATGCTTGCAGATAAATAAATATTTAATTAAATTTTTTTAAAAATTAAAATTTAATGTTAAAACATGTTTATCTATAAAATTTGTTTTGACCAATAATCAAAAAGAAAAATTATATTCAAACAAATTTATTCAAAAATTTTTAGAAGATGAATCTACTAGTTCTATAAAAAATAATTCCAAATTCTCTGAAATTGCATTTTCGTTAGCATATTACTTAAAATCTTTTTCTAATATAAATAAATTAATTGATTTTATTTGTTTAATTTTTAAACACATTTTTAAAGAAAAAGTAATATTAATTATTCCTTTAAATTCTGAGGGAGAAATATGGAATGAAAATATAAAAATTTCTGCCAATAATGAATAATTAAAAATTAACGAAGAAATTCATATATTTTTGA
>MWOO01000016.1 GCA_002025945.1 Prochlorococcus sp. HOT208_60m_813O14 | reverse complement strand
AAAATCAACTAATAGGTATTTGACAACAGTAAAAATTGCTTTTAGAGCTAAGCAAAGGCGTTTTGATGATTTTGATGGACTCCTTGAGGAGTCAACTATTTAGCCTGTTCAAAGGTCCATCATTGAACTAAGTGATGAACAAGACCAACCAGATTTACTTCCAGGATAATTTTGGTAAAAGACCAAAAAAGATGGAGATTACTTAGGGATTTTACAAAAGGCAAATTTTGTTTTTTGATTGGTGTTGATAATTTTTCAATTGAGTTACAAAAAAGTGAATTTTATTCACTTTATCTTTTACTTATAAAAATTAATAAACAGCTATTAGACATCAAGAATCAATTAATGGATGAAGAGTCTATTACTTTAAAATTAGAACAACTTCCTTGGCATATTGAATTAGAGGGAGAAAAGAATGAATGGAGTTTAAGGCTCGTTTTTGAAAGTCAAGACCAAACAAGATCTTTCGAAATGTATTGGCCGATACCAATAGCACAAAATTTATTTTATGAAATAAAAAACATGTGGGAATCAATGGATTAAAAGATAAATAAAATTGGAAATTTTGGGAAATATTTCCCCGTGCCCAACAATTTTTTTCACAACTTTTCCACAATTTTTTTAAAAAAAATATCTAATAACCTAGGGAGTGTGGAAAACTCAAAAATTTATATATTTCTTTAATATTTTTATAG
>MWOO01000159.1 GCA_002025945.1 Prochlorococcus sp. HOT208_60m_813O14 | reverse complement strand
AATTCTTCGGGGATGCAGTACTTAGATTGGCAGCTTCAAATTTTATTGAAAAAAAATATCCTCAACTGAGTGTTGGAGAAAGATCAGAACTAAGAGCACAAATTGTAAGTGATGAATGGTTAACAAAATTAGGGAGTGAAATTGGTATAGAGAAATTAATCATTAAAGGACCTAAAGCTCTTGGTGATGAAAACTCAAAAAACACCATTGTTGGTGAAGCTACTGAAGCGATAATTGGTGCCCTTTATAAGTGCTTTAATTCAATTGAGGAAGTAAATCTATGGCTAGATAAAATTTGGGAGCAAGATTCAAAAATATTTTTAAAAGCTCCATACAAGTTCAAATCTAAGACAGTATTACAAGAATGGTGTCAAAGTAAGGGTTTTGATTTACCGGTTTATAAATTAACTGAAGTCTCAAAAATAAACGGGAACCCAAAAAGATTTTCTTGCGATATATTTATACAAGGATTAAAAGAGTCGTCTGCATATGGCAAATCCCATAAACAAGCGGAAACAAATGCAGCTAGAGATTTAATAGAGAAATATATAAATAAAGGTAAAATGTGATTTCTATACTATTTCTAAATTTGTTAGCTGAAAAGTTATGAGCTTATCCCAATTACCTCCTTCAAAAAGAACAGCAGCATTTTTTTTTGTAACCCTCTGTACAAACCCTTTATATCCTCGATATATAGAATTATTATCTTTTACAACAACAAAAGAACCGGGGAGTATGGGTTTGGTCGATAATTCCATAGAAAAATTATATCAATACAATATATGATAAATGAAAATGAATGGTTGGTTGTTGGGTTAATAACATCATGTCATGGGATTAATGGACATGTTAAGGTTAAATCTTTAAGTGACTTTGAAGAAAGATTTTTAAAACCAGGAAAAAGATGGTTACAAAAAGAAAATGAATCTCCTTCAACCATAGAACTAACCTCTGGTTTCAAACAGCCCGGAAAGGAAATCTTTATCATTAAGTTAGAAGGTATAAATAGTAGAGATGATGCAGAGAAACTTAAAAAATATAAAATTCTAGTGAGAACAAATATACTTCCTCAATTAAAAAAAGAAGAATTCCACTTACTGCAACTCATAAATCTAAAAGTCAAGACTCTAGAAAATGATCAATTAAAAATAATTGGGAAAGTTATTAATTTAGAAAATGAAAAAAATAATTTACTTGTTATTGAACTATTAAAAAATCATAAAAAAGTTCTAATCCCTTTTGTTAAAGAAATAGTACCTTTAGTTGATATCGAAAATAATTTCCTTATCATCGATCCACCAAAAGGACTGTTAGATCTATAAATTTAAAAATAAAAATTTACTTTAAATTAATCATTCTACAGTTACACTTTTAGCTAAATTTCTAGGCTGATCCACGTCAAGTCCTCTATGGGCTGCTATATGATAACTCAATAATTGCAATGGAATTATATTAAGTAAGGGTGTAACCCATTCGTTTGATGAAGGAATTTGCATTAAACAATCAAAAATTTCAGTTCCATTGCATTCAGGAGCAATTCCAATTAAATATGAATCTCTAGCTTTTGCTTCTTGTGCATTACTTATAACTTTATCGAAAACTTCACCAGGAGAGGCTATAGAAATTACTGGAACTTTTTTATCTAACAAAGCAATTGGTCCATGTTTCATTTCACCAGCTGGATATCCAGCTGCATGTATGTAACTAATTTCTTTAAGTTTTAATGCTCCTTCAAGAGCAATAGGATAATTTATCCCTCTTCCTAAAAAAATAACATCTTTAATATTAAAAAAGTCATGCGCTAGCTTTTTTGAAGATTCATTATGTTTATCTATAAGAGCTTCTAATAATGGGGGAAGGTTTATAAGTTCTGAAATTAATTGATCTATTTCGTTTGAACTTTTAGTACCTTTAACTTGAGCAAAGTTTATGGCTAATCCATAAAAAGAAAGTAATTGTGCAAAAAAAGTTTTTGTTGCTGCTACTCCAACTTCTATTCCTGCACAAATATCGATAATTTTTGAAACTTGCCTTCCTATCGAGCTCTCTTTTCTATTGGTTATTGCAATGAGATTAGGTTTAAATTTCTTATCGTCGATTGAAGACCGTCTTTTAATTTCCATATCCATAGCAGCAATTGTGTCAGCAGTTTCTCCGGATTGAGTAACTCCAATAGTGAGTGTATTTGGAAGTAGAGGAGGGGGTGAATAACGAAATTCGCTAGCAAAATATACATTTGTAGGAATACCTGAAAATTGTTCTAATAAAAAACTTCCCACCATTGCAGCATGTTTACTTGTACCGCAAGCAATAATGTCAACTCTCTCTATTTCTTCAAAAAAGTCTGTATCAAAAGGATAATTAATTTGATATCTGCCATTTTCTGAGTTTTTAATTAAATAATTTTCCAGCCAGTTTTTTGCAGTCTCAGGCTGATCATATATTTCTTTTAACATAAAGTGTTTGAAATTCATCTTATCTATTATTTGCTCAGAGACTTTTAAAGAGACTGGATTTCGATATTGTCTCTCATTATTTGAGTCATATATTTCTATTCCCAGAGGAGTCAATAAAGCTATTTCTTCATCCTCCATAGGCAAAATAATATTGGTAAAGTTTGCAATAGCTGGGGTATCACTCGCACATATAAATTCTCCTTCTCCTAAACCTATAATTAAAGGTGCTTGTTTCCTTGCAACTACCAAAGAGGTAGGAGCACCAGACCATAAAACTGCCAAGGCATAAGACCCCTCTAAATCAGAAATCACATTTCTTACAGCTACTAATAATGTTGAACCATTATTCTCAAGCTTAAGTTTGCTTAACGTATTTAATTCTCTTTGAATCAAATGAGGAATTACTTCAGTATCTGTATCAGATTTGAAAATAATATCCTCTTTCTCTAATTTATTTTTCAAATCTTGGAAATTTTCAATAATTCCATTTTGAACAACTGCTATAGTTCCCGTACTATCTACATGAGGATGTGCATTTTTAACTTCAGGTTTTCCATGAGTTGCCCAACGGGTATGACCAATACCAACAGTTCCTGGAATATTTTTATCGTTAAGATTATTAATTAAATTTTTAAGTTTTCCTTCTGTTTTATTACAAGTGATATTTTTAGTCTCAGAGTTAATTACAGCAATACCTGCAGAATCATAGCCCCTATACTCAAGTTTTTCTAATCCATTTAGTAATAAAGGCAAAGCTTTTTTATAACCAGTAACAGCTACTATTCCACACATACAATTATTTTTTTTCAATTATATTGAAAAAAAATAAGTATTTATTAAATTATGGACTGTCTTAAAACTGCACTATAAATTTAATAAGCTAAGCCCATGCTCCTAGATGTTTCATCTCCTAAATAAACTCGAATACTTAAGAAATCTGTTGGACACGCGGTTTCGCATCTTTTGCAACCTACACAATCTTCAGTTCTGGGAGATGATGCAATCTGACCAGCTTTACAACCATCCCAAGGAACCATCTCTAAAACATCAAGTGGGCAAGCCCTTACACATTGGGTGCAACCAATGCATGTGTCATAAATTTTAACTGCGTGTGACATGTAAAAATTGTCTTTTGAACCTCGTTATATAATACTATTGTCTTACAAAGAAATTAAAAAAATTAAGATATGCTTCACTCTTGTTAACTCTAGGGCATAAAATCTTATAGATAATTAGTAAATTTCCATAAACTATGTCACAAGAAATCCTCGAAAAAGTCTGTTCTATTGTTTCAGAGCAATTAAGTGTCGAAGCAGGAGAAGTAAAATCAGATTCAAATTTCCAAAATGATTTAGGCGCAGATTCTCTAGATACCGTTGAATTAGTGATGGCTCTAGAAGAAGCATTTGATATTGAAATTCCCGATGAAGCAGCTGAAGGAATTGCAACAGTTGGCGATGCTGTAAAATTTATCGAAGAAAAAAAAGGTTAATAAAGGATGCCAAATTTCCATCGAGTAGTTATTACTGGTATCGGAGCAGTAACTCCAATTGGTAATAACATTGATGAATATTTAGTCGGCCTTCAAACAGGGGCTAATGGGGTCTCAGATATTACTCTCTTTGATCCTGAACAACATCCTTGCAAATTTGCTGCAGAGGTTAAAAATCTTCAATCTGAAAATTTCATTGAAGCTAAAGAATCCAAAAGATGGGATCGTTTTTCCCAGTTTGGAGTTATTGCCGCAAAGCAAGCCTTTAATGATTCTGGACTTGAAATTACTGAAGCTAATGCATCAAGAATTGGAGTGATTATTGGTTCTGGTGTTGGAGGCTTACTAACTATGGAAAGTCAAGCTCAAATATTGAGTCATAAAGGGCCTAAAAGAGTAAGTCCATTTACAGTCCCAATGATGATTCCAAATATGGCAACTGGATTGGCTGCCATCGCTTTGGGTGCAAAGGGACCAAGTTCCTCCGTTTCCACCGCTTGCGCTGCCGGTTCAAATGCAATTGGTGATTCTTTTAGATTACTCCAACTTGGAAAAGCAGATGCAATGATCTGTGGGGGAGCAGAAGCAAGTATTACGCCTCTTGGAGTAGCTGGTTTTGCCAGTGCTAAAGCTCTTTCTTCCAGAAATGACAGTCCTCAAACTGCTAGCAGACCTTTTGATGCAGAGAGAGATGGATTTGTTATTGGAGAGGGATCTGGAATTCTTGTTTTAGAAACTTTAGAAAATGCACAAAAAAGGAATGCGAGAATTTATGCAGAAATAGTTGGATATGGAACAACATGTGATGCTCATCATATAACTGCTCCATCTCCAGGAGGGATTGGTGGCGCCGAAGCTATCAAATTAGCAATTGAAGACGCTTCTCTTAGCCTTGAAAAAGTTGATTACATAAATGCACATGGAACAAGTACATCAGCTAATGATAAAAATGAAACTTCTGCAATTAAATCTATTTTTAAAGACAGATCTTACCTCATTCCTGTAAGCTCTACTAAGTCGATGACAGGTCATCTCCTAGGAGGCTCAGGAGGTATAGAAGCCGTAGCTTGTATACTTTCTTTGACACATAATTTTATCCCTCCTACAATTAACTACGTCAATCGAGATCCCGAATGTGATCTTGATTATGTACCAAATAATGCAAGAGAAGCTCAAGTAGGAGTTGCTCTTTCTAATTCTTTCGGCTTTGGTGGTCACAATGTTTGCCTTGCTTTCAGCAAAATGAATTAAAGACAACCAATTCTGTATTTCCAACTTAACTTATTTTAAAACAATGGTCGCTGCATCTGTTTCATTAGAATCACTTTGTGTAAATAGTATAAGAATGCTTGCTGTAGATGCAGTAAATAAATCTAATAGTGGACATCCTGGATTGCCAATGGGATGTGCTCCTATGGGTTATGCATTATGGCAAAACATACTAAATCACAACCCTAATAACCCAAAATGGTTCAATAGAGACCGTTTTGTATTATCAGCTGGTCATGGCTGTATGCTGTTATACTCCTTGCTTCATTTGACAGGATATAAATCAGTTTCTATAGAAGATATTAAAGAATTTAGGCAATGGGGATCAAAAACTCCTGGACATCCAGAAACATTCGAAACTGAAGGTGTTGAAGTTACAGCTGGTCCTCTTGGAGCCGGAATTTCAAATGCAGTTGGTTTAGCAATAGCTGAAACTCACTTAGCAGCTAAATTTAATAAGCCTGATTGCAATATTGTTGATCATTATACATACGTAATAATGGGTGATGGCTGTAATCAAGAAGGTATTGCATCAGAGGCCTGCTCATTAGCTGGTCATCTTAAGCTTGGAAAATTAATTGCACTCTATGACGATAATCAAATTACAATTGATGGGAGAACCGACGTTTCTTTCACCGAAGATGTTTTAAAAAGATACGAAGCTTATGGATGGCATGTACAACATGTTGAAGAAGGAAATCATGATGTTAAAGGAATAACTGAAGCTATTGAAAAAGCAAAATTAATTACAGACAAACCTTCAATTATTAAAATTTCTACAACCATAGGTTATGGTTCTCCGAATAAATCAGATACTGCTGGAATTCATGGAGCAGCTGTTGGAGAAGAAGAAGCTGCATTAACTAGAGAGTTTCTGAATTGGGAATATCCTCCATTCGAAATACCAAATGAAGTATATGCGCATTTTAGAAAATCAATAAACAAAGGTGAAAACTTAGAGAAAGAATGGGATTCAAAATTTGAAGAGTATCAAAAAAAATATCCTTCTGAAGGAGCCGAGTTAAACAGAATGTTAAAAGGCCAATTACCTGAAAATTGGGACTCAGATCTCCCTTCTTATACACCTGATGATAAAGGATTAGCCACCAGAAAGCATTCACAAATATGTTTAGGTGCATTAGGTCCTAACCTACCTGAATTAATTGGTGGATCCGCAGATTTAACACACTCTAACTACACAGACATCAAAGGAGAAACTGGGTCATTTCAGCCTCATAGTCCTGAAAAAAGATATTTACACTTTGGTGTCAGAGAGCATGCAATGGCAGCTGTACTTAACGGCATTGCCTATCACAATAGTGGTCTTATTCCTTATGGTGGAACCTTCCTTGTTTTCGCAGATTATATGAGAGGTTCAATGAGGCTTTCGGCACTCAGCGAACTTGGAGTCATCTATGTATTAACCCATGATTCAATTGGTGTAGGAGAAGACGGCCCAACACATCAACCTATTGAAACTATCCCTTCACTTCGTGCCATGCCTAACATGCTAGTTTTCAGACCAGGAGATGGAAATGAAACAAGTGGAGCTTATAAACTTGCTATTCAAAATAGAAAAAGACCTTCTGCCCTTTGTTTAAGTAGACAAGGTATGCCAAATCAAGAAAATACCTCGATCGACAAAGTTGCCCTAGGAGGATATATAGTTTCGGATTGCGAAGGTACACCAGATCTAATATTTATAGGTACTGGAAGCGAACTAAATCTTTGCATTGAAGCAAGTAAGGAAATTTCAAGCTTAGGTAAAAAAATTAGAGTTGTTTCTATGCCTTGTGTAGAACTTTTCGAAGAGCAAGAAGAATCTTACAAAGAAAGTGTTTTACCTAGTAGTGTGAAAAAGAGAGTTGTAGTAGAGGCTGCTCATTCATTTGGTTGGCATAAATATACAGGTTTTGATGGTATTTGTATCACTATGGATAGGTTTGGTGCATCAGCACCAGGTGGAGAATGTATGAAAAATTTTGGATTTACTGTCGAAAACGTAGTTAGCAAAACGAAGGAAATTCTATAACTTGTAATTGATAACTAGACTGAAGTATTACATTCTTCAAGTTTATCTTTTAGCTGATCAAGGGATTCATCTGAAATCTTTGAATTCATTGGACAATGTTTTGGCCCACACATTGAACAAAACTCAGCCTTTTTAAAGATCTCTTCAGGGAGTGTTTCATCATGGTACTGCTTTGCCCTTTCTGGATCTAATGAAAGTTCGAATTGTTTATTCCAATCGAAGTTATACCTTGCATGACTAAGTTCATCATCTCGATCCCGAGCACCAGCTCTATGTCTTGCTATATCAGCAGCGTGAGCAGCTATTTTATAAGCAATTAATCCTTCACGTACATCTTCTGCATTTGGAAGTCCTAGATGTTCTTTTGGGGTTACATAACATAGCATCGAAGTTCCGTACCACCCTGCCATCGCAGCCCCAATGGCACTTGATATATGGTCATAACCAGGAGAAATATCTGTTACTAATGGACCAAGTACATAGAAAGGGGCTTCTGAACATTCTTCCATTTGCTTTCTTACATTAAACTCAATTTGATCCATAGGGACATGACCAGGACCTTCAACCATTACTTGAACATTATGTTCCCATGCTCTTCTAGTAAGCTCGCCTAATGTCTTCAATTCAGCTAGCTGAGCATCATCAGAAGCATCATGCAAACATCCAGGCCTTAGTGAATCTCCTAGAGAAAAAGTACAATCATATTTCTTGAAAATCTCACAGATATCATCAAACCTTGTATAGAGAGGATTTTGTTTAAAATGATGTAACATCCATTGAGCTAAAATACCTCCCCCTCTACTGACAATTCCAGTAATTCTTCCTTTAACTTTTGGCAAATGCTCTATTAATAAACCAGCATGAATAGTTTGATAATCTACACCTTGCTGACAATGTTTTTCAATAATATGAAGAAAATCGTCTTCTGTTAGTCTATCTATTGAACCATGAACACTTTCTAAAGCTTGATAAACAGGAACAGTTCCTATGGGAACAGGAGATTCTTGAATAATTGCTTGTCGAACTTCATCTAAATTTACTCCTCCCGTAGAAAGATCCATAACCGTATCCGCACCATATTTAACAGCAAGTTTGAGCTTTTCAACTTCTTCATTGATATCACTTGCATTAGGGGAAGCACCAATATTGGCATTAACTTTGCATCTAGAAGCAATGCCTATAGACATAGGCTCAAGATTCAAATGATTAATATTAGCTGGAATAATTAATCTTCCTCTTGCCACTTCCTCCATTATTAAAGAAGAAGGTAGATTCTCTTTTTTAGCAACAAAATCCATTTCTTCAGTGATATATCCATTTCTCGCAAAGTTCATCTGAGTTACATTGTCTTTCCCAAGGCGAGGCTTAATCCAAGAACTTCTCATAATTTCTTAATTTTTAAAAGTGTTATTACTAAAGTTTGATCAAATCTCCACTTCCCTGCATCGAAATTAATGACTCAGGTTCAAAGGGTATGATCTCAGCTAAGTTAAATTTCTTAGCACCCCTAGTATTTATCTTATTAATAGCTCTTTTCTAAAAATAAGTCATCTCATATTGCGTGAAAATAAATAAAATAATTTTATTGAATTTTTTGATAAGACTTTATCTTTTTTAAAATATTTTTTCTATCCAATTGTCTGCTTATACCCCTCTCCAAAATAATTACAATCCCCATTAAGCCAATAGGTAAATAAAAAATCTTTTTGGAATTATCCCTAAATATTAATCCGATGGCAGATATAAAGATCATGAAAGGGGCTACAAATGAGAAAATAAATCTTTTATTAATTTTCATTTGTCAAATTTATTAATTATTTCATTGTTCAATTTTACTATGGATTCTGTGATCACTTTAATTCCAACAGCAATAGCTCTTTCATCTGGATCAAATTTGGCACTATGCAGTGGAGCACATCCATTAGAACTAGAAACACCAAGCCTAAACATAGCGCCAGGAATCTCATTCAAGAACTCAGCAAAATCTTCAGCACCTAATGACGGTTTTTGTAATTCAATAACATTTTCTTGACCTAAAACCTTAATTCCCGAATCTCTGAGAACTCTATTGATTTCAGAATTATTATTAACTGGTGGTGTAATTTCTCTAAATATTACTTTTACATCAGCTCCGCAACTATTAGCTAAAGAAGAAATAGTTTCGTTGAGCCAATTACCAATATTCTTAAATAATTCAACATTAGTACATCTAACCGTACCAATTAAATTAACCCTTTCTGCAAGAACATTAAATGCATTGCCCCCATTTATTTTACCAAAAGTTATTACTACAGGATCTAGAGGATCTAACTTCCTTGTTATTGATTCTTGAATTCCCGAGATAATTTTAGAAGCCACCCAAATTGCATCAACCCCTTCATGAGGTCTAGCACCATGGCCTGATTTCCCTTTTATCTCCACCTTGAGTTCACCAGCGGCTGCAGTTAAACTTCCCTCTTTAATCCCTATAGTCCCTACAGATAAATCAGGATAGACATGAACTCCAAAAATATGGGTTAAACCATTAGTTGCGCCATCTTTAATCATCCATCTAGCTCCACTCGCAATTTCTTCAGCAGGTTGAAAAATTATCCTAGTCCCAAAATTAAGTTTTAAATCCTTAACTATTTTTGCCACACCCAATCCAATCGATATATGTAAATCGTGACCACATGCATGCATAACACCATCTACTTTTGAAGAAAAACTTAATTTAGTTTCCTCAAATATTGGTAAAGCGTCCATATCTACTCTTAAGCCTATAATGCCTTTCTCTACTGGCCCAAAATCAGCAACAACTCCAGTCCTGCCAACAGATTCTTTAACATTCCAACCAATATTTTTTAAGTAACCACTTATCAAAATAGCTGTTTGATTTTCAAGTCCACTCAATTCCGGATGTGCATGGATATGCCTTCTTAAATTAATTAAATCATCATTAAAGGAATCAATTTTTTTTAAAAAATGACATCTATTCATTACTTATTTTAAATCTATAAAATTCATTAAATCTTTAGTTGGTTTTGGAGGCCATCTTCTTATTTTTTTTAACCATTCCTCATCACTATATCTTGGATCTAATTCAATTACTGCAATCCAATTACTCTCTGCATTACCTGATTGACCCCTGGACCAATTCAAAGCTGTTAAAGCTGCCCTTGGATCTGCAAATGTTGGATAACGTCTAATTAATTTTTTTAATTCTTTTTCAGATTCATCAATATTACCCAACTGTAAATCAGCCAAAGCCATACTTGATCTTGCCATCGCAAATCCAGGATTATATAAAGCAGCTTTTGAAAATAAATCTCTTGCTTTTTCCCAGTGTGATGTAGAGCCTTCAACATTAGCTAAATTATATAATGCTGAGAAATTTGTATTATCTTGAGAAATAACAAACATATAATCTTTTTTTGCTTGCGACCATAGACCCAATGCTTCCTCTGCTATCCCCCTATTTATATAAGGATCTATCTCACTAGGATTTAAACTTATTGCCTTATTTTGGTCATCTATTGATCCTTCTACGTCTCCTACGACAAGTTTTACATTCCCTCTATTACTCAAACCTGCAGCATCATCAGGATACGAATCAAGATAGCGATTCCATTCTTGTAAAGCAAGATTAAAGTTTCCGCTTGAACTTAAATCTAATGCATTTTTAAATAAATCTTCTCTCAAAGATAATGAATGGCATGGTGCAATAAAAAAAATATTGACAAAAACAAAAATCAATAAAAAGCAAAACTTAACTTTTTTAAAAGTTATCATTTTTTGAATCAATGTACTTTTTCCCTAAAGCAGTAAGCAATCTTCCTCGAGGAGTTCTCGTAAGAAAACCAATTTGAATTAGATATGGCTCAACTACAAATTCTAACATTGAAGAATCATCTCCTAATCCAGCTGCAATTGAATCGAGACCAGTTGGAATATTATTGTTTCGTTTTAGAAAAGATAAATATTTTCTATCTAAAGGATCCAATCCTCTTTGGTCTATTTGGTAGGAATTTAAAGCTTTATTTATTAAATTCACAGAAATAACATTAGTTTTTTTAACAACCTGAGCATAATCTCTAATTCGTCTTAATAATCTCAACGCAATTCTTGGAGTTCCTCTAGATATCTTTGCTAATTTATAAGATGATTCATCATCTAAATTAAGGTTTATTATTCGCGAGAAATTAACAATTATTTGTTTTAATTCGTCATATGTATAAAACTCAATTTTCTGAGAAATACCAAATCTATCTCTTAAAGGAGCACTAATTGAAGCTAATTTAGTTGTCGCACCAATCAAAGTAAACTTTGGAAGGTTAATTGTTCTACAACGTGCTCCTCTATTAGCTCCCATAGTTAAATCCAGTCTAAAATCCTCCATTGCAGAATATAACAACTCTTCAGTTACTCTATTTAAGCGATGTATTTCATCGATAAATAAAACTTCACCTTCTTTTAATCCAAGTAGTAAACCTACAATATCTCTAGGTCTCTCAATTGCGGGTGCAGTAGCTATCCTGCATTTTGTATTCATTTCATTAGCTATCAAAAAAGCTAAGGTGGTTTTACCTAAACCAGGCTGTCCATGTAAAAGAGTATGCTCTAGGGGTTCTTTCCTATAAATTGAAGCATTTATAGCTATTCTTAGAGAGCACTTAAGTTGTTCTTGGCCAATAAATTCTTCTAAAGTAGCAGGTCGAGCTAAGTTTAAATTATTATTTCTGTTTTCTTCTGGAATGCTTTTTGAATCAACTAACCTAAGCTCTTTTTTACGAAGAGAAAAGTCATCATTGCCTATATTAGAGGAAATTATTGCCATAATAAAAGGTTAATTGCAATTGTTCTGAGTAGAAACATTTTTTAAACTAAAATGGCAAAAAATTCAAGCAAAGTTAAAAAAAATGCTAAAAGAGAAGATAATTTTAAACGTCTAGCTGAGAATAGATATGCAAAATTTCAATATTCAATATATGAAACAATTGAAGCTGGAATTGAACTCTTAGGGACTGAAGTAAAATCTATTAGAAACGGAAAAGCAAATTTAAGAGATGGTTACTGTTCATTCCGAGATGGTGAGATTTTATTATTAAATGTTCACATTTCCCCACACAAAAATGTGGGTTCTTTTTTTAATCATGATCCATTAAGAAATAGAAAGTTGCTACTTCATAAAAAAGAAATAATAAAACTGAAATCAAATACTGAAAAAAAAGGGATGACTATTGTTCCATTATCTCTTTATTTAAAAGGCTCATGGATCAAGCTTACTATTGGTGTCGGTAAAGGGAAAAAATTACATGACAAACGACATGATGAAAAACAAAAAAGTATGATAAAAGAAATCAAATCTGCACTAAAAAGATAAGAATATTATTCAGACTTATTGAAGCTATAAATCTAAACTTACTGAACTAGGAGGAGGGGATGGATCTGGATCTGCAATTAACATGTGCTGTAAAACGGTTTCAGGTCTTTCACTATCTCTCCAGCGAATTTTGTAAGCAGGCATTTTTGTACCCCTGCTTGTAGTTTGCTCTACAGGTTCAATAACCCATCCTCTTCTTGATCGGCCTTGAGGATTTCTTTTAACTACTGCATCCGCATGTTTGAAACGGAAACCAACACGTTCTCCACTCATTTAAAAATTTCGTATTGGATGAATTTAACTATTTTACTTCATTCAAGGGTATTTTTTCATTTTTATTTGAAGTTATTTCTGGTTTTAACAATGGGAAAGGAATTACATCTCTAATTGATGGACTATTAGTAATTAACATTATAAGTCTATCTATACCTATTCCTAATCCGCCAGTAGGAGGCATGCCAATTTCTAAAGCATTTAAAAAATCTTCATCTATACGATGAGCCTCAAAATCTCCCGCATCTCTCATAGATTGCTGTAATTGCATCCTTTCTCTTTGATCTACTGGATCAATCAACTCACTAAAAGCATTTGCTAGCTCGCGACCAACAATGAATAATTCGAATCTCTGAACCATTTCTTTATTGTCAATATGAGGTCTAGCTAAAGGAGAAATTTCAACAGGATAATCTATCACAAAAGTAGGTTCTTTAAGTTCAGACTCTACTTTTTGCTCGAAGACTTCATTTAAAAGTCTTCCCATGGTATTTACTTTAGTAGAAAATTCAACATTTATACTTTTAGCGGCTTCTTTTGCTAATTCAAAGTCTCCACGGAAAGAATCAAAATCAATCCCAGTATATTTTTTGACAATATCTTTCATAGATATTCTTAACCATGGTTTAGAAAAATCAATTTCCTTATTTTGATAATTTATAACTAAAGAGCCACAGGCATCAGCAACAATATCTCTAATCAATTCTTCTGTTAAATCCATCATATCGACATAATTTGAGAAAGCTTGATAAATTTCAACTGAAGTAAATTCGGGATTATGCTTTGTACTTATACCCTCATTACGGAAGATTCTCCCCAGTTCATAAACTTTTTCAAAGCCTCCAACAACCATTCTTTTTAAATGTAGTTCTGTAGCAATTCTTAGATAAAGCGGAATATCTAATGTATTGTGATGCGTAATAAAAGGCCTTGCTTCTGCACCACCAGCTTCAGATTGCAGAATTGGAGTCTCTATTTCTAAAAAATTTCGATTATCTAGCCATTTTCTAATAAAACTTATACATTTTGCTCGTATTTTAAAGACATTTTTAGTCTGTGGATTTACCACTAAATCTAAATAACGCTGTCTGTATCTTTTTTCAATATCAGTCAATCCATGCCATTTATCGGGTAAAGGCTGTAATGATTTAGATAACATTTCCCATTTTTCAACTTTAATTGAAAGCTCACCTTTAACAGTTTTTTTAATAGTTCCATATACTCCTATCCAATCACCAATATCTACTAATTCCTTAATATCATCAAAAGAAAGTAATTTTTGGTTCTCTGAATTATAATTAATAACTCTTTTATCTAAGTAAAGCTGAATCTCACCTTCTTGATCGCTTATTGTAAAAAAGGCGATTTTACCCATTACTCTTTTTGCCATCACTCTTCCCGCAACTGAGACTCTGAAGTCTTCCTCCTGACCATTTTCTAAATAATCAAATTTTTGAATAAGAAATTTTGTAGGATGTGAAACTTTAAAACTTTCTGCATAAGAAGTAAATCCTTTACTCGCTAGTAAATTAGCTTTTTGTAGGCGAGCTTCTCTTATTTCAGACAAAACTTAAGATATTTGTTTTATTTAATAAAACTATCAGACTAAGGCTCAACTTGCCAAAGATGTTGCTGTTTCCCCAACTCTCTGAGATGCATAACCTATCCCTCTCACAGTTAATATTAATTCTGGGTTTCTTGGATCTGGTTCCAACTTACCTCTGAGTCTTGCCACATAAACGTCCACAACTCTTAAATCTGCAGCTCTACGAGGAGGATAACCCCATAACTGTTCTAAAATTTCAGCTCTAGGAACAACTTTACCTGGCTCATCGAATAATAATTCTAATAGACTAAATTCAGTATAAGTTAGGCTGATTCTTTCCCCAGCTCTAGAAACTTGTCTCCGATTAGTGTCAACAACTAAACTTCCAAATTTCATAACTCCTTTGCCAGAAGGAACATCTTTAGTTTCGGTAACCGATATAGTAGGACCCATTCTTCTCAAAATGGTGGCTATCCTAGCCTCTAACTCTTTTGGGCTAAATGGTTTAGATAAGTAATCATCAGCTCCTAAATCCAATCCAGCAACTCTTTCAGAAATTGCCTCTAAAGCTGTTAAGAATATTATTGGTACTACTGATTCAGCTCTAATTCTTCTGCAAACTGCAAATCCATCCATTTTTGGAAGCATAACATCAAGCACAATCAAATCCGGGGAATCCCTATGAAAAGATTCAAGAGCTTCTTCTCCGTTAGTAGCTGAATAAACTTGATATCCTGCGAGTTGAAGTCTTGTAACTAATACCTTCAAAACTGCTGGTTCATCATCAACCACTAAAATTCTTGCTTTTGACATAGTTAAAAAAGATTTCCAGATATTTCAAAGCAAAGATTTATTGCATTGAATATTTATTCTAACAATTAAAAATATAACATTAAGAACCCTCAAAGAGATATTCAGTAGAATTAAAAAAATTTAAAATTATTAAATAGTAAAAAATTTTTTCAAAAGATTTTTTAATTATTTGCAAAATTTATTACTTTACTGTTCTCCTTGCAAATTTAAATATTCTTAGAATTTGAGAGCAAATTAAAGGAGCAAAAAAACCTGTCAGAAAAACTTCAGCTAAGATATTTTGAATGTTAGAGATAAACAGTAAAAAAGTAATATCAAAAGAATTTTTATACAAAATCTGCAATAAATTAAGAGTTCCGCATAAAAAACTTCCTAATGAACAAATTAAACCATAACTAAAGTGTTCTACCAAAAAATTTCTATGTAATTTAATTCTCCCAAACAAAAATCCACATAATATTAAACCTGGTATTTGAGTAAGATTACTTTCTAGAGTTAGGGAATCTAAAATTAAACCTAAAAACAAACCAAATAGTAGCCCGTTAATTGATCCGTTAATCATTGCCCAAGGTAATAACCAAAATAATGGCCAATACGGCTGAACACCTAAAAACCCAAGCCAATTAGGGTGCCATAAAAAAAT
>MWOO01000158.1 GCA_002025945.1 Prochlorococcus sp. HOT208_60m_813O14 | reverse complement strand
ATTGTGTACAAAGAATATATAAATCCGCTAAATGATGTTAAGCAAGAAAAAAAACCGCTTAATAATATTTTTTTGTATGAGTAAGTTAATCTTTTTCTGATAATAAAACCAAGAAAAAATGATACAAGCAATGAAATAATAAAATTATTATCTATTATTATTCTTAAAAAAGTTGCTAAATAACAGGCTAAAAGAATATAAATAAAAAATTTTATTTTCATTTTAAAAAAATTTAATAATAAAGAAACCTAAATAAAAAAAAATAAAAGAAAGAACTATTACTTCTAGGTAGTGAAAAAATAATCTTAGAAATTTCCTTTTCTCAAATAAAATATATAGCTGCTATATAAATGAAGAAAATGTACTAAAACAACCTAAAAAAGCAATATAAAATAACAATAATATGCTGTTATTAGTAAAATTAATTGATACAAAAATTCCCAAAAAAAATGATGATATAAAATTCACTATTGTAATATTTTGAATATCAAAACCAATATTTATTTTTAAATTATTTTGTATTATTATTCTTAGTATTAAACCGACAGAACTACCAAGTAAAATTATACCTATTGAACTAAAATCCAAAATTTACATTTTTATCCAGCCTTTTGTAATCTTATTAGGATCATCTAATAATTTATTAGAAGATAATTCAACCCTAACCCAAATATCACTTTCGCTAACTTTCCAACTTCGTAGAACTGATAATGTTGTACCTATATCAAGAACTAATAATTTTTTAGCATAAATTTCAGGAAAAGAATAAAGAGAAGTGTTGTAATTCAGTATAATTTCTTTTGTATTATTAGGAAACTTATTGTGACTTAAAGTTTTCTGAATTCCACCTGCAGGTAATGTAATTGGGGCAATTAATGCAAAAGTAATTAAGCAGAAATTCTTTAGAATATTGTTAATCATATATCCAAAATTGCCATATCTAATTTACTACTATTGGTTTCAATAAATTCTCTTCTTGGTGCAACTTTATCCCCCATTAATATATTGAATATTCTGTCCGCTTCAAGTGCATCTTCAATTTCAACCCTTTTCATCATCCTAGTTTGAGGATTCATAGTTGTATCCCACAATTGTTTTGGCATCATTTCACCTAATCCTTTAAATCTTTGGATATTATAATTTGCATTTTCTCCAAAACCTTCAATTGTATCCTTCAACTGATTCTCGTTATAACAGTATTTATGATTCTTACCTCTTTCAACTTTATACAGGGGGGGACAAGCAATATATATAAAACCTTTTTCAACAAGTTCTCTCTGATATCTATAAAAAAACGTTAATAGTAAAGTTCTTATATGTGCGCCGTCAACATCAGCATCAGTCATTATTACAACTCTGTGATACCTCAAAGCGCTAACATCGAACTCCTCTCCTTTTATTCCTAATCCTAGAGCTGTTATTAACGACTGTATTTCAGTATTTTTATATATTTTTGTATCATCGGTTTTTTCGATATTAAGAATCTTACCCCTGAGAGGCAAAATTGCCTGAAAATTTCTATCTCTTCCTTGTTTTGCGGAACCTCCCGCAGAATCTCCCTCAACGATATAAATTTCTGATTCAGCAGGATCTCTAGAGCTACAATCTGCTAATTTTCCAGGCAAAGTTGAACTTTCAAGAACACTTTTTCTTCTAACTAATTCCCTAGCCCGTCTTGCAGCTTCTGCTGCATTAAATGACTGAATTGCTTTCTCAAGAATCAAATCTAAAATTCCAGGATTGAATTCCATATATTTTGTAAGAGCCTCCCCAATCAGAGAGTCGACAATTCCCCTTACTTCAGTGTTACCTAATTTTGTTTTTGTTTGTCCCTCAAATTCGGGTTCTGGAACTTTAACTGATAAAACAACAGTCAAGCCCTCTCTAATATTTTCGCCAGCTAAATTCTTTTCAATGTCTTTTCTTTTACCTCTCTTTTTAGCAAGATTATTGAATGTTCTTGTCAAAACTGTCTTTAATCCTTCGATATGAGTACCTCCATCAATTGTTCTAATATTATTTGCAAAACCTAAAATATTATCTGAATATACATCTGAACACCATTGCAAAGCTGCTTCAACATAAACATTTTCTTTCTCTGAGTCAACGTAAATTATCTCAGGATGAATAGATTCCTTTTCTGCGTTCATGTACTGAACATATTCTTTAATGCCTCCTTCATATAAGTAAATTTCTTCTTTGAAAGAACCATCTAACAATTCATTTCTCTCATCTCTAAAAACAATTTTTACACCACCATTAAGATAAGCTAGTTCTCTTAACCTAGATGAAAGAAGAGAGTATTCAAATTCGATTCCTCCAGAAAAAATCGTTTTATCGGGTTTAAAACAAATAGTGGTCCCTTTTTTAAAAGGTTTTAGAGCCTGTTTTTTAGTTTGCAATTCACCCTTTGATACCCCTTTCTCAAATATTTGATTAAATTCATTACCCTCCCTATAAACAGTTACATTAACCCATTCACTTAAAGCATTAACCACAGAGATTCCCACTCCATGCAAGCCGCCTGAAACTTTATAACCGCCACTTCCGAATTTACCTCCTGCGTGAAGAACAGTAAGAACAGTTTCTAAAGCACTTTTCCCAGTCCTTGGATGAATATCTGTTGGGATACCTCTTCCATTATCAGAGATTAAAGCAGATCCATCTGCTCGAAGAACTATTTCTATATGATCACAATGTCCTGCAAGTGCTTCATCAACAGAGTTATCAACAACCTCATATACTAAATGATGCAAACCTCTAGGACCTGTAGATCCTATATACATCCCAGGGCGTTTACGAACTGGCTCTAAACCTTCTAAAACCTGAATCTGTTCCGCACCATAGTCATTTGAGATTTTATTAGATCTTTTGTCCTCACTCATTTAATATAAAAAAAAAACATTAAACTTTTTAAAAGTTATTTTTAAAAGGTTTCTCATTAAACTTACCATCGCAATAGGAGAAAGGCTCGAAGTCTATGAAAAATTTAATCTCTTTAATTATATAACTATTAAATTTTTCTTCAGAAATTCATATGTCTTCTCAACGACCTCATTTAATAGTTTTAATTGGACCAACAGCAAGCGGTAAAACAGAATTAGCTATTGAAATTGCAGAATATTTGAAAAGTCGTATACATAATATCGATTCAAGACAAATTTATAAGTTTATGGATATTGGAACAGCCAAACCATCTAAGAATCAACAAAAAAAAATTAAACACTATTTAATAGACATCGAAGAGCCTATTAATCAAATTAATGTCAAACAATTTCAAGAGATTGCACAAAAATCAATAAAAAGAGAAATTAAACAAAATAAAATTCCTTTTCTTGTTGGTGGAAGTGGTTTGTATATGAACGCAATAACACAAGGTTTTTTTGTACCGGATGTGCCTCCGCAAAATAATTTTAGGAAACAGCTAGAAGGACTAGGTCAGCAAAAATGTTGGGAGCTTTTAAAAAATTGTGATCCAATATCCACAAATAAAATCAATTGTGCGGATCAAATTAGAACGATAAGAGCTTTAGAAGTCTTTTACGTTACGGGTCAACCGTTTTCAACTCAAAAGTTTCAAAAACCGCCTAACTGGAAAATTCTAGAGCTTGGATTAGATAGAGATGATTTAAAAGAAAGAATTTTACAAAGAACACGAAATATGTTTTTGTCTGGAATTGTTGAAGAGACCAAACATCTTATTTCTCAATATGGATGTAATTTACCCATACTAGAAACCATTGGCTATGGAGAAGCTCAGAATATCTTAAATAACCATTTAACTATTGATAAAGCTATAGAGTTAACAACTACAAAAACGATCCAATTTGCGAAACGACAAAAAACATGGTTTCGTAATAAAAATAACCCTATTTGGCTTAATAACAAAAACCTGCTAAAAGATGCAATAATTAAGATAGAGGCCTTTTTAGGCTAACTTTATAAGATAATAGACTTTGTTCATCATCCCATCATTTAATTAACTAAACTGAATGCCACCACGCCCACGCTTTGACCGCCGCTCTCCTGTTAGAGAGCTCCCAAATATTAATGAGAGAATAAAATACCCTCAATTAAGAGTGGTTGATTCAGATGGGAAACAATTAGGTGTTATAGATAGATTGGAAGCATTGGAAGTAGCATCTCAAAGAGAACTTGATTTAGTTTTGGTAAGCGAGAAAGCAAACCCTCCTGTTTGTAGAATCATGGACTATGGAAAATATAAATTTGAACAAGAAAAAAAAGCAAAAGAAGCAAGAAAAAAATCTCACCAAACTGAAGTTAAAGAAGTAAAAATGCGCTACAAAATTGATAAGCATGATTATGATGTAAGAATAGGTCAAGCTACAAAATTTTTGAAATCAGGAGATAAGGTAAAATGTACTGTAATTTTTAGGGGTAGAGAAATTCAACACTCAAATTTAGCTGAAACACTCCTTTTAAAAATGGCTAATGATTTAGAAGAACAATCAGAAGTACAACAAAAACCAAAAAGAGAAGGTAGAAACATGATTATGTTTTTAAGTCCGAGAAAAACTCCTCTTTTAAAGAAAGATGCAGAGTGAATAATCACTATAATAAAGCTATGACAAATGTTAAAGTGTCACTAACAATAAGAATTAATTAGTTAGGATTTTTTTAAGTGAGATTTCATATCCAACAAGAAAGTGATATTCCAGCATCTACTCAGTTATATAATCAAATTTGCTTTGCAATAGCAGCAAGACATTATCCACCAGGTCACAGACTTCCCAGCACTAGGCAGCTTGCAATGCAAACTGGTTTACATCGAAACACTATAAGCAAAGTTTATAGACAACTTGAAGTCGATGGGGTTGTTGAAGCAATGGCTGGATCAGGTATTTATGTAAGAGACAATCTTGCTAAAAAAGACTTTAAGAAGTCAGTTTATACAAAAGGTAAAAAAAATAACCCACCAGATCAAGAAGCAAAAAAGGCAATTGATAACTTCATAAATCTAGGTTGTACTTTGCAAGAAACAAGAGAAATATTAACCAATGAAATTGATTGGCGTATAAAATGCGGAGCAAGAATTATAGTAAGTACTCCTAGAGAGGACGTAGGCGCCTCTATGCTAATAGCAGAAGACCTCTCTCCAAAAGTAAATGTTCCAGTTGAAGTTATTCCTATGGAAGAATTAGAAAAAGTTTTGAGTAATTCAAGTAATGGTACTATTGTCACAAGCAGATATTTTTTACAGCCTTTAGAGAAAGTTGCTAAACAACATGGTGTAAGAGCTATTGCAGTTGACTTAAGTGACTTTCAAAAGGAGTTAAACATTCTTAAAGAATTAAATGCTGGAAGTTGTGTAGGTATTGTCAGCATTAGTCCTGGTTTATTGAGGGCTGCCGAGGTTATCATACATAGTATGCGAGGTAGTGAATTAATGCTTATGACTGCAATCTCAGATAATAATAGTAGATTACTTTCTCTCTTAAAGGCTGCAAACCACATAGTTTGTGATGGGCCTAGTTTATCAGTTGTAGAAAACACTTTACTAAAAAATCGATCTCAGCTTATGAGAGTACCTCAAATAATTTGCGCTAAAAATTATCTTAGTATCGAGACAATAAATCAATTAAAAAAAGAAATTGGAGTTATCAATTAAACAATCATGATACTTAAAACTTTTAAATCAGATATAGAAATTATTAAAGAGAGAGATCCTGCAGCTAGAGGAATATTTGAAATTTTTCTTTGCTACCCAGGCTTTCAATCAATAGTAATTCACAGGTTGACTCATAAATTATGGAAATTAAGATTTCCTTTAATTCCTCGATTGTTAAGTCATTTTAACAGGCTAGTTACTGGCATTGAAATACATCCTGGAGCCAAAATTGGTAGACGTGTTTTCATAGATCATGGAATGGGTGTTGTAATTGGAGAAACAGCTGAGATAGGAAATAATTGTTTGCTTTATCAAGGAGTTACATTAGGAGGAACTGGCAAAAGTCATGGGAAAAGGCACCCAACTTTAATGGAAAATGTTGTAGTTGGAGCAGGTGCAAAAGTTCTTGGCTCCATCACAGTAGGATCCAATACCCGTATTGGTGCTGGGTCAGTGGTTGTTCGTAACGTAGAGGGAAATAGTACTGTGGTTGGGGTTCCTGGCAGAGTAGTGCATCAAAGTGGTGTCAAAGTGAATCCGCTCGCTCACTCAGCTTTACCAGATGCAGAAGCTAATGTAATAAAAAATTTAATGGATAGAATAGACTTGCTTGAAAATGAAATTCTCAAATTACAAAAAACTTTAAAATGTATAGTTAATTCAGAATCTATTGATATTTCTACACTAGGTGATGCTCAAAATATTAAAGATAAAGAAATTTTTGAATTTCTTGGGGATTAAAGCTTGATTTAATTTTTATCATCCTTATCTGTTTTAGGTTGAAACATAAACATTGAATAAATAACATTTCTCCTCATATTAGTCATCATTTCAAGAAACATGTCATATCCTTCATTTTTATATTCTATTAAGGGATCTTTTTGACCATAACCTCTTAATCCTACTGATTCCCTTAAAGAATCCATAGATTGAAGATGTTCTCGCCATAAATTATCAATTTGCTGCAAAATGAAAAATCTTTCAGCTTCTCGCATTAACCCTGGACGAATCTTTTCAATTTGCGATTCTTTTAAATCATAAGCTATTCTCAACTGCTCTTGAAGATAATTTTTTAATTGTTCGACTGACAATAAAGAAATATCATCAGCTTTAAGATCTTCTAATAAATAAATAAATTCTTTGACTTTAGAAATTAATTGATCAATATTCCATTCTTCAGGAGGAAGATCAGGATTAATATAAGCCTCTACAATTTCACTCATAGTTCTTTCTCCGTATCCTATTACTTGTTTCTTTAAATCGATTCCTTTTAAGACTCTTAGTCTTTCACCATAAACTGCTTTTCTTTGATTATTCATAACCTCGTCATATTCAAAAACTTGTTTTCTAATATCGTAATAGTAGGTTTCAACTTTCTTTTGAGCACTTTCTAGAGACCTAGTAAGCATTCCTGACTCGATAGGCATATCTTCATCAACCCTAAATGCATTCATTAGATTTGCAACTCTATCACCTCCAAAAATCCTTAATAAGTTATCTTCTAAAGATAAAAAGAATCTTGTACTTCCTAGATCACCTTGTCTTCCTGCTCTACCTCTAAGTTGATTATCTACTCTTCTTGATTCATGTCTCTCAGTGCCAATAACATGTAAACCTCCAGCTTTTCTAACATTTTCTTCTTCATGAATCAAAACTTTCTGATATTCTTTTTTTACATCTGATAAAGATTCTCTTAAGAGCTTTATCAAGTTATCCTCAGTTGGCGCTTTTTCTGCAGCGGTAGCTATTTTATCATCTAGATCCAAGATGGAAAGTTGTCTATCTCCCCAATTTTTAACAAGTTCATCAGATAAAATAGAGAGTTTTTTTTCAATTTCTTCATCCAACTTGCAAGGGAAAAGACTAGTTGATGAGTCTGCAATATTCTTTTTTAAATTTGAGCGCAACTTTGAAGAAAAACCACCCTTAGATTTTGAAGTTCTTTGCTTAGGAATTGGTGGTTTATGCTCATTATCTGGCTTTACTAGTAAAGGAACTAAAATTTCTTTTAATTTAAGTCTTGCCATATAGTCACTGTTACCGCCGAGAATTATATCTGTTCCCCTCCCAGCCATATTAGTGGCAATAGTAACAGCACCTGCTCTACCTGCCTGAGCAACAATTTCTGCCTCACGTTCAACATTCTCTGGCTTAGCATTTAACAAATTATGTGGAATCTTTTCTTCAGATAAAAGTGAACTTAACAACTCACTTTTTTCGACACTTGTTGTGCCAACTAAAACAGGTCTTCCCTCTCTGTGGATTTGTGCAGTTTCTTTAGCAACGGCCTTCCATTTACCTATCTCAGTCTTAAATACTTGGTCAGACAAATCTTTTCTCTTCCTTATTTGATTCGTCGGTATGACTGTTGATTCTAATTTATAGGTTTTTTCAAATTCAACCTCCTCGGTTTTTGCAGTTCCTGTCATACCTGCGAGACCTGGATATAAGAGGAAAAAATTCTGATAAGTAATGGATGCTAATGTTTGAGTTTCGGGCTGAATTTTAAGATTCTCTTTTGCTTCTATTGCTTGATGTTGTCCGTCACTCCAGCGCCTTCCTGGCATTACCCTGCCTGTAAATTCATCGACTATCACAGCCTCATCATTTTTAATGATGTAATTTACATCTCTAATAAATAATTCTTTGGCTTTTAAAGCATTAGTTATATAGTGTGCCCATGGATCTTGAGGATTATATAAATCAATAACTCCCAAATACTCTTCACATTTAGCGAAACCTTGATCAGTTAATATACAACTTCTCTGCTTTTCATCAACTTCATAATCCCCTTCCGGATCAATCCCATCTTTGCTTAATTCTTTTGCTTTAACTAAAGCCAAAGCCAATTCTGAAGCTTTTTGATATTTTTCTTGGGGTCTTTCAACTTGACCAGAAATAATTAGAGGTGTTCTAGCTTCATCGATTAATATTGAATCAACCTCATCAATCACGCAGTAATTAAATTTTCTTTGAACCACTTCATGAATATCAGTAGACATATTATCCCTTAAATAATCAAATCCCAATTCGGAATTAGTGGCATAAGTGATATCACATTCATAATTTTTCTTTCTCTCAATTGGGCTCATATCTTGCTGAATCAAGCCAACGGATAAGCCCAAAAAACGATGAATTTGTCCCATCCATTCAGCATCTCTTCTAGCGAGATAATCATTTACAGTGACAACGTGAACCCCTTTCCCAGTTAAAGCATTTAAATAGCAAGGTAATGTTGCAACAAGAGTTTTACCTTCTCCAGTCTTCATCTCAGCAATTTGACACTCATGTAAAACCATCCCGCCTATTAACTGAACATCAAAATGTCTCATATCAAGAACACGTTTACTTGCTTCCCTCACGATTGCAAAGGCTTTAGGAAGAAATTCATCTAAGAGTTGCTTTTGTTTTTTAATATCTATTTCTGATGAAATCTTTGATTTAAGATTTTGAGTTTCTTTTCTTAGCTCATCATCACTATATTGAGAAATTTCTTCCTCTAAAAAATTTATCTCTTCCACTATTGGTTGATAGCGCTTTAACTTTCGTGTATTCGGGTCTCCCAACAAAAGTTTTAGCATAAGTCAAAGTCCTTAAAAATTTCATCCTATTACAAACATTATAAATTAGTGCGTTACAACAGAATGCAGAAAACTTTTATCTCTTTATTTTATAGAAATGATCGATTAAGGTATTTAGATTGAAATCAGAAAGATAATCTAATCATCATTCACTTTTCTAAACCTTTTTAACAAATGAAAGAAATATCTCTAATCAAACATTCCAATGGAGCGGTAGGGTTAAGAGTTTTTGGACTAGGTCCTAATCTCAAACCGACGAATGGTTTAATTAAGCTACAAAAATTACTTAATACCAATGCTTTCTGGGCAAAAAATAGAACAATTAATGATCTAAAAAAATGCCTTGCTAAGAGCGATGTTGTAATAAGCATTTGGGTTGGGAACGAAATAGTTGGTTTTGGCAGAGCTTTAACAGATGGGATTTATCGTGGGGTGCTTTGGGATATTGTTATAGATCAAAATCATCAAGGCAAAGGTTTTGGCAAATTAATTGTAAATAATCTTTTATCTTCAAAAGAAATTCAAAATACAAAAAAAATATATTTAATGACGACGAATAAAAAATTGTTTTATTCTCAAATGGATTTCAAAGAAGTTACCTCTCAAAATTTGTTAATTCGTGAAATATAAATTTCCTTTCTATAGGAGTTAAATCAAGAAACAAATTTACTATAAAGCCACCTTATAAAAGGACCTAAAACAGGAACTGGGCCAAAAGTTGGACCGCAAAAATCAAAGTAATCTCTATGCTCTTTTATTAATCCATTTTCGCCAAATAATAAACGAGTAGTTCCAGGATAAATAAATTCTTTACCCATAATTTTTAAACCCATTGTCCATTCAACAAATCCACAATTTCCAGTAATGGAAATCGCATGCGTTTCTAAAAAAACATCATCACATCTTTTAACTAGCTTTTCTTGAGCTTTAATATAAGAATCTAAGCCCTCTGTTTCCTGCGTTGGGTCTACAAAAATAACATTCTCATTATAAAATTCAGCCCATTTTTCTTTAGTTGGCGCATCAGCTCCATATGGTTTAGTAAATAATCTTCTTAAATCCTCTAAAGAAATTACTTTTTCCATTTCAAAATTATAATTAGTTTTAGAGATGCAAAAATTAAAAGCGGATGAAGAGATTCGAACTCTCGACATTCTCCTTGGCAAGGAGATGCTCTACCACTGAGCTACATCCGCATAACTTTTTTATTTTATCTCAAAGAAGGGATCAATGATAGAAATAATTAAATTTTTTCAATTAATTTAAATTTTTAATCAAGGATCCCATCTCAATTGCTTGTAAAGCATAATTCCAACCTAGATTATTTTTAATTCCTGCTC
>MWOO01000157.1 GCA_002025945.1 Prochlorococcus sp. HOT208_60m_813O14 | reverse complement strand
TTCCTGGAGGCCTTCAAACGCAGCATCGTTGGATTTAAAATTTAGAGAAATCTGTTGAGATCTATCACCGGTAATTATTAAATTATCTACAGGTTTAAAAGTTATTGATTGCTTAATATGAAAGTCATCAGACTTAAATGTAAGACTAGTTTCTCCATTTGTTGAAGTATTACCCTGAGCCCAAATATTGGTATCAAATTGTGCTGTAACTGTAACTTCATGACTTGTAGCGGTAGTAAGCCATATTTCAAGGGTGATTTCTCCATCTTCATTTACAGAATCACTTGACCACTTTGTTTTAAAAACAGTCTGACTTGAAGAATTTGATTGTTCGACAGGAATTTCTTTTCCATTAATAGTTATAGTTTTTGAATCATCTTCAGAACTTATTCGTTCTCTTGACTTTTGATCTAAATTTTTTTCAAATAATTTTGATGCGAAAAGGAATCCTTCATCACCTGGAGTGTCGATAGAATTTATTTTATAGTCAATATGATGGCCTAATTCTTCAGTAAGAGTTATAAGAAAATCTTCTTTGGAGCAATTTTTAATCCAATTTTCACTTAAATATATTTTTTGTGTTGTACCTGAGTAAGCAGCAGATTTAATATTTGACTGATCTTTTAAGATCTCGATTTCAGGTAATGAGCTGTAATCTTTTTCTAAAAGTTGTTTATTAAGTTTGGTTATGTATTTATTTTCAATGTCAGATGATATTTCAGAAAATATTGCACCTTTCAATTTTTCTTCTACAGCAAAATGAGTCAGTTTCTCTGCCCAAATATAGAAATAGTCCTGAAATTGTTTCATGACTATATTTTTCTAGTAAAAATAAATTAGATATTATTTTAAAATTTTTAAATTATAGAAGTCTTAAAATGTTAAGTTAATGTTAAAAATCATAGGTTTCACGTTTATTTTTGGTATTTTATTGCCTTTATTTATATATTTTGTAAGGTTTTTAATTATCTAAAAATCTAATAATCTAATTTTGATGTGACTTCATGTTTAGGCTCATACTTATTCATCTATCTCCTAATTATTCGTATCAGGGATAGGCTCTACATTTTTTAATTCTACTTTTAAGTCTTCTATCATCTTTGTTTTGCTTATTTCAATAAGCCTCAATGTATCTCGATAAATATTTGTTTGAACATCAGCGGTTCTCAATCCAGCTAATATTTGTTTGGTTTTTTCTGGTAGGGTTTCAATGAGATATTCTTTTTCGTCAATTTTTAATTTATTGCCAGATTCAGATTGATCTTGAATTTCCATTGTTTATGACTAATTCATTAAAAGATACATTCTTTTCCTAACTAAATCAATAATTAAATGCTTTAAAGTATTATTTAAAAGTTACATAAAAAATTTTAGTATGTTTACTATGTAACTTTTAAGATGTGGGGCCATAGCTCAGCTGGTAGAGCACCTGCATGGCATGCAGGGGGCCAGCGGTTCGAGTCCGCTTGGCTCCATTATTATTTTCGCTTTTATATAGATTAGTTTGGCTGATTTCCGCAATCAAAAGATAGGAAAAAACACTCTAAAATACTGTCAATCATGACTCCTGTAAAAGCTAGTCTGAGAGCAACTTTCTCTTAAGTTATTCTAGAACTCAACCTGGAGTATATTATTAGTTGTCTAAAGAATAATCATTTAAATCATGTTGATAAACTTTAATGATTTATTTCTTCTCTCAAGTAAAGTTAATGGGGTTATTCATATAGGTGCTCATGATCTTGAAGAGTTGCCAGATTATCTAAAAGGAAATGTAAGAAGAATAATTTGGATTGAAGCTAATCCTGAAAAATATAATTTTATAGAAGAAAGAATAGAAAGATTCGAAAACATGACATTGGGAAAATTTGCTGCGGGAAGAAAAAATGATTTCCATATTCTAAATCTTGCAAATAATGGACAGTCATCTTCTTTACTTGAATTTGGAACTCATAAAATGAGTTATCCTGATATAGATTATGTTTCAAAAATTCAAGTTGAAACAAAACCTCTTGATGATTGGCTTGATGAAAATTTTAATAATAAAGATCTATATAACTTTATTAATATTGATATTCAAGGTTATGAGTTGGAAGCATTAAAAGGTATGCCAAATCAGCTAAAAATTGCAGAACATATATATTTAGAAGTTAATTTTGAGGAGGTTTATCTCGGTTGCTCACAAATAAAAGATATTGATAAATTTTTATTGAAATTTGGGTTTGTTAGGGTTGCTCTTAGAAAGACTGATAAAGGATGGGGAGATGCAATTTACTCAAAAAATAATATTTTAATAGCAAAGTTATATTATCTTTTTTTACCAATAATAAGAGTAATAAAATTTCCTATTACTATTTCTAGATTTTTTATAAGAACATTTATAAAAAGATAAAAAGTAAGTATTCTGTCAAATATTTAAATAATGGTAAATATGCGAGCCAATTTGCAAAAAAAGTTGAATAACCTTGATATAGACTGTTTGATTATCTGTATAGCATTAAGGAGACAGCTGTTCGAGTCCGCTTGGCTCCATCTGGATTTTTCTTATTTATAGAAATAAATGTTAGTAGTACTTTCATAAAATTAAAAATATTGTAACTACTAATCAAAGCTTGATTATTCAACTTTATCTTTTTTATTTATAAAAAAATCAATAGATAAATTTATACTTTAATTATATTTAATGAAAAATTTTAACTCTTAAATTTTTGCAATAGATATTTATTTTTTTTCCCCCATAAAAACTGTATAGACAGGAGTAATGAAACTTTCTGACCACATATCTTGAAAAAAATATTTTATATTATGGATCAAAAAGTTTGGGATATGGACTCTTAAAAGAATTTTTAATTTTCCTTTTTTTAATAATGAAAAAAATAGAGGTAAAAAAAACTCAATTCCTCCACTATAAACTAATGGAGTAAATTCACAATTAGAGTACATTCGTGCACATTTTGGTGATCCCCAAAAAAAACTATGTATTATTTTAATATTCAATTTTTTTGCCCATTTATTTAATAGTCTTGGATGAAATCCAGAATAGTACCAATTTGGATCCATATGTATCCCACAAATACCCGGTACAGAACAATGTAAAATACCATTTTTTTTAAGTAGAAGGTTTAAATTTTTGAAAGCCATTTCAGGGTCTGATAAATGCTCTAGAATTTGCTCACAAAAGACAAAATCAAAAGTATTGTGTAAATATTGATAATCCTTCCCTTCCCAGTTTTTTGTAAGATCCCACATATTAGGATCATCATCATAATTGAGATAAGTAATATCAACATCTTTATCTAATAAATCTATCTCAGGTTCCGTTCCACCAGAAATTGAAGCTATTTTTAAATCCTTGTTTTTTGTAAATTTAGGATTTTCAATCAAAAATTCATTAAACTTCAAAACCGAATAAATTCTTGTTGGATCTGCAATATTTATCAATCTATAGGAAAGATCCTTATTCAATTTTTTAATTCCTTTCAGAATATATTTCTTCGAGGCATAACCTGATATAAAAGTTTTTGAGATTTCAAATACTTAATTCTTTTGAAATGATATCATTAATCCAAAAAAGAAAACATTTTAATTTAAATCTGTCAATTTTTTTAAAAAAATTTATTCCTTAAAAGTATTTCTAAAAAAAATTTTTAAAAGAAAGTTAGTAATTTTTAATGGCAGAATAGCAAAAAAAGTTCTGGCAATAAAAGAAGGTATAAAAAGAAAACCATAAAATAAAGAATGCTCAAAAAATGTTAATAATAATCTTAATTCAGACTTTAAAATTTTGATCCCTTTTCTTCTAGCTCTCTGGCCAGTAATTCTTAAGGCAACAAGTTCTTGGTCAATATTTCTAAATTTTAAACCACTTTTCCAAGCTCTTATCCATAAATCATAATCCTCATAATAAGGGAAATGCCTATAACCACCATCTACTTTTAATATTGATTTTCTTAGAAATCCCACGCTTGGATGATTAATTGGATTTTTTAAAAACATTGTTCTGATAATTGATTTATGGGTTAATGGCATTTTTTTTGAAGAAAGATGTATTCCTGGATCTTTTTCAAATTCATATATATTTGATCCAACAATATCTGTATCTCCTTTTTCTAATTCACGCACTATTAACTCAGCTCTTTTTTTTTAGATTTATATCATCTGCGTCAAATCTCAAAACAATTTTAGATTTGCATGCTTTTAAACCTTTCCTTAATGCAATTCCTAAACCAAGATTTTTTTTTATTTTTATCACTTTAATAGGTAGAATTTTAGTATTAATTTTTACAAGATCTTTTACTTCTTTTTTTACAAATCCATCAAAAACTAAAATAATATTTTTTGGTTTATGTGTTTGAATTTTAATTGATTCGAAAGTTTCGTTTAATTCAGATAATTTTGTATTTTTATAAATGGAACCTAACAGATCATAATTAGTTATTTTTTTCATGTCTTTTTTAATATTTAATTAATTAAAAGTAGAGATTAATAAGTTCTTATCTTAAAAGGAATTGTTAATAGCAATAAAGTTTGAGAATAAAAAACTCTCTTCTTTTTCATGATACTTATTTAATAAAATATTACCTTTAGGAGTTATTCTGTATAAACAAAAATTTTGTTTTGAAAAGAATTCCCAGAAATCTCTTAAATAAGTTTTGCTATCAATATTTGTGCCTCCAAATTCAAATTGAATTAATTTGACTTTTTTTATTAACTCACCAAATCCTTTGAGAACATCTAATTCATGACCCTCTACGTCAATCTTCACATAATCTATGATTGAGTTTATGTCTTTCCAATATTCATCAAATCTAATAATTTTGATTTCTTCGGATTTTTCAAATTTTATATTTAAATTATCTAAGTTCCGTTTATATAGAGAGGAGAATGCAGAACCACTAAAGTTCGAGTATAGTAACCCTTGCTTTGAAACGCTAGAAAGAGCCACTTGGTTAATTCTATAATCTTTGTTCTTAAACCTTTTGGTCAAAAATTGGTAATTTATTGTAGAAGGTTCAAATATATGATATTCAGCTTTGGGATATCTTTTTATTAAAGCCTCTAAGTATTCCCCTTTATGTGCTCCAATATCAATAAATATCTTAGGTTCATTTTTTAGCAAAGATAAACATGAATTAATCTCAATTTCTATCGAACTAAAAGGCCAGCCTTGACCTTTAGAAAAGGTAATATATTTTTCTAAAAATAGAAATAAAAATTTATGTATTGGGATTCTTAATAGAAAAACAAAAAGTTTTATTTTTATTTTTTCTTTTATTGAATCTAATTTCATAATAATTACTAATTATTCGAGATTACAATTATAATTTCCATTTAAAATTATATTTTTATTTTCCCTTTCTAATTTCTTTTTAGGGTTCATATAAAAAGATGTAACCCATGTATAGTCGTTAATAGGTCCAAATCCGCAGAAATCTATCCTGTGCCAATTAAGAAATTTATCAAGTGCCTTAATAGAATTTGGGAACCAATCTGAATTATCGAATATAATAAAATATGGAGAAAAGTTCTTATCTTGCATTTGAGAAATTAGATATTTTGTGCACGCTGGCCGGTATGATCCATCAATTACAACAATGTCAGACATATTAATTTCTATCCTCTCAACATAATCACTTTTATTTGTACATAATTTTATTTGTTCTTCATTAAGATATTTTGTTTTAAGTATATTAAACCAATTTTCTTCATCTTCAATACATGTAATTTCTGCTCCTTTTCTTAGGTAATATAATGAGGAATTACCACTTCCATATTCGAATACTTTTTTGCCACCTAAATCTAGATTATTTAAATAATCAATAGCAGAGTATGTATACCAGGGGATTGGCTTGTTATTCTTATCGACACAATTAAAACTTTTTGCACTGTTAAATTGTCCATATTCTTTAGCTAATATCAAAGCGTTTTTTAATATAACCTCTAAAGCTCTTCCTAAAAATAATCTTATAAAATTTCTTTCCCTAATATCTCTAATAATATAATGAATCTTGCTTTTTAATATAGTCATTAGTTTTAATTCAGATTTACTTAAAGCTATTTTTAAATAGTCTTTAAAAATGTAAATTATTTAATTTAGATATTTAATACTTTACGATGTACTCTATCTAAATTAATATTAATTACTAAATTATAAATATTTTAATTTAATTAGAACTAAAGTTTAAGTTGATTTTGTGACTTATGAAGGAAAATGAATTCCCTAATTGCCCATTATGTGGCTCAAAATCAAATTTTCTTTTTGTAAGCAAATTAAAGAAAAATATTTTTAAGTGTGAAGATAAAAAATGTTCACATTTATTTACTCCAATTAATGAATTTAATCAAGGTGTTTGCCAAAGAATTGAAGATTTAGAATTAGAATCAAATCAATTTCTTAGAGATTTTAAAGGTAGAAACAAGCGATTAACTAAATTTTTATTGAAAAATATATGCTCAAATAAAAAAAATATCTCAATTCTAGACTATGGTACAGGCAATGGTCATTTGCCAAGAGTTATGAGAGAAATTATTCCAAAAGAATCTGTAATATACGCTTTAGATGCTGTAAAGGAATATGATATATTTTATGAGAAATTTGGTCTTACTCCTATAAAGGATATCGAAAATATTAAACCCAATTCATTAGATTTGATAATTATGACAGAAGTCATAGAACACATTGTATATCCAATCGAGACTTTAAAATCTCTTAAGTCTAAATTAAAAAGTAAAGGAAAGATTTTTATTACTACTCCAGGGGCTTCAGAAACTGAGTCAGATACAAATGCATTTGATACAGTTTCTCATATACAGTTTTTTACAGAAAAAAGTTTTGAAAAGCTTATCAAAGATTCTGGTTTTAATAATTTTTCTTATTTTAAGCCAAAAATAATGCAACCTCATTTTTTTGAAACCCCATTTGATAAAGATAAAATTCTTAGATTATATGGAAGAAGTAAGGAAATTATAAAAAAAATAATTACTAATTATTACTTTAAAAAATTTTTAAAAAAATCAAAAACAAAAAATAATAAAAAAAGAATTTATCATATTATAGGATTTGCTCAATAAATTTTTTTAACATATTTATGATTATTTTTTTAAATAATGAAATCTAACCAGATTATGAAATTTTTGATAAATTAATATATCAACAAGTTATATGATGTTAAAAAATATAAATTTATTTTTTAAGATTTTAGTTTCTATCTTTTTAAGTATCTCATGTATTTATTTATCAGGAATCCATACTCATTTTAATTTCTTTTTATTAATTGTTTTATTAACTCTTTTTTATAGAAGAAATGTCAAAAAATATTTAAAAGGAACACTGCCTGCAGATTTATTATTAAGTATTCTTTTTTTATCATTTTCATGGACTGATTATGCTTCATTTAATGATTTTAGAGAAAGGGCTTTCCATTTAGCTCCTTTATATCCATCAATATCTGTATATATAGTTGTTGTTTATTACTCAGTACTAAGAGAAAAAGAGTTTAAAATCAATGAGTTTTTTAATAATCAAACATATTTTCCATTTATAAGCATCTTGTTAGGTTTTTCTTCAGGAATAAGTACAAAAATTCATCCTAGTATCGGAATTTTATCATCTCTACATTTATTATTTTTATTATGTTTTTTTGCTATAAATTTCTTTTTAATTTTTAGATATGCAAAGAAAAATGATCTTGTGTTGAAGTTTTTACCAACTAGTTTTTTTATTTTCATAGTATTAATCTGTAAAAGTAAATTTGTAATATTTGCTACTTTTACATTGCTTTTTGCGTATGGATTGAAAATATTAGAAATTGAAAAGCATGTAAATAATAAATTTATATTTCTTTCTTTAAATTTATCTAAGATAATAATTATGTTTTTTGCTTTTTCGATATTGATGATTAATCAATTTTCATTCAATAATGATATTTTTGGCTTTAGTCCTATATATCTTGATAAAATAGTTGGCTATAGATTGAGTATAAATAGTTCAGCTTTTCAAGCTTATAAGGAAATTAATATTCCAAAAATTAAACCTCAAATACTCCCAAATAGGGAGTACAAAATTATTAATAATTTGAGAATTGCTATAAAAGATCAGTCATTTGTTGAAAAAAGATTTAATTATCTATCTAAAATGTTTAATAAAAATAAAGTTGATTTTTTAATTGCTACTAATCCACATAATTCATTAGTTTATTATCAAATGATGCATGGATTTTTATGGAATATTGCTTTGCTTACACTAATAGGGATTATTTTATTTTTGTTTATTATTCAAAATCAATTAATAAGCCTTCCTTATTTTATTATCTTTTCAGGAATTTTATTTTTTGAATCAATTCCTTATATGAATTCTATTATATTGATAATTAACTCATATTTTTTAATAATTTTCTCTAAAAACATCTTAAATAAACCTAATTTTTAAAATAAAGTAATTTATTAATTTTTTTAATTTAATTTCTAAATATATTGGTTATAAATTTGATTAAATAATTTTTTAAAGAGTATTTAATTAGTCTCAATAATTCTAATGGGTAATTTTCTTGTGGAGGAAAACCGCATTCGCTAGTTACTAATTTTTCTAAACTTGAATTTACAAAACTATTAATGTCTAATATTTTGTCATCGGAAAATTTATATTTATCGATTTTTGTCCATGGCGGTTTTTCTGTAAATGTATGAGTAGCATCTTTTCTGTATCCATGATTTAAAATATGGAAACCTTTGGGAGTTATAGATTTATTATCATTTAAAATATGAAAGTAATTCCATTCATAATCCCAAGTATCAAATTTATTATTTAGACATTTCCATATAATTAACGCTGTATTAAAAGTCCTATATTTAATTGGAGTTATAAAGAACAGTTTTATTAAACTAACTTTTTCTAATTTTTTTAATAATTTTTTGTGATTTTCCCATCTGTCTTTCCAAGTTCCCCATCCCCATACCCTACAAGTTGGCATCAAATAAAAATCTTTTTGAGTTCTTAAATTTTCTGGCGAATTTATTGCATTATGACTTGAAATTGAACATATTTTTTTTTCTGTGGAATACTGTTTAAGGAATTTATTAATCTGAAAAATATAATTCTTTTCTAACTCAATATCATCTTCTATTATTAAACCATAATCCACTTTACTAAAAAACCAAGAAATTGAATCTATAACACCTCTCCTACAACCAAGATTATTTTTGTTTAACTTTAAGTTTTTATTTGGTATTTTTTCAATCTGACAAATTGCGATAATTTTTTTTATTTCTTTCAAATCTTCTCCATTAAATTTTCTTGGTCCATCAATAGAAATATATAACTCTACTTGATCAATCTTTTTTAATCTTTTAATTGATTTAGAAATCAAATCACTTCTATTAAAACCTATTAGTAGAATATTGATTTTACTTTTGGATTTATTTTTTTCTTTTAACACATTAATACCATTCTACAATTTCTCTATTATTTTCAATCATTTCTTGGAAAGATTCCTGCTTATTTAATGTATTTCTATCTAAAAGAAAAATTTGCGAACATTTTTTTATGTTTTCTAAGTTATGACTAACTAAAAATATAATTTTATCTTTTGAAATTTCTTTAATTATTTGGAAAACTTTTCTTTCTGAAATATTGTCTAATGCATTAGTTGCTTCATCTAAAATTAAAATGTCTGCATCTTTATATAGTGCCCTTGAAAGTGAAATTAATTGAGCCTGACCACCGCTTATAGAAATCCCACCTTTACCAATTTGCGTATCAATTCCTTCTCTTAAATTTTTAATAAATTTAATATTGTCTAATTTACTTATAATATTAAGTGCCTTTTTTTTATTAGCCTTTTGATCCCAAACTATATTTTCATAAATTGTTCCACTAATAATATAGTTTTCTTGACATACAATGGAAATTTTTTTATTAACTGTATTGTACAAGTTATAAATATCTTTGTTGTTAATTTGAAAATGACCTTTGGAAGGTTTAATTAATCCACATATTAAATTTAAAAAAGTTGTTTTGCCTGCTCCAGATCTGCCTACTATCCCAACTAAATCTCCTTTTTTAATATCAAAACTTACATTTTCAAATACCCATGAATTTTCATCTTTAAATTTATAAGAAAGATCTTTAAAACTTATTTTTTTTATATTTTCATTAAGATTAAATTCTAAATTTTCCGGAGAGGAATTTTTGTCTTTTTCTTTTGAGATAGGTAAATTATAATTTGAAATTAATTCGTCATATAGTTCCATTCTTCCTTTGTTTTGGTTGAAACTATTATTTAACTGGGAAAGTTCGGAGATTTTACCAATTAATCTTTGAAGAGTAACAATAAATATTCCAATTGTGGGAAGTAGTACATTGCTACTTAAGCTACTTTTTGTAAATAAATATACGATAGATGTAATAGTGCAGATACCAATGAATTTGCTCAATGGTGGTGTTATTTCATAGAACATTCTTTCATTGAGGATTTGTTTTTTTAAATATTTAGTTTTTTTTGCGAACTTATTTTTTGCAAAATCTGTTGATCCACTTGCTTTTATATATTTTATTCCTATTATCATTTCATTTAATGCTTCACTAACTATTGATTTAAAGTTATTAGTTTTTGAAGCTAAATTCCTTACTTTTTTTTGTGTCACTAACTGCACACAACCAACAAGGATTAATGCAATAAATGATAAGAAGAATTCTTTGTAAGATAATTGTAGAAGTACTCTTGAATAAACAAATAAATATAAAAAGGCAATTATGGAATCAGTTAAAGTTTTTATCTGAAATCTTAATGCTTCTGGACACTCAATACTAATAGTCAACAATTTTCCAGATTTTATTTTTGATATCTTTTCGTAATCTCCATCTAATACTATTCTACTAATATCATTATTTATTTTTTCTCTTAGCCAAGAACCAAGCACCTCAGTATTTAATAGCCCTAAATATTGACATAAACCTTGCAAGAAAGAAATAGCTATCATCATTAATAAAATAAAATTAATGCTTAAAAGTACTTCTGATTGCCCAAAGTATGAGAAAAATTTTTCACCAAGAGGAAATGAAATTTCAGAAGAATTTATTTCTCCATTCTGTATAAAAGTTAGTAAGTAAAATGTAAATATAATTAAACTGTTTTCACAAATTGCCTGTATTGTATTAAAAACAAATATGAAGATAACTTCAATTTTATTTGAATTAATAGTCTCTATAAATGCATGAAAAGAAGGTTTCATGATCATAAAATTCGTAGTATAAATTTTTCTGTTAAAGATAAAAGTTTCAGGATTACTCTAAAATGAATCTTTGACCTACTGCTATTTTGAATGCGTTCAGTAAGTCCCCATATATTTATAAAGAATATGGAAATAAATCTAAGCTTTTTATATCTACCTAGTAAGGTGAGAATCTGCATCTGTTTGTCTACCCATTTAATTGCTGGCAAATGAATATGGCATGGAATATTGAAAGGATTTATTAATTCATAGGGGAGATATAAGGCAATATTACATGTCCATATAAATCGAGCCACTTTTGAGTGCCTTGTTTCAATTCTCTTACCATTTAAAAAATTAAAGATTGCACTAAAAATCACCTCTGTACCCCATCCCATAGATTTTTTTATATAAGTTTTATTTTCAAAAGCCCATTCGTAACAACTTTTACAAAGAGCTGGTAAATGATTTAGAAGCTCTTTATTAATTATCATAAAGCCACTATTTATCCAAAACATTTTTTTATTTTCAGTTTTTTTATCTTTTAGATAAAAAGAATCTGGTAAAGAAAAACTAATTAGCTTCTTCATCATTTTTTGAAAATCTTTTTTTAAGTAATTATCTGGATAGTAATCAATAGCCGAAATTGTCTTTACATTTTTTACGTATTCAATTAAATAATTTACATCAAGAAAAATTGAATCAATATCACTAATAATTAAGTGAGAAAAATTTTCCTTTTTTTTAAAATAATCATTAATAATAGGTAAACAATCAATTTTTGGAAATGCATACTGGAAAGTTTGATTTTTTTCTTTTCTGCAAAGAGTTAAATTATCATCTTCCAAATTGAATAAATTTATATTATTTTTTTTGTATCTTTTATAAAAAGAACATTTTTTAATCAGATTTATATTATTGGATAATATTAATGTCTGTATTTTGTTTTGAAAATATGATAAGTAGGTTCCAGATAGCTCAATTTGAGATAGGAGATTAGTTTCTTTATATTTTTTATCTGCTGGGAAAACAATGAATAAAGCTATAGCAATAGTTTTCGAATCCTTAATTGTATTTTTATTATAATGATTCATTTTTATAAATCTATAAAACCGGAAGGGCTTAGCCAACCCTTTTCAAAAGAACTTTCCTTATAATTAACCCACTTCGGCATAATACATCTCAATTTATTATTTAAATTATTAGTGTTCAATAATGCAGCTGTATAAGAAAATGTACTATTAGAAATCACATTTATTAAAGAATTGTTTAAAATTGACCAAGTTTTTATTGGATCTTTATTATCTAGAATAAATAACTGGTTTTTGACATTATTTGAAATCAGTGGAATAAACTTTAATGCCCATTCATGATCATCTGAAATACAATAAATAGGTATGGATTCGAATTCTTTTGGGATTAATTGCAAAGCACTTAAAATGAACTGAATTTCAGAAAATTTTGAAAAGTATGTAAAATAATTTTCTTTATTGATTAAATAATCTCCCCGCCTTATATGAATTGTGATGTACTGAATTGATTTAAATTGAGAAGGCAAAATTTTTTTGGTATCTTCAAATAGTGAATTTATATTTTTAATATTGTCTACATAACATGAAGGATTTTGCCAGTAACCTATTATCTTAATAGGGGAATTTAAGTGTTTAATACTTTTTAATTTTTGATAGAGGGCTAAAAGAGTGTTGTTAAATTTATATTTATGATTTAGTTCATTTTCATCTATTGTTTCTAAAAATTTAAATTTCAGAATTAAATTGCTTGTATTTAAATTATCAAATAAATGAATATTTTTAATAATTTTTTTTAAAACTTTTGACCTATAGGATTTATATTCTTTATTAATATTAATCTTATCTATAATTATTTTGTTTATCTCAAAACTTCTATATCCTTTCAAAATGTAATCTGATAGGGAATAACTCACATCTACGTCAGGAATCTGTTTTGTTATGTATTTTGATCCTAAGTACTGAAATATTTGATTACCAAGACCTCCACTTAATAAAAATTGCAACTTACTCATTATTTTTCAGTTTTTAAATATAATTATTTATTTTTTATTATTCTATTGGCTTTAAAGGTTCTAAATTTGTATTTTTTGAAATAAAGTTACAATATAGACTAATTAGACTAATGTAATATTAGGAAAATTTATTAAATTCTTACTTTAAAATTAAGAAAAAAAAATTTTAGATTTAAATTCTCTCGATTAAATAGAGATTCAAAGTTAAATAATGTTTGCAATAAATAATTTTTTATTGAGTAGTTGAAGTAAGATTAGATAATGAATATTGGTATACATGAGAGAAAAATTGGGGATCTTTAATAAATTAAAAAATTTTATAAAATCTAAATTTTTTATTCTTAAAAATAAGAATTTAAAAAAGCAAACAAAAATTTATAATAAAAAATATAGTTCTTACTCTGAAAATCTTGTATATGTTTCCGAAATAGAAAATTTTTTAGAGAAACCAAAAATGTTTTATAATTTTAAAAGGAATAGTTTTTATAGGGATGTTGTTGAGACAGTTCAACAAAAAGAAGGACATGAATATCTTAAAATACTTGAATCGAGAAATGATGGATTTCTAAAAAAAGGATTAGAAACAGTACTGATTTCTGACATTGTTGGAAACCCTTTTAAATATTTTTATAAAGGATATCCTAATCCACTATCTCCCACAACCTTAAGATATCTTAAGGTTGCTTCTGATCTAAATATATTATTTGGAAATAAGTTTCATAATGTTGCTGAAATAGGTGCTGGATATGGAGGACAAACTTTGATAAATGATCAAATATTGGAAATTTATTGTTCAAAACTATTTGATCTCCCAACTGTTAATCAATTAATAGAAAAATACCTGAATTATTTTTTATTAAAAGGTAGCTATAAAACAACAACCATAAATAATGAACCGCCATCAAATTATGATTTAGTGATAAGTAATTATGCGTTTTCTGAATTGCCAAAAGATTTGCAAATTGTTTATGTTGATAAAGTATTAAAAAAATCTAAGAGAGGATACTTAACAATGAATAGTGGAATGGGAGGGCTTTTTTCTGATGGAAAACTTTCTGCTATTGAACTCAAGTCTCAACTTCCAAAGATCAAATTTTTAGAGGAGTATCCCTTAACATATAAGTACAACTACATAGCTGTTTGGGGCTTTGAAGATAATAATATTATAGAAAAAAACTTCAAAGAAAAGATTTTATAAATAATGCTTTTTAAATTTAGTGATTTACTTTTTTTAAATAAAGACATAAGAGGTATTATTCATATAGGTGCGCATCAGCTTGAGGAATTGCCAGAATATTTAAATCACAAGTTAGATAAGATAATTTGGGTTGAGGCAAATCCTTACAAGTACGAATATATTGAAAAATTAATAAATAATTATGATCAAATGTATTTGGCTAAATTTGCCGCTGGTTACAAAGAAGAAGAAAAATTTTTGAATCTTGCAAATAATGGTGAATCTTCATCGATCTTAGAATTTGGAACTCATAAGAAATCCTACCCAAATATTACTTATACTTCAAAGATAAAAGTTAATACAAAACCTGTTGATAGATGGCTTGATGAAAATAAAATTACAAGAAAAAATTATAACTTTTTGAATATTGATATACAAGGATATGAACTTGAAGCATTAAAAGGTATGACCAAACAATTAAAATTTGTAGATTTCATTTATGTAGAAGTTAACTTTTGCGAGCTTTATAAAGGATGTCCTAATATATCTGAAATGGATGATTTCTTATTGAATTTTAGTTTTCTACGCGTAGGCACTATAAAAACTAAAGATGGATGGGGTGATGCCATATATGCTAAAGAGAAAATATCTTTGCTAAGAATCTATTATAAATTTTTAAAAATAAATGTAGTAAAAAGATTTATTTTTTATAAATTCAAAAGAATTTTTCAAATTATTAAAAAAATTTTATTTTCTTAATATTAAAAATTTTAAATTATAAAAAAAATTTTATTTATTCATTAACTTAATTATTGATATTATAAATCAAATAGATATTTATCTTTTCTAAGGATAAATTAAATTTTAAATATCTAAAAATTTTTTAAAATCAACTATTATTTTGCAAGATTAATTTGAGAAACTTTATTTTAAAGAAAATTATATTATTGTCTTTTAAAATCTCTGTAAGATTTTTGGAGGAAGTTACATTTTTAATTACTAAGAAAAATATAATTGATAAATCTATTAGTTTGTTAATAATAGGTTATTCAAACAGAATTAATAATTTATCAAGAAAACTTAAAAAGTTGGGTGCATCTATATACCCCTATACTTCTCTTCATGATACAGAAACTGTTTTAAGTAAATATGCACCAGATTTACTATCTAATAAGACATTTTACGTTGAAGCTGGAGCGAATAATGGAATTAATCAAAGTAATACATTTTTTTTAGAGTATTTATATGGAGCAAAGGGAGTTTTGATAGAGCCATCTCCTTCTTTATTTGAAGAGTGTAGATTTAATAGAAATAGCAAAAATATTTTTGAAAATTGTGCACTTGGTAATCCATCAGGTAAAAACGAAATCCTTGAGTTTATTTATTCTGGATTGATGACTATTTCTACAAAAATAGAAAAAATTGATCCAATTAATCATGCAGAAGTTGGCAAGAAATTTACTAACATTAAACCTTATAAATTTATTGCCCGACAAAAAAAATTAAAGGATATTTTGATAAAAAATAAAATTTTTCATGTTGATCTTTTATCTTTAGATCTAGAGGGTGGAGAATTAGAAGCTCTCAAAGGCGCAGACCTTATCGGATTTAAATATAAATATATACTTGTCGAATGTAGAGATAAAGAAGAGATGAAACTATATATGAAAAACAATGGTTACAAAATGGTTTGTGAATTAGGAATATTAGATATTCTGTTCAAAAAAGTTGAATAAAATTTAAAATTATCTAATTACAAAAATTGATCTTACTATTTTATAAAAATTCTTAATTATACTTTTTATCTTAGACATTATTTTTATTAATATTCTTACCAATAATGGTTTCATAAACCAACTTCTTTCCCAATGATGAATCCCAATAGAATCTTTATTAATTAATTTTTTTATATCAATATTTGTTTCTAATAAAAAACTAGGGAAAGGATAAAAGAAATTAGAGGGTAATATCATTATCTGATTTCTTTCATTATTGCTTAAATTAAAATAAAGCTTAGTTAATAAATAAGGTCCAGAGGCATCAAAAACGCTCATTTTATTTATTTCCTTTTTTGATTTAATATTTTTAATTAAATCCTCTATTATGGTTGAACCAGGCCTGGCTAAAATTACTGCATTGTTTAAATATGGTTCCCACCCAAAAACTACAGACGAAACAAAATTATAATTCAAAAGAAATTCAGGTATTTTTTGTAGACATTCAAAATCAGTATCTGCATATAAACCACCATATTTCCTTAAAATTTCATACCTTAATAAATCACTTTTAAATCCGTAGTTTTTACTTTTTTTGTAAACAATTGAATCAATTATTTCTAATTTTCTTATTCGATTATTATCCCAAAAAATATAATCCCAATCTGGATTAAATAATTTCCAAGAATCAATCCATTTTTTGTATTTAAGTGGTAATTTTTTAGGACCTATCCAGATTTGGTGTATTATTTTAGGTATTTTTTGTGAGTTATTTTTAGCTGTAATATTTTTTGTTCTTTCATATTGTTTAGCTAAAAAATACCATTTATCCAATTCATTATGTCTACTTATAAAATCCCAATGAAATTTGCAATTTTTAGCAAATTCAGTTTCAAAAAATTCATAATATTTATTTTTCATTTTCATTATTCAGTCTTCATAAGTGACTATCAAGATAAGCTAAATTTTAATGATATTATATATTAAACTTTGTCTAATATTTCTAAATGATTAAAACATCATTATTGCTATTAGTTTTTAATGGTGAAAATTATTTAGATAGAGCTTTAGATTCAGTTTATAAGCAGACTATAAAGTTAGATGAAGTAATCATAATTAATGATGCGAGTAATGATTTAACAATAAATATATTAACTACATGGTTAGATAAATTACCTATTAAAATTATTCATAACAAAAAAAATATTGGTACTTTTGCCTCTTTAAAAAAAGGAGTTTTAAATTGTTCTGGAGACCTTATCTTTAGGATTGATCATGATGATCAATGGAAGAATAATCATGTAGAGGAAATTATAAACCTTTATCTTGAGGACAAAAATGCAAAACTTTTTGCCACCAAGGCAATATATTTAGATGAGGATTTTAATTTCATAAAATATTCTTCATATGTTTCAGATAAAAATATTCGCAAAAATCTACTTTGGGATAATCCAATTGTTCAAAGTAGTACGGCTTTTTTTAAAAAAGATTTTATTAATTTAAGTAGATCCAAAAATTTATCTTCTTCAGAAGATTATGATCTTTGGATAAGATTATTAGATATAGGGAGATTAAAATTTAGCAATAAAGAAACTGTTAGATACTTTGTATATAAAAACTCTTTATCTAGACAAAATATAAAAAGAAGCTTAAGTGAAAGATTTAATTGCCAGAAACTAGCTTTAAAGATTTACTTTAAAAAACATCCTATATATGCGTCTTTAATTGCAATTATTTTAATTATAAGATTATTTATTTTTAAATTTATAAATTTCTTGAAAAATTTTATTTAAATCTTTATGAAACATCTTTTTTATTTGACTTTTAATTATGGATTTTTAAACCCAAAAAACCAAAAAAAGATTTAATTAGATATTTAGTCAAGTTTTTTAAAGCATGTATTTTATATTCATTCTTAATCATAATATTTAAACTTTGATTATTCATATAATTTCTATTTAAAACTGGATTCGATTCGATTTTACCAAAGTTAATATTGTATTTACTGAGTTTTGGAGATAAATTATCTTCAGATTTAGAATTAGTTGCTAAAGAAGAATTCCCAATATTTTCTGCCATACAAATACCTGGGAATATCGTAAATTTATTTTTAATTATTAGAAAATATGCAAAATCATAATCCCATGTTGAGAGTTTATTTTGATTTATATAGTCAATAATCATTGCAAAAATAAAGCTCTGCCAAAAGCCTATTCTTTTTTTTAATTTTATAAAGTAAATTATTGGTGATTCTTTAGGTCTTTTCCAATTACGAAAATTTTCCCAAGTTTTTTTTGTGCAGTACCACCCCCAAATTGAAGGGATTTTTGATATGAAAGTAAAACTTGGATTTTTTTGATTACTGCCTAAATACGAATCAAATGTACAAGCCGAAATACATCCAATATTTTCTTTGTGGATAAAATATCTTGCAAATTTTGGAAATTCTGGGTGTATCAATATATCATCTTCTAAAATTAGACCCTCTTTTTCATTACTAAAAAACCAATCTATTGAAGATAAGATAAATTCTCTTAGACCTTTATTATCTTTCGAAAAATGAGTTTTAATTGCACAATCCCAATTAATTGACTCTAAAGCGGCTTTCCTTGCATTAAGGCATAATAGATTTACTTTCAAATCTTTTGGCCCATCCATTGCTAGGTATATTTTTTTGGGTCTGAATTCGGATACTTTTTCAATAACCCTTTTTATTTCAGCAGCTCTTTTATAACCAATTATCAATACACTCATATTTTAAATATTAATTAAAGTCTCAAAGAATTTTTTTTCAATTCATCTAAGTAGTTTTTATAGGTAATGGCTATACCATCGTTTAAATTAGTTTTAGCTTTCCAACCCATATTTTCTAATATTGAGGTATCTAATTTCTTTCTAGGAGTTCCATCAGGTTTGCTAAGGTCCCATATTATTTCACCATTAAATCCTATTATTTTTGAGATCTTAATTGCTAAATTTTTTATAGATATTTCAAATTCACTTCCTACATTAAGCCATTTATTTTTCAATTTTTTTTCTCTTTGATTAATGTTTTCTAATACAAAAATACATGCATCAGCTAAGTCATCTACATATAGAAATTCTCTTAAAGGTTTACCAGATCCCCAGCATTTAACTTGATGCAAATTATTTCTTTTGGCTTCATCAAATTTCCTTATTAAAGCTGGAAGAACATGGCTATTTTCTAAATTATAATTATCTCTAGGCCCATATAAATTTGTTGGCATTAATGAAAATGCATCAAAATCATATTGTAAGTTAAGAGCTTCGCACATTTTTAGACCGGCAATTTTAGCTATTGCATAAAATTCATTTGTTTTTTCTAGGGGGCTTTTTAAAAGATATTCTTCTTTAATGGGTTGATCTGATAGTTTGGGATAAATGCAACTACTTCCAAGAAATATTATTTTTTTTATTTTGCAAATTCTACAAATTTCAATTATGTTAATTTGAATTCTTAAATTCTCAAAAATAAAATCATAAGGATTATTTTTATTAGCTAAAATGCCCCCAACCTTTGCAGCCGCAATAATTACAACTGAAGGTTGAAATTTATTGAACCAATTTAAAAGTTTTTCATAGTTTGAAAAATCAAGTTCTTTCCTTGATGGGGTAAAAATATCTCCTCCATTAGATTTAATAAAAGAAAAAATAAAAA
>MWOO01000156.1 GCA_002025945.1 Prochlorococcus sp. HOT208_60m_813O14 | reverse complement strand
TAATAAGTAATTCAAGTTTTTTATCAAGATTATTAAATTCGTCATTAAAAGCTATTAGTGATGATTTTTGATTTTTTTCATAATTTGCCTTTTGAATGGTTTGTAGTTGATCAAACTTATCGTGATAAGGCTTCAATTGATTTTTTAAATGACCTAACTCTTTAACTAATAAATTATTAGCAATATCAAGTTTATTTACTCTCGATTTACAATCCTCAATTCTTTGCGAGACAGCTTTAAGAGAATCTTGATTTACTTCAATTTCTTTATTAAATGAGGCACAATCCTTAATTATGTGACTGCGGTTAGAATTTAATATACTAAGTCTATTATTTTTTAGTATCAAATCATTATTTGACTCTTTTAAAGCTTCTTCGATAACTAATAATCTTTCTTTTATAGGACTGGAATCATCATTATCATTATTAATTCCAAACCTATAAGCCAAATCTTTATTTAACTTACTGCCTCCTGTAATAGCACCACTTGCTTCTAATAATTCACCACTTAAGGTAACCAACCTATTTTTTTGTGTAGATACCCTAGCTGAGGATAAGTCTGAAAAAACCAAAGTATCTCCAAAAACATATCGAAAAACATCTGAATAAACTTCATCAAAAGTAATTAGATTAATAGCTTTATCAATAAATCCATTCTCCCTGTTATTTTCAAATCTTGAAATTGCATAATTCTTTTTTTGACTTTTAATTCTATTTAAAGGTAAAAAAGTTAATCTTCCCGCTTTCTTCTTTTTAAGAATTTCAATTGCTTTTGCAGCAATATGATCATTATCAACAACAATTTGCCCTAACCTATTTCCAGCAGCAATTTCTAATGCATATCTATTTTTCTCACTGACCTCTCCAAGTTGAGCTACATAACCATGTATACCCTCTAACCCTGCCTCTAAGAGAATTCTGAGAGCATATGAACCTCTAGATTCGTTTAAAGCTTCCTTCCTGCTTTCAAATCTAGATAAATCCTTTTCAAGCCTTAATTGCTCGTTATTTAGCCTTGATTTAGTTTTAATTAATAAATCGATTTCATTTTTTAAAGAATGAATTTCTGCGCTATTACTTGCCAAGTTTTTATTATTTGTATCGGATGTCTCTTTTTTTCTTTGATTTCCCTGAAAAAGTTTCTGCTTTTCTAAGTCTAAGGATTCGATCTGTGACAATATCTCATCTTTTTGAATATTATTTTGAATAGTTTCTTCTTCAATTTTCCTTTTTTTTATTTCCAAAGGATTAATTTGATTTTTTATACTTTCAAGCTCACCATTTAATTTGATACTTTGTTTTGAGAATTCTCCAGATTCTCCAGCCGCATCAGAAAGTTTTTTTCTTGATAGTTTGTGTTTTAAAGTGAGATCGTCAATTTGCAAGTTCAATTGATTTAAAAAATTATCATCGAAATTTTCTTGTCTCATCTTTTCTGACTCGATATTCCTCTTAGAAATTGCAATTTCATCTCTCTGTTTTTGTAATTTAATACCTTCTTCTTTATTCAGACTTGATATCCTATCAAGTTCTCTCAAGCTAGAATTAATACTTCCAATATCAGAATTAACTTTTATCAATTTATCCTCTCCTTTCTCCTTAAGCTCATCAACAAGTATTTTCAAAGCATCTTCTAAAACTGATATTTCTTTACTAATAGATTCTTTTTCTTTATTAAACAAGATTTTATTTTTTTCAATTTCACTTTCTTTTTTTTCTATAGATTCAACATGCTTAACTTGTTTTTCAAAAATAAGAACTTTCTCTAATTCTATTATTTGTAATAGTTTTGCCTTTAACTCTTTATATCGCTTTGCTTTTTCACATTCTTTTTCAAGCTTATTTTTACTAGATTGCAATTCATTTTCTAAAATTTCACATCTTTCTTGTCTTTCAAAAACGTCATTTAATTTTGCATTAGTTTGTTCTATTCTTGTATCAAAAAGTGCGACTCCTGCCAATTCATCAATAAGATTTCTCCTTTCCTTATTGTTCATTGATACTATTCTTGTTACATCACCCTGCATAACAACATTGCTGCCCTCAGGATCAACACTAATATCTCTTAAAATTCTCTGTATTTGTTGCAAGGTACATTGTTTGCCATCAGAAGTATAAGTAGAAGCATAAGAACCACCTGGCATAAGCCTTAATTTTCTAGAAACTACCCATTCTTTTTGACCTTTATTAAGGGCAATTTCTTCTTCTTCTAGTTCCAAAGGCGGAAGGTCCTCTCTGGGAGACCAATCTTGAATATTAAATTTTACTGATACAGATGTTTCTGATGACTTACCCTCTTTAACTTTGGAGTTATTTATTAGATCTGGTAATCTTTCAGCCCTCATCCCTCTACTATTAGCTAGACCTAAACAGAATAAAATTCCATCTAAAATATTACTTTTCCCAGAACCGTTCGGGCCCGTAACCACTGTGAAGCCTTCTTCAAGAGGAATTTTTACATTTCCCCCAAAAGATTTAAAATTTTCAAACTCGACCTGATTGATATGTACCAATCTCAAGTCTCAATAGCTAAATAAGAATAACTAATTTGCAAAAATTCTCAATAGAAATATTACGTTTATTTATAAATGAATATTAATAATTTTTGCTCAATCTACAAGAATTAGCCGAAATTTCAAACAAACCAGAAAGAAGTTCACCATTCAAAATGAATCGATAATTTTCAGAGTCCCCTTCTGTAGAAACGTTTTTAAATATTCCATGATCAATTCTTTTTACAAAACCTCTATTATCAGAAAGTTCATGTTCTATCCTGGATAGCCATATAAGTCTATGATTTGGCTGCTTAGAAATTTCTATAGAAGCTTGATTTAATAAAGGTAGTTTTGAAAATTTCCAAGTTAAACAATCTGTTCCATTTTCAACAAGAAAATCATAATGAATATCTTTAGACTTAGCATTATAAACTTCATGCTCCAGCAAAACCCATTTATCCATTATTTAGTTGATAAATAAATTAAATCTTTTTGCAAAACAAAGTTTATATAAAGATATTTTTTCTTAAAGATGGTCCCCTTTATTTAATTACCTGCATCAGGAACAAATCTTAAAGCGATGAATAGCAAACTTCCAGCTCCAGCAATAGCTGCAGCTACTAATCCAAAATCTGTAGGGATTGTGCGAGATGCAAAAATTAAAGATGCAAATGTAATATCCATGATGAAATTTAAACTCATTTAATAATTCCAGTAATAGCTTAACAAAAGCTTCTTGCAGAACAGAGTAGATAAATAAAATGTAAATAAACTTTTATATGTTTTTATTCTATATAAATCCCACAATTATTTAGATAAGGGTTCCAAATTAAGAAAATGGGTTTAATCTTAAAATAAATAAGTTTAAATAATGGAGACTTACCATCCTCCCAAAGAAGTAGAAGATAAAGAAGATAACTCTAATCTTCCTGAAAGAGAAGTCCTCTCTGAAAAATGGTTACTCGAAAAAATTGACAGTTTAATACCTTTAATAAAAGAAAAATGGCCTAACATTGCACAACAAACCCTTGAAGCCACAAAAGGGAGTATTGACGATTTAGTTGAAGTAATAGCAAGCCATAGTGGAACCTCAGCAATGAGAATAAAAAGCCAACTATTTGAAATAATTGATTCAATAAGAGAAAACAATTGGGAAATATCAGAAAAAATTGAGCCCATAGAAAGTCAATTAGAAGAATTATTAGAAGAACTTAACGATACACTTAGACCAAAAATAGAAAGTCCTATAAGAAAAAAACCATTATTATCTATTGCTATTGCGGCTGGTATTGGTTTACTAATAGGAACGCTACTAAACAGTGGTAGAAAATAATATGGAAAAACCAAAAAATAAAAACTTTGCAAATACCGCCTCCAGAATTTCAGCGATTGCAAGTTCAGTTATGGATTTGCATGTAAGAATAGCTCTTCAAGAAGTAGATAGAGAAAAAAGAAGATTAATTAGTGGTGGAATATTTTTGGCAATTGGCAGCACATTATTATTAGTAGTACTAATTTGCATCCATATTATTTTTTACCTTTTTCTAAAAAAATATAATAACTGGAATATTGAATATAATTTATTACTCATAATATTTATCGATTTAGTTCTTGCAGGCTTAAGTTTAAAACTTGGAGGGAAATTAGCCAAAGGGCCATATCTTCCTCAAACATTAGAGGGTTTAGGCAAGACAACAAAGGCAGTTTTGGGCAAAAAATAAATTACCTTATTAAGTACTTTATCCATCTACAATCTATTCCCCCATTGCTAACGGGAATTTTCAATGAAGATTTCATTTTCAAATATTTTGTTAGTTTTGGATTTCCACTTAGCAGCCAAAATTCCCAACCTGAAAAATTGTTCTTTAGGAAGATTCCCATTTGTTCATATAAACAAATCAATTCATTTTCATCGCCTAATTTTTTGCCGTATGGAGGGTTACATATGATTATCCCAGGTGTGCAACCTAATTTGAGTGCTAAGAAATCATTATTTATAAGCTCAATATAATTTTCGAGTCCAGCTAATGATATGTTTACATTCGCCTGCTCAAAAACCTTTTTATTAATTTCACACCCTATTATTGTTGGTAATTTTTCATAATTTATAATTTTATTTTTTGCTTTATTTTTTTCATTAAGATAAATATCTTTCCTAAAGTCCAACCAATTCTCAAAAAGATATACTTGATCAATATTTATGGGAACTCCAAGGAATTGGTTGACTGCCTCAATTAAAAAAGTACCCGAGCCACACATAAAATCTATTAATGGAACTTTGCCATTCCATTGAGTCATATTTATCAATCCAGAAGCTAAATTTTCTTTTAATGGAGCATTTCCAATTGCGGGCCTATAGCCTCTTTTGTGTAAGCTTTCTACGCTGCTTTGAAGACTGAGAATTGCTTTATTATTATTTAAATGCAGATGAATTATAAAATCAGGATTATCTAGAGAAATATTTGATCTTTTATTCCAAACTGCCTGTTGCAAATCAGTTATGGAATTTTTTACTTCAAGAGCTGTGAAATGAGTATGACTTAAAGAAGATGTTTTCCCAGTTACTTGAACATTAAACGTTTTATCAAAGTGCAACCAATTTAACCAATCAAATGAATCTCTAACCCCCGCATATAAAGATTGCTTATCATAGCAATTAAAACTTGCAATTTCTCTATAAAAACGAAAAGCTAATCTGGAATAGAAATGAACTCTATAAAAAGTTTCAAAATCACATTCAAAATTAATAAATCTTTTATAAGTATTAATATTAAAGCCGCCTAAATTTGAAATTTCTTCTGCTAAAGATTTCTCTAATCCCTCCGGAGATGATGCTACTACATTCATATACGATAAAACTTAGTAAAAAAACTATTCAATAACCATTTTGCCTGTCAGAATATAAATGTCCAACTGGACTAGGTGATCTCAACCGATGTTTCGGACAGCGGTTCGATTCCGCTCAACTCCATTATTTGGGGTTGTAATGGTTTCGACGGGGCATAAGGAAGGTGACTGAAGCCGGCTCGGTTAGAGCAAAAACACAAATGCTAACAAAATCGTTAGTTTCTCCCGTCAAACAGCACCAGTTGCTGCTTGATCCTAAAGGAGATGGGGTTATATCAGCCTTATCAACCAAATGATACGAGGAGTCTGGAAGGACTCCATTTTTTTAAGTAACTAAGAAGTTGTGATAGATAATTTATTAGTGTGTAAATATTGCTGCAAATGCTTGTATTAAAAAGAATTTTTTTAATTTAATAAGTATAAATACTGAGAAGATAAGTTTTAAATTAATTTATCTTATTAAAAAATCGAATCTTGCAAAATGGAATCTAATAAAAAACTAAATGACTTGATAATAAATCTCAAACCAAAAGTTATTAGATTCACTGGCGAAAAATTTCCAAATGAACTATGGAATAGTGGTTGTCAAATAAAAAAAAATAAGAAAATATCTAGCTAAAAGTTTAATTAAATGCTTGAAAAAGGATTTTTAGGCATTTTTTTTAAACATTTTTTTGACAATTCCTGAAGTACACTAAATTCACTTTTATTTAAATTCCACTTGAATACATTCGATACATCTATAACTTGAGATTTTTTTCGCATTCCAACGAGCGGAATAGCTCCTTGATAACAACACCAATTAATTGCTACTTGCGCTTGGGAAACTGATCTTTGATTTGCAATTCTTTTTAAACACCTCCGTAATTCATATGTTGGTTTTTTATAGTTTTCAAATAATGCATTGCGAATAAAACTTTTTTCTTTATTCTGTTCTTTATCTGGATCAATACAAAGTATTCCAAAGGACAAAGGACTATAAGCAAAGAAATCAATATTATTTTCGTCGCAAATTTTTTTTACCTGATATTGTTTTCCTAAATCGGGAGCAAGCAAAGAAAACTGTATTTGAACACTCTTTAGGCTCTGATCTCTTTTTGCTAAGAAATTAATTAATTTCATCAATCTTTTAGGGCCTATATTTGATAAGCCTATTTGAAAATCAAAGCCTTCATCTTTTAAATCGCAAAGATTATTCAACAGCCCTAATTCCTGCCAAGGATTGTATTTTGAAGTTGACCAATGTAATTGCACTATATCTAATTTGTTATTAAGTCTTTCTAAACTTTTCAAAAAAGGTTTATTAAAACCTCTGTTACCTATTCTCCAGGGATAAGGTGCAAGTTTGGTTGCTACTTGAATTCTTTTTTTCTTTGCTGAAGGAGTATTTAGTAAAAATTTTCCTATCAACAATTCACTTCTACCCTGAAGATTCCCAGTACCGTAAGAATCTGCAGTATCAATAAGATCGAAACCTCTTCGTAATGCTTCATTATATGTCTCACATAAATCATCGTCATTTCTAGATTGGTAATTCCAGAAAAGCTTATTACCCCAAGACCAGGTACCTAATCCAATTCTTTTCTTCACTAGCCAATTTAAATAACGAACTTTATAAGGTTATCTAAAAATATTAACTTCTTTAAAATATTTCAAAAAATAAGTTTTAAAGCATTAAAAATCAATTTCTCTTGACATTAAGAAATTATTCTCCAAAGTAAGAGAAATAAAAATAAAAAATTGTTCATTACCGTTTGCGGACAAAAAGGAGGAGTGGCCAAAACCTGTACAAGTATTCACCTTGCTAGTGTTTGGCATTCTGAAGGTAAAAAAGTTTGCATAGTCGATGCCGACAAGAATAGATCTGCTTTAGCATACGCATCCAGAGGCAATCTTCCATTTCCAGTTTTCCCCGTCAGTTCAGCTGCTAAAGCATCAAGATCATCAGAAATTGTAATAACTGATGGCCAGGCTAGCAGTGATCAAGAAGAACTTAAACACTTAGCGTATGGTTCAGATTTAGTTATCTTACCTACAACTGCAAAAGCAAGATCAGTAGAATTAACTGTTGAACTAGCTAGTTTATTAAGCAACTTAAAAGTTAACCATGCTGTAGTAATAGTAAAAGTTGATTTTAGACAGCAAAAAGCAGCGCAACAAGCAAAAGCAGCTCTAGAAAATTTTGGTTTATATGTTTTTGATACATTTATACCCTTACTTTCAGCATTTGATAAAGCAGAAGCCTCGGGCAATGCTGTATTTGAAGCTGTAGACGATTTAGGCAGATCAGATCCTCGTCGAATGACGGGCTGGTCTGCTTATTGTTCAATTGCCTCACAAATTCCATGCCTGATTTCGAAGCCCTCATCCGACACCAACAACTTAAACAACCAACAACCAATCAGCGCTTAAAAGTAGTTGATTCTCTTAACTTAGAAGAGAAAAAAAACGAAGAAACAATAATTAGACAATCTGGATTAGTAGTAAATTTTTTTGGAGGTTTTATTGGTTCTGTAATAGGAACAGTCACAATACTGTTTCTTTACATAAATGAATATCTGCCAATAGATTTAATGAAACTTCATTAGAACATTAGCTATTAAATTTGCCATTGAGCAAATAATATTTACACCTTATAGAAATCCATTGCTATCAATTGAGTAAATTTTTAAAAAATAATCACAGTTTTAAAATTTCAAATAAAAATCAATCTGATAATAAGGAAGAATTACTTTGTTCTTTAAAGTAATTATAAAGTATTCAAATTAATAGCAAAAATGAGCATTCATTAGTAAACCGGAGGATGATAATTTACTTTTTTACAATTTAAAATACATACAAAAAACAATATTTAGACTTAAGTCAAATAATTGAGAAAATATCAGAAATTTTATTTGATTTTAATAAAAAAGGTCATCACTACCTTCATAAATTTTATTTACTAGTTAATAAATTTAGATTACTTAAAAGTTTATATTCAAATTAAAGGTATTATTAGAAAAATAATTATTTTGATGAGTGATATCAAACTCAATTTGGGCTGTGGAGAAAGAAAATTTCCAGGTTTTATAAATGTAGATAAATTTGGAACGCCAGATGTTAAACATGATCTAGAATCTTTCCCGTGGCCATGGGAGTCAAATACTGTATCAGAAATTGCCTTAATACATGTACTCGAACATCTAGGAAAAGACACAGAAATATATTTCGGTATTTTTAAAGAAATTTACAGGGTATGTAAACATGAAGCTAAAGTTCGTATTGTGGTTCCTCATTTTAGGCATGAATTCTTCTACGATGACCCTACTCATGTACGTGTCGTCACGCCTCTAGGTTTAAAACTATTTTCAAAGAAACAAAATAAACTATGGATTAAAAATGGAGCAGCCAATAGTCCTCTTGGCTTATATCTAAATATAGATTTTGAATTAAAGCAAACTGTTATTAAACCTAGTCAAGACTGGTTTAGATTACATCCTGAACAAAATGTAGATATTAATTTACTCCAACAGAAGTCTGCAATATATAACAATTTAATCGAACAATATGATATGCAGCTCGAAGTTATAAAAGATAACTAAATCTACTAATAGTTAAAGAAAAAAAACTATGGGCAATCAATCCTAAGAACCTTGAAATAAAACCAAAAAAAATAATATGGAATTATCAAAAATGCAAATAAAAAACTGATCTCAATCATTTAGTAAAAAAACCTGATAAAAATGCTTTAATTTGAAGATGGAAAAGTTATAAGAACAATTAAGAATAAATTTGATTTAAATTTTTGTTAAAATTTACTTATTAATAATGTGGTGGTTCTGATTCTTTTGGTGGAAAGTAAATATCCTCATCATTACATTTTTTCTCCTTTCTGAAATACTCTTCAGATGGATCTAAACCATCATTATCGTAATTTCGTTCTTTTTGCATTATTTTCCATTATTTGTCTAATACACTTTTTACTTTATCCGAAAATTTTTGTTCTTTATCAGTTCTAGTATTTACTTTCATTATTGTATAAATTCTCGGCGCACCTTTTGAATGAATTTTTTTATGGCACTTTTTAACACATTCAAATACTTTATCCCAATCTCCCTCTATTGCAGTTCCATTCGCTCCTAATTCATAGTTAAGTCCTTCATTTTAATAACTTCAATACACTCTTTTATAAAAGGAGATAGAGAAGTTCCAACTCCAATAGGGACTAAGCATAAGTCAATACTTACAAACATAATTTTTTCCTATTTTGATAAATCTAACCATTGATATCCTAAATGCTAATGTCGATAGAATTTGGAGAAGAGAATCAGTAAAAGGTTACTAAAAATAAAATAAGAGGGCATTTGTTTGCCCTCTTCGAATCATATGCACCTCGCTGTCCACAAAGTCGATGAAGTGCTTTTGACTCCTGAATTATTTCTACTCCTATTGAATGGGAAAAGATAGTCTTGACAACCACAAAGCACTTTTACTCGGGTAATAATACTCTATGAATTTCAAGTTAATAGGAGGACAATATAGATATAGATCTAGGAGGTCTTATGAAACTATTCAATCAATTTAACATTCTTCCAAGATACTTAACTGCGTTTAATTATGCAGGATTAAATCTAAACGAAACACCAAAAGAACTTGAGAAATGCACCCCTGAGTTTCAAAACTTTTGGGAGAAAGAGTGTAGAGAACATCCAACAAATCAAAATTGTTTAATTTACTGCAACTGAGTTATTAATTTATAGTCTTTATTAAAAAAAAGGTTTTATGAAACTAACTACTCCATTCACCATTCTCAATCGAACATTCAATGAAATGGATTAAATTCGGGATGCAATGAAGAGAAGAAAATTAGCAACTCAAAGATTGCATGATGATTATAAAAGAATTTTCAAAAACAAAGAACAACCAACCATAGTAAAGGGATATGTTTAACCTAGTACAACCGAATTTCAATTAGTAAGAATAAGTTCTAATTTAATGTAAGCAAACCGTAAGAAATATATAAATAATCTGCAAATTTATTGATATAAATAGGTTTTAGCGTTAAGTCGTATATTCCGAGTTTATTTACACAAATACGATTATGAATACACTCGTTTTTGTGTAACCTAGTGATAGCAATGTATTAGAGAGATTAAAAGAGAATAATATAAGTCACACACAAATCACATTTCGTCGCAGACAAATCACACCCCACGATTTATTATGTTCAATTTTTAAAGAAATTATTTTTTAAAACTTATACCGTAAACCAAGTCTTGTAGAGTAAATATCAATTGGATCAGAGACATAACTACTTAATTTGAATGACTTAGTAGTTTGATAAATACCTTCTAAAAAAAGATCAGTGGACTCCATCATTTCATAAGACAAACCTAGTTTTCCTTGATAACCAAAAGTCAAATCACTTGGTTTTCTAGCCAAATTACTGCTATCTACATCAATTAATGTAGTACCTATACCACCACCAAAATATGGAGTAAATTTGCTTTTATTCGGAAAATCATAATATAAACTTGCGAAAAGAGAATGAGTGTCGATCATACCCAACCCTAAATAACCAGTTCCTCCATTAACGTCACTAGATTGAGAATTATCTTTGAGCATATTAAATGCGTAGGATAATTCTCCTCTAATATTCTTATTAAATTCATATCCTAAAGCAAAATCAGCAGACCATTTTCCATCTAATTCACTCGTATTAAAATGGTTATTGACGCTTCTATTGTTTGTTCCAGGTTTATCAGAGTCAACCATTTCAGGATCATTAGTAAAACCTAAACCGCTACTAATATAAAATTTCCCTTTACCTTTAACTTTATTACTTTCAACTAATTCAGTTTTTTTCTTAAGGAGTTTTTTTAAAGAAGAAACTTCGCTCTCTAATTCGTTAAGTCTATTTAAAATAGTTTGAACATCAGATGAAGCATCAGCAATTTTTATGTTGTTAGGATCTAATTCTGCTCGCAAAGGATGACTAACCAATAAAACAGAAGTAACAGTTCCGCTTACAAGAATATTTTTGAATACAGTTTCCATAAAATAATTAATCTTGAATGTAAATTAGCAGCAAATTATTTTTGGGGATCGATTAAGTTACAGAAAATGAAAAATTAATTAAAAAACAAACACTCTCAAGTTTAATTTTTTTGATGAAAAATTAAGATATTTACCGAAATTAATAAAATATTCCCAGAAATCGCACACAAATCACATAAAAGAAACGTGTATATACTAATTGATTTTCACTCCTCGTAATCAGTTGCTATCAGAAAGTTTTTAAGAAAATCAATAAATCACACTTTTACGTTGTATACTCGCTATTTATTTCAACATATTTTTTAGAAAGATCGCACCCCCAAGCTTTGCCTTTCGATTCGCCAGAGTTTAGATTAATCATAATTTTTACAATATCGTCTACTAAATATCTACCTTTCATTCTGGACTTAATATAGTCTGTGACTTTTTGTGGATCATATTTATTTAACTTACCGTTGTCCAAAATATGAGCATTTCCTATATACAAGTCAACTTCATTTAAGTTGAATTTAACTCCAGAATTACCTGCAGCAGAAATGATTCTTCCCCAATTAGGATCACAACCATGTATCGCAGTTTTGACCAAGGCAGAATTACAAATAGATTTCGCGAGCATAATTGCATCATCAGTATTTTTCGCCCCTTGAACCATAACTTCTAATAAACAATTTGCGCCCTCTCCATCCCTCGCAATATTTTTTGCCAAATTTTGACACACAATATCAATCCCTCTTTGGATAATTGGAAAAAACCTTTTTTCGATTTTCTCTCCTGAATTGATTCCAATAAAAGAATCATTTGTGCTTGTCTCTCCATCAACTGATATTGCATTAAAAGATTTTTTAACTGCAACAGCAATCATTTTATCCCACTCTTCTTTTTGAATACCCGCATCACAGGTTAGAAAAGCAAGCATTGTAGCCATATTGGGGTAAATCATTCCTGAACCTTTTGCAAATCCTGCTATTTTTATTTTTCTACCTTGAATAGTCGTCTCTATTAAAACTTTTTTCAAAGTCAAATCAGTAGTTAAAATTGCTTCTGCTGCATTTTGAAAATTATTACTCTTTAAATCACTAACTAAATTCGGTAAATTTTTTATTAAATCATTTATTTGAATTGGAACACCAATTACACCAGTTGAGCACATTAAAACTTCTTCATCTTTTATTCCTAAAAGTTCCGCAATCTTTCCTGTAGCAATTTGAAAATGTTGAATTCCAAGATTTCCTGTACATGCATTCGCTTGACCAGAATTAATTAGTATTGCGCGTACAAAACCTGCAGTTGTTTTAATCCTTTCCTCACAAATATCCACACAAGAAGCGCGAACTATTGATTGGGTAAACATCCCACTAAAAATACTTCCTTCTGGAGCGAGTATTAGTGCTAAATCTTTTTTATTAGAAGCTTTTAATCCAGCAGATATCCCAGCAAAAAGATAACCCTTGGGTGTTACCTTACTGTCATCAACAAACGACCAATTGGAATCTAACTGGCTCAAATTTTTTGGTATTTTAATTCATACTAACTACTCTTTAATACTAAAGAAACTAAGTAATTAGATTATTATTAATTATATGGATATTCTTCAAAAATCAAAAAACAACCAAAGAAGAATTGGTTTAACAGGAGGTATTGCAAGTGGCAAGACCACCATAACTAATTACATTAGAAAACATAAAAACATTCCAATATTAGATGCTGATCATTTATCAAGAGAATTAATCAAACCAAACACATATGCATATAAGAAAATATTAAATTATTTTGGAAATAAAATTGTTGATAATAAGAACAATTCAGAAAGGGAAATAAACAGAAAACTTTTAAGAAACATTATTTTTAAACATTCAGAAAGCAAAAAATGGATTGAAAAACTGCTTCACCCCTTAATTAAAGAAAAAATGATAGAAGAATGCAGTCAATACACAAATAATCAAACTATAGTATTGATTATTCCATTATTATTTGAAGCAAAATTTGAAGATATTTGCACTGAAATATGGTTAGTTAAATGTCCTAAAGAACTACAAAAAAAAAGACTTATGTCAAGAGATAAAATTAGCGAAAAAGAAGCATATGAATTGATAAATTTTCAATTAAGTTTTGACGAAAAAAGAAAATTTTCAGATATTATTTTAGATAATTCGGATGATCCTAAAAAATGGATCAATACTATAAAAGAGCTTCTATAAGCATTAGTTATTCAATTTTTCCATAAGAAGTTTATTTGCAAGTTTCGGGTCAGCTTTTCCTTTGGTTCTTTTCATAAGTTGACCAACAAAAAAACCTAGTAACTTAGTTTTGCCATTTTTAAATGCTTGAACTTCATTTGGATGTTCATTTATAAGTTGATCAATTATTGGTAAAATACTTGAAGAATCAGATATCATTGCCAACCCTTTTTCTTCAACTAATTTTTTCGGAGAAATATTTTTTTGAATAAGTTCAGGTAAAATTTCTTTTGCAATTTTTCCACTAATTATATTTTTTGAAATCATGCTAATCATTTCAGCAAGATTTTCAGGACTAAGCTTTAGTTCACTAAAACTTAGTTTGTTTGATTTTAAGTAGCCCACAATATCACTTGTTACCCAATTTGACGCTAGTTTGGCCTCGGCACCATTTGCTACTGTTTCTTCGAAAAAGTTTGCCATGCTTATTTCATCAGAAATTACTCTTGCATCATATGCAGATAACCCAAATTGACTTACATATTTATTTCTTTTTTTTGAGGGTAATTCTGGTAGTTCTTTAAACCATATTTCTTGTTGGGCTTTTGTTATTTGAATTGGTCCTAAGTCAGGATCAGGAAAATATCTATAGTCACTGCTACCTTCTTTTAATCTCATACTTTTAGTTAATTGCTTAGCTTCATCCCATAACCTTGTTTCTTGGAAAATTTTTCCTCCATTTTCATAAACTTCTATTTGTCTAGCTATTTCATAATCACAAGCCTTTTGAATTGCAGAAAATGAATTCATATTTTTTATTTCCACTTTGGTACCAAAAGGAGCATCAGGTCCTTTTCTAACTGAAATATTGACATCACAGCGTAATGAACCCTCTTGCATATTCCCGTCTGATACTCCTAGATATCTAACTGTTCTTCTAATCTCTGAAGCATATTCAGATGCCTCTTTACCTGATCTAATATCTGGTTTACTTACAATCTCACAAAGTGCTATTCCGGCACGATTGTAATCAACTAAAGAATACTTAGAACCAGCTAACCTGTCACTACCTGAATGTACTAGTTTTCCTGCATCTTCTTCCATATGAAGTCTTTCTATACCAATTTTTTTGATATATGGTTCTTTGTCCTTTTCAATTATTTCAACCTCTAACCAACCATTTTCAGCTAGTGGCTCATCAAATTGTGAAATTTGATAATTTTTGGGCAGATCAGGATAAAAATATTGTTTTCTATCAAATTTACAATGTTCTGCAACATTTAAATTTAATGCTAAAGAAGTTTTTACAGCATACTCAAGAACAGTCTCATTCAAAACTGGAAGAGTTCCTGGCAACCCACAAACTACAGGATCTATATGCGTATTAGGTGCATCACCAAAAGCTGTTGACGCAGATGTGAATATTTTACTTTTCGTATTAAGCTGTACATGAGTTTCTAAACCAATAACAGCTTCCCAAGATTCCAAATTTTTCATTATCAAAAGTCTCTTTATTAATATTATTGGATATAAAGGAAAAGAGGACCAAAACACAAATAAAAATATTAATTATTAAATGACACAAGAAACAAAAAATTCAATATTAATTATTGGCGGTGGACTTATTGGGTTATCTATTGCTTATGAATTTGCTAGAAATAATTTCAAAGTTTTAGTTTTTAGCAAAAACAGAAATGAATCAGCTGGATTTGTTGCTGCAGGAATGTTAGCTACTCATGCCGAAGGGCTCGAAGATGAATTATTAAAATTTGGCCAAGAAAGTCAAAGTCTAATTCCAAAGTGGATAAAGAGTATTGAACAAGATAGTAATATTAAATGCGGTTTAAAAAAATGTGGCATAGTAGTTCCTTTTAAAAATAAAGAAGATCTTGAAAAGTTTCCCACTTATGAATATGGTAAATATTTAAATCACAAAGACCTTCAAATAGAAATTAATGGAATGAATTCTATTTGGAAACATGGTTTACTATTTGAACAAGATGGTCAAATAGATAACCGAAGAAGACTGATGCGCGCTCTCGAGAGAGCATGCTCCTTGCATGGAGTCGAATTTCAAGAAGGATCAGAAGTAAAGGATTTGTCATTAGAAAAAAACAAAATTACTGGAGCAACTGTTTTATGTGCTACTGGGGAACTAAAAAAAATTGACTGCCAAAAAGCAATTATATGCAGTGGAGCTTGGAGTAAAAAAATTTTTAATAAGATTCCAGTTTTTCCCGTAAAGGGACAAATGCTATCAATACAAGGTCCCACAAATTTCTTGAAAAGAGTTATTTTTGGTCCAAAAACTTATCTTGTTCCTCGTAATGATGGACTTATTATCGTTGGAGCGACAGTTGAAAAAGATTCAAAATTTAATCAGGGTAATACTCCTAATGGAATAAAACAGCTGCAAGAAGGCATTCGCTCCTTATTACCAGAGGCTATTAATTGGCCACAAATGGAACATTGGTGGGGATTTAGACCTTGCACGCCAGACCTTAAACCAATAATAGGGAAATCAAAAATTGAAAACCTTTTTATAGCGACAGGACATTACAGAAATGGAGTTTTATTTTCTGCAATAACAAGTGATCTGCTTTTGAAAGTAGTGCAAAATAAAAGTCTCAAAAATATAGAAAAAATCTTTTTAGAAAAATTTAGTTTAGATAGATTCGATATTTAATTTTTAATTTTCAGATCGCCATTTCGAATCAGAAGTTTCCCACTCACATAATTCCTCTTCGTTAAACCATAGATCAATTTCAAATTTTGCTGTATCTTCTCCATCAGAACCATGAATAATATTCCTCCCAATATCAATAGCCAAATCACCTCTAATTGTTCCAGGCTCTGCTTCTAGAGGCTTTGTTGCACCTATTAGTTTTCTAGCACTCAAAATCACTCCTTCGCCTTCCCACACCATTGCTACAGCAGGACCACTTGAAATAAAGTCTACTAAATCACCAAAAAATGGTCTTTCTCTATGTACTCCATAATGATTTTGCGCAAGATCTTTTGAGGGAATTAATTGCTTTAATCCAACCAATTTAAATCCTTTTTTTTCAAATCTGCCAATAATCTCAGCAACATATCCTCTTTGGACTCCATCTGGTTTAATTGCAATAAAAGTTCTCTCTTTGGTCATTTAGTTAATAATCACTCTAAGTATATTCAACTTTTAGGTGGTAACTTGGCAAGTAATCATTAAAATAAAAGATATTGTTTTGAGTTATTTTCAAAAACATTTATTAATCACTAAGACATAAATTGACCAATTTTGAGCCAAAAAAATTAAAGAATATTTGGACTATTGAAGATAGTATTTCGACTTACAACATAGACAAATGGGGAGATGAATATTTTTCTATAAATTCCAAAGGAAATATATCAGTAACTAAAGATATAAAATCTAAAAATAAAATTGATCTTTTTAAGCTTGTCAAAGAACTTAAAAGTAGAGAAATAAATCCTCCATTAATCATAAGATTTAATGATATCTTGAAAGATCGAATTAATGTATTACATGACTCTTTTTTAAAAGCAATAAAAACTTATAAATATAAGAACATTTATCAAGGCGTTTTTCCTGTCAAATGTAATCAACAGAAAAATGTCCTAGAAAAAATAATAGAGTTTGGTGGCAAATGGAATTTTGGCTTGGAAGTAGGAAGTAAATCAGAACTATTAATTGGCCTTGCACTTCTTGAAAACCAAAATTCATTATTGATATGCAACGGATATAAAGATAAAAAATATATTGAGATTGCTACTTTGGCCAGAAAACTCGGCAAAAATCCAATAATAGTTATTGAACAACGAGATGAGGTAAAAAGAATTATTCAAGCAGTTCAAGAACTTAACGCTACTCCATTGATAGGAATTAGAGCAAAGTTATCAAGTAAAAGTAGTGGTAGGTGGGGTAAATCTATTGGAGATAATTCCAAATTTGGATTATCAATTCCAGAAATTATGTCGACAATAAAAGAACTAAAAGAAGCAAATCTTATCAAGGAGATGAAATTGCTCCATTTTCATATAGGAAGTCAAATAAGTGATATTGCTGTGATCAAAGACGCATTACAAGAAGCGAGTCAAATATATGTTGAACTATGTAAACTAGGAGCCCCAATGCAATATATCGACGTTGGGGGAGGATTAGGGATAGATTTTGATGGAACTAAAACATCCTCCAACACATCTACTAATTACTCTCTTCAAAATTATGCTAACGATGTAGTTGCAACCATTAAAGATTCATGTGAATTAAATAATATCAAGCATCCAATCATCATCTCAGAAAGTGGAAGAGCAATAATTAGTCATTGTTCAGTTTTAATTTTTAATGTCTTAGGAACCAGCAATGTCAGTTCCAAACTACAAATTTTTGATAAAAAAAATCAACAATTAATAATTTCGAATTTACTTGAAACTTTCTATGAATTAAAAAAACTTAAAAATAAAAAAATAAATTTATCTCAAATTATTGAACTATGGAATGATGCAAAAAAGTTTAAAGAAGATTGCTTAGTTGCCTTTAGATTAGGTTTTTTAAGTTTAGCAGAACGAGCTTATGCCGAAGAACTGACCTGGGCTTGCGCAAAAGAAATTTCTAATAACCTGAATAATGATGAAATCAATCACCCTGATTTAACTGAAATCACAGAAACTCTGGCATCAACTTATTATGCAAATTTATCTATCTTTAAATCTATTCCCGATAGCTGGGCAATAAATCAGATTTTTCCAATATTACCAATACATAGGCACTTAGAGGAGCCTTTCTGCAAAGGCAACTTTGCAGATTTAACTTGTGATTCAGATGGGAAACTTAATAACTTTATTGATGATGGAAAAATTAAATCATTACTAAATTTACATAAGCCAGAGCAAGATAAAGATTATCTAATTGGAATTTTTATGACTGGAGCCTATCAAGAAGCATTAGGAAACTTGCATAATTTATTTGGCAGTACAAACGTTGTTCATATAGATATAAATCAAGATAATTCTTATAAGGTCAAAAATATTATCAAAGAGGACAGTAAATCTGAAATTTTACAATTATTAGATTACAGTTCAGCTTCTTTGGTTGAATCTATAAGAATTAATACTGAATCAGCAATAGATCAAAAAAAATTAACTATTGAAGAAGCAAGGAAATTAATAGATCAAATAGAAATTAGTCTCAGAAAAAGTAGTTATTTATCGGAATGACTATCTAATGTTTTTTGCAAATAATTTTTAGCATAATCCAAAGCATCACTTAACTTATCAATATCTTTAGCACCTGCTTGAGCAAAGTTAGGCTTTCCTCCTCCACCTCCGGAACAAATTCTTGCAATCTCATTAATTAATTTACCTGCATGCAATCCTATTTTTACTGCATTATCGCCTAAAGAAACTACAAATAACAACTTTCTATTTTCTGGATTTGGTATTCCCCCAAGAATCACTATTGCTTTATTTCCCAAATGAGAAGTTAAATTAAGTGCTGCAGATTGCAAAGAATTCCCATCTAAGCCATCAATCTGATTTACTAAGATTAAAAAAGAATTTACTATTTCTGCGGATGATTTTATAGAAGAATATTTAAAATATGCAATTTCATCTTTCATTTTTTGTATCTCTTTATTCTTATTAATAAGCTCTGCTTGCAAATTATTAACCCTTTCAAAAAGTTGATTAGGATTTGCTTTTAACAAATCACTTAATTGATTTACTAAAGCATTTCTATCGCTGAAATAATCTAATGCTGATTGGCCTGATAATGCTTCGATTCTTCTGACTCCAGCTGAGATTCCTTCCTCACTAATTATTTTAAAAGAACCTAATTCGGATGTAGTTTTAACATGTGTGCCACCACAAAGTTCCATTGAAACTCCCGGTACATTAACAACGCGAACTTCATCATCATATTTTTCTCCAAACATAGCGACTGCGCCTTTTTCAAGAGCCTCACTCTTAGACATATTTTTTATTTCTAGAGCATGATTTTCCATAATCCAAGAGTTAACTAAAGTCTCAATCTTAGAAATTTGATCTTTAGAAATAGGATTAGGGGAATTAAAGTCAAATCGTAATTTATTAAAAGCTACTAATGAACCTTTTTGTCCAACACTTTCATTAACAACTGATTTAAGTGCAGATTGTAATAAATGAGTAGCTGTATGATTTGCAGCAGCCTTAGCTCTATTAGAGGAGCAAACATTAGTTTTAACTTTTTGTCCAATAGTTAGTATTCCTTTTTTGATCGTTCCATAATGTAAAAAAACATTTTTTCTTTCGAATAACATTATCAACCAAGACCTCTACATCTTTTGAAAAAATTGTTCCAATATCACCAACTTGCCCGCCAGATTCTCCATAAAAAGTTGTCTGATCAAGAACGATTAAAACTTTCTGACCTTCACTTGCTTGCTTAACTAATGTTGAATCCATGAATATACCCTTGATTTCAGCTTCCGAAAGAAGTGAATTATAACCATTAAAAACAGTTTTGTTAAAAAGATCTATTTCTCGCTCTAATGATCCCTCTAATGTCAAATCAATATTACTTGAAGCAGCTTTAGCTCTCTCTTTTTGTGCATTCATTTCTTCTTCAAAACCCTTTACATCTACACTGATACTATTTTCATAAGCAATTTCTTCAGTAAGTTCTAGAGGAAATCCGTAAGTATCATAAAGTTCAAAAGCTTTAAAACCGGAAATTAATTTCTGCCCTGAAGAAATTAACTCATCTAACAATTTCTCTCCTCTTTCAAGAGTTTCCCTAAATCTTATTTCTTCAATTTTTATCTCATTCAAAATTAAATCATTATTATTTTTTAAATCAGGATAATTATTTTGCATTAAATTGATCCCGACAGTAGCAATATTAGGTAAAAATTCATTTGTTATTCCTAATAATCTGCCATGTCTGACCATTCTTCTAATAAGCCTTCTTAAAATATATCCCCTGCCGAGATTGCTTGCTGCTACGCCATCAGAAATTAAATGAATAACAGCTCTTGTATGATCACCAATGATTTTTAAAGAAATTTTATTTTTATCATCTGAAGAAAAATAATCAATATTTGCAATCTCGCAAATTTTTTGAATAATAGGAAAAATTAAATCTGTCTCATAATTATTTTGCTTTTTTTGTAGTATTTGAGCCATCCTTTCAAGACCCATTCCTGTATCAATATTTTTAAATTTTAAATCTGTCAATTTTCCATTAGGATCACGATTATATTGCATAAAAACAAGGTTATAAAATTCAATAAAACGATCTCCATCTTCTAAATCAATATCCTGCAAACCCTTTTCAGGGTGAAAATCATAATAAAGTTCTGAACAAGGTCCACATGGCCCTGTTTTGCCAGATGACCAAAAATTATCTTCCTCACCTAGTTTCACTATCCTATCTGGATGAATACCAATTTCATCTCTCCAAATTTTTGCAGACTCTTCATCTTCGTGAAAAACACTCACGATTATATTTTCAACAGAAAGTTGATAAATATTGGTAACTAATTCCCAAGCCCACTGAATAGCCTCTCGTTTAAAATAATCTCCAAAAGAGAAATTACCAAGCATTTCAAAAAAAGTGTGATGTCTAGCTGTAACTCCAACGTTTTCTATATCGTTTGTTCTGATGCACTTTTGGCTAGATGTAGCCCTTTTTGATGGTCTTTCTTTTAAACCTAAAAAAACTGGTTTAAAAGGTAGCATTCCAGCAATTGTGAGCATAACCGTAGGGTCATCTGGAATCAAAGATGCACTTGGGATAATTTTATGTAATTTTTCACTGTAAAATTTTAAAAAAGCCCTTCTTATCTCATCTCCAGTAACTATTTTTTTAATTAGTTGAGATGTCATTTATCAAGAATAAGAAGATTAAAAATTAAAGAAAAAGCGTAATTTCGGTTATTTCGCAAAAATAATCACGCGAATTTATATTCTATATAACTAAAGTTAATTTATAAAGCTAATTATTCTATGATAGCCTCTGCCCAGACAAGTAATTCTAAATTGGCACAAATTAATAACAAGTTGACGGTTCAATCTAAAAACTTTGCTGATGATTCTCATGCCATAAGATCTTTGGATTGGGATCGCAGCAGATTTGATATTGAATTTGGTTTAAGAAATGGAACTACTTACAATAGTTTTATTATTAAAGGCGAGAAAATAGCGATTATTGATACTAGTCACGCAAAGTTCGAGGAATTATGGTTTGAAGAATTACTGAAAAAAGTAAATCCACAAGAAGTTGATTATTTAATTACGAGCCATACAGAACCTGATCATTCTGGTTTAATAGGTAATCTTTTAAAATTGAACAAAAATATCACAGTAGTTGGATCAAAATTAGCTCTTAAATTTATAGAAGACCAAATACATATTCCTTTTAAGCGTCTAGAGGTTAAGAGTGGAGAGTTTTTAAATCTCGGAATTAATCCTAATAGTGGTTTAGAACATAATATTGAATTCATAAGTGCACCAAATTTACATTGGCCAGATACCATATTTTCATATGATCACAGCACACATGTTCTCTATACATGTGATGCATTTGGACTCCATTATTGTTCTGAGGAATTTTTTGACACTGATCAAAAAGAAATATACGATGATTTCCGGTTTTATTACGATTGCCTTATGGGTCCAAACGCCAGAAGCGTTATGCAAGCAATTAAAAGAATAGATAAGCTACCTGAATTAAAAACAATAGCTGTTGGTCATGGGCCTTTGCTACATAATCAGGTCAATTTTTGGAAAGGGAAATATCTTGAATGGAGTAGCAATAAAAGCAAAGGTAATGATTTTGTATCAGTCTGCTATATAAGCGACTATGGTTATTGTGATCGACTAAGTCAGGCGATATCTCATGGAATAAGTAAAGCAGATGCACAGGTTCAATTAATTGATTTAAGGTCTTCTGACCCGCAAGAATTAACAAGTTTAATTTCCGAATCAAAAGCAGTAGTCATTCCCACATGGCCAGTGGATTCAGATAATGAATTAAAAGAATCTCTGGGTACTTTATTTGCAGCACTTAAACCAAAACAATTTACTGCAGTCTATGATGCATTTGGTGGAAATGATGAACCAATAGATTCCTTAGCAAATAAATTAAGAGAACTTGGCCAAAAAGAAGCTTTCTCCCCCTTAAGAGTCAAAAATATTCCAGATCCTATTGTTTATCAACAATTCGAAGAAGCTGGAACTGACTTAGGTCAATTGATCAATAAAAAGAAGAATATTGCCTCTATGAAGAGCCTTGATTCAAATTTAGATAAAGCGTTAGGTAGATTAAGTGGAGGATTATATGTCGTAACCGCGAGCCAAGGGGAAGGTTCAACATTTAGACAAAGTGCAATGGTCGCAAGTTGGGTTAGTCAAGCAAGCTTTTCTCCACCAGGTATTACAGTTGCAGTAGCAAAAGATAGAGCTATTGAATCATATATGCAAGTTGGGAAAGGTTTTGTTGTGAATATCTTGAGAGAAGATAACTATCAAAAAATGTTCAGACATTTTTTAAAAAGATTTGCCCCTGGAGCTGATAGATTTGCTGATGTCGATGTAATAAGCAACATCGCTGAAGGAGGACCAGTGCTCTCAGATTCACTCGCCTTTTTAGATTGTAAAGTCAGTTCCAGACTTGAGACTCCAGACCATTGGATAATTTACGGAATTGTTGAAAATGGTAATGTTTCTGACTTATCATGTAAGACAGCAGTTCATCACAGAAAAGTTGCTAATCACTATTAGAAAATAATTCTTTGAAATGACAGATATTAATATAGGCTTACTTGCAGAAAATCAAAATTTATCAGAATTTGAAATTACTGAAAATTTTTCTTGTGTAAGATTCTTAAACCAAAATAAAGAAAGATTTGAACTTGAATTTAACCTTGAAAAAGGAACCTCTTTTAATACTTTTTTCATTAGAAGTCATGAGGAACTTTTTATTATTCACCCACCTGAAAAACAATATTTAGATTCCTTTAATAAAGTAATTTCTAGGTTTTGCGATCAATTTAAATTAGGTAAAATCAACTTCATTTCTGGTCATATTAATCCCCAAATTATTGAAACGATAAAGAATATAAGTACACAATTTCAAAACACAACTATTACTTGCTCTAATCCAGGTTATAAACTTATTAGCGAACTTTGGAATCAAAGAAATCCTACCTTAGAAAACTTTATTGAAAGTCAATTACCTGAAATAAACGTAATCAAAAAAGAACTTAATTTAGAATTAGATAACATTTCACTAGAGTTAATTCCTATTCCAACAGCACGTTGGCCTGGTGGCCTGATAATTTATGAACGTAATCAAGAAATACTCCTTAGTGAAAAAATTTTCTCTGCACATATTGCATCTAAATATTGGTCTGAAACAAATCGAGTTAGTACAGAAATTGATAGGAAACATTTTTATGATTGTTTGATGGCACCAATGTCTAATCAAGTAGTATCAATAACTGAAAAAATTGCAGATTATGACATTAAAACTATTGCACCATTACATGGTCCCGCGATTGAATATAGCTTAAAAAGCTTTTTAAATGACTATGTTAGATGGGGAGATAATCTCTCAACCAAAAATCATAAAATCGCTCTGATATATGCAAGCGCATATGGAAACACAGCCTCAATAGGTGATGCATTAGCTAAAGGGATAAATAGAACCTCTGTAGAAGTTGAAAGTATTAATTGTGAATTTACGCCTAATGATGTACTTGTAAAATCCATCCAAAATGCTGATGGATATTTAATAGGCTCACCTACATTGGGTGGTCACGCCCCAACTCCAATAGTTAGTGCACTAGGAACATTGTTAGCAGAGGGTAATAGAGATAAGCCAGTGGGAATTTTTGGCAGTTTTGGCTGGAGCGGCGAGGCGATAGATTTACTTGAAACAAAATTAAAAGACGGTGGTTTTAAGTTTAGTTTTGACCCTATAAGGATTAAATTCAGTCCAAATAAACCAAAGATTAAAGAGTTAGAAGAAATAGGCACTCACTTTGGAAGAAAAATCATAAAAAAAGCAAAGAAAAAACCCAGAACATCAGATACTGGAATGATTACAAGCAAAACGGATCCAAAGCTTCAAGCTCTTGGAAGAGTAATTGGCTCACTTTGTGTCCTGACAGCCTCTAAAGGCAAAGACGAGAATAATATCAAAGGAGCCATGCTTGCATCCTGGGTTAGTCAAGCAAGTTTTTCTCCGCCTGGGTTAAGTATTGCAGTTGCAAAAGATAGATCGGTAGAGTCTCTTCTGCAAATAGGAGATTCATTCGCATTAAATATTCTTAGTGAAAAAGATTTTAAAGAGCCTCTAAAAAGATTCACTAAACCCTTTGCACCAGGAGAAGATAGATTTGAAGGATTAAATATTGAATTAACACCTAATGAACAAATAATAATTCCTGAATCTTTAGCATGGTTAGATGCGTCGGTAAAAGAAAGAATGGAATGTGGAGATCATTGGGTAATATACGCCGAAGTACTTCACGGTAATATATTAAAATCCGATAGTTTAACAGCAGTTCATCACCGGAAAACTGGGGCTAACTATTAAATTTATTTATTTAATTTATGACTGAATCAAAAGATCTGATTATTATTACAGCCAGTTGTGGAAAAAATCTAGAACTTTCTGAAAAATTCCTTGAAAAAAGCAATGAACTGAAAGTAAGTTCTGAAATTTTGGATCTTACCACTCTTGACATACCACTATTTAATCCACGAATCCACAGCAAAGAAAATATTCCAGTTGAAATAGAAGAAATTAAAAAAAAGCTTTTCGCGATAGAAAAATGGGTGATTTGTGCTCCTGAATATAATGGATCTATACCTCCTATTCTCTCTAACTTCATAGCATGGCTTTCAATTTCGGGAGATGACTTCAGAGATTTGTTTAATGGTCAACCAATTGCAATTGCAACTTTCTCTGGTGGCATAGGTTTAGAATTACTGACTTCATTACGCATTCAACTAGTGCATTTAGGAAGTCAAGTATTAGGGAGACAACTTTTATCCTCATATAGTAAACCTATAGATACAAAAACTATTGAAGATATTATTCAAAGACTTTTACAAATGCAAAAGATCAAAACATAAACTTTTAGAGTTCGACATTTATTGTCATTTCTTTGAATTCCAAACTTTTAAAATTTCTCTAGCCATTGGAAGTGCATGTACAGAACCTCCGCCAGGAGTATTTTGAGCAAAAGCGACTATAAGCAACTCACTCTTTTCATAAGGAGTAAAACAAACGAACCAAGCATGATCTAATCCACCTTCACCATCTTCAGCAGTTCCAGTTTTACCTGAAACTGGAGGCAAGTTAGAAATTCCATAATTAATTGATACTCCAGTACCAGACTCTACTACTTTCCGTAGACCACTTTTTATTAACTCAATATTATTTGGATCGATATCGATTTTTATACGTTTTTTAGTTAAAAAATTTTCTTCTTCTTTTTTAACTAAATGGGGAGTTACTAGATAACCTCCATTTGCAATAGCAGCATAAGCTCTAGCTATTTGAATGGGAGTAACTTGAACAACAAATTGTCCAATAGACATACTTGCTATATCTTCAGGCACCCAAGGAGTTCTACCTGGTTCTCCCCATCCTCTACCTTCCTTGGCCCATTCACTACTAGCTACTAATCCTATATTTTCTTGTTCAGAAATTTCAATTCCAGATAAAGAATTAAAACCTAGCTTTCTAGAGACCTCATGAATTTTATCAACTCCTACGCCATATCCGATTTGATAAAAAAATGTATTACTTGAAACTCTCAAAGCATCTTCATAACCTATTACTCCAAAGCCTAAATCATTATGTTCTCTAAAACATTGACTACCATAAGTTATACATGGTTTAGTCTCTAGCATAGTATCACTAGGAAATTTGCCACTTTCTAAGCCAGCTAAAGCTGTTATAATTTTCCAGACACTACCTGGATCATAAGCATTTAGTGCTCTATTAAAAAGGGGTTTTTCTGGAGAATTAAATAACTCTTTGTATTCTTTTTCAGGCTTAAAATCCTTTGAAAAAAAATTCAAATCAAAAGTAGGTCTACTTGCCATCGCTCTTATTGCACCATCTCGTGGATCCATCACTATTATCGCTCCAGCTTTTTTATCTTTAAGAGCATCCTCAGCAATTAATTGCAAATTTATATCAATTGTCAATTTAATATCATTACCTTGTACTGAAGGTTTTATACCTAATGATTTTTTGAAATTTGCCTAAAGAATTTACTTCGACCATTTCTCCACCCCATTCACCCCTTATAAAATCTTCGAAAACATATTCGATTCCTGTTCTCCCTATTAAGTCATTTAATTTATAACCCCTCTTAGATAAAAATTTAAATTCAGAATCCGTGATTGGCTGGGTATAACCAATTACATGAGCAGCAAGAGATTTATAAGGATAATTTCTAATTAATTTCGTCGCTATTTCAAAACTAAATAAATTATTTTCATTTTCCTTAAATTTTATTAATTGATCTACATTTAGATCATCAAGAATAGTCACGAAAAGTTTTTTATTTTTTAGGCCATCAAAATATTTTTTTTGAATTTCATTAAGATCAATATTTAACAAATCAGAAATAACTAATTTATGTTTTTCCCAACTACTTTTATTAATAGTTTGAGGCTTTATTATTAAAGAATATTTAACTCTACTATCTGCTAAAACATAACCATTTTTATCAAGTATTTTTCCGCGTATTGGTTGAGTCGAAATAAGTCGAATCCTGTTTTCATCGGACATTTTTTTAAAAGATTCATAATTAATAAGTTGTAAAAAAATTAACCTAAAAAAAATCAATAAAAATGAAATAGAAGAAAGAATAAGTAAGATTAAAGGTTGTCTCTTCAATGAAATAAGTTTTTTTATTAGGACTAGTGTTTATCAAAAATATAAAATTTATTTAAATATTATTTTTTCCAATAAAGAAATGGTAATTTTTATCTCTTTAAGTCTATTGATTAACTTTTTATAATCATTCTCTTTGGTATTAAAATCTAAATCATCATTTTCAATATTATTTGAAGTAGAAATTTGATTCATAAAGCTTACACCACTTAAAGTCATTATTCCATTTAATATAATTTTAAATAAAAAATTTATTTTTTCAGAATATTATTAATAATTAGTTCGATAAAGATAAAAAAGCATAAACAATTTAATTTAATTAATCTATTTTTTGTTCAAAATAAGGATTACAACTATTCTTTGAGATTCCTAGAGACCATCCAATAAATGATGAAATAAATATCGTTACAATTATTGGCAAAATAGCTTGTTGAGTATTTTCAAGATTCAACCATTCCCGCCAACTACTAAAAAACCTTTCTCTTTGAAATTTTCTTTTTTCATTTTCCAATAATCTTGTTTTTTTAGCGAAAGATTTTTTAACCCACTTCTCAAAGGGAATCTTTTTTACAACCGCCATTTTTCTCTCTATTTCTAATAACTGTCCAGAACTAAGATAAGGGTGAAATGTACTAATTAATTCAAGAGTTTTTAAAAACATCTCAACAGTCCCATCTTTTATAATTGTTTGCTCATGACTTAAATCTGCCCAATCTATTTCTGGATAAAAACGATTTCTATTAGGTAATATTTGATCTTCTGACATTTGACCCGGTTCTCTAAGCCATCTGTTGGTGTTTTCGTCAAACCTCCGCCAATACAAAAAAGGATTAATAAAAATTGTTTTACCAGATACTTTTACTACATCTTTTTGAAGATGATTCGTTATCTTTCTTTCAGAGTTTTTTGATTTTATCAAAAGTCAAAATTTTTTATCTAATTAAAGATTAACTTTTATTTACAATTTTTCCAGAAATATCAAATAATTTTTCTATTCCTATTAAGTAATTGATAACTTCCAACGCTTTTTTAAATAATTGCAGTACTCGCAATTTAATGAAGGTTTGGGGAATTTATCCGAACGTAATAAATTGACTGTATCAATAATCTTATTTTCTACCCAAGATGTAGAGCATTCCAATCTAATAAGATGAGCATCAAAATTTAATTGATTATTAAATACCTCTGCATTTTTCTTTCCATTAAAATATAAAAGATAAGCTTCTTTGGCAACTTGAAAACCATTTTTTTTAAATAACCACTGATACATTTCTAATTGTCTCTTGTAAGCTTTTGCATAATCATATTTATTAAAAGTCTCAGACCAATCAAAGTGATTTCTAGATGTTGCTTTTACATCAATGATGATAAGATCACCATTCTTTTTCTGCCAAATATCATCCACCGCTCCTCCAAAATCATAATTATGTTCAATTGACTTATATCTTATCCCTTGAAAATTACTTCTCCAACGCTCTAAATCTTTGTGTTTAAAAGGAACAGCATCAATACAATGTTCAATAAATAAAGGATGTGGCTTTTGAATTCTTCTATAGTAATCAAATTCATTTTTACATAAATTATCAACAGCTATATTGAGAGTAAATGGTAATGAAGGAGGTCTTATTTGATATTTCTTATCAAGTACGCAACATCTTGGACAACTAAGATATTTCTCAACAGTAGATCGACTTAGTTTAATAATCTTGCTCATTATATTTTAAATCTCATAAAAAAAAATATCTTATAAATTATAAGCCTTAAATTTTAAAAAAAAATTGCAAATTAATACACCTCTGTAGAAAAGGAGATTTTTAATTATAAAAACCACCTTAGTAATTTATTAATTATATTAAGGTAGTTTCTCAGCAAAAACATTAAGACAAGGAAGAAAACTTTTGTATAAGAGAAAATAATAATCTTTGATAATCTAAATCAATTTTAGAAAATTTTTATCCTTAAATTTATTATTTTTTGTTCGTCTAAAAGACCTTTTTTTTAACTTTAAGCTTTCTTGAAAGGTATTCAGTTTTTGTATTTTTTTATGAATTAATATATTAATATTAGAAAAGTGATTAGTTTTTATTTATCAAAATGAAAGGTTTTGGAGATCACAATAAAGTTAAAAATAAGCTTAAAAAAGTGACAAAACACCTAAACATTCTAAAGAACAAATTATAAATCAAGCATTTAAGTTTCACTCAGAAGGGAATATATTAAAAGCAGCAAAATATTATCAATATTTCATAAATCAAGGATTCAATGATCACAGAGTTTTTTCTAATTATGGAATAATCTTAAAAGAATTTGGGAAACTCAAAGAAGCGGCATTATGTCAAATGAAGGCGATTGAACTTAACTCTGACTTCGCTAATGCTTACTGCAATCTTGGAAATGTTTTAATAGATCTTAGAAAATACAAAGAAGCAGAAGTATCAACTCGAAAAGCTATTGAAATTAAACCTAATTTAGCAGAAGCTCATTCTAATCTAGGAAATATATTAAGAGCTCTTGGGAAATATAAAGAAGCAGAATTATCAACTCGAAAAGCTATTGAAATTAAACCTAACTACGCGGAGGCATATTGCAATCTAGGCAATATATTTAGAGATATTGATAAATTAGATTGTGTAGAAGAATCATATCGAAAAGCTATTGAAATTAAACCTGATTACGCGGAGGCATACTCCAATCTAGGAAACGTATTAAGAGATCTTGGAAAATTAAAAGAAGCAGAAAAATCATCTCGCAAAGCTATTGAAATTAAACCTCATTTAGCAGAACCATATTATTCACTATCATTAATAAAATATTCTGATGTGAATAAAATATGGCAGGATCAACTTTTTTCTGAAAATATATTGAAAAACAAATCACAAAAAGATCAAGTTAATATTTACTTCGCAAGAGCAAATATACTTCATAAGAGAAAAAATTTTAAAGAAAGTTCAAAATACCTTAAATTAGCGAATAACCTTAAATTAGATATTTATCCATCTAACTCTGATGCTTTAATTAAGAAATCAAAGAAATTATTTATTGAATCTGATAAAAAAAATACTTATAAGAAAGAATTTAAAAGTTGTTCTGAAAATGTTTTTATTGTAGGAATGCCACGAAGTGGTTCTACATTAGTTGAATCGATACTTAGCATGAGAAATAATGTATATGATCTAGGTGAAACAAAATTTTTAGATGAAGCATATATAGAGTTTAAGAATTCTCAAAAAAATATGAATCTTGCTGATATTTATAGAAAAAAAGTCAATGATAAAACGCAGGTAAATATAACAACTAATAAAAACCTATACAATTATCAATATGCAGGTATTATTGCTAATCAGATACCTAATGCTAAGATTATTCATTGCTTTAGAAATCCTTTAGATAATATCCTTTCAATTTATAGAGCACACTTTTCGAAAGGGAATGAATATTCCTCCTCTTTAGTTGATTGCGCAATAATTTATCTAGACCAGGAAAACCTAATGTCAGAATATAAAAAAAGATTCCGATCAAAAATATACGACTTAAATTACGAATTACTAGTAATGAATCCTAACCAAGAAATTAAATCTTTGATATCTTGGTTAGGTTGGGAATGGGATAATTCATATCTATCGCCGCATTTAAATCCAAGGTCCGTTTCAACAGCAAGTAGTATTCAAGTTCGTTCACCTATAAATTCACAATCAATTAGTGGATGGGTAAACTACAAAAGAATGCTTAAACCGGCAATTGAAATTATTACTCAACTTGATAAATATAAAGAATTGATTTTGTAAATTATAGAAAAAAAAACATTTTTAAGAATAAGTTTCACCAAAAAAGTAATGTCTTATCTTCCTATTGAAAATAGTTGAAGTTCAGTTCAAAAAATAATCCTAACTAGAAGAATTTAAAATTTGCCTAAGTAAAGAAAAAACTTTCTATTAATTTGTACTAACATAATATTTAAAAGTAAATGGAAAAATCAATCATAAAAACTGAAATTGAAATTATTACTGAATAATTTTTTTAGGAACTACTTCCTTCTTATTGTGGACCTTACCCTAATTCCAGAATTACACAGAAGTAGACATTATATGATATTGAAGTGACAAAAATATTGAATTTTGAGTTGCTATATATAGAGCACAGGTTTTCAAGTAAATAAAGAAAATTTTTTATTAAATACAACTAATGCCATATATCACACAACATAAATTTTTTTTTGTTTTAAGACAGTACTATAATCAAAATAAATCGATCTTTATATTAATTGAGAATTAAATATCTTAAATCAGGATACTATTTATAACAAGAAAGTAATTATGAGTAATAGCACTTCCAAAGAACAAATTATTAATCAAGCAATTAAATTTCATTTACAAGGAAAACTTTCAGAAGCAAAACAATATTATCAATATTGCATTAATCAAGGATTTAGAGATGTAAGAGTATTTTCTAATTTTGGATTAATATTAAAAAATCTAGGCAAATTAAAAGAAGCAGAAGTATCTACGAGAAAGGCGATAGAACTTAATCCTAATTTCGCAAATGCTTATTGCAATTTGGGAGGTATATTAAAAGATCTAGGCAGATTAAAGGAAGCAGAAATACCTACGCGAAAGGCGATAGAACTTGATCCTAATTTTGCAAATGCTTATTGCAATCTGGGAGGTATATTAAGAAGCCTTGAGAAATTAGAAGAAGCAGAAGTATCTACACGAAAAGCAATCGAATTAGATCCTGATTTAGCAAATGCCTATTGCAATCTGGGAGGAATATTGAAAGATCTTGGGAAATTAAAAGATGCAGAATTGTTATACCGCAGAGCAATTGAACTAAATCCTAATTTAGCAATTGCATATTTCTCTCTATCCACATTTAAAGTTTTTAATGCTAATAAAAAATGGCAGGATCAACTTTTTTCTGAAAATATATTGAAAAACAAATCACAAAAAGATCAAGTTAATATTTACTTCGCAAGAGCTAATATTCATCATAGAGAATCAAAGTTCAAAGAAAGTTCTAAAGAACTTCAGTTAGCAAATAATCTTAAGCAAACTCTTAATCCAACTAATTTGGAATCATTACTAAAGCAATCCAAGGAATTAATGTTGGAATCAAAAAAAGTATTTCTAAATAAGAAAAAAGATAAAATCTTTCCTGAAAGTATTTTTATTGTAGGAATGCCCAGAAGTGGTTCTACATTATTAGAATCTATCCTAAGTATTAATAGTAATGTTGATGCTTTAGGAGAAACAAATATTTTTAAAGAATCATTTTTAAATTGGAAAAAACCTTTACAAAAATCAACCCTTGCAGAATTATATTTAAATAAGACGAATACTAAAAGTAACGAATCGAGAACTACAACCAACAAATGGTTATATAACTATCTCTATGCAGGTATTATTTCTACTCAAATTCCAAATTGCAAAATAATTCATTGCTTTAGAAATCCGTTAGATAATATTCTTTCAATTTATCGTGCAAATTTTGCACAAGGAAATGAATACTCCTCTTTTTTAGTAGATTGTGCAAAAGTATATTTAGATCAAGAAGAAGTAATGAGTGAATATAAGAAAAGATTTAGACCCATAATATATGACTTCAATTATGACTCATTGGTCGTTAATCCAAGGGAAGAGATTAAATCATTGATTTCTTGGTTAGGTTGGAAGTGGAATGATCAATATTTATCACCACATCTAAATCAACGCTCAATTTCAACTGCAAGTAGTATTCAAGTGCGTTCTCCAATAAATTCAAAATCTATTGGGAATTGGAAGAATTACGAAGATATGCTTAAACCTGCTATAGAAATTATTACTAAAGTGAATCGATATAGATACCTTAAGTATTCATAAATCTATATTTTTTTAAATCAAAATTCTATCAACCAATGCAAAATTATTAATAATTTTTAAGTAATACTATAATTAAAATCTAAGGCCAAATTTATTACTTTATTACTAAAGATTTTATAAATTTAAAAATATGGAAAAAACAAATATGAAAAAAAATAATTCTAAAGAAGAATTATTAGTTCAAGCATTAAGATTTCATTCACAAGGAAATATCATAGAAGCTGAAAAATATTATCAAATCTTCCTCATTCAAGGTTTTTATGATGCCAGAGTTTATGCCAACTTAGGAGAAATTATGAGAACGAAAAAAAATTTAAAGGAAGCAGAATTATTTACTCTTAAAGCAATTAAATTAGCTCCAAACTTCCCAAATGCTCATTCAAATTTAGGTCTCATATTAATGCAAAAAGGAGATCTTAAAGAAGCAGAATTATCATTCCGCAAAGCAATTAAATTAGCTCCAAATTTACCAGATGCACATTCAAATTTGGGTCTCATATTAATGCGAAAAGGAAATCTTAAGGACGCAGAATTATCATTCCGCAAAGCAATTGAAAATAAACCTGATTTAATAGAAGCAAATTTGAATTTGGGTCTTATATTAATGCGAAAAGGAAACCTTAAGGACGCAGAATTATCATTCCGCAAAGCAATTGAAAATAAACCTGATTTAATAGAAGCAAATTTGAATTTGGGTCTCATATTAATGCAAAAAGGAGATCTTCAAGAAGCAGAACTATCATTCCGCAAAACAATTAAATTAGCTCCAAATTTATCAAATGCACATTCAAATCTGGGTCTCATATTAATACAAAAAGGAAATCTTAAGGAAGCAGAATTATCATTCCGCAAAGCAATTAAATTAGCTCCAAATTTATCAAATGCACATTCAAATTTGGGTCTCATATTAATGCGAAAAGGAGATCTTCAAGAAGCAGAATTATATGTTCGCAAAGCAATTGAACTTAATCCTAATTTAATAGAAGCGCATTTTAATCTTGGAAATATATTGAAAGATATTGGTAATTTAAAAGAAGCAGAATTGTCATTGCGCAAAGCAATTGAACTTAAACCTGATTTAATAGAAGCGTATTTTAAATTAGGAATAATTTTGAGAGAAATTGGTAATTTAAAAGAGGGGAGATTATTTTCAGAAAAAATTATGTCTTTAAGATCATGGTCTATTATGGGATCATATATGGCTAATTATGAGATGAAATTAGGCTAATCTCATATTTCATAAGTTCAGTCAAAATTTTAGAGACTTTGTTATCTGTTAAATTTGACTCATATATAATTTCATTTCTAATTTCAATATTGAATTGAAATATTTTCAATAAAAAATTTTCTGGGATATTAATGTAACCGATCTTCCTAAAGATCTCATCAAAGTAATCATATGGCAATCTCGGATAATTTGCATCAGCAATAGGCAAACCTTCTAAAATAATTTTATTACCAGATCTTTCTACTTTCATAGAATCATCATTAAGACCCATTCCCTTGCAATATATTTGAATACCAAGATCTTTAATAGTAAATAAGAAAGGGATTGAAAATATAATGGTCTCTTCAGAAAAAAAACCATAAGAAAAAAATCGCTTTAATGGACTTATATTGCTATATGAATGCCTTATCTCAGCATTTGTAGGAGGATAATTTGGAGTACTTATGCCTTCCTTTCTAAAAATAAAAGGTAAAGAACTTACTTTATGATTTACGAGTTCCCAGATAGGAGCAATAACTGCACTATTTCTCAATTTGATTGCTCTAGAATTCAAGAATTGATTTTTAATAACATTGTCCCATTTACCTTTATGCCGTTCATCTAAATTAACTAAAGCATATTTTTTTAATTAATTTCTTTAATTTTGGATTAAATAAACTTAATCCTTTCTCAAATAATTCTGTACAATCTTTGCCTCCAGATCCCCAAGAAAAATTATCTTGATAGAAATTAAAAAATTTTCTAATTTCCTGATTATATTTCTTATTTTTTTTAATTCTTAATTTATTGTCTTCTAAATAAATATCATCTTTTCTGATCATTAATTTTGATGGGGTAAAAATCCTTGCTTTCAGACTTGAATCAATAGAAAAAATTCCTCTCCCATATTCCCCTTCCTTTTGACATACATTATCTGCTATTCCTCCAAGTCTACGAAATTCAGAAAGTAAAAAATCCCAATTTTCGTCCATAACATTTTTAACTTCAATATAATATTATGCGATGATCAAAAAATTACAAAACTCAACAAAATTCGAAGACCAATAATATCTCACTACCCTCTACGAGATTTATAAGTTTTATATGGCTCAAATATAATCTAACTACTTCAATAGCATTCAAATATCTTGATTTAATAAAAAAACACTCCCTATCATTAATAATCACTTCCTTGTAAGGCAATCTAGTTTTGCTTTTATCTATAAAATTGTATTACCATGAGTAAAACGATTAAATATTATTCTCAAAATGAAAGGTTTTGGAGATTCTTATAAATCTAAAAAAAAAAAATAATAACCTTTCTAATGAACAAATAATTAATCAAGCAATTAATTTTCATATTCAAGGAAAAATTAAAGAAGCATCAAAATATTATCAATATTGTATAAATCAAAGTTTTAATGACCACCGAGTTTTTTCTAATTATGGAGTGATATTAAAAGATCTTGGTAACTTACAAGGAGCAGAAGTCTTATACCGCAAAGCAATTGAACTTAATCCTAATTTCGCAGATGCTCATTCTAATCTGGGAATTTTATTAAAAGATCTTGGGAAATTAAAAGAGGCAGAATTATCCTACCGCAAAGCAATTGAAATAAAACCTGATTTCAAAGAAGCACATTTCAATCTTGGAAACATATTAAAAAATCTTGGCAAATTAAAAGAGGCAGAATTATCTTACCGCAAAGCGATTGAACTTAATCCTAATTTCGCAGAGGCTCATTCCAATCTTGGAACCATCTTGAAAGATCTTGGTAAGTCTCAAGACGCAGAATTATCTTACCGCAAAGCGATTGAACTTAATCCTAATTTCGCAGAGGCTCATTCCAATCTTGGAACCATCTTGAAAGATCTTGGTAAGTCTCAAGACGCAGAATTATCTTACCGCAAAGCAATTGAACTTAATCCTAATTTCGCAGACGCGCATTACAATCTTGGGAATGTAATGAAAGATCTTGGTAAGTCTCAAGACGCAGAATTATCTTACCGCAAAGCAATTGAACTTAATCCTAATTTCGCAGATGCGCATTCTAATCTTGGAATCTTATTAAAAGATCTTGGGAAATTAAAAAACGCAGAATTATCATTCCGCAAAGCAATAGAAATTAATCCCAAGTTAGCAGTAGCATATTTTATGCTATCTAATTTGAAATACTCTTGTAGTAATAAGGAAATTTGGAAAAACCAACTTTTTTCTGAAAATATCTTAACTAACCAATCACAAAAAGATAAGATTGATATTTACTTTGCGAGAGCAAATATTCTTCATAATCAAAAAAAATACAAAGAAAGTTCTAAATTCCTTCAATTAGCAAATCAACTTAAACTTAATTTAAAACCATCTAAGCCTGATACCCTAATCAATAAATCTAAAGCATTATTAATTGAATCTGATAAAAAAGATATAAATCAAGAAAAAAAAACAAATTATCTTCAGAATATTTTTATTTTAGGAATGCCTAGAAGTGGTTCTACCTTATTGGAATCAATTCTTAGTATGAACAATGATGTATATGATCTAGGTGAGATTAATATTCTAGAGGAATCATTCCTAGAGTTTAAGAAGTCTGAAAAGGGAATAGATCTTTATGAATTTTATAAAGAAAAAGTAAATATTAAGACTGAATTAAAAATCACAACTAATAAACACTTATATAACTATCAATACACAGGCATTATCGCTGGTCAAATACCTAACGCCAAAATTATTCATTGTTTGCGTCATCCTTTAGATAATATTCTCTCAATTTATAGAGCACATTTTGCTAAAGGAAATCAATATTCCTCTTCCTTAGTAGATTCCGCAAATGTTTATTTAGATCAGGACGAAATAATGACCAAATATAAGAATAGATATAGATCGAAAATATATGACCTAAACTACGACTTATTAGTTTGTAAACCTAAACAAGAAATTAAATCTTTGATCTCTTGGTTAGGTTGGGAGTGGGACGATAAATATCTATCACCTCATCTAAATTCACGCTTAGTTTTAACAGCAAGTAATGTTCAAGTTCGTTCCCCAATAAATTCAAAATCAATTGGTGGCTGGAAGAACTACAAAGATTTGCTGAAACCTGCAATTGAAATATTGAATCGAACTAATAAATATCAAGACATAATTTCATAAGAAAATTACAAAACTGTGCTCAATATGAAGATAAACATCCCAATACATTCGCCAGTCTGTATGAGTTCTGGATTTCTAAAAATAAACTAAATACTAAAAACATCCAAGATTTAACTTTTTGGAAAAACCAAAATAAGATTTCTTGTTTTTTTAATTTTATAAAAGTATATAGAAAATAAACTTTCAACTATTTCTTTGTGAAGACGATGACAAAGTGATGAAACAAACCTCATTTTGATTGTGTGACTACACTCTTACTCTATAAACTATTCTCAATCATTGGTTCCAACAATTTTTGATGCATAAAAATCTTTGGTATGATTTTTCTTGAGTGTTGGCGCTATTCTCACATAAAACCTTTTTTAAAAATCTATAACTAGGTTGTTAAAGATTTTCTACTCCCACTCAATGGTTCCACCCAATTTTGATGCTTCAAAGTCGTTGGTATCATTGACTTGGGTAGTGGCACTATTCTCACGTAAAACCCACGTAAAACCGATTAACTCCATTCTTTATACTTTGCGTTGTAATTATATGAACTAATTGTAGAGAATTCGTTCGTAATAACAAGCAATCTAAATATTATATATTTTTGAAACACAAAAAGAAGATATAATAATTGCAAAGGAATTTTTATGACAGGTTTTGGGAACAAAAAAAATCTAAAAAAGATTAATAAAGATGCAAAAACTGACACGATAAAGGCACAGATAATTAGTAAAGCATTTTTATTACATTCAAAAGGAAATATTTTAGAAGCAGAAAGATATTATAGATACTGTATTGAGCAAAAAATAAATGACTATAGAATTTTTTCAAACTATGGTCTCATTTTAAAAAACCAAGGGAAATTAAGGGAAGCAGAATTATTACTCAAAAAAACAATTGAATTGAATCCAAATTGGTCCGTAGGACATAATAATATGGGAACTATACAAAAAGATCTTGGAAAAATACAAGAAGCAGAAATATCTTTTCGCAAAGCAATTAAATTAAAACCTGACAATGTAGATGCATACTACAATCTTGGAAGTATATTAAGTAATCTTGGAAAATCAAGAGAAGTAAGATTATGTTCAGAAAAAATTATGTCTATAAGGTCATGGTCAATTAAGGGTGCGTATGTTTCTAATCTTGAGATGAAATTAGATTAATTTCATAAAGCATAAGTTTAGTCAATATCTTAGAAACTTCATTATCTATTAAATTAGACTCATCCAAAATTTTATTTCTCATTGAAATATTTAAATTAAATATTTTCAATAAAAGATCTTGCGGAATATTGATATTACCTATTTTTCTAAGAATTTCATTGAAATAGTGAAAGGGTAATTTAGGGTAATTGACATTAGCAATAGGCAACCCCTCTAAAATAAAATGATTACCAGATCTTTCTATTTTCATAGAGTCGTCTTGAAGACTTTTTCCTTTGCAAGAAATTTTAATGTCAATATTTTGTAAATAAACTGAAAAAGGAATTGAAAATACCATGGTTTCTTCAGAAAAAAAACCATAATCAAAAAAACAACTTAATGGACTCATTTCGCTATATGTAAATGTTATCTCAGAGTTTAAAGGAGGATAATTTGGGATACTTATTCCTTGATCACTAAGTATAAAATTGAAAGATTTTACTTTATGATTTACAAGTTCCCAAATAGGGGCAATCACACTAATATTTTTAAACTTAACTACCCTAGCATTTAAGAATTGATTCTTAACGACATTTTCCCATGTTCCTTTGTGCCTTTTTTCAAGATCAACTAAAGCATATTTTTTAATTAATTCCTTTAAATTTGGATTAAATAAACTTAACCCTTTCTCAAATAATTCTGTTGTTTCTTTTCCGCCAGATCCCCATGAAAAATTATCTTGGTAAAAATTAAAAAAATTTCGGACGTCTTGACCATATTTCTTATCTTTTTTTATTCTTAATTTATTATTTTCCAAGAAAATATCATCTTTTTTGACTAGTAATTTAGTTGGGGTAAAAATTCTTGATTTCACACTCGGATCGACAGAAAAGATACCTCTACCGCATTCACCATCTTTTTGAATTACATTATCTGCTATTCCACCAAGTCTACGAAATTCATAAAGTAAAAAATCCCAAGTCTCCTCCATGGCATAGTTTGAAGACAATAATCGCAAAATTATTGTAGCAATATTTCAATTCTTATTTTTAAAAATAATCAACTCAAGAAAAACTTCTAAATTTTTTAAATATTACAAGTGTAGAGAAAATAGACTTTATACGATTTCTCTACAGAGACAGAGAAAAAGTGCTACGTAAAACCCACGTAAAACCACCAGATTTTTTATCGTTCAAATCCACTGCTATAACATAACCATCATTTTGACTATGTCTCACGTAAAACCGATTAATGCAAGTTATAACTGGGTTCTTAAAATCGCTTTATTCCCACTCAATGGTTCTAGTTGTAAAAGAAAAAGAAAACATCAGTTATTGCAACGGATACTTGGGAACATACTAACAGACATTTCATGGGTGAGCATGAGGTGAGCAAAAAAGGTTTCAATTGCACTACTATTTAAAATTTAAAAATGATGATTTTGTAGAGAACATCATAGAACTACTCACATATCATCAATGAAGAAATTTATTGTTTGATAAACTGCCAAATAGATTGAGTCATGTATGGAAAATTGGCGTCAAAAAACTAATTGAAGTTCTAAGAGATTTGAAAGGAGAGGCACATCTTAATGAGATATATGAAAAGATAGAACCTTCTATTGAACAAAAAGACTCTAGTTGGAAAGCAGTTGTTAGGGGAAATTTAGAGAGAAATAGTTCGGACTCAAACGCTTGGTATGGTAATCATGATATTTTTGAACTTAAAGAAAAGGGTTCAGGTATATGGAGATTAAGAACTAATTGTTTCAGAGAAGAAATCCTAAATTTACAGACAAAATTTTATTTTTTAACAACTGGGAAAAAAGAACATAGAGATATAAATTACGAAAAATATACATGGAATATTCATAACAACAATAAATTGAAAAAGGGAGATCTATTCATTTACCGTGTTTCACAAAAAAGTTCTTTCAATAAACAGTTCTACTTTTTTGGTGCGGGAAAAATAAATACTATAGAAGTTGCTGATAAACTTAATAACCCTGATTTCAAAGAGGGTGACGTATTCGGCAACATAATTAAACCTTTAGAATTCAATAATTCAATTTTTCAAAGTGATTTAAAACCAAGTGATCTAGATCATAAAGGTCCTACTTGGGAAAGATGCTTTGATAATTATGGAATTGACGATATATCATTAGACAAATTTTTGTTTATTTTAAATAAGGCAACTGATAAAAAATTAGATCTTGATAATGAAGAAAATAAAGTGCAAATCCAAGCGAGAAAACAAATATTCTCTCATAATTTTAAAGTCTCAAACACCATCGCAAAATCAATCCAAACAAGAGGACATTATCAAAATTTCTTTAGAAAACTTGTTTTAAAAAACTACAACTATGAATGTGCAATTACTGGTATAAAAACCAAATCATGTTTAACGGCAGCACATATTTTAAGATGGGCAGATTATGAAGATCATAGATTAGATCCGCAAAATGGTATTTGCTTATCAAAACTAGTAGATGCTTGTTTTGAGAATAATTTGATTTTTATTGATGATAATTACAAGGTAAATTTAAGAGATGAAATTAAAAAAGATAAAAAATTATATGAAGAACTAAAAAAATATGAAGGTATAAAAATAAATTTACCCGAGTTCAAAGAATGTCGCCCAAATAAAAAATTTCTTCAAATACATAGAGAAAAGATAAAAATTAAACCTTTAGTCTAATTATCTACGAATTCTCTATAGAGAAACTCATTTGACTCTGGGTGAGACTGGGGTGAGCATCAAGATCTGAAAACCATTGCAAATAGGTAAAAATTAAGACAGGTTATCTTCGGGTGAGCACACGTTTTTTAGACTATAACTAGGTTTTTACTCTTGGACTATTCCCACTCAATAGTTCCAGGAGGCTTGCTAGTTATATCATAAACAACTCTATTAACTGAAACTACTTCATTTACTATTCTATTCGAAATTCTCTCCAAAATCTGAAATGGGATTTTTGACCAGTCTGCTGTCATACCATCTTCACTAGATACACAACGTAAAGCTATTGGCCATGCATAAGTCCTTTTATCTCCCATAACTCCGACAGTTTTAACAGGTAATAATACTGCAAAAGCTTGCCAGATATCATTGTAAAGACCTGCTTTCTTAATTTCGTCTCTCACTATCCAATCAGCATCTCTTAAACAATCAAGTTTTTCATTTGTAACTTCCCCCAAAATTCTTATCGCTAGCCCTGGTCCTGGGAATGGATGCCTTTTTATAATTTCATCCGGCAAACCTAAAGAAGCGCCTAATTTTCTAACTTCATCCTTAAAAAGTTTTCTTAAAGGCTCAACTAATTT
>MWOO01000155.1 GCA_002025945.1 Prochlorococcus sp. HOT208_60m_813O14 | reverse complement strand
TAAATGCTAACAAGCTTATTTTATTAACCGATATTGAAAATCTATACTCAAAAGATCCACGTAATAATCAAGATGCGCAACCTATTAAAGAAGTTCATAATAGTGAATTAAAAGAAATTAAAGATAAAAATATTCAAAACTCAAATAATGAATGGGGAACAGGAGGAATTTCTACAAAATTAATTTCTGCAGAAATAGCAACAAAAGGAGGAGTCGAAGTCCAACTTGTTGATGGAACTAATAAAAAAAACTTAATTAAAATTTTTAATGACAATAAAATTGGAACTTTATTTTATCCAGTAGAAAAACCTATAGGAAACAAAAAAAGTTGGCTTTCACATGCAATTCAAACAGTAGGGAAAATTACCTTAGATGATGGCGCTTCTTTTGCAATTAAAAAAAAAGGTGCCTCACTTTTAGCGGTTGGTGTTAAGAATGTAGAAGGAAACTTTACGATTAATCAGGCAGTTAAAATCGTAAATACAAATGATAAAGAGGTTGCAAAAGGTTTAGTATCAATAAGTAGCGACAAATTAAGAAGTATCCTAAATAATAAAGAAAATAACAACTCCTCGATAATTGTCGTACACAGAGATGTTCTTGCTCTCTCTTAGAAAAAAATTAAAACTGAAAAATGCTTTTAAGTGATTTAGTTGATCTAATAAAAAAAGGAAATTCAAATTTTATTAGAGCCAATATTTTTGAAGATTTATATATAGATGATGCTGCCTCGTTAGATGCTGCAGTTAAACATCAAATATCTTTTTTAGAAGAAAATAATATCCTTAAAGAAAAATTAGATCAAACTAAAGCATCAGCAATAATAACTACTAATAACGATGAAATCGTTAGTGCCCTAAAGAAACTCAATATATCAAACATAATCGTTAAAAACCCAAGAATTGCATTTGCAGAAGTATTGGATTGTTTATATAAAACTATCAATTTCAAACCAGGAATTCACGCTTCAGCGGTTATAGATAAAACAGCAATAATTGGAGCAGATTGCCATATTGGACCCAACGTATATATTGGAGAAAATACTGTAATTGGTGACAATAATCATATTCTTTCTGGAGCATCAATTTTAGGCAATGTTCGAATAGGCAATAATAATATAATTCATCCAAATTGCGTTATTTACGAAAATTCCACTCTAAAAAATAATTGTGTAATTAATTCAAATTCTGTTATTGGATCAGAGGGATTTGGTTTTATTCCTAAAAATGGCAAATGGGTAAAGATGCCTCAAAAAGGTGGTGTAAAAATAATGAGTTTTGTAGAAATTGGAACGAATTGTTGTATTGATAGGCCCGCAGTTGGATTTACTTTTATTGATGAGGGAACAAAATTGGATAATTTAATACAAATAGGTCATGGAGTTAAAATTGGAAAGAATTGTGCATTTGCAGCTCAAGTTGGTATAGCTGGAGGAGCAAATATTGGAGATGGTGTTATTTTGGCAGGGCAAGTAGGAGTCAATAATAGAGTAAAAGTTGGGAATAATGTCATTGCGAGTTCAAAATGCGGAATCCATTGTGACATAGAAGATGGCAAGGTAATTAGTGGTTTCCCCGCGATGGAAAATAAGTCATGGTTAAGGAGTTCAAGTATTTTTAAAAAATTACCAGAATTAGCAAAAAAACTTAGACAATTAGACAAGCAATAATTTATTGTTCTTAATAAACAAAAATTCAAATGAAGAAATATAAGATAGTTTTATTATCAGGGGACGGAATTGGACCAGAGATTTCAGAAGTTTCAAAAAAAGTTTTAAAAAAGCTTTCAAAAAATCATAATTTCGATATTGAGATTATTGAAGAATTATTTGGAGGGATAGCTTATGAAAAATATGGTACTCCTGCTCCAGATAAAACACTTGATCAATGCAAAAAAAGTGATGCTGTACTTTTAGCATGTGTAGGAGATATTAAATATGACTCTCTTGCAAGAGAATTAAGGCCAGAAAGTGGATTACTAAAGTTAAGATCTGCCCTAAACCTTTTCGCAAATATCAGGCCTGTCAAAATAAGAAAATCTCTATTAGATGCAAGTACATTAAAAAAAGAAATAGTTGAGCATGTAGATCTTATTGTTGTAAGAGAATTAATAGGGGGAATTTATTTTGGAAAACCAAGAGGACATATAACAAATACAAAAATCCCAAGAGCTTTCAATACGATGGTTTATGATTCGGCCGAAATAGAGAGAATAACAGAAATAGCAATAAAAATTGCTAACCAAAGAAATAAAAAAATATGTTCTGTTGATAAATCAAACGTTCTTGAGGTTAGTCAATTGTGGAGAGATACAGTTTTAAATATCACCTCAAAAGATAAAAATATATCTCTAAGCAATATGTACGTTGATAATGCAGCAATGCAATTAGTTAGAGATCCTGGTCAATTTGATGTAATTTTAACAAGTAATTTATTTGGAGATATTTTAAGCGACTTAGCCGCAATGTTAACTGGTTCTATTGGTATGCTTCCTTCTGCTTCTCTAAACAATTATGGCCCAGGAGTTTTTGAACCGGTTCATGGTTCGGCTCCTGATATAGCTGGTAAAAACATAGCAAATCCCATTGCGATGCTTTTATCTGCTTCCATGATGTTAAAAATTGGATTAAATGAAGAAGAAGCCGCAGAAAATTTAGAAACTGCCATTGATAAAGTTTTATCAAAAGGATTTAGAACAGCCGATTTAGCTGATGGGTCTTCCGAAGTATTATCTTGCGGTGAAATTGGAGATAAAATAATGGATGAAATTTAAAAAAAAATTAATAAATAAAAAAATATTTTTAAGTAAAACATAAAGTTGGCATATGACCTGTCAGAATCATTAGATATTGTTTTTAAAAAATGTCAAAACGTCATCCAGTAGTTGCTGTAACAGGATCTTCAGGAGCAGGAACAAGTACAGTAAAAAGAGCCTTTGAGCATATTTTTGCCAGAGAAGATATTGTTCCCGCAGTTGTAGAAGGTGATAGTTACCACAGATTTGAAAGAATGCCTATGAAAAAAGCGATGGCAGACGCACTTTCAAAAGGGGAAAATTTCTCTCATTTTGGTCCAGAGGCTAATCTTTTTGACAAGTTAGAAGAACTTTTTAAAATCTATGGTGAAACTGGAGGAGGGAAAAAAAGATATTATCTTCATAGTCTTGAAGAAGCAGAAGAACATAATACAAGACTTGGGACATCCCTAGAGCCTGGGCAATTTACTCCATGGGAAGATATTCCTGAGGGAACAGACGTACTTTTTTATGAAGGTTTGCATGGCGGGGTGGAAGGTGATGGATACAATGTGGCATCCTATGCTGATTTACTTGTTGGCGTTGTTCCGATAACAAATTTAGAGTGGATTCAAAAAATCCATAGAGATAACGCAGAAAGAGGTTACTCAGCGGAAACCATTGTGGATACGATATTAAGAAGAATGCCTGATTATATAAATCACATCTGCCCACAATTCAGCAAAACCGATATTAATTTCCAAAGAATTCCCACAATTGACACTTCAAATCCTTTCATTTGCAGAAATATCCCAACTCCTGATGAGAGCTTTGTGATCATACATTTCAGAAAAGGTGCAAGAGAGAAATGGGGTATTGATTTTCAATACTTACTTGGAATGATTAACGATTCATTCATGTCAAGTCCAACAAGTATCGTTGTAAATGGTGGAAAAATGGGTTTCGCAATGGAACTAATTCTTACTCCAATAATTCATAAAATGATTGAGGAGAAAAATAAATAATAATTAATTTTGATTATTAACTCAAATAATTATATTTTTAACATTGAGGAGTTTCTAATTTAGAAAATATCAAATATTTATATATCTTTCTTGATAAAAGTACCTTACTTAGATTTAAATAGAAAAAACAGGTAACGTTGTGTCATTAATCGACTGGTTTGCCGCAAGGCGTAAAGATCAATTTGTTGGGAAAGTTTCCCAAGATACTGACGAAGGAGATGGTTTGTGGGTTAAATGTTCAGAGTGTTCGCAAGTAGCCTATAGAAAAGACCTAATTTCAAATTTCAATGTTTGTAGTAATTGTGGTCACCATAATAGAATTAATAGTGATGAAAGGATAAATATAATTGCTGATAAAAATTCATTCAAAGAATTTGATAGTTCACTAAGCCCTACAGATCCTTTAGGTTTTAAAGATAGAAGGTCTTATGCTGATCGAATTAAAGAAAGTCAAGCAGGTACAGGTTTAAGAGATAGCGTCATAACAGGTTTTTGTTCTGTAAATTCAATTCCCTTAGCATTAGCTGTTATGGATTTTAGATTTATGGGAGGATCTATGGGTTCAGTAGTTGGTGAAAAAATTACAAGGATTATTGAGAGAGCAACTTTAGAAAATTACCCAATTCTTATTGTTTGTGCATCAGGTGGGGCAAGAATGCAAGAAGGTATGTTAAGTCTCATGCAAATGGCAAAAATTTCTGGAGCACTAAAAAAACATAAAGAGAAAAATCTCCTTTATATGCCATTATTAACTCATCCAACTACTGGAGGGGTAACAGCCAGCTTTGCGATGTTAGGTGATTTAATTTTGGCGGAACCTAAAGCGCTTATTGGATTTGCGGGAAGAAGGGTTATTGAACAAACATTAAGAGAAAAATTACCCGATAATTTTCAAACAGCTGAATATCTTCTTGAGCATGGTTTTGTTGATGTAATAGTGAAAAGGAAAGATCTCAAGACTACTTTGACTAAAATTTTAAAAATCCATGGAGTAAAAGAACTTGCAGAAGCAAATATATAAAATGAGAATATTTTCTAATTTATTTTATTTTTCTTTAAGCCTTTTACTCTTTATATTTAATTTTGCCTCCTATTCATATGCCATAGGAAATGTTGATTGGGTTCTCCTTAAAGAGAATGATGATGGGAAAGAATGGCTTGATAAAGGGAGTATTAAGCCTCTCCCAAATGGTGAAATAAGTGTATTAACAAAGTTCTTTAAGAATCCAACTAATTCTGATGATAATGGAGAGTTATCACTTTATGTAATGAGAATTAATTGCAATGAAAAAAAGTTCAAAGATACATCAAAAAATGGAATTCCTCAATTCAATTCAAAATGGCAAACTTCTAATAATGATGAACTTATAGATATTGTTATTGAAAATAGCTGTTCAGAGTTTATTAATGGATAAGAATGAATACTAAAAATAAAAAATTAAAAATAGCAATAGCTGGACTAGGGTTTGGGAAAAAAGTTCATTTAGAGGCATTAAAAGATTCTGATCACTTAACTCCTGTAGCAATTTATCATTACGAGAAAAAGCAAAAATCGATATTAGAAAAAGAAACGGGCTTAGATTTTTTTCATAATTGGGAAGACTTAGTTAAATCTCCAAAAATTGATGGAATTATTATTGCCACTCCTCCTGAATCAAGATTTAAATTAGCAAAACAAGCTCTTGAGAATAATAAAAATTTGCTACTAGAAAAACCAGTTTCAATATCCTCCACAGAAATTGAAGAGCTTCAGAGAATATCTTTGATTAATAATTTAAGCGTATGTGTTGATTTTGAATATAGAGCAGTACCTCTTTTCCTTCAGACAAAAAAACTTATTGATGAAAATATCTTAGGAGATATATATTTAGTAAAATTAGATTGGTTAATGGGTAGTAGATCCGACCCCAAAAGATCCTGGAATTGGTATTCATTAAAAGAAAAAGGTGGAGGAGTTATTGGTGCCTTAGGAACTCATGCATTCGATATGTTGAATTGGTTTTTTGGAGAAGCAATAAACGTGTCTGGCAAGTTAGCAACATCAATAAAAAAAAGACCTTTACCTTATTCATCTGATTTAAATGATGTTACGAGTGAAGATGTATGTTTAGCCAATATAGAAATATCCAACTACAGCTCGAATCTTATTCCATGTCAGGTATCTTTATCATCGATTTCTAAAAATGGTAGAGGATTTAGTTTAGAAATATATGGAAGCGAAGGTTCACTTATTCTTAAAAGCGAAAACCAAAAAGATTATGTACATGGTTTTAATTTGAAATATTCAAACAACGAAAATAAAATACAAAATCTAACTGCAGATTCAAGTTTTAATTTTGAAAAAACATGGACTGATGGGAGAATAGCTCCAGTTTTGAGAATTCAAAATTTATGGGCTCAGAGTATAATTAACAGAACACCTGTAATCCCAGGCTTACATGAGGGACTTGCTAGTCATAAAGTCTGCGAAGCCATAAGAGAATCTTCGAAAAGTGGATTAATTATCAAAATTTAAGGCTATACATCTATAAGTAGCAATTATCACTCGATAAAGTATTGGATTGATTTTATTTTTTTTTCATATTCTGGAAAAATCAATTGAACTGAATTATTAAAGAATGGCTTTAAATTATTACAAAAATGAGCTTAAAGAAAATGCTCAATTACTAGCTTCTAAAGGAAAAGGAATATTAGCAGTAGATGAATCCACTAAAACAGTAGGTAAAAGACTCGCTGGAATTGGCGTTGAGAATACTGAAGACAATAGGAAGGCATATAGAGGAATGCTTTTTACTACAGAAGGTCTTGGCAAATATATAAGTGGAGCAATCCTCTTCGAAGAAACTCTTTGTCAGAATCATCAAGAAAGTCAATGGTTAAGAAACTAAATGATTTAGGTATTATTCCAGGTATAAAGGTCGATAAAGGCCTAAATCCACTTCCTGGAGGAGGAGGTGTAGAAACTTTTTGTTCTGGCTTAGATGGGTTAGTTGAAAGAGCAGCAAAATATTATGAACAAGGTGCCAGATTTGCAAAGTGGAGAGCAGTTCTGCAAATTACAAATGATGGTTGTCCTTCAAAACTATCAATTCAAGAGAATGCTTGGGGATTAGCAAGGTATGCAAGATCAGTTCAAGAATCTGGATTGGTACCAATTATTGAACCTGAAATCTTAATGGACGGCGACCATACTATTGAAAAAACTGCTGAAGTTCAAGAAGAGGTAATAAAGCAGGTTTATATTGCCTGTCAAGCAAATGGAGTTTTTCTAGAAGGCACTCTATTAAAACCATCAATGACTGTTAATGGAGCAGATTGTCCAACAAAAGCTGATCCTATGAAAATTGCTGAAATTGACAATTAGAACAATGGAAAGATGCGTTCCTGCATCTGTTCCTGGAATAGTTTTCTTATCAGGAGGGTTAAGCGAAGAAGCTGCTTCTGTTTATTTAAATAATATGAACACTCTTTATAGGAAAGCTTTATGGAATGTTTCATTCTCCTATGGAAGAGCATTGCAGCACTCATGCTTAAAGGCCTGGAAAGGAAGCGACATTGAAGGAGGTCAAAAGGCATTAATAGCAAGAGCTCAAGCAAACTCTGAAGCTTCAAAAGGTACCTATGTAGCAGGATCTCAACCTTCATCTGATGAGCAATTGTTTGTAGCAGGTTACACTTACTAACTAAAAAATTCTAAAAATATACTCTGGGCCATAAAATTAGTTTCTTTAATTTAGTATTTTGTATATCTAATGACGTGACATTTGATACCCCTTTATACTAAACTCGCTGAAACATATGCTTTATATAGCATTTAACTTATTTTAATTATGGCCCTCGTTCCACTAAGACTACTTTTAGATCACGCTGCTGAGAATGGTTACGGTATTCCAGCTTTCAATGTTAATAACCTTGAGCAAGTTCAAGCAATCATGGAAGCAGCATATGAAACTGATAGTCCTGTAA
>MWOO01000154.1 GCA_002025945.1 Prochlorococcus sp. HOT208_60m_813O14 | reverse complement strand
TGAACCTTTTTTATTCTATTGCCCCAACTCTTCAAGTTGCTTCCTCACATCAGCAATTGCAGAATTAAGTTGCTCAACTTTCTTCTCCAGATTTTCTCCTTCAACTTCATTTATATTTTCATTTGAATCAATCGCTTCAGAGCCGTCTTGAATTCTGGAAGAATACATCATTGCTTTTTGTTTTTTTTCCTCCTTTCTTTTGTCTGCTTCGGATATTAACCACCAAGCTAGACCTGCTGCTCCAATAAAAGCACCACTTATTAATGATAAAAGATTATTTGAAGACGAATCTCTGTATTCAGACATTGGTAAAATATTTACTCTTATATTCTATATTAGTTCTTATGTTGAAATATAGTACTTAAACGCGATAAAGAATTCCCAATACCCGGTACTAATATTTGTGTTTTTTCGTCTTCCTTATCTATGCAAGAAGTGTAAATTACCTGATTAGGGAATAATTTCGCAATTTTATTTAACCCTTTATTTGAGCAAATAGCAGTTATTAAAAGAATCCTATTTGAATCAACCCCTAGTTCCTTTAATTTCATTAAAGTTTCTAATGTTGCTGATTTTGTTGTTATTTGTTCTGAATAAAATATAATTCCCTCATTTGATTCAATAGTTTTAGGAAGTTCTCCTAATGAGAGGGTTGAATTAGGAATTACTTCTTTAGATCCAAACCAAAGAGATAACCCTTCAGGCAACATTGCGAGAACTTTTATTGGATAATCATTATTAATGAAGAATCCATCTGCGTCCCCATTATCAGTATTTACTATTTCTTTTTTATATGGCAACCAGTTCCGTAATGCTTCATATGTAAGCCATTTTCCTAATTGTTCATATCCTGTTGAGTACAAAATACTTGGAGTATTTTTTTCTCGTAATATTGAAAGCCAATGTTTTATTAATGGATGAGGAGGAACAATAACCTTTAGTGACATTGCCATATATTTTCCTATAAAATAGCCTTACAAACTTTAAACACCTAAGTTCTAAAATACAGTCTTATTATGATTAAATCAATTGTTTTCCCATCACTAAAAAATGCATTAATCGCATTATTACTTATTGGAATTATTTTTTTTAATTCTGTTAACTCCGCATGGGCTAAACGACCTCCTGAGATTAGAAATCAGCAAGATCTTAATTTAGAGCCAGATATGCATGGTCAAGATTTAAGTGGCAACGAATATGTTAAGTTTGATCTGAATGGATTTAATTTCAGTGAAAGTAATTTAGAGGGTGCTGTATTTAATAATAGTAAATTGCAAAATGCAACTTTTACTGGAGCTAATTTAAGAGACGCACTTGCTTATGCAACTGATTTTACAGATGCAGATCTTTCAGATGTAAATTTCACAAATGCCTTATTAATGGAAAGTAATTTTGAAGGAGCAAAAATAGATGGTGCAGATTTTACTGATGCTGTTCTTAGTCGTACACAACAAAAACAATTATGTGCTATTGCTAATGGCACAAATAGTTCTACAGGAGAGAGTACAGAATATAGCTTAGGTTGTTAATCATCAAAGATGAAAAAAAAAATACCAGTTATAGTTGTTTCGGGATTTCTTGGTTCAGGTAAAACAACTTTTCTAAGATATCTATTAAAAGAGAGTAATAAAAAATTTGGTTTGATAATTAATGAATTTGGTGATGTTGGAATTGACGGTGATTTGATTAAAAGTTGTGATAAATGTGATGAATCTGAAGACGACTGCGTAATCGAATTAAACAATGGATGTTTATGTTGTACTGTTCAAGATGATTTTGTTCCATCAATAAAAGCTCTCCTAGAATTTAATACTCATATTGAATCAATAATTATCGAAACAAGTGGCTTAGCATTACCAATTCCCTTAATTCAAGCACTTAACTGGCCTGAGATTAGATCTTCCATTTACCTTGATGTTGTTGTTGGTATCGTTAATGGAGAATCAATGCTTAATGGTTCACCAATTAATGATTTAAATAAAATAACAAAACAATATAATGAAACAGATAAAATTGATCACAATGCCACTATAGATGAACTTTTTGAGGAGCAACTAGAAGTTTCTGATATCGTTTTAGTCTCTAGATCAGATATCTTAAATGATGATCAGTTTGACGTTGTAAAAAATAAAATTCAAGGAAGTCTAAACTCATCTACACCAGTCCTTAAATCCAAGAATGGCAAAATTGATTTAAATTATTTATTTGAGTTTAATTTTAAAAAAGAGACTTATAAAGAATTTTTAACTGAACAACATGACCATAATCATGTTGAGCTTGTATCAGATTCATTTCAATTAAATTATTTCCTTGAAAAAAATGACTTTGAAAAGGAGATGTCAAAAATCTTGGATGAATTAAACATTCTTCGAATAAAAGGACGTATTTGGATACCAAATAAATCATTGCCTTTACAAATACAAATTGTTGGAAAGAAAATTAATACTTGGTTTGAAGAAGCTCCAGACAATTGTTGGAGACCAAATGATAATGCTGGGCTTGAATTAGTAATAATTTCCTTTGATGAAAAATCTATAGAAACTTTCAATAGAAAAATTAAAGAGAAATTTAAGATTTTAAGTGACCCAAAAATAGCAATTTGACTTTATAGTTAGCTGCCGGGATACTTACTACAGTAAACAACCCAAGATGGAAAATCCAAAAATTGCTTTAAAACAAATAATCTCTAACGACGTTACATCAATTGATAAAATAAAATGTTCAAAATGTGGAGGGGCAGGAAATTTCAAAACTCATGAAAATTCAAGAAGGACTTGCTTAGTTTGTTTTGGTAGAGGCTACATAAATATTTAATAATTCAGAAATCC
>MWOO01000153.1 GCA_002025945.1 Prochlorococcus sp. HOT208_60m_813O14 | reverse complement strand
AGAAGATAATTCATCAGTATTATTCCAAATACCAAATACCTCTGACATCTGCTTACCATTCATGCCTTTGACTCTCTTCATAAGGTCATAAGCTTCTGCAAGTATTTGTTCAATACCATATTCGATTCCGTTATGAACAGTTTTTACAAAATGACCTGAGCCTCCTGGTCCAACATATGCAACACATGGTCCGTCTTCAACTTTGGCAGCCATTTTTGTTAATAAGTTTTCTATTGCATCATATGAAGCCTTAGTCCCGCCAGGCATCATACTTGGGCCTTCTAGAGCTCCTTTAGCACCTCCAGAAACTCCCATACCAATGTATCCAAAACTTTTACTTTCAAGTGTATTAACCCTTCTTTCTGTATCTTTAAATTGAGAGTTACCGCCATCTATTAATAAATCTCCTTCCTCGAGAAATCCAGAAATATTATCAATGACAGCATCAGTTGCGGGTCCAGCTTTTACCATCATTAGAATTCTTCTAGGTCTCTCTAGCTTGTTAACAAATTCTTGAAGAGTTTCAGCTCCTTCTATATTCTTCCCAAGGCCACGACCTTGTAAAAATTCTTCAGTTTTTGAGTAAGTCCTATTAAAAACTACACTAGAAAATCCATTTCTCTCTGCGTTAAGAACTAAGTTTTCGCCCATAACACCAAGACCTATTAAACCAAAATGTGCCTTGGACATAAAAAATTAAAAAACTCAATAAATATAGTGTGCCTACAACTGAACAAAATTGCTCAAAAAAAATACTTATGTCAGCGAAAAATGATCGAAAAGATTTAAATAACAGTTCCGTTCGCTATGGTTGCATTTTTAACTACTACAACAATTCCATTTCTGATATAGAAACCTAATTCTGGCTTATCTGCTTCCTCTACTCGATCTTTATTAATTATCACGACATTATCTCCAATTCTTGTATTCTTATCAAGGATTGCTCTTTTTACAGTAGTTCCTTCACCTACTCCAAGAGGCGTTCCGCCTCCTTTTCTTAGTTCAATCCTCTCTTCAGGTGATTCAAAGAAATCGGCTCCCATAACAAGAGTGTCCTCTAGAACCGAATCACTCTCAATCCTGCTTCTTACCCCTAAAACACAATGTAAAATACTGCATGACTTCAAGATTGTACCTTCACAAACTATTGAATCAGTAATTTGAGCATCTACAAGTTTAGAAGGGGGGAGAAATCTAGGTCTTGTATAAATTGGAAATTTCTCATCATAAAAACTAAATGGAGGTTTTGGTTGCTCAGTCAATGCAAGGTTTGACTCAAAGAATGCCCCAATGGTACCGATATCTTCCCAATAATCATCGAATACATAACTTTTAAGAGTATCGCCTCTATTCAGCGCTTCTGGAATTATGTCCTTACCAAAATCCGTATAATTAGGAAATTTATTTAGAAGATCGAAAAGAGTATTTCTGCTAAAAACGTAAATACCCATAGAGGCTAGATATGGTTTTTCAGCAGCTGACTCCTTACTTAATCCAAATTTTGAAGTATCTACTGCCATTGCCTTCAACTTCTCTCCAGTAGGCTTTTCACTGAATTCTTTAATATTACCTACATCATCGGTTCTCATGAGTCCAAAACCTTCTGCTTGAGCTTCATCAACAGGCAAAGCTGCAACAGTTAAATCAGAGCCATTATCTCTATGATGTTGAACAAATAAACTGTAGTCCATTCTATATAGTTGATCACCTGACAATATTAGATATTCATCAACATCCCATTCTTGAAATAACCATTGGTATTTTCTTACAGCATCAGCAGTACCTTCAAACCACTTCGGACTATCAGGAGTCTGTTGTGCCGCTAAAACCTCCACAAATCCTTGACCGAAAGGGCCATTTAAATTATAGGTTCTTCCTATATGTCTATTTAGAGATGCACTGTTGAACTGAGTCAAAACGTACATTTTTTCAATGCCTGAATTTATACAATTACTAATCGGAATATCTATCAAACGATACTTGCCTGCCAATGGCACAGCAGGTTTGGCCCTCATTTTTGTTAGAGGGTAAAGTCTAGAACCTTTTCCTCCTCCGAGGATTATGGCCAACACACGCTTCATTAAATCTAATGGAGGTAGATATACAACTACTTAAAGTAACTGATTATGGGCATATTTAGAAATACAAATGGTCAGTTTATAAAGGTATTTCGATAAATCACTGGAAAAACTTAATATAAATCGAACAATGTTAGTTATTTTTATCCTCTTCTACCAAAGAAAACAATTTTTCAACGATTTTCAAAGAGACTTGTCTTTCTTCTCTTGATTGAGGACTTCTCAACTTGGTGACCGGCGTATGAAGTATTTTATTAATTATTCCTTTAGTCAGAGCTTCAACAACTTTTCTTTCTCGAGCCGAAAAATCTGGTCCCATTCTACTAAGTGCTTTTTGCAATTCCTCTTTTCTAATTAACTCCAAATCTGATCTAAGTTTATTTATTACGGGAACAGCCTCTAAACTTGCCCACCATTCTAGAAAAATGATCATTTCTTCTTCTACTAAAGATTCCGCTTCCTTTGCTATTTTCTGTCTAAATTCTTGATTTCTTGAAACGACCTCTTGTAAGTCATCAACATCAAATGATTTTACAAATTCATGTTGTTTGACATCATTAGATATATTTCTCGGTACACCAATATCAATAAATTTAAGTCTATTACTCAAATTTAATTTTTCAATTTTTGCGAGATCAATAATTGGCTCTTCAGAAGCAGTGCTGGTGAAAACAATGGAAGATAGTGATATGTTTTCTTCTAATTCGTTTAACCCTCTACAAACAATCTCTAAATCAGGGAAGTCTTGAGCAAGATTTAATGCTCTATCAATATTTCTATTTAAAAGGATAAGTTTATGACATCCTTTTGATTTTAAATGAGTTATTAAAAGCCTACTCATTCGTCCGGCGCCAACAACAAGAACGTTCTCTGATTCCAAACTTACAAGAGTATCAAAACCCTTTTCTTGTCCAATTTTTAATTGGGCAAGTTCTACCGCTGCTGAACTAATTGATACGGCTCCAGTTCCTAAATTTGTTTCAGATCTTACTTTTTTACCAGTACTAACTGATTGAGTTAATAATCTATTAAGAATTGGTCCAGTAGATTGATTCTCTTGACCTAATCTCATCATTTTTTTTACCTGCGAAAGGATTTGTCCTTCACCTAAAACGAGACTATCGAGTCCTGCAGAGACTTTCATCAAATGCAAAACTGCTTCTTCCTGTCTAAAGCAAAAAAGATGTGGATTTAAATCTTCAAAAATAATTCCAGAATATTCTGAAATGAACTCTTTTATGGATGAAATTCCAGTATTTTTATCCTTTACTAGTGCATATATTTCCAACCTATTACAAGTACTTAAGATTGACACTTCTAATACATCGGAGAAAGCTTTTAATGCTTTCAATGATTCTGTTATGGATTGGTCAGGAATACTTAACTTCTCACGCACTTCAACAGGTGCCGTGCGATGACTCAGTCCGACGACAACAATATGCATAAGATCAAAAGTGAATATTTAAAGGCTAATACTCTTAGCACCATCTTTTATATGAATAGTATTTGTAAACCTTGCAGTACTATCTAATGTACTAATAACTAGACTGCTTGTTCTTACACAATCCCTTTCAAATTTAACTCCATCAAATAGTAATCCATCAGTTATGCCACTTCCAGCGAAAACAACATTTTCTCCCGATGCCAATTCATTAGCTTCATAGATTTTGTCTATATCGGTTATACCCATTTCATTAAGACGTTTTATATTTCCTTCTTTTGTGTAATCAGCCCATTCAGAAGTTTGAGCGATTGCTGGATCATAAACTAGTTGTCCTTGAAAGTGTCCGCCTAGAGCTCTCATTGCAGCAGCTGAAATAACACCCTCAGGAGCTGCTCCAATCCCCATCAAGCAATGTGTTCCAGTTCCTGCAAAACCACATGCAATCGCAGCTTGAACATCACCATCAGAAATCGGTTGTACTTTTGCACCACATCCTCGAATCTCTTTAATTAAATCTTTATGCCTAGTTCTATCCATTACAACAACAGTAAGCTCGTCAATAGAAAGACCTAAACAATCACTGAGTATCTTCAAATTTTCAGTAGCCGAATTTCTAATATCAACTTTGCCTTTAGCAGCAGGAGGAGCTGCTAATTTGTTCATATAAAAATCAGGAGCATTAAAAAGACCCCCCGTATCAGAGGCAGCTAAAACCGCCATAGAACCTCTTTGATTATTCGCACAAAGATTAGTTCCTTCACAAGGATCTACTGCAAAGTCAACCCCTGGTCCACTTCCACTACCAACCTCTTCACCTATATAAAGCATAGGTGCTTCATCTCTTTCACCTTCTCCTATAACAATTTTCCCTTTCATTTCAATTTTGCCCATTCGCAATCTCATTGCTTCGACAGCTGCAGCATCAGCTTCATCTTTTTGACCAAGTCCAGTTAGTTTTGCTGAGGCAATAGCTGCTTGCTCGACAACTTCGAGAATTTCTTGAATTAAAGTTTGATTCACAATTAAATTTTGAGGATTTTCTAAAAGGTTTTGAGTATGATCTCATAAAAAATGTCATTTTATATGAGAATTATTATGCTAGTAAGCTTTTTTTAACTCTTTACAGCTGTTACTTTATCAGGCCGTGACTTGAAATTAGGAATAAACAACTAAATATAGTATCTTTATTAAATATTTTAAAAATTAAATGACTGAGTCAAATCAAGCAAATTTAACTGGTGCTAATAGACCAATTCAAATTATTCCTTCAGTTTTACCAGCAGATTGGGCGAATATGGGGGCATGTGTGAAAGAGCTCGAGGAAGCTGGGGTAGATAGAATTCAATTTGATGTAATGGATGGAAATTTTGTACCAAATCTCACATTCGGTCCAGAAATGATTGCTGCATGCAGGAAATATTGCAATGTCCCTTTTGAAACACAATTAATGGTTAGCCAGTACAACTGTGAAACCATGCTTGAATCATATGTAAAAGCTACAAAAGGGGCAAATGGTGAACCAGGAGTAGTAATAGCTCATGCCGAAGCAAATATTCATCTGCATAGAGTTCTTGGAAGAATAAGAGATTTAGGAGGATCTCCTTCTGTGGCATTAAACCCGCATACTCCTTTTGAGATGATTAAAAACATCATGGATATGGTTGATCATGTTTTGGTGATGACAGTTAATCCAGGCTTTGGTGGACAAGCCTATATACCAACAATGCTTAATAAAATCAGAGAGATAAGAAACTTTATTATCGAAAAAAACTTAAATGTAGACATTGAAGTTGATGGAGGGATAAAAGCAAATTGGACTATTTCACAATGTGCCGATGCTGGTGCTAATTGTTTTATTGCAGGTAGTGGAATGTTTGCTTAC
>MWOO01000152.1 GCA_002025945.1 Prochlorococcus sp. HOT208_60m_813O14 | reverse complement strand
TCTTCAGCATCTAAAACAGGGCACGAGTTTTGATTTAGTGATAAGAGGAAAGTGCTTTTTTTGAATAGTTTGAAAAGTGGTGTAAGCAATAAGTTTTTCATTTATTCCCAAGTTTCATATCAGAGAAGTCGCTTGCTATTGCATGAAGCATCCCTCCTACAAATGATCTAGGGCAACCAAGTTTGTTAACTAAAACTTCTGATTGTTTTTTGATATCTTCCCATGTAGGTCTGATATCCTCATTTATTTGTTTAAGGCTAGGTTTAAATTCTTCTGAATCATTCATATTAAAAGGTATTAACTTATTAAAATTCAAATGATAGTAAAGAAAAACTCATTCATTTAGATAAATATTCAATAAAAATTACAAAATAAATTCTTTAGAAATCATTCTAAGCTGATTTAAATTCAGATTATTTAAATAATTATTTGCAATCAATTTTTCCTCATTAATTTTGAGATCTTTAATCTCAGAAATAATGCTATTAGATATTAAATCAATTAAATGTTCTTTATCCATGACTTATATATAAACCCAAAACAAACATTAATTATTTAAAGTCTTCAACTCAACATATAAGTAAAAATACTCAGATAAATATAAAACTCATAGGTTTGCTGAATCACTTTAGATGATTGGTATAGGGTGCACGCGAATTATCAGCTACTCACACTTGACCTTTTTATGTAACATAATAAGTTTACATAAAGTAACAATTAAATGAAAAGACTTTTTCCTTATATAGCTTTTGCATGTTTAACTGGTTTTACAGCTACGACCGGTTTACCAGTTATAGCAGGCGGTTGTAGTAGCCACATGAACAAAAAAGCTGAAATCAAATGTGCTGAAGATGATACTGAATGTCAAATTGAAAAAGCTGAAAAGTTTGATTTAAGAGATTCTCTCAAGTCATAAAATTATGACTCAAATCACTTTTTTTATGAACTCTGCCCCAAGAGATTTAATCGAGTTCGTATTCTTTTCTGCTGTTGGTTTTACTGCAGGATTATTGGGATTAATTTAGTTATAGAAAATTGACCCATTCTTTTTTTCTCATAACCTTTTCAAGTCTTTCTTTCTTTTATGTGATGGCTTGCTTATGGAGAGATTTAATTAATCAAAAGTAAAAAACATTTTTTAAATTACCTTTTATAGATAAATCTTTGTATGTCTTCGAACAGATTAGATTTTGATTTGAAAAATCCATTACTTTTTAAATAAGATTTTCCTTTTTCTATATTTTCAATTCTTTTTTCATAAGAATTTTCATCTAAATTTTTTTGCATAAAAAAATAGTCGGACTTTTATTCTGAATACTGCTCAGAAAAAAGCGGTTACCTTAAATACAAAATTTAAATTCTTTTTTGAATTGCTTTTCATTCAAACTAAAAATCAAATAAAAAGTTTCTTTCTTAAATTATTAAGACTCTTTTGATATCTTGTTCTTCATGTCCTCAATATTATTAATTAATTTGTCTAACCATTCTGTATTATCTTCTGGTTTTAAATATTTAATTTTTGGTTGATTAATTTCAAGAGTCTCAAAATCTCCACTCATAAATTCTCCCTTGTATATTCGTTTAACTACCTCTTTGTTCTAATTGATTTGAACAAAATACTGCGTATCTAATGTGTGCGGTTTGATGAACATATTGGTACGGAAAGAGGTATCTTTTTTTTAGCCATTTAAATCTATTGCTGACTTAGATTAAAACATGGTTGTCATGAGTCGGTTGCGTTGCTCCAACTGAAATCAACCATAAACTTTAAATTGCATTTAATAAAATGACTTACTACAGTTGCTTTGATCAAAAAGGAAACATAATTGCTCGCTGTCAGACTAAAGAAGATATAAATGTTCTTAAGAAAATGGGCAGACCAATAATGGAAATAAAAGAAATGAAAAAAGAGGAATCAGTTGTTTGTTCTTTAACTGGTAGTCCATCCGATTACAACGAAGATTATTAAGAGTATGACTCAAAGAACACTTCAATTAAATCAACATGGAAGATCAGTAGTTCTTTTGTTGGTTGCATTGAATAGCATTTGTACTTTCTTTTCTACTTTTGAAAAAGCATTAACTGATCGGGAAAGAGTGAGATAAAAATATTTAGTTATTTGTGGATTAACAGTAAATCAATAAAATTTAAGACATAAAAAAAGACCCTGTTACAGGTCTTTTTTTAATGGTGACGACAGAAAGGGGATCTATTTGATAATCAGATTAAGAATTTTCTTAGAAATTAGTTTTGTAAGTAAAAGTGATTACTCACTTCTTCATGCTTTACAAACGACTTAATTTTTAAGATAGTTCAGAATTAATCCCGAAAGTTTAATTTCTGATCACTTAACTTACTTTCCGTAAAGGTTAGAAAAGTTAATTTACCTTGGTGTTGCAGACCATTGGTTAGTGAAGATCTAATTGGTCAACCTTGGTCGAGTCGATCACCAGAACTGTCGTATAGATAAAGTAATCGGTCTCGAATATTTTGCATGAATCCTTAAGATTGATTTAATCATGATTAATTAAATCTTTAATCATCAGACCACATCAAATCTTAGTAAGCGTTTCAATTTATTCAACTGGAGTTAGTGAATAACAAATGTCTTTATAACCATTTTCTTTATCCCACTCTTTCATCTCTGGAGTACTTGTAGCAGCAGCAAATCCTTCTAAATCTTTGACTTTAAGTATCAAGTGACTTTTATGGTCATTTACCTTGATGAGTTCATATTCTTCGACATATTTATGTCCCTCCTTTTCATGGAAATCGGCTACAAATTTATCAAAATCTTCAAAAGAACAATCAAAAGTAGAAACTATTAAGGTATTCATAAAAAAGATGGTTTTATCCCTCTATGTTAGATCGACTGTCAATCGTATTTAATAGTTATTTTTAAGCAGCATCATATTCTTCATCTTCAAGTTCTCTCATAAATCTTTTATCTAATAAGTAATCGTCTAAAAGCTCTGCTGCCATCAGCATCTCAGGAGCAGGTTCTTGTAAATTTTTATCTAATAAGTAATTGTCTACAAGGTCTAGATTGTTATTTTCTTTAATTTCTTTATCGCTGTCTAATAGCTCTCTTATGAAGGTATATACAAGCTTTTTATCGTACCCA
>MWOO01000151.1 GCA_002025945.1 Prochlorococcus sp. HOT208_60m_813O14 | reverse complement strand
TTAATTATTCCCAATTTTTTGCAACAATCTCTGCTAAATCTACAACTCTCTGACTATAACCCCACTCATTGTCATACCATGCAAGCACTTTTACAAGGTTATCTCCGATACACATAGTAAGGTCACTATCTACAATTGATGATTCATTGGTACCTGCGTAATCGCTTGACACTAATGGTTCATCTCCATATTTAATAATGCCTTTCATTGAGCTTAGAGATGCTTCTTTGAGAGCATTATTGACTTCTTCAGCTGTGACAGATTTAGATGATTCAAAAACAAAATCTACTGCGGAAACGTTAGGAGTTGGAACTCTCATCGCAATTCCTGTTAATTTGCCTTTCATTTCTGGATATACCAGAGCAACTGCTTTTGCAGCTCCTGTAGAAGTAGGAACAATGTTTGTAGCAGCGGCTCTAGCCCTTCTTAGATCTCTATGACTATTATCTAAAATTCTTTGATCCCCTGTATAACTATGAATTGTAGTCATCAAACCTTTGTTAATCCCAAATGTTTGGTCTAAAACTTTAACTACTGGAGCCAAACAGTTCGTTGTGCAACTAGCATTACTCAAAATATCATAATCTTTATGTTTATATGTATCAGCATTGACTCCAACAACATAAGTACCAACACCATCGCCTTTACCAGGAGCAGTTAAGATGACTTTTTTTGCTCCTACCTCTAAGTGCTTACTTGCACCAACATCTGTATTAAATACTCCAGTAGATTCAATAACCAAATCTACACCCCAGTCTTTCCAGGGGAGGTTCATTGGGTTTCTATCAGAGAAACATTTGATAGTCTTGTTATTAATTACAAAAGTATCATCAGTATATTTAATATCAACACCATCAAGTTGACCAAGAACTGAGTCATATTTTAATAGATGAGCATTAGTCTTAGGATCTGAGGTAACATTAATTCCAACTACTTCAATATTGGTGTAAGCTCCTCTACTAAGCCAACAACGCATAAAGTTTCGACCAATTCTGCCAAAGCCGTTAATTGCAACACGCAAAGTCATAATTAATAATTTCTAAATGATTAACCTAAGTTGCTGATCATACTGAATTTTGTGCAATAACGTAAGGTTTTTTTGATTTATTAAGCAAATAAGTCTTGTTTTGTATTAATTCAAGAAAAAAAACATTTTTTTTTAAGAAAAAATAGCAAAATTTTACCTAGAAGTTATTTTAATTTAAGTAAAAGATAAACATTGGATAAAAAATTACTTTCGAAAAGACATTTTCATTTTATTGGGATTGGAGGTATTGGAATGTCAGCATTAGCAATAGGTTTACTTAAAAAAGGTTGTTCAGTTTCAGGATCTGATTTAGTTAAAAACGATGAAACTAAAAAATTAGAGGAATTAGGTGCAGTAATTTTTTCTTCTCAAATTCGACAAAATATTGAATTTGTTATTTCAAAATTTACCAACAAATTGATTAATTTTGTTGTAAGCTCCGCGATCAAGCCAGAAAATGAAGAATTTTCGTATTGCAGAGAAAAAAATTTATCAATAAAACATCGTTCAGAGATACTTGCAATGCTAATGCGGACTTATACGGCACTGGCGGTAGCCGGCAGCCACGGAAAAACATCAACCAGTACATTTCTATCTACAATACTTGAATTATGTACTCGTAATACTTCTTCAATAACCGGAGGAATAATTCCTATTTACAACTCTAATTGTCATTTAGAAAATACAAAATACTTAGTAGCTGAAGTTGATGAATCTGATGGGACAATTAACAAATATAAGTCTGATATCGGAATAATCAATAACATTGATTTTGATCATTGCGATCACTTTTCTAATTTAAGTGAAGTAATATCTTCTTTTAAAAGTTTCGCTAAAAACTCAAAAAAATTACTACTTAATTTTGATTGTGAAACCTCAAAAAATAATTTTTATTCAAATTTTAAGTGGTCAAACACTACAGCTAAAAACGTAGCTTATTCAATAATTCCAACTGAAATTAATTCAAAGTATACGATTGGAAAATATTATGAAAATGGAAATTTTATTAGTAGTTTAAATATTCCAATTCCAGGATTACACAATCTATCTAATATCACCGCAGCGATAGCAGCTTCAAGAATGATTGGAGTAGATTTTATAGAAATTAAGAAAAATATAAAACATCTGAAACTCCCAAAAAAAAGATTTGAATTTAGAGGCCAAATAGACGAAAGAAGTTTATATGATGATTATGCACATCACCCAAACGAAATAAAAGAGACGATTAAATTAGGAAGATTATTCATTCAGCAAAAACATAATAAAGAATGTCAAAAAAGTAGGTTAATTGCTATATTTCAGCCCCATAGATACTCTAGAGTAAAGCAATTTACTAGAGAATTTGCTGAAGAATTATCAAAAGCAGATGTTATTTATGTAACCAGTATTTATGGAGCAGGAGAAGAAAACGAATATAAAATTACTTCGAAAATTATCACTGATCTGATTTATAAAAAAAATAAAAATGTTAGTTACTTGAATAATTATTATGAAGTCACAAAGAATTTTTACGAATTAACTCAGAAAGGGGATTTGATTTTGAATATGGGAGCTGGTGATTGTCATAATTTCTGGTCAATTTTAAATAAAAAAACAATAAAAATAGAAAACTAATTTATGAATAAAAAAATTTTTTCTAAAAACTGTAATTTAAGTAGTTATACAACTATAAAAGTGGGAGGAGTCGCTGAATATTTTGCTGAGCCAAGAAGCATTAACGAATTTTCATATCTAATAAAATGGGCCAATTTAAACAAACAAAGATGTCAAATAATTGGCGCAGGTTCAAATCTTTTAATAAATAATATTTTCATAAAAGGCTTAGTTGTTTGTACAAAAAAAATGAAATCACTAAAGATAGAGCCATATTCAGGAATTGTTGAAGCGGAATCAGGTGTAATGCTCCCAACACTATCTAATTGTCTTGCTAAAAATGGATTACAAGGTGGTGAATGGGCTGTCGGAATTCCAGGAACATTAGGAGGAGCAATTTATATGAATGCTGGTACAGGTAATTTATCACTAGCAAATAATCTTATTTCAGTAAAAGTAATAAATAATAAGACTCATGAAAAACTCGAAATTGAAAAAAAAGATATCAATTTTAAGTATAGATTTAGCTCTTTTCAAAGAAATGATTTGACAATTATTAGTGCAAAACTACATTTTGAGCCTAATGGGAATCTAGAACAATTAATTAAAACAACAAAAAATAACCTTAAATTAAAAACAGAAACACAGCCATATCATCAACCAAGCTTTGGTAGTGTTTTTAAAAATCCTGAAAATAATTACGCAGCAAAATTAATTGATGATATGGGTTTAAAGGGATTTAAAATTGGCGGTGCAGAAATTTCTACAATGCATTCAAATTTTATAATTAACACTTCTTCAGCAAGTTCAAAAGATATTTATGAATTAATAACTGTAATTCAACAAAAAGTACTACAAAATAAAGGAATTTATTTGAAACCAGAAGTAAGAATGATTGGTTTTGACTATCCTAATTAAAGAAACTTTTATACAAAATGGCGGGTTTTGGACTTCCTAACTTTGGACAACTTACAGAAGCTTTTAAAAAAGCTAAACAAATTCAGCAAGATGCTCAAAAATTACAAGATGAACTGGAAAATATGGAGATTGAAGGGAAAAGTGATGATGAAATGATAAAAGTCTGGATAAGTGGCAATCAACTTCCTTTAAAGGTAGAAGTGCAAGAAAATATTTTAAATTCAGATAAAGAGAAAATAGAGCAAAACATTTTACAAGCTATTCAAAAAGCTCATGAATTATCCACTACAACTATGAAAGAAAGGATGAATGATTTGACTGGTGGATTAAATCTTAATCTTCCTGGTTTTGATAATAGTGACTCTTAGAAGACTCGATCATTTCTTTATAAAAGAAATATCTTTCAAAGGATTTATTTAAATTACAGCCCTCATCGTTTAAATGTAAGCAGTTACGATATTTACACTTAATTTCTTCATCGATTAATTGTTTATTTATTTCTGAATAAAGATTTGGCAAAATTCGAATATCTACCTGTAGAGGTTGCATATTAAAACCAGGAGTGTCCACAATATAACTTTGATTTGATAGAGAAAACAACTCAACATTACGAGTAGTATTTTTACCTCTCTTAATTTTATTAGAAATTGGAGCAGTTCTATTTTGAAGACCTGGAATTATCATATTAAGCAAAGTAGTTTTGCCAACACCGGATGGGCCCATGAAAATTGAACATTCTTTTTTCTTTAACTCATCTAATAGTTTTCTAAAGGAATCAGATGTCTCTAAATTTAAAGTTATAGCTTGATAACCCCATTTCTCAAATTTATCAAGTAAAAAAGATCTTCTTTTCTCTGAAATTAAATCACACTTTGTCAAAACTAATGACACATCTACTCCCATAGATTCTGCGGATATCAAAAATCTATTAACTTGAGATAAATTTAACTCTGGCTCTTCAACGGAAAAAGTAATATATATATTAGAAACATTTGCAACTGAGGGTCTTACTAATAAATTTTTTCTTTTTTTTAGACTCGTTATTACTGCACGTTTGTTTTTTAAATCAAAATTTTCAATAAGTACTTCATCTCCAACATAAATTAATTGATCCTTAAAATTTATAGACTTCTTCACCTTACATAAAAATCTCTCACTATTGCCCAATTTTTCTTGATTTTTTAAGTCAACTAAAAAAAATTCATTAAATTTTTTCGTAACTAAACCTAAATGTTTACTATTAGTTTTCATTCAATATTTTTATTTTTATAAATTTTTCATTTTCTTTGATTTGTTCAAACAAACATCCCATCTCTTTTAAATTTTTTAATACCATTTCTTCTGGTTCACCTTTATCTAATTCAACAATAAGTTGTTCATTTTTAGATAACTTCTCTAAAGCCAATTTAATCTTGACGACATTTAAAGGACATGGAACAGATTTCAGATCCAAATACTTTAAAAAAGTCATTAAGATTCTTTACCAAATAATTTACTAAATAGTCCACTACTGGAATTGATATTTTTATCTGAATACTGAGAAGCTAAATTCTCTAAAAGATTTCGCTCTTCATCAGTTATACGAGTTGGCAATTTTACCTTTACTAGAACTTCATGATTTCCTCTGGCGACTGGATTACCAAGTCTAGGTACCCCTTTATTCTCAAGTGAAAGAGTTGTATTTGGTTGCGTACCACTTGGAATTTTTAAATTAACTTTGCCATCAACTGTAGTAATTTCAACAGTATCTCCTAAAATTGCCTGTAAATAACTCACAACTATTTCTGAGTAAATAGTCACACCATCTCTTTTTAATTTCGAATCATTCTTCACCTTGATAAAAACGTAAAGATCCCCAGGTGGGCCTCCTTTAAAACCAACATTTCCCTCTCCGGAAACTCTTAATTTAGTACCAGTATCAACTCCTGCAGGAATATTAATTCGTAATTTTTTCCTGACTTGCTTTACTCCATTACCACCGCAACTTGTACATGGATCTGAGATTATTTGACCAGTTCCATTACATGTAGGACATTCAGCTACTTGTGTGAAATTCCCAAAAGGTGTTCTCGTAGCTCTTCTAACTTGTCCACTTCCTCCACAAGTTGTGCAAGTTTTTGGTCCGGTTCCTGGTTTGGCACCTGTTCCCCTACAGACTTCACATGTCTCAAGATGAGGAATTGTAATTTCTCTTTGTTGGCCAAATATTGCATCTTTAAAATCAACATTAAGGTCATATCTTAAATCATCTCCTTGTTGAGGACCTCTTCTTTGAGTTCTTCCTCCCTGTGGAGTTTGCCCTCCAAAGCCATTAAAAAAGGTTTCAAATAAATCTGCAAACCCACCCATATCGCCCATATCAGGCATTCCAGCTGCACCTCCAAGACCAGCCTCTCCAAACTGATCATATCTAGCTCTAGTTTCAGGATCAGCTAGTGCTTCATAAGCCTTACCAATTTCTTTAAATTTATCTTCAGCACCAGGTTCTTTATTAACGTCAGGATGATATTGTCTTGCTAATTTTCTATAAGCCCTTTTTAAGGTATCAGCATCAGCATCTCGTGAAACTCCAAGTATTTGATAAAAATCAGCCATTAAACAACGCTCAAGTAAAAATTTGGAATTTATACATCTTCAGAAGTATTTTCCTCTGAATCAATACTCTCTTCAACTGTATCCTTTTCTACTTCCTCTTGTGAATTTTGTTTGCCTGGTCCCATGGAAACTTTAACCAAAGCATGTCTCAAAACCTTTCCCTCTAAATGATATCCTCGCTGTAATTCTTCTACAATAAAATCTTCTTTAAACTCTTCACTTGGCTCTCTTAATACAGCTTCATGCAAATTTGGATCAAATTGCTGGCCAACAACTCTCATGGGAGCAACTCCTTTTTGTTTTAAAACTTCTACCAATTGTTTATACAATCCTTGATAACTTCTATGAAGGGCTTGAGCTTCTTCACTTTCTGGTTTTAGTTGTTGTCTTGCTCTTTCGAAATTATCAACGATTGGGAGTATTGCAGTTAAAGTTTTAGAAACAAGTTGAACTTTTAAATCATCCTGATCTCTAGACTGCCTTTTTCTAAAATTATCAAAATCTGCTGAAATTCTTACATATTGATTTTTTAATGTTTCGTGCTCTTTTTCTAACTGTTCTAACCTTGCATCATTATTGGAGATAGTATTTTTTAATTCTTCGGTATTTAATTCTTCTTTTTTTTCTGAAGATAATTCATCATTTTCGATTATTTTATCTTCAGCAGATGAAGTATCATCAGGGGCATTATCCTGATTAGAAACATCATTTTCTTTAATATCAATATTGTCTGATTGATTTTCAATCATTTTTCTAAAAATTTAATAAAACTATTTTCCAATAAAGTGATGCACAAAACAAGTTGCGGAAGGCCGCACAAATTTTTACTCAGGAACAAACCTTAATGCTAATCCGTTATTACAGTATCTTTTGCCTGTAGGAAGTGGCCCATCATTAAAAACATGTCCTTGGTGACCTCCGCATCTAGAGCAGTGATATTCGGTTCTTGGAACAATCAACTTAAAATCAACTTTTGTTGCAACTGATCCTTGAATTGGATCCCAAAAACTTGGCCATCCAGTGCCACTATCAAACTTTTTATCTGAGATAAAAAGTGGTAAATCACATCCTGCGCAGTGAAAAACCCCTTTTCTTTTCTCATTATTTAATTCGCTACTGAAAGCTCTTTCAGTTCCTTCCTCCCTCAAAATATAATAGGATTCTGGACTTAGCCTCGATTTCCATTCATCTTTTGATAAATTCCACTCCTCTTTAGAGGCAATCGAAGAAGCTAAAACTTGCATAGGCTTAAAAAATGTTTTTAGTATTGTCATAGTAGGAATTAGAATAAAAGTTCTTCTTGATAAAAATTGATTCATATATTTACTCACATAAAAAGTAATGAGTTCCATACATCCTGATTCTATTAAAAATATTCATAAATTAAGTATTGCTCCAATGATGGATTGTACTGATAAACATTTCAGAATGATAATGAGAAAAATAAGTTCTAAGGCTCTCCTGTATACGGAAATGATTGTGGCTCAGAGTTTAGTTCATACGAAAAAAAAAGAAAAGTTTCTAGATTTTAATTGCGAAGAGCACCCAATATCGATTCAATTTGGTGGAGATAATCCTGAAATACTAAAAGAGGCTGCGAAAATGGCACAGGATTGGGGTTATGACGAAATTAACTTTAATGTTGGTTGTCCAAGTCCAAGAGTTTGTTCTGGAAATTTTGGCGCCTCTCTTATGAAAGATCCTAAAAAAGTTGCGAAATGCATAGAATCTTTAAAAAAAAACTGCAGCTTACCGGTTACGATTAAACACAGAATCGGTGTAGACAACGATGATAGTTTCACAAATTTAAATAATTTTGTAAGAAGTATTGCCAATGCTGGTGCAGACAGATTTACAGTTCATGCGAGAAAAGCCATATTAAAAGGGCTAAATCCAAAACAAAACAGGTCCATACCGCCCCTTAGGTACGATGTGGTAAAAAAATTAAAAGCATTAAATCCGAAATTATTAATTGAGATCAATGGGGGTTTTACTAATGTCGATGAATCATTAGAAGCTCTCAATGATTTTGATGGTGTCATGATTGGACGATCAGTTTATAAACATCCCTTGAAATGGTCTGAAATTGATAACAAAATTTATGGGATTAATACACAATCCAAATCTGCTTCAGACATTATTCTATCCCTAATCCCATATATAGAAAAGCATTTAACTGATGGAGGAAAATCTTGGGATATTTGCAAACATCTTATTAATTTAGTCGAAGGTATTCCAAAAGCTAGGATTTGGAGAAATCAAATTTCAACTAAATCTATTAATCAAGAATTAGATATTAAGTTTCTTCTTAAATTAACTTCTAGACTCGAGGAAATGGGTTCTTAATTATCTTCATTTGATCCATTACTATCATTTGAGACTCCTCTTTTTCTTCTACTTCTGCCACTTTCATATTCAGAATTTTCAGAAGAATTCCCATAACTTCTATCTTCCCACCCTTCTGCTCCTGAGGATTTATTCGTGTAAGAAGTATTAGTTTCAGAGTAACTGCCACTATTATTTCCGCCACCATAACCGCCGCCATAACCACCGCTATTATTTCCGCCACCATAACCGCCGCCATAACCGCCGCTATTATTTCCGCCACCATAACCGCCGCTATTATTTCCGCCGCCATAACCGCCTCTTCCTCCTCTTCGAGACCCACCAGAACCTCTTGGCTCTGCTTTATTAATTCTTAATGGTCTACCCATAAGTTCTGAGCCTTGCAAACCATCAATAGCTGTTGACTCAATTGCTTCATCGGCCATTTCAATAAAAGCAAATCCTCTTTTTCTTCCAGTGTCTCTTTCAAGTGGAAGAGAACAATTTAAAACTTCACCAAAAGGGGAAAACAACTGTACAACATCATCACGCTCTGCACGGAAAGGCAAATTGCCAACAAAAATACTCACTTTAAACTAAACAAATAAAAACCTAATTTAAAAAGCTACTCTAAGTAGTTTTTACAATTACTATTTTATTCTACTGCACAATATACCTTTGTTGTAGAAAAATCATGCAGATTCAAAGCAACAATTTTTTCTGCCAGTTTTTCACCTCATTCTCTACTTGCATAAAACCTGTTCCACCTTCACTAGTTCTTGACCTAACTACATTAAGAGGTTCAAGATCAACAAAAACATCTTCATCAAATTCGGGATGAAATTTTTTAAATTCATCAATTTTAAGATTTTTAAACAAAATTTTTCTTTCTAAGCAATACTTAACAATTTCACCCACAACTTGATAAGCGGTTCTAAACGGAACCTTTTTACCAACTAAATAATCTGCAAGATCAGTCGCATTAGAAAAGTCATTTTCTACGGAATCAGATAAATTTTGAATATTTAATTCTAAGCCCTCGTTAATTAGAATAGTCATTGCTTTAATACAAGAAGATATAGTCTCTGCCGTATCAAATATTGGCTCTTTATCCTCTTGAAAATCCTTGTTATATGCAAGGGGCACCCCTTTAACCATTGTTAACAATGCTTGAAGATGTCCATAAACTCTTCCTGTTTTACCTCTTATCAATTCTGGAACGTCGGGATTTTTTTTCTGCGGCATTAAGCTACTACCAGTAGCACATTTATCTGTTAATTTTGCAAAAGAAAATTCATCAGTTACCCATAAAATTATTTCCTCTGAAATTTTACTTAAATGAGACATTGCTAAAGCAGATGCAGAAACGAACTCTATACAAAAATCTCTATCACTCACTGCATCAATACTATTTTTATAAATTTTTTCAAACCCTAATTCTGCAGCTGTAAATTTCCTATCTATTTTTATTTTAGTACCTGCTAATGCTGCAGCGCCTAAAGGTGAAGTATTTACTCTTGATCTCACCTCTTGAAATCTTTCACGATCTCTTTGGAACATTTCTAAATAAGCCAATAAATGATGAGCCAAAGATAATGGTTGCGCTCTTTGCATATGTGTATATCCAGGAATTAATGTATATATATTAGATTTCGCAAGATTTAAGAAGGATTTTTGCAAATCAGTTATTAAAATTTCAAGATTATCAATTTCTTTTCTTAGCCACAATCTTATATCTGTACCAACCTGATCATTTCTGCTTCTACCTGTATGTAATTTTTTTCCAGTTTCACCAATTAGACTGATTAGTTTTTCTTCAATACAATAGTGAATATCTTCAGATGGAGGACTAGGAGAAAATTTACCTTCCAAATACTCAACTTTTATTTTTTCTAAACCATCAATAATCTGCAAAGTTTCAGAAGAGGATAAAACTTTTGTTTTACCAAGCATTTTTGCATGTGCAATCGAGCAATCTAAATCTTCCAAAATAAGCTTACTATCAAAAACAATAGAAGCATTAAACTTTTCAATGAAAGGGTTAAGTGTATTATCAAATCTTTTACTCCAAACTTTTGCCATATCAATTATTAGCTTTAGATATCTCTAATAAAGCATTTTTTTATATAGGTGACAAAAAAATATCTATTTCAATTGAAAAATAACCATAGATGCATCATCTTCTAAATGTCTATTTTGTCCAGTAAAGTCATCAAGTTTTTTAAATATTTTATTTAAAATTTCTTGTGATGTATAAGATTGCTTACATAATTTTGTAAAAATTTTAATTAACCTTTCCTCATCAAATCTTTCGCCTAGAGAATTAGAAGTATCAGTTACTCCATCAGTATAATAAAGTACTAAATCATTTTCATTAAGCTTGATTTCACCACACTGATATTGAGCGTCTTTTTGTAGTCCAAGTACAAACCCTTCAGCATCTAATTTGATGATTTTTTTATCTGAACTTTTCCAAAGCAAAGGAGGATTATGGGCTGCATTAGCAAATCTTAATTTTCTAGTTC
>MWOO01000150.1 GCA_002025945.1 Prochlorococcus sp. HOT208_60m_813O14 | reverse complement strand
GCTGAAACGGTATAAATTCACTTATTTATTTTGTGAATTTATATCGGAACTTACCCCTCATTATTCGTTTACAAGTAGTTTTTAATATACAGTAAATCATTTGGCCAAGCAGGCTCACCATAATAATTATGGCCCATACCTTTAGCTAACTTTGCTCTTAATTTTGGATCAGAAAGATCTGGTTTTTTTAACGTTGACATATGAAAAACTAATAATGGTTTAAGTATAAGAGTTTATAAAGGACCTGAAATACCCTGTTTACGAATCATTAAAAAGTGCATCAACATGAAAACTGCTAATGACCATGGCAATACAAAAGTATGAAGACTGTAAAATCTGGTTAAAGTGGATTGCCCAACACTTTCACCACCTCTAAGTAATTCAACCATAAAGTCACCAATTACTGGTATTGCAGCAGGAACACCTGAAACAATCTTAACTGCCCAATAACCTACCTGATCCCAAGGTAGAGAATATCCTGTAACTCCAAAAGCAACAGTAATAACTGCCATTACAACTCCTGTAACCCAAGTTAGTTCTCTTGGTCTTTTAAAACCACCTGTAAGATAAACCCTAAATACATGGAGTATCAACATCAAAACCATCATTGATGCACTCCACCTATGTACTGATCTAATTAGCCATCCGAAACTTACATCGGTCATTAAATAACTTACTGAGCTATAAGCTTGTGTAACTGTTGGCTTATAGTAAAAAGTCATTGCAAAACCTGTTGCAAATTGAATTAGGAAGCATACTAAAGTTATGCCTCCTAAACAATAAAAAATATTTACGTGAGGAGGAACGTACTTGGAAGTTACGTCGTCAGTTATGTCCTGAATTTCGAGCCTTTCTTGAAACCAGTCATAAACAGATGAAGAATTCGCCATCCAAAAAAAAATTAGCTTTGATATAAAGAGCTTACTTAAAATTCTTATACTTGGTGTTAACACTTAACCCAATGAATTCATCTTTTAACAAACTTTTAACATTCAAAATATTGATCATGGTTTTAATGGTCAGTATTTTTTCTAACAATTTTTTGTTTATTGAAAGCGTTAATGCCCTCAGTGATAGCAGGCAATTAGTACTTGACGCTTGGACCTTGGTAAATGAAGGTTTTTATGATCCAGAGAAGTTTGATGAAATCCAATGGAAAAGAATTAGGCAAAAAACATTACAGAAACAAATTGAAACAAGTGAAGAAGCTTATTCCGCAATTGAAGACATGTTAAGACCTTTAGATGATCCTTACACAAGAGTTTTACGCCCAAAAGATTATGAACTACTAAAATCAAGCAATTTTGGTAGTGAAATTAATGGTGTTGGACTTCAATTAGGCGAAGATGATAATAGTAATAAAGTCAAAGTAGTCTCTACTCTTGGCGGCTCGCCAGCTGAAGAAGCTGGAATAGTTAGCGGGGACTTCACCGAGACAGTGGATGGTATTTCATCAGAAGAGTTAGGCCTTGCTAGTACTGCCTCAAAGTTAAGAGGTGAATCAGGGACAAAAGTTTTAGTTGAAATTTCTTCGGAATCAGGAGAAATTAGGGAGGTCGATTTAGAGAGAAGATCAGTGGATCTTAGACCAGTGAGAACAAAAAGATTAAGAGACGATTTTCACACAATAGGATACTTAAGAATTACCCAATTTAGCGAAAGTGTACCCAAAAAAGTCGAAGAGGCACTTCAAGAGTTAAAGGAGAAGGAGGTTGAAGGATTAATTTTGGATCTAAGGAATAATTCAGGTGGGCTAGTAAGCTCAGGTATAGCAGTTGCAGACTCATTATTGAGTGAGAAACCTGTGGTAGAGACAAAAAATAGGAATGGCATCAAAGACGCAATAATTTCTCAAAAAGAAACATTTTTTGATGGCCCAATGGTAACTTTGGTAAATAAAGGAACCGCAAGTGCTAGTGAAATACTTGCTGGTTCTTTACAGGATAACGGCAGATCAATTCTCATGGGAGAACAAACTTATGGGAAAGGTTTAATTCAATCCCTAAAAAGTTTGGGAGAAAATAGTGGAATAGCAATAACTGTTGCAAGTTATTTAACTCCCAAAGGTAATAATATTCAGGGCCAAGGTATAACACCTGACAAATTACTTGATCTACCGGATGCAAGTGATTTTGGAAGTACTGACGATAAATGGGTGAGGAATGCGGAATTATTTTTAGGGTCGCTTCTAGAAAAAGAAGAAGTTCCAGTTGAAACAATTGAAATAAACAATGAAGAAATTAAATCCTTAAATGGCTAAAGATTGAAAATAAAAAAATCTTAAAAATATGAGTATTAAAAGAATTTTTCATGACCCAATTCATAAAGAAATAGTATTTGATGCAGGAAAGCCAGAAGAATTAATGATTATGGAATTAATTGATACAGTTGCTTTTCAAAGACTAAGAAGAATAAAACAACTTGGAGCGGCATCATTACTTTTTCATGGTGCAGAATCGAGTAGATTTACTCACTCAATTGGTGTTTTTTGTATAGCTAGAAAAATTTTTAAGAGATTAATTGAAAGTAAATCTTCTTTTAGTGAAAATAAATTTGTTCTTTATGGAGCAGCTCTACTACATGATTTAGGTCATGGACCTTTAAGCCATACCAGTGAAACAATATTTATGCATGATCACGAACAATGGTCTGAAAACTTAGTGACAAATTATTCTCCAATAAATTCAATCCTCAAAAAGTATGACAACGAATTACCCAGAAAAATTGGTGAATTATTTCAATCAAAACAAATATTTTCAAAACCTTTAAGAACATTGATAAGTAGTGAGATAGATTGCGATCGTCTTGATTATCTTTTACGCGATAGTTACAACACAGGGACTAATTATGGCTTAGTAGATTTAGAGAGAATAATTTCAGCTCTTACCTTTTTACCTGATGGGAATATCGGAATCAAACCAAAAGGAGTGATCGCTATTGAGCATTTTCTTGTCCTTAGAAACTTGATGTATAGAACAATCTACAATCACAGGATAAACGAAGTATCTACATGGATTCTGGGGAAAATATTACACACAATAAAACATAATTATGAAAAGAATATTTGGTTAGATAATTCTCTACATAAATGGATTTTTTCACCATCAAAGGTTGATTTTGATGATTTCATAAGAAATGATGATGTAACCTTTTATTATCATTTGATTAGATGGAAAGATGAATCTTTTGAACCACTTTCAACACTATGCAAAATGTTTATTGACAGGGATTTATTAAAGGCATCAGACATAAGTTTTTTAAGTAAGATTAATAGATTAAAAATCCTTGCATTTGCCACAAAATTATGTGAAAAGAATGGTTATGATTCAGAAATATTTTGCGGGATTAAGGAAAGGTCTTTCAAAGGTTTTGAATCTAATAATGCTCTAAAAATATGGGACGGCACTTATCAAAGCGCATTAGAAAATAGTTCCGCATTAATAAAAACTTTAATGAGATCTGATGAAAGCTCTTTTATTATTTATCCAGACATAATCAAAAATGAAATTAAAAATGAAATTTCATTAATAAAAAACAATTCCTAGATTTAATTCAATGGAAATCGTTTTAAAAAATAGTAAAAGTAAATACTTAGAAATTTTTTCTTTGTTAGATTTAGATAATCTCCATGAAACTTTCAAAAGATTTTCATCCATCAAGGAACCTTTAGAAGCAAAAATTTTCGCAGTCAATGAGTCAATAAGTTCTCATCAATTATTAAAATTAAAAAATCATTTTGACAAAATTAATATTTGTTCATTATGCATTTACTCAAATAATAGAGATACAATAGTGAGTGGAAATTCAATAAAAATAGATTCAGCCTACATAAAAGAGCAAGAGATTAAAAATCAGTTACTATTATTCAATTCAAAAAAGCAAGACGATATTCTTCACAAAGGAACAGTACGATCGGGTGAAAGAATATCTTCAAACGGAAACCTATGTATTATTGGAGATGTTAATCCAGGAGCAATAGTTTCCGCTAAGAAAAACATTTACGTTTGGGGCAAATTACTGGGGATCGCATTCGCAGGGAAAAGCGGAAATAAAAATGCCTCTATTGCATCACTTTATCTAAATCCTCTACAGTTAAGAATTGCAGATGTAATAGCTATAGGACCTAAGGATAAGCCCAAAAATTGTTACCCAGAAATTGCGGTAATAGATAAACAAACGATAATTATCAAACCACACCTAATCGAAAATAAAAATTAATCAATCATTTGCAATAAATTAATTCAAACTAGACAAATTTAAGAATTACTTAATCTTTAAAATATTTAACTTTCTGCAAGTAGCATTATTATTTGTAAAATCCTAAAAATCGTGGGGAAAAATACTCGCACAATACTAATTTGTTCAGGCAAAGGAGGGGTTGGTAAAACAACTTTAACTGCGAACCTAGGCATAGCACTTGCTAATAGCGGAGCAACCACTGCCGTATTAGATGCTGATTTTGGCTTAAGAAATTTAGATCTACTTCTAGGATTAGAAAATCGCATCATTTATACGGCTCAAGATGTTCTAGACAAGAATTGTCGTCTTGACCAAGCATTGGTTAGACATAAAAAGGAACCTAATCTTGCTCTTCTACCAGCTGGAGATCCAAGGATGTTGGATTGGATGAAGCCCGAAGATATGAAAAAAATTAGTGAACTACTTAGTGAGAACTTTGATTTTGTCTTAGTAGATTGTCCTGCTGGCGTAGAAGATGGCTTTAAAAATGCTCTTGCAGCCTGTAAAGAAGCTATTGTTGTTACTAACCCAGAATTATCTGCAGTGCGAGATGCGGATAGAGTAATTGGGATTCTTAATACTTCAGATATTGAGCCTATCCAACTTGTAATCAACAGAGTTCGCCCTAACATGATGGCTAGTCAAGAAATGTTATCCATCGAAGATGTTCAAGGAATCCTTTCTTTGCCTTTATTAGGTATTGTTTTAGAAGATGAACAGGTGATAATAAGTACAAATAGAGGAGAGCCACTGACTCTTTCGGATGCTAGATCACCCGCAAAAAAATGTTATTTGAATGTATCTCAAAGACTTACAAATAAAGATGTACCAATTATCGATCTTAAAAAAGAAGGCAAAAGTCTTAAAGATAAATTCATGAGATTAATGCAAACAAAGGTTTTTTAACAATGATGACTCTCAGAGATCTTATAAATAAATTACTAGGCAGAGAGACGTCTAGTGCAAATACAGCGAGAGAAAGATTACAACTTGTACTTGCTCATGACAGAGTTGATATGAGTTCCTTAACAACTGATCTTTTAGATAAAATGAGGAAAGAGATCCTTGATGTTGTTGCTAAATATGTTGAAATTGATTTTGAGGAAGTAGCAGTAAGTTTAGAGACTGAGGATAGAATGACTGCATTAGTTGCAAATTTACCAATCAAAAGAACTATTTCAGGAGAAATAAAATTCAAAAAAACTGATAAAACTGATAAAGCTAACAAAGATATCAAAAAGTAATAAATTTAAAAAAAGCTAAAAAAATACTGATAATTGACCCTTCCTAATTGTAAGATGAAGTGATTGCCGGCTTAGCTCAGCGGTAGAGCAGCGCTTTTGTAAAGCGAAGGTCATCAGTTCAAATCTGTTAGCCGGCATTTTGAATTATTTAATTCTCTTCTATATTCTTTGCTGAAAATAAAAAGATCAAACCTATCAGAGCAATGATAGGAAATAATCTTAATTCGAGAAGGTTCTCTAAAAAAGATGCGAGGGGTTCAAACATCCAATAATTAAAAAATTGAATTAATAAAACAAAAAATAATAATAAAAACATTAATACAATTCTCTAACTAATACTTCTCCTTCTCTAATCAACCTCCAATCTCCGCTTTTCTTCCAAAATATAATAGTACTAGCTTTTCCACTACTTTTTTCCCAGGGGATAGGGCTTAAAATTTTTACGGAAGGGAAGTCTACAAGAATACCTTCAACTGTAATTGATCCTTTAAAACCGGAAATATTTGCACTTGAAGTTAGCAATGGGCCTGTTTCTCTTATGAGAGATTGAGCCATATTTGAATTTGGAATCCTCAAACCTATAGTAAGATCATCGCTTGTGAGGATTGAAGTCTGCTTTTCTGAAGCAGGGATAACCATTGTCAGAGCTCCAGGCCAATATTTTGAAGCTATATTTTCGTAATCTTCTTTAGCTGATTCGTGAACATAATCAATTAATTGTTTGTGTTCTGATCCCATAAGAATTAAGGGTTTATCTCTATCTCTTTTTTTTAACTCATAAATAATGTTGGAAAATTGTGGTAAGCATCCAATCGCAGGTAATGTGTCAGTTGGGAAGATTATAGGTACACCACTTTTAAGAGTCTTCAAAGCGGATTTGCAGTCTACTAAATTCATTTAGATTATGAACCTGTAATAATTTATTTATATCTTCCAATGGTAAACCTACCAATACCTGAAAGATCTTTAACAATTTCTATTGATGTAAATTTATTTTTAATAAGAAGTTGTTTTACTTTTTCGCCTTGATCAAAATGATTCTCTAAAATTAACCATCCTTTCTCTTTTATAAATAATGGTGCTTTTTGTATTATTTCCCTAATGTGATTTAAACCATCTTCGCCACCATATAAAGCAACTTTAGGTTCGAAATTTTTAACTTCTTTGGGTAACTTTTCATAAGTATCTTTAGGAATATATGGGGGGTTTGAAATAGCAAGGTCTAATTTTCCTTTAAAATTTTCAAGAGGTGACCACCAATTTCCACAATAAAATTTCAAATTCGATTGTTTGGAAGAATTTGTATAATTTTTAGTGGCTATTTCTAATGCGTCTTGATCTATATCAGTTGCTACTCCCTTGCTCAATGGATAAGCCAAAGCCAATGCAATACTAATAGCGCCTGATCCAGTTCCTAATTCAGCAAAAAATAATTTCTCTGACTTCCTTCGAAATATATTGAAAACAATGTCAACTACGAGCTCTGTTTCTGGTCTTGGAATAAGTACTTTATTTGTAACTATTAATTTTAAGTCTCTCCAAAAAGCTATTCCACAAAGGTACTGAATTGGGGAAGATTTTAATAAATGATCATCCCAAACAGACTCTAAAAATTCTAAATTTTTTTTTAAATGTATGTTTTCCTTTGGATTTATACTTTTCAAGTTTAGATCACTAGTCGAAATACCGCCTATACAATCAAGTAAAACAGCAAAAGATTGTTGATCGCCTCCTTTAGAAAGTTGCTTTTTTTTCCAAAATAAGAATTCTTCTACAGAAATGCAAAGCATTTATTAAAGCATTAGCGTTTTGGTCCAAGTCTTCCTTTGCTAGAGTCAGAGTAGAAGCTTGATTTTTCTCCATCTTGTGTAGAAATAAATAAACCTATGAGGAATATTGTTGGCACCCCTACAAATAAAAGACTAGCTACGAATCCAAAGTTAGTTGTTTCCATTTAATTGGTAATACTATATTAGGTAATAAGACTATAGACGTATAACTTGGAATAAAGTGGAAAAATAAACAAATTTTATAAACTGATTAACAGTCTTAAACAATTTATTTATCGCGGCAATTTTTTATTTTCACTAATTTTTTTTAATTCTTCCAAATTTGAGGGGGGGGATTGTGGTTTTGTTAAAATTACGGCAGATGATTTAATCAATGTTTGACATGCAAGGCGCCAATTTTCTGGTCTATTTTTCAGTTTTTCTTCTTCAACAGATGTAAGAGGGCTCAAAGAATTTTTATTTCCACCTTCAACTGAAATAAAACAAGTGCTGCATTGTCCCGCGCCTCCACAATTTCCTAAAATACCTTTTAATCCATAAAGCTGTAAGTTCTCCTTCATTACAAGTTCCCTTAAATTTTCACCTGGATTGCCTTGGTCACCAGCGCCGGTATTATCTTCCAAATCATCATTAACATCATCTGCATCGTTTACTCCTTGAGAAATATCTGGTGATTGCTCGTCAAGTGCGACTAAAACAGCACAACTATTTGCGTCAAAACCACCTGCTCTATAGCTTTCATATCCAATTTCTTTAATTACATTTCTAACAAGTTTTATATAATCGACTTTTGCTTTTGAAGTTATTTCTCCAGTAAGTAAACAAAGACCCGTATTAACAACAGTTTCGCATGCAACTCTGCTTTCTGGATCTTCTGTCAATAAAGCATCTAAAACAGCGTCACTTATTTGATCACATATTTTGTCAGGATGACCTTCAGTAACGGATTCTGAAGTGAAAATGAAATCACTCATTAACAAATAATTTTGAATTAGATATTATCCTAAGTTAGAACTTTGTTACAAATCAATTATTGTAAATTAAAAACTACTTGTAAACGAATAATGAGGGGTAAGTTCCGATATAAATTCACAAAATAAATAAGTGAATTTATACCGTTTCAGCTGAAGCTGTGCGGATCTCTTCGTTATCGTCAGTTTGTTCAAATAACATTTGTTTATATTTAGCAGCCATTTCTTCAGCTTTACTAAAAACTTTTTGAGGGTCAGTTAGCATATCTCCTGGTTCAGGTTCAAGTGCTTTAGTAGATAATGAAATTCGCCCTCTTTCTGAATCAAGGTCAATTATCATGACTTTCATTTGGTCATTCACATTTAAAACGTTATGAGGAGTCTCAATATGTTCATGACTAATCTCAGAAATATGCAATAGACCACTAACTCCACCAATATCAATAAAGGCTCCATAAGGTTTAATACCTTTTACAGAACCAACAACAACTTCGCCTACCTCAAGTCGGTTCATTTTTTTCTCAACTAAAGCTCTCCTATGGCTTAGTACTAATCTATTTCTCTCTTCATCAACTTCAAGAAATTTTAAAGGCAAATATTCACCTTCTAAGTCATCTTTGATTTTTCGAGCACTTATATGAGAGCCTGGAATAAAACCTCTCAAGCCTTCTACCCTAACAAGAGCGCCTCCTCTATTTGTTGCGAAAACTTCAGAATATATAGTTGCATCTTCTTTTTGGAGCTGTCTAACCCTTTCCCATGCTCTTTGATATTCAATTCTTCTAATGGAGAGGGCTAGTTGGCCATCTTCATTTTCTTCGCTCATTATGAAAAATTCTCTACTTTCTGAAGGTTGTAAAACATCATTAAGTCCTTCAACCTTATTTATTGAAACCTCCTGAACAGGCATAAAAGCAGCTGTTTTTGCCCCTATATCTATCATGGCCCCTTTGGGCTCTAAAGCAAAAACTGTACCTTTAACTAGATCGCCAGGCTTGAAGTTATAGTCATACTTACCCAAAAGTGATGCAAATTCTTCTTGTGTGAATCCCGCGTTGTCAAAATCAGTATTTTTTCTACTAGAGGAAGAATCTGCTGAAGGTATATCGCTCTTCTCGAATGATAAATCTTCCTCATTTTGAGATGCTGAATCGTTATCTAACTCAGACGAATTTTTAATTTCTTGATCCTCAGAAAGTTCTTTTATTGTTTGGGAAGAATTTTCGTTCATTTGTTGTATCGCAGACTACCTAAGGTAGTTAGAAAGGGATGCTACTAGCCTGCAAACCAATAGCAAAATATATTTGTGATATTTATTCTACACTTTAAGATGCTGAATTTTATGAAATTGAAGCTAATTGGTTTTTTGAACTTCCCTTTAGAGATTCAAGAGTTGAAATAAAATCTTTTACCCCATTAAATTTTCTGTAAACTGAGGCGTATCTTATATAGGCGACTTCGTTTTCTTTCCTCAAATTTTTAAGTATTAATTCTCCGATTTGTGAAGATTTAATATCTTTATTAGAATCTTGAACGATTTGAGATTCAATTCCATCTACGAAATTAATAATTGCTTCACTACTGAAGTTAGTCTTTTCACATGCTCTTGATATGCCAGTAAATAATTTTTGTTTATCAAATAGTTCTCTGCCTCCGTCTTTCTTTATAACTGAAACTGGCATTGTTTCCACTCTTTCATAAGTTGTAAACCTAAAGCTGCAATTTAAGCACTCTCTTCTTCTTCGAACACTTTTACCACTATCAGCAGATCTAGATTCCAAAACTCTGCTATCTGTGTTTTGACAGGTTGGACACTGCATGTGGTGAAATAAGTTGCACTTTAACTCTAATAGTAGATTAATATTTTAATTATGAAAAGTAAAAAAAACCTCTTGTTAAAGAGGTTTTTTTTTCTGAGTTCATTTTCTGTCGAATTTAGGGGGGTCTCTAAAGGCGACAGCAAAGAATAAAGTAACAACTGCGAGAGTTAGGATAAGAACGTAAGCAAAAGCTTCCATAAGATTATTAAGTAAATAGGTTTAGTTTAGACCCTTCCTGGGATTCTTCTTGTGGTTTCGTCACCAAGTTTCTTGAATAAACCAAATTCAACTTGGTCTCCAATCTCAGAATCAATACCAGCAAAGGAATTTTTGTAAAGAGTTCTTGAAGCATGCCACCAGTGGCCAAACAAGAATAGCAATCCGAAACATAAGTATGCATATGTAAAC
>MWOO01000015.1 GCA_002025945.1 Prochlorococcus sp. HOT208_60m_813O14 | reverse complement strand
AAATGATTTACTGTATATTTTCCCGGTAGTTATCTTAGGAACTATTGCTTGCGTAGTTGGACTAGCAGTTCTTGATCCTGCAATGTTGGGAGATAAAGCTAATCCCTTCGCCACACCCCTGGAGATACTCCCTGAGTGGTACCTATACCCTGTTTTTCAAATACTTAGGGTAGTTCCCAATAAACTTTTGGGCATAGCACTTCAAACATTAATTCCACTTGGTTTAATGATTCTTCCTTTTATCGAAAACGTTAATAAATTTTCTAATCCATTTAGAAGACCAATAGCAATGTCAGTTTTCTTATTCGGAACTTTTCTAACAATATATCTTGGTATTGGCGCATGTTTGCCAATTGATAAATCACTAACCCTCGGTTTATTTTAAGCTTTAAATTTTAAACATATCTAG
>MWOO01000149.1 GCA_002025945.1 Prochlorococcus sp. HOT208_60m_813O14 | reverse complement strand
ATTTGTTTTTGTGGAATAAATTCCCATTGAAAAAAATGGAGAACTATAATGAAAAACTGTAAAAAAAACAAGTAACATTTGATAAGCAGATTTAAAAAAATTTTTTAACTGAAATTTAGTCATATTTTAGTTCCTTAATGATTCAATAAGAGGACCATATAATCTGAGTGATAATTTATCAAAATTATTATTTCCCAAAAAGAAATCTGGTTCTTTTTTATTTCCAAAACATAATTTCATTTCGATATTATCTCTTTCTCCTTTAGAAAAAGTTTTATTACCAATCCATCTATCAATAAAAGCTTTTTTCTCATTTTTTGATTTTATTTTTGCTTCTACATATTTATAGGCACTTTCTGGAGGGAGAGGTAAACATTTCTCAGAATAATTTTTAAAGATATTTATGTATTCCTCCAAAATTAAATTTGACTCAGTTGAACCGGGTGATTGAATAATTTGCGATTTATATTGATTTTCTGTTCTAAAAATTACTTTAGTCTTTTTTATATTCTTTTTTAAAGAAGAAATAAAGAGTGATTTTATCCAAGCCTCTGTCAAACGACTTAAACTTAGTTTCGCATGAATTAATTCAATTGCGGTATCGTCAGCGATAAAATATTCTTCTTTATTTGCATTTGATTTTACATAAATTCTATTAATCTTATTATGTTGACTCAAATTTATAGATAGACTCTCTAATAAATTTTTGATTTCTTTTTCTTTTATGAAAACACTATTTTTGGGCATAATAATGCCATTTTCAGCTAATTGATCATTAATATTCATATTTTTTAAATCATCAATAACCTTATGGTTATCAATCTCTAACTCCTGGATTATTTTTGTAATTAGTTGAGACTTCTGCAGATTACTTACATACTCCTCGTCTGGATGATGAATAAATATTTCCTTGGGAGAAATATTTTTTTTATTTAGCCAATATTTTTGTGGAGTCTTGAACCAATAAATCAGTTCTGATAATTTGTAATTTTTAATATCAGATTTTTTTTCATTCCAATCTATATTTTCTACTAAGGAATAATTACTTTGAATTATCTTAGAACTATCAAGATCAATTATTTCTTTTTTATTTAAATCAGAATCTTTAATTATTTTTTCTCTTTGGCTTTGGTTTAAAAAACTATCAAAAAAAGAAATTAACTCTTTTATAGGAAAAGAAAGATCTAATTTTTTATTGTTTTTGTCATTATTTACCCAAGTAACTATAAATTTATCTCTACAGGCAATTAATAATTCGAGAAATGAATATTTATCTCTTTCAAAAACTGATGGATCGCCCAGGTGATATTTATTAGTTAATAAGTTAATATTTTCATTCTTTGGTAATTTTGGATAATAAACACTATTCATGTCTATTAAGAAGATAACCTTATGTGGAATATGCCTTGAATTCTGTATATCACTTACAAGGATCTTGTTGAGACGTGATTTGCTTTGATATTTAGCTTCATTTATGCAAGAAATTAATATCTCTCTAAAAACATTTAACAAAATAAGATCATCAGTTATTAAATGTATTCCGTAATTATCAAGAATTTTATTTATTTCACTTATTTCTAAATTAAAATTTGGATTAGAATCAGCAATACTTTTTAACATAAACTTTATCTTTTCAACCCAAGTTGAGTAAGAAAAAGATCCTCTTAGCAAATTAATATATTTTTTTAAATCAAGTAATAATTTAACCCATTTATTCAAATCCAAACTTATATTTTTTAAGCTAAATGGCTTTAAATTAAAAATACTTAAATTAACTTCTTTGTCATAAATTAAGCCTAAAGTAATTCTATTTATACACCACTCTAGAGTATTTTTCTCTTCTCCTAGTCTTTCATTAGCATCTAATCCCCAATGAAAACCAACTTGGTTTAGTAATAAAATAATTTCATTCTTCTCAGTAATATCAAAATCAAAAATGTTCTGAGTTACTTTTTTCGAAAGAATATAATCTATTTTTTTTCAAGCGTAATTTTCTCATTTGCTATTTCAGTTATGTCAATTAAAAATTTATAAATGTCTGGAGAATCATAATTATCATCATCTATAAAAAAATAAGGTATCTTTTCACCATTAATTAACTCATTATTAAAAATATATCTTAGATAAGGTTTAATTTGATTAGGTTGAGGAGATAAAACAGCAATATCACTATATTTAATATTCTCGCAAGAATTTATTATTTCTATAATTTTATTTCTTATATATTCTAGTTGACTATTCTGATTAAAATGCTCGCAAAGTAATATTGAATCATCCCTTATACTAAAGGTA
>MWOO01000148.1 GCA_002025945.1 Prochlorococcus sp. HOT208_60m_813O14 | reverse complement strand
TTTCTAGATTGTTGAGCTTTTCCTCTAAAGATTTTTTCTGATTAGGGCTTAATGTTTTAGCTAAATCAATTACTGGTGTTTTTTCTTCTGGTAAGAGATTTGGATTATTTATAGCGAAAACGGGTTTATGTGAAATTAAAACTAATATAGATAGAAATATTCCTAATAAATAGTTAATCTTTGAAGGCATAAATAAGTTCTGTCTTTTTATATTTTCGCCGATGAATAGCTTACCCGCGAATAATCCAGATTGGTTAGTAAAAAAAATAATAAAAATGGGTGGGACTATAAGTTTTTATGACTTTATGAATTTCGCATTAAATGATCCTATTAATGGTTATTACGGCAGCGGTAAAGCTGAGTTAGGCATTCGAGGAGATTTTGTTACATCACCCTCTTTATCCGATGATTTTGCTTTTTTGGTTGGGAAAGCAATAGAAGATTGGTTGATTCAGTTCAAAAATAGTTTTTTATCTAATCAGAAATTAGCTGTAATTGAATTTGGAGCAGGAGATGGAAGCTTTATGAGTGGATTAATTAAATATTTTTTAGAAAATAACAAGAATTTTTTGGAAGGAGTTTCTTTTGTAATTATTGAACCTAATGAAGGGATGGTAGAAAAACAAAAAAATAAATTGGAAAAATTTTTAAACTTAGGCATTGATATTTTATGGAAAGGTTTGGATGAAGTAGAGGAAAATAATATAAATGGAATAGTGCTTGCAAATGAGGTTTTGGATGCTTTGCCAGTAGAGAGAATAACCTTCTCAAAAGGAAAATTACTTCGACAAGCAGTTTCTATAGATAAAAAATCTCATAAATTATATTTTGATGTAATGCCAATTACAAGTGAATTGGAAAAAAGTTTTGAACTTGCTAAAAGTAAGTTGGGAATAACTATTCCGCCTGAAGATGCTCTTGAAGGATGGACGACAGAATGGCATGTAGATAACTCAAAATGGTTAGAAGCTATTTATGGGAAAATCAATAATGGTATTTTATTGGTAATTGATTACGCTAAAGAAGCTGAAAAATACTATAACTCTAAGAATTCTGATGGGATGATAGTTTCTTATGAAAATCAAAAAATGATAAATAATGTCCTGGATTCTCCTGGAAATTGCGATTTAACATCTCATGTTTGCATAGAAACTTTAATTAATGATGCTGAGACTCTTGGATTTAATACTCTTGGAATAACTAAACAAGGAGAGGCTTTGTTGGCACTTGGATTGGCAGAGAGACTTTATGGAATTCAGAAGGAATTTAAGGAGGATTTATCAAATGCTCTTTTTAGAAGAGAGGTATTACTTAGACTCGTTGATCCTGTATGTCTAGGTAATTTTAAGTGGTTTGTTTTTAAAAAGTTTAAGGAGAAGGAAATGAATATAAATTCAACCTGTTTGCGTTAAGAAAAAAACTTTAAAAATAATGAATCTTCTACGTCATCATAAATATCCACTGCACCAATTTCTTTCGGTAATATAAATCTCATTTTGCCATCACGAACTTTCTTGTCACCCATAAGTATTGTTAGAACCTCTTCTTTATTTATTTTGGGGATCTCGGTAGGAAGATCGTAACTCTCTAATAGAATTTGCTGTCTTTCTAATTCTTCTTGAGACCATAACTCTTTCTCAATTGCTATTTTCCCCGCAATATTCATACCAATTGATATTGCCTCACCATGTAGAAATTTGCCGTATCCGCACAAATTTTCAATAACATGACCAAAAGAATGACCATAATTCAATATTGCTCTTAGACCATTTTCATGTTCGTCTTGAGAAACAATATGAGCCTTTGTTTTTATTGAACTATTAATTATTTTAATAAGATATTCATTCTTGAGATTTATAAGTTCATTCTTGTTTTTTTCAATTTCTAAGTATTCGAAAAGTTCTTTGTCTCTTATTACTCCGTATTTTATTACTTCGGCCATGCCTGCATTAAATTCTCTTTTGGGCAAACTTTTTAAAGTTTCTGGATCAATAAAAACTGCTTTAGGTTGATTGAAAGCTCCAATTAAATTCTTACCTTTTGGATGATTTACTCCTGTTTTTCCTCCTACAGATGAATCAACCATTGATAATAATGTTGTTGGAATCTGAATATATTCGATACCTCTTAGCCAAGTAGCAGCTGCAAAACCGCTTACGTCTCCAACAATTCCTCCTCCAAGGGCAATAATTATGGAATTTCTATCTAAGCCAAATTCAAATGCAATATCATATATTTCACTCAAGGTTTTTAAGTTTTTATATGATTCTCCAGCCTTGATAAGGCACATTTTGGCCTGAAATTGATTATCTTTTAAATTATTTAAGAATTTTTCACCATACAAATTTGATATTTCTTCATTTGATATCACAAGTATTTTTCTATTCTTTGTTATTCCAATTTTTAAGAGTTCTTCGCTGATATTATTCAGTATCCCTGCTTCTAGAGTTACTTCGTATGACTTATCACCTAATGGCACTAATATTTTTCTCTTATTCACAATTGATTACCTAGTTAAAATTTGTAAATATTTGGTATTAAATACTTTATATATTAGCAAAATCTAAGCTCTAGATACTTAAAAATTCAGTTGTTAAGAATTAGAAATGGTAATAAAATCATGCTATGAGTTTTAAAAAAAATATAAACGATATTAAGAAAAATTATTCCCTAGGAATAATTGGAGGTGGTCAACTGGCATTGATGTTAACCGAGGCAGCAAAAAAAAGAGATTTAGAAGTATGTGTGCAAACAAAATCTTGTGATGATCCTGCTGGTTCAAAAGCAGATCATGTCATAGAAGCTGATCCTCTAAAGATAAGAGGTAATAAATCATTAATTAATGAGTGTGAAAAAATAATTTTTG
>MWOO01000147.1 GCA_002025945.1 Prochlorococcus sp. HOT208_60m_813O14 | reverse complement strand
GAAACAGATTTTATTTCTTTAAAAGCATTAAGAAAGATAAAAATTGCAGATGTCATTATTTGGACTGATTCTCTAATTCCTGAAAAGATTTTAGATTTTGCTAAAGAAGGTTCTGAAAAAATAAAAACGAGTTCGCTCAACTTAGAACAAATCACTTCAATTATGATAGAAAAATTTCAGGCAGGGAAAACTGTTGTTAGGTTGCATGATGGAGACCCTTGCCTTTTTGGAGCAATTAGAGAGCAAATCGAAATTTTAAAAAACGAAAAAATTGAAATCGAGGTTGTTCCAGGAGTAAGTGCTTTTCAAGTTGCTGCAGCATATCATGAAGCTGAGTTAACCATCCCTGACGTAACCCAAACAATAATTTTAACTAGAGCAGGAGGGCGAACAGGAATGCCCGAAAAAGAATCTCTTAAAGATCTTGCGAAACACAATTCCTCTATATGTCTATATCTAAGTGCTAGGCATGTGAAAAGGTCTCAAGAAACTCTACTAGAGTTTTACCCTCCAGAGACTAAAGTGATTGTTGGATTTAGAGTATCTTGGGATGATGGTTGGACATCATTAATAGAATTAAAAGATATGGAAAAATTTTCTATTGAGAAAAGACTAATTAGAACAACCATTTACATAATTAGCCCAGCAATTAGTAATTCTCAAAAAAGATCTAATCTTTATAATCCATCTTATAGACATCTTTTTAGGAATAAATAATCTTTAAGTTGTTAGAAAAATATTAATTACTATAATTAGTAAAAATTTACTTGCTTTGAAAGAAATAAAATCTGTTTCGGAAATTAAAAATAAAGGAGAAGATTCCTCTTTAAAGAGAATCGGAAATTTCATTAAAGAGGCTAGGTTAAGTAAAAATCAATCCATTGAAGAATTGGCTTCAGATTTAAAAATCGGAGCTCACCAACTTAAAGCCATAGAAGACGGTAATGAAGAAAAACTACCTGAAAAAGTATTTATCAAAGCAATGATTAGAAGGATTTCACAGAAGCTCAAACTTGATACAGAATTTTTAATGAATGAATTCAAGACAGAGAAGAAAGAAGTAAAAATTGAAGAAATAGTTGAAGAAGTTACCAAAAAAGATTACAAGTCTAGGCAATCTAAGAATCATAATCCATTAGGGTTCTTAATTTTTATTTTAATTTCAGGCTTTCTCGGACTAATCGCATCGTCCTTAATTTTCAATTTATTTTCAGACTCTTCTCAGAATCAAACTCCCAAACAAGAACTTATTAAAAAAAACTAAATAACTTTTAAATCTAAATTCTTCAGTTCTTTTATTACATTACGGCATAATCCTAAGTTCCATTTTTCAAGTAAAAGATCATGGTTTTTATTAAAAGGTAAAAGTTCAAATGTAAGAACATTTTCCTGCAATTTTATTTGAACTGAGGAAATTACCTTATCAGGTCTTTGATCAAGAGATGCTGCTAGTCTCAAAATTAATGACATTTCAAGAACTAATGTTTTCTCCTCTTTGGATATTAAATTTTGCCAAGACTCATGTCTTTTCTTGGGTAGAGTCTTTCTATGGTATCTAGCAATTGAAGCAATAATATTTGTTTCTGCTTCAGAATATCCCAACAACTCACAATTTTTTATTAAATACCAAGAGTGTTTGTGATATGAACTAACATTTACGTATTTCCCACAATTATAAAGATTAGAAGCTGCCCAAAGAAGTTCTTTAGCTTTAGGGTCATTATCGCTATGAAAGATATTTTTAGTCTGATCATAGATTTGAAAGGCAATATCAATAACTTTCTCAGCTCTTGTATTATCTACTCCAAACTTTCTGGCCTGATGAACTATGGTTGTTTTTCTAATATTGCTTTGAATATTTAACTCGTTTTTAATTATCCCTTTACGAAGCATCCAATCTACAACCAAACCCTCTCGAAGTGCCCTCTCACTTATTATTAATTCATTAAAGTTCAACATCTCCATTGCGGTATTTAATATCAATGCTCCTGGAATAATTATTTCTGCTCTTCTCTCACTTAATGAAGGTAGTTTCTTGATTTCAGAAACTGGCAATTTAATTAGTTTTTCCAAAACATTTTGTAAATTTTCCTTTTTAAATTTATAACCATGCAACTTTTGTTTAGCTTCTCCCAAATCATCTGAAATCAAATTTCCTAATGAGGTTGCAGTGCCACTAGTTGCAATCATAGATAAAGACTTATCTCCCTTAGATCTAGTCTTTATTTTCCGAACAGATGGTTCTAAAGATCCTTTAATAAAAGTTGTTAAAAAAATTGATCTTTCTGAAGTTATAGGCCCTTTATTTAAAAAATCATTTTTAAGTCTTACCGCACCAATTCTCGAACTAGTAAGAGCTATAGCATCTTTTTTATCTGCAAGTATTAATTCTGTAGACCCTCCTCCAATATCTATGATTACAAAAGACTGATCTTCAAAAGACATCCCAGAAAGAACACCAAGGTAAATTAATCTGGCTTCCTCAGAACCACTTATCATTTCTATTTGAATACCAGTTTCATCAAGAACTCTTCTAATAAAATCTTGACCGTTTGGAGCTTCCCTAACTGCACTTGTTGCTGCTGTTACTATTTGTTTTACTCCATTACTTTTACAATATTCCTTAAATCGCTTAAGAGTAACTAATGCTCTTTGGATTGATTCTTCAGTAAGATTACCCTCCTCATCTCTTTCTCCAAGACGAGTGGTTGATTTATCCGTGAATTTTATTGAAAATGATTTTAATTCTATATTAATTTCTGCTACCAAGAGATGTGTAGAGTTAGTTCCAATATCAATAGAAGCTACTAAAATTTGCTTTTCTTGAAAATATCTTGAATCTTGTTTCTCTATCATTTCTTTTTATAAGATGCAGATATCTTTAATCCATTAATAAATATACCCAAGATTGATTATTAAATAATAGAAATCATTTAATCCTAGTAAGATTATTTAAAGTTATGAAATATACAATAGGTAATATGCAAAATAAAAATCGACAATTTAGATTACGTACTTTTTTTGAATTATTAAGGTGGAATAAACCGACTGGGAGAATGATCTTACTTATTCCTGCGGGATGGAGTTTATATTTAACCCCAGATGCTAATCCAACATTTTTAATGTTGCTAAGAATAATTCTGGGAGGACTACTAGTAAGTGGATTAGGCTGCGTAGTTAATGATATTTGGGACAAAAAAATTGATCAAAGAGTTTTTAGGACAAAAAATAGACCTCTAGCTGCAAATAAAATCGATCTGAAAACGGCTTATTCAATTCTTTTCATTTTAATTTTATGTAGCTTCTTTTTAACTTTGTCACTACCTCAAACTGGAAGAATCCTTTGTATTTCACTTGCTTTCTTAGCTTTACCTATTATTTTAATTTATCCTTCTGCCAAAAGATGGTTTAAATATCCCCAATTAATCTTATCCATATGCTGGGGTTTTGCTGTATTAATTCCCTGGGCTGCAAATGAAGGCAATTTAAATAGTATTGTTTTATTGTTTTGCTGGCTTGCCACTATTTTTTGGACTTTTGGCTTTGACACGATTTATGCTTTAGCAGATAAAAAATATGATATCAAAATTGGAATAAATAGTTCCGCTGTTAACCTCCAGAACAATACAAGAATAACTATTCAAATTTGTTATTTTTTAACTTCTAGTTTTCTCGCATTATGTGGATTTATTAACCAAATGGATTTTATTTTTTGGCCAATTTGGTTTACAACGTCAATCTTAATGCAGAGAGATATACTAAAAGTATTTCCTGAGGAAAAGCAATCAATGAAAAATATAGGGAATCACTTCAAAAATCAATCTATTTATGGAGGAGTCCTTTTATTAGGAATTATTATTGCCTCATAAATTCTAAATATGGTTTTTAGATTAAAAAAAGGTGATCTAATAGATATTTTAGCTCCAGGCTCCTTTATTGATGGAGACGAAAATTTTCAAAAAGGCATAGAAATCTTAAAAAACTGGGGCTTGGAAATTAATAAAAATAATTCTCTGTCAAAAAAATTTGGTTATTTTGCAGGTGATGATCTAACAAGATTTGAAGAACTGGAAAAAGCCCAAAATAGTAAGCTAATCATTTTTGCAAAAGGAGGCTGGGGTTCAGCAAGACTTTTAGAAAAAGAACCTTCTTGGCAGCATGGCTTAATGCTTGGATTCTCAGATACATGTTCTTTATTGCTATCTAAATATTCTCAAGGATTTATAGGTTCTATTCATGGGCCAATGGTTACTGGCCTTTTTAAAGAGCCAGAGTGGAGTCTTGAGAGATTAAGAAATTTACTTTTTGAGGGATATGTTGAGGACATTAGAGGAATTCCTTTAAGAGCTGGAAAAGCTAAAGGAGAAATTATCGTTTCTAACTTAACTATTGCTACTTTTTTAATTGGTACTAATCACTTTCCAGATTGCAAAGGAAAA
>MWOO01000146.1 GCA_002025945.1 Prochlorococcus sp. HOT208_60m_813O14 | reverse complement strand
ATAACGCCTCCCATTTGGTTGTTCCAACTTCTAAAAGATCCTGAGATAAAAGTTCAATCTCTTCTAGACGTCTTTTTATTACATCCTGCAATTTTGAAACATCTATTTGACCTAGTTTCTGACTTTGTACAGCTAAAGTAGCTGCAGTTAGTGGAGTTCTCAATTCATGCGCTACCATTCTCAATAATCTTTCCTGTGATTCAATTCTTTTTGTTAATGTCTCATTTTCTTGTCTTAAAACAAGAAGTTCGTCTTCTAGAAGAAATTCTTTTTGTGTTCTTATTGAATCAATTTTAGATGGTTGCAAATTAATTCCTAAATTTTTTGTTAAGCCTTCCTGTGTCCACCTTGGCAACCATTTTTGCAATTGAGAGAAAATATTACTTCCTGCAAATATTTGCTTTGGAGATGGGGAAACCTTTATTAGAGCAGGAATAGCAACTAATCTATGTAATTCAAGTAATTCTGGTTGTTCAGTAGGTTCAGAGATTTGAAGAGATATCTCAAATTCACAATCATCTGATTCTAAATAAGCTATTAAGGACTTAATATCGCCACTAGAAAGTTGATTTCTAGAAGCCACGAGTATTAATTTTAGCTCTTTTTTATCATTCAAATGATTAGCCCTGAAGTGTTGAAAAGCTGTTAATCCTTATAAACACCTTAAGATATTTATTTTTATTCTACAAATAAGCTATGAAATAGATTAAGTCTTATTTATAAATGATTGTTATTAATCAAAATAGAAATGTGAATTTTGGTGAAAATCATTCTCCAGAAATTAGTTTAAATAGCAATTTAAAAAGATGGTTCTCTAGAAATATCGGATTGTGGAAATCTAATAGAACATATTTTCTTGATGAAACACAAAAAACTTACAATTTATGCATGAATATAAATATAGAAGCTCTTAAGAATAAGTCAGAATGGGAATCTCACTATAAATTCACATGGTACCCAGAAAAAAAAATATAAGTTTTTTGAGGAAAATCCTCAATATAAAGAACGAGGGGAAATGCATGCATTTTTAAAAGGACATCAACTTAAAAGGGGAAATTTTTACTTAAGTAATGAAGAAGGTATTTCAAATATTAAGCAAGTCGATGAACATGAAATGATTTTTGAATCGTCTTATAAAGATTGGTATATTCTCGAACATACAAGATTAATAGACTCAGACAATTATAGATTTAGGGTTATATATTCATGGAACAAAGATAAGCTGAAAATAGTAGAGAATCATCATGAAATAAAAATTATTAAGTAAAACTTTTTTATTAAAAAATAACAAAAATAAAAATGTTATCTTTAAAGTAAATGTTATTAGTTAATGGATATTAAATTTTATTCAAAAAGAATTACTAAATTATTAGGCATTAGCCTCTTATTATCCTTTACTTTTTTCGAGATTAATACAATCAATAAACATATTAAAGCTGAAAAAAATCAAAATGCCGCCTCTGAAAAAGATCTTTTCTTATATAGACAAATGGGGGCATCTTATCTATGCATTGCTTCAAAAGCTGAAGTAGATTTTAAGAAAGGTCTTGGTATAGCAAGTGCTACATTTGCAAATGTAATTATTGGCAAACATGGTGGGGCCATTAAAGAATTAGGGAATAAAAAACTGGACGAAAAGAAATTATATAACTCAGCCACTTTTCAGATTGTTGGAAGTGCAATCAATATTTGTCCTGAGAGCATTCCAAAGAGTGTAAAAAATGACTATGAAAAAAGCCTAAAGCAATTATTAAAAGAAAGTAAAAAATAATTTATTATCTGAACATTGAACTAACGGAACTTTCTTCGTGAATTCTCCATATAGCTTCACCTAGCATATTTGCAACAGAAAGGACTTTTAGCTGAGGGAAGTCTTTCTTAACGAGAACTGGTATGCTATTAGTCACAATGACTTGTTCGAATAAATCCTTAGTACTTAATCTTTCATAAGAAGGAGGAGAAAATACAGCATGAGAGGCACATGCAAAGATTCTATTAGCTCCTTCTTTTTTTAATAAATTAGCTCCAGAACATATAGTGCCTCCTGTGTCTATCATGTCGTCAATAAGAATGGCAGTTTTACCTTTAACTTCACCAATAACTGTTAGACTTTCGGCGATATTATGAGCCGATCTCCTTTTATCTATTATTGCTAAAGGAGCATCTTTCATTAATTTTGCGAATGCTCTTGCTCTAGCAACCCCACCTACATCAGGAGAAACAACTACAACTTCCTTTAAATTCAAAGATTCTAAATAATCAATCAATACAGGTGAACCGTAAATATGATCGCATGGTATATCAAAATAACCTTGAATTTGAGCTGAATGTAAATCCATAGCAAGGACTCTATCTACTCCTGATTTCTCAAGTAAATTAGCAGTGAGTTTTGCAGTTATAGACTCTCTTCCTGAAGTTTTTCTATCTGCCCTTGCATATCCAAAATATGGGATTACAGCCGTTATTTGTCTTGCAGATGCCCTTTTGCAGGCATCAACCATAATCATAAGTTCCATTAAACTATCGTTTACAGGAGCACAAGTAGGTTGTATTAGGAATACATCGCACCCTCTAATAGATTGCTGAATCTGTACGTAAAGTTCTCCATCAGCAAATCTTTTAGATACGAGAGGCACATTTTCGATTCCTAAGTATGATGCAATTTCTTCAGCTAATTTAGGATTTGTTGTTCCACTTACTAACCTTAATCTACTATTAGTTAGATTAAAGTTTGATTCTTTATTCTGCACTGCCGTGATAAAACTTGTCACGAATTTGGCGCTATAAAACTATATTCTTATCGTAGTCGTTTATGCGAATTTGGCAAAAGATAATGACCAGATCTTTTTCAAAAGTCACATCAATTAAACACAATATTATTTATTAAAATCATCATTTATATTGATTCATGCAAAAAATCTAAATAATTTTGTCAATTAAAAAAAAATTGTATAATGTTGAATTTAGACAATTAAAACACTTTAAGTGTAGAGAATGAAAATATAATTAAAACATGCCCATAGAATCAGTTTTTGAAAAAAAATCATTAGGTGTGCTCATTCATCCCTCATGTATTCCTGGCGGAGGAGTATGTGGAACTTTTGGTAGAGGAGCTAAAGATTGGATAAAAAAACTAAATGAGCATGGGATAGAATACTGGCAATTTTTACCTCTTACACCTACTGACTCTACAGGATCCCCATATAGTTCCCCATCTAGTTTTGCTTTAAACCCATGGTTTTTGGATATAGATGATTTAATCGAGAAAGGTTTTATCTTCATTTCAAAAAAAGAAGAATTGGGACCTACATATAAGAATAAAGATAATTTTGATTTTAACGTTGCGGATGATACAACAAAAAAATTAGGTAGCCTTCTCTTACAATGCTGGGATTTACAATCTGAAGAAAGAAAACTTGACTTTTATAAATGGACTAGTAAGAATTCTTGGGTTGAAGATTTTGCAACATTCATTGTTATTAGAGAGGAGTTTAATATGTTGCCTTGGTGGCAATGGCCTAAAGAATTTAAAATGAAAAATAACAAGTTCTTAAAGTCATGGACCAAGAAAAAAAGTGAAGAGATACT
>MWOO01000145.1 GCA_002025945.1 Prochlorococcus sp. HOT208_60m_813O14 | reverse complement strand
TTTTTTCATCATTATCGTATTTGAGCTTTACTTTTTTAAGAAACTATAATTCTCTAGAAAATATAGAAAAAAGATGTATTCTTAAATTCGAAAAAGATTTTAAAAATAATTTGAAAACATCTCATGAAGAATGGAATCAAATTTTAGATTTAGCTGATAACAATTATTTAAAATGTATGGGAATTCTTCAGTATTAATTATGGGAGAGGCAAAGAGAAGAAAAAATTTAGGTATTCCACCTAGAGAAAAAGCTGAAAATATAAAGTTGCCTCAACTTGATAAAAAAGCCATACAACAAAAAGTTAGGTCTACATTATATAAATATCCAATTATTCCTTTTCTTTTTTATGGAGCTGCAATATTGATCTTAATTGGAGGTTTATTTTATGTTTACAAATCCTTTAATATTGCCTAATTGTGATGTTTTTTATTTTGATATTTATGAATCTTTTGCATCATCAATTAAAAAAAAATTTATGGATAAAAAATGAGAAATTTTTATTCTGCAAAAAATCAAAGAATTAATATATGAGACTTATTTACGATTGACACCATCTTATTGTGTTGTAATTTTGGATTAAATTAAAACTATTTATGAAAAAAATTAATAAAAAATATGCTGAAATAATCCGCCAAGCTGATAATGCGGTTGGAAGAAAAGAAGTAGTTAGTTTATTAAAAAAAGCTGCAATGATTAAGTCTAAATCAGAGGAAAACTTAGCTGCTTAGACTAGAAAGCTACTTTATTAGGATAATTAAAACACCATAAAAAATAATAGATGAGCATGCAGCCATAAAGATAAATGGTAGTATCATACCTGAATTTAACCATCTTAAAAGTCTAATTTTTTTGTTGATTATTCTTGTCATTTTTCCTGAATCTCTTATTTGTAAATTAACAAGTAAATAAATGTTGTAAATGGTTAATTAATCTTTTTAAATATCATTCTTTAACTATTTTGAAGTTCAATTTTTCTGTAAAAAATTTAATTAGATCAGAATTTTTTATTTTAAAATAAATTTTTAGGTAATTAATACCTTGTATTCTTGAGATTTCTCATGCAAGATTTAGAAACATTAGATTTATAAATAATGATTGAAAATTTCAAAGAGAGCCCTGAAGAATTTAAAGATTATGATTCCGAATTGTTACTTAAGATTATAAATAAGACATCAGTTGAGGTAAAAAAAAGTAATGATAAAGAACTATTTGTAGATGAAAATTGGAAAATTAATTCAAAAAATATGGAAAATGAAATTTCTTCAGATAATTCAAATTTGAAGAAAATATTATCAGATATATTCCCAAATAAAAAAATAGTTATTCAGAATAAAAAAGATGGTTCTCAGACTATTTTATTATCCTAAATTACTCAATATTAAAATATTTTTTCCAATTTATAAAGTCTATATTTTTTAGAAAATAATTAGTAAAAATTACTCTCGCGTTATTTTTTAGGAGGTGTTATTGTTCATTTACGTTCATCCAAGTTTATAATTCTGGACGCATGACATGGGAATAGGGAACGGGATTCTCATTAACTGCAAAAGACCATGAATAATCTCTTACAAATAAGAGAAAAAATCAAAAGAGCCAATAGGCTTTACGAAGCCCAACTTTTGGCAACTAAAAATGGAGAAGTAATTCCATACAGAAGATCCGTCTTTGAAGAAAGAATAAGGCAAACACAAAAAGGAATGAAATTGAAAGACTAAAAAATTTAAATTCTTTTTTGAAACTAATCAATTAAGAGGGGGTTTAAACCTCTCTTTTTTTATTTTTATAAAAACAATTTAATTATTAATTTGTTTTTTCGATTATCGATTATTAAAAAGAACATAATTTTGATGCTTTTACTATTGATTTAAATTATATAAATGGCAAATTTAATTAAGTAATTAAGAGGTAAATAAATATGTTTAAAAAGAAAAATAAACAAATTAAAACCTCACCCAATAAATCAAATTTAGATCAAGTTTTATGGTTTATAGAAAATTATTTGCCCCAAAAAAAAGATCGAGGTGTTCAAAAAAAAATGTATATGGATAATCTAGAAGCAGAGACTATTAAGATATTTTCTAAATTAGCCTCTACACGATCAAAAACATTATTACCAACTACAAAAAATACGATAATCTCTTTTACCTTTGGTAATTGGGCCTTACCTTACCTGAAATTGCTTAAGAAAATAGGAATAGCTAAGTAAGAAAATTGTGGTCGGCTAGAACTAGATTTATACAGGAAATAAAAATAAATAAAAATTAAAAAGTCTCAGAAAGTTCTTTTCGAAATTTAAGGAGGAATACTTACTTTACATAAAAAATACAATTGCTAAGTTTAAAATAAGAGATCTATTGATTATGTTTCTAAATTATCTTCCTAGTGAAATGGTTGAAGTTGTTGGTTTGACAATGATTTTTTCATTTTTAGTTGGAACTATATTAATTTTATTATTTACATCAGATCAGGCAAACACTAAGAATCTATATTTAAAGAAGGCTAAATAAATTTTAAATAATTTGTTTATCTATAAAGGACCTCTGTTTTTAATAAAGTTAACTCGCAGGTCTAGAACATAATTTTTAATATTGATACATAAACAAATTTAAGATTATGGGCGAAGCTAAAAGAAGAGAAGAATTAGGATTACCACCTAGACAAAAAAAAATTGAATTAAATAAATCTGATAGATATTTTTCATGGCTTCCAATTACCAAAGCAAGAATTAAGAAATATCCTTATATGGGTGTAGCAACAATGGCACTAGGAGCAATAATTTTCTTAGTAAGTGGAGGCGCAAATAGTATTAATTAGTTAGATTTTGGCTTGGCTTAAAAATCGCTAAGATTTTTTTTGTAATAGTTTAACGCCAGATATTATTGAGATTATTGAAGCTATACCAAGAAATATCGAATAAAAAGGTTGCAAATTAATAATGCCAAAATTACCTGTATGCCATTTTATCAACCAAAAAGCATCTATTCCTAGTGGCTGAATAATACTATAAATAGTCCCAGATAAAATAGTAATTAGTAATGGGAATGCTGAAATTGCGGTTATTTTTCTGTGAATTTTTCTTTGATTTGTTTTTAATTTTTCCATCTATTTCCTCAAATAGATATGTAATTCTTTTTCGTTTTTACATGGCATCCATTTATCTTGATTCTTATGTATTCCTTCGCAACCAAGTTCTAAAGATCTATTTTCGGCGTCCTCTTCAGAAAGAAATGTACCCCTCATATGTGCATGCGAATAACTATTGAAATTTAGAGATAAGGAAAATAAAAAAATAAAAAATTTAAAATTTCTAAGAAAAATATGCATTATTTCAAATTAGTATTTGTTTTAAGGAGTGATTTTATCAAATATTTTTGTTTTGCCAGTTTTACTAAATGAAACTACTTTGTAGTTCTCATAATCATGAGAATGGGATTCGTGAGAATGCATTTCCATCCCTGGAGAGCCTAGTGGCATGCCAGGAACTGCTATCCCATTGATATTTGGTTTTTCTCTAAAAAGTTTGATGATTGATTCAATCGGGACATGTCCTTCAATCGTATAGTTTGCTATTTGAGCAGAGTGACATGATCTCAACTTATTGGGAATTTGATATTGTTTTTTAATTACTGAAACATCCTCCACTATGTAATCAACAACTTCTAATCCATTATCTCTTAAATGATTAATCCATTTTTTGCAACAACCACACGATGCTGATCTGTAAGAAAAAACTTTTGGGATATCTATATTTTCTTGAGTTAAAGCAATACTCTTATTTGGATTAATTATATTTGTAAAAAGAATTCCAGAAAAAATTAGATAATTTAAAAATCCCCTTTTAATGAATATTTTATTAAGTGCCATACTAATTACGACGATTAAATTTAATATTTAAATTAACCATAAATGAAAATTTATTAAATCGCTATTTAGTCAAAATTAAGACACTCATAATTGCCATTAAGAGATTTTCGATAAAACTAATAATTCCCAAAGGAGTTTTCGCATATCCACCAATACATGCACAATTTAATTTTAATTTATCTAAATAAACAGCCTTAAATACTGAAATCATTCCAGAAATTCCTAAAATTAGGGCAATAAAAATAATTAAAGAGGGTGGTGAAGAATTAAGAAAACTTATTCCAATAAATAATTCGCAAAAAGGATAAATATATATCCCGCCATCTAATTTAGAAGATATTAAATCATATTTCTTATAACTTGATCCAAAAGCTTCAATATCCATCAGCTTGAGCATCGCTAAAAGCCAAATTGATATCCCCATAAAATTTGAAAACTTTTCAGTAATGAAATGTTTATCAGAAATGAAATGCCAAAGACTGTAATTAAGGGGATAAATGCCTTAATCTTCATTTTTAACTTTTAAGGATAGAGTCACAAATACTAGATGGATTTGCTTGTTTAACTATTTTTAGCCTACTGATAAGTTTGTCTCGATCTATTTGATGTTTTAAATATTTAATACATAAATTTTTTCCCTGATATACCTCTGCTATTGGAATAATCTTTAAAGCAATAGCAAAAGTACCAATAACTAAAAGAATGTTCGTAGCTAGTCGAAAGTTTGGTCGAAAATTTGCTCTCATTCGTATTCTTTATTTCTGTCAATAACTTCCCTTAAATATATATCTTTTAGCTCTTCATTGTATCCATTTTCTTTTGCAAATTTCTCTAATTCCTTCAATTCTTTTTCTGTCATTAAGTAGATTTGGAAATATTGTTTTTCATATCTTCAATTTGGTTAATTAATTCGTCTAACCATTCTGTATTATTTTCGCATCTTTTTTGAAAATATGTAATTTTAGGTTGATTGATTTCTAGTGTCTCATAATCTCCACTCATAAATTCCCCTTAATTTATACTCTGCATAATTTATCTAGAGAAGTTATGCCTATCAATAGGCCCTAATACTTATTTCGCGTTTGTCATGTGTAACAAATTACTTTTTTAATAATATACATATTAAGTAATTTATCTCACCAAAATATGGCAACTAATGAAGAACTAGAAAAAAGAATTGAGACTTTAGAAAAAGAAGTACAACACCTGAAAGCTGTTATGCAAAATCAAATGAGAAATAAGAAAAAGTGATTTATTCTTTTTGCATATGAAATTACCTTTGGTCAGATAAGCAATTTCTCTTGGTTGTTTTGGGTACTTAATGTAAAAGCTAGATATTAAAAATTAGTCCATAATTAGTCACTTTTTAAAAAGTGTTTTTAATCATTGATATTTAGGACATATTTGTTTTTATATATATATATAACTACTTGATATGATTAACTCAATAGCATTTACATTGTTATTTTTAGGCTCTTTAGTAGCTTACAAAAGACTCAAAAGAAAGAAAAGGCGATTTCACGCACCACCTACAAATCAGCTCCCTAGTTGAAGATTAAAATCCGTCTTCATCTTCTCCAAAAGGATTGTATCTAATATCCCATATTAGAACTACTGCAATAGATAAAAGCAATAGCCCAAAAATAACTTGAGGAGGAGGAAATAACATCAATGAAACATAACAATTATTAATTAGCTTTTCTTATGAAAAATTTAAAGGGTAGTCGATATTGTTTGGTTCTAAATGTTTTACATAACATGCTGTTGTGCAATCTACTCCCTCACTATTGATGCTACAAGAAGTTATACATTCAAAAAAACTTTCCAAAGCATCGGAATCTTTAATATTTGAATAAATGTCTTTATTCATGTTTAATCTTCCATTCTTAAGCTTATCTAGCAATTAATTTTTAATAATGTCAAATTTTAGGTAAAGTACCTATTCACCATTTTTTTACTGTTTAATCTAAAATTTATCTTCAAGTTTTTCCCACACAACCTCACAAAGTTTTTTTATATTCGTTTCTCGCTTCTTAGATAGATTCAACCCTACAGCCTTTCATAAATGGTTTACTTGATCGCTTAAACACACATTCATAAGATATTAAAATTGTATTATTCATAGACGAGTTCTTAGAACTATCTTCAAAAGTTTCAAATACTTTTATCCTCGATCTGGCTTTATTGATTAAATTAAATTTTCCCATAAAAAAAGGGCGTTAGCATCGCCCCAATAAGCGGGATAATCCCCATCACCCAGCCTTTTTAAAATCTTAGCACTACATATGGTGTTTGTAAGTATTAAAAATTACCTATTGATGGGGTTGTTTGTTTCTGTTTAATTTGTCA
>MWOO01000144.1 GCA_002025945.1 Prochlorococcus sp. HOT208_60m_813O14 | reverse complement strand
AAAAAACTATAATTACTTTAGCAATTCTAAAATTATTCATATTTTAGATGATATTACCTTATAAATAAATAAGTTACTTTTTGGTTTTATAATTAATTTAATTTATTTAAAATAATTTTCAAATGATAAATTCGGTAAATTTTAACCATTTGCCTATTCAGGATTTGGTTGTTTCAGGGTTAATAATCTTTATAATGTCGACGATTATTGCCAATATTTATGACCCATTATTAGGGGTAACTTATGCATTAGGGAATATACTTACTCTTACTTTTTTGAGCTGGTTATACAAAGAGACTTGGAGTGATCCAATGAAATAAAACACATTCAGAAAAAGAAAAAAAACTACTTCTGTATTTTTAATTTTGAAGAATACTTTAAATTAACAATGTACGTTGCAAGAAGAGAAAGTATCAAAAAAAATAATAAGCTTTCTAAGGTAGATTGGGGCATAACCATGAGTAGTACCAAGAATGATATATCTTTAGAGAAACGAATTCTGAATAAAAATCAACCCTTTAATTATTTTTTATTTTCAAATTAATAAATCCCAAGCCCAAAAAATGAATTTGCAATAAACAATAAACTAAATAATATTAAAAAAATTAATCCTATCCAACTTATTGTTTTTAGAAAAAATCCATATCTATTTTTAAATGGTACTAATTTGCTATTTATAGTATCCATTGCCATCCAAGCAAATAAAGGGGCGGTTAGAAAACTTCCAGTCATTGCAGCAAATACAAAATCTTTTACTCCTAAACCTCCTGACCTTGCAATCAGCAAAGCTATTAATGATGCAAAGATATGTAAAATCATCCAAATTTGAAATCTATTGCGCTCTGCTTTGGAATCCAGGTGTCCAAAATCAGTACCTCTCAATAAACCTTGAATAGCAGAAATACTTCTTGGATATGCATCTAGACAAGTAATTGTAGTACTAAACATTGCGGCAAATGCTGCAGGTATTATGATCCATTTAGCCCAATTCCCGATGGATTTAGTATAAAGGAGTATTAACTTTTGAGCGAAGGAGACTCCACTTCCGGAAAGCATTCCATCTCCAGTACCATACATTGTTATTGCTCCAAGAGTAAGGAAGAAAATAGCCGTAACAGCAGTTATTAAGTAACCGAGATTAAAATCAAATTCTGCTTCAATGATATTTGGCTTATAATTTGAATCTTTCGCTCGAGAAAACATCCATAAAGAAGGCCAAACACATAACTCTACTGGGCAAGGCATCCATCCCATTAAAGGGATCAAAAAAGCTAAATTTGTTAAATTCCATGGGCTGATTTCTGGTTCAAAAAAACTCATATTTAAGGACTCATTCATTGACCCTTTGAACAAAAGCGATAAAACTGCAAATAATGTTAATAAAGTTAGTAGAGATACTAAAAATTTTGAAATTCTATCAAGGGCTTTATATTTACCAAGAATTAATATCATTCCAGAAACAATCAGGATTCCTATCGACAAATCCATAGCTGGAAAAGTTGAGAAAAAGGGAATATTAGTTAAAAGGACACCAGAGACAAAACTTACAGCAGCTATTGTGAAAGTACCTGTAATTAGACTAACTATTAGAAATAAAGGAAGATATAAAGAATTCCTCTCTTTAAAACCTTCTAATAATGATTTACCAGTAGATGCCGTAAATCTAGTCCCAACCAACAAGAATGGATATTTCAAAAGATTAGTAAGAAGGATTAGGCCAACTAATGAAAATCCAAACCTCGCACCAGCAGTAGTGGATGATAATAAATGAGAACCACCAATTGCCGCTCCAGCTAGGACAATTCCTGGACCTAAACTTTTTTGTATTCCTTTTGTTAAATTCATGTTTTAATCAAATGATTTAATTTACTTTTTGAGCCCTTCTAAATTTATTTCTCGATACTCTTTTTTTAACCCCAAAAACAGATAATGAGTGAAAAATAAAAAGTATAATTAAGAATCCTATTCGAAGTTTCATAAGATATCTTCTTCAAATATGCTTTTATCAAATATTTATTTTGTATTCAACCTCTTTTCTCCATAAAATCTTCAAAAACCTATCTAAAACATCTAATTCTTTTTTTTCAACATTTTTTAGATTTTTATTATTTTGTTTTTGCATAAATTATTGCTTAATTATTTCAAATTTAAACTAAGCTAAAAAAAACACAATAAGCAATACTTCTTAAAATTTTTTGTAGTTTTTAACTTGATATGTATTTTTCGGCCCTTCTTAATGCTTTTATTGCTCCCCTGTAATCATGATTTTTTAATTTTTCCTCACTTTTACGTTCCAACATTTGTACAATTTCATTTCTCTTAATTTCATCAATTTTAAGCTTATGATCAAATATAAGATCGAATTTTGAAGAGTACAAACTAGATAATTCTTCTCTATATTTTTCAATAATTTTTTTATCACAAGATTTAGATTTCAATATCTCATTAGCTTTAATTTTGTCGTCTAAAGCTCCTTTAAAATTTCCAAGTTTAAATTTCTTTTCACTTGATCGGGTTAGCTTAATAATATTTCCCAATATCAATTCACCAGAATCTTCCATTTTTTTTTGCTGACCAAAATTAATCCTATCAGTTTAAAGAAAAAAAAGAATTCATTTTTAATAATCAAATAAATAATTAACTAGCCAATAACAAGTCCTCTTTCAAGAAGTAAATCGAAAACCTCCACACTTTTCGTTTTCCCAAATTGTGGAGGTTTATGTAAATCTAATATTTCAGCAAGGCACATTATCCAATAAGTATCTTTTTTTAAATTAAGACTTTCGCAAATATGAGAGGGAGCAGATTTAAAACATCCAAATTCTGTTGATATATTAATGTTCATTATTTGAGTTTCAAGTTCAAGACTTAAGAGTTCTATTTCTTGCTCAGAAAGGGCTGAACCAAATGAATATGATTCAATTAAAAGTTGGTAATTCATTAAAGAATTATTTTTTTAAGAAATCCAGCGTGTTATTTTTGTACCCTCATAAATATGTCCTGAAGCTTCAACTATAGGTTTTGTTTCAGGATTCATAAAAATATCATATAAAACATTTTCTGGTCCTTGAAAAATTACAGTTGCCCTTTGAGGATCATCTAATGATTTACCAATATAAAATGTTTTAACTCCCATTTCTTTAAACATCGTCTGCTGTTCTTTTGCATTCATATGTGATTCATACTCCTCATAGGTATTACTTAGTTGAAAATCTAAAATAGTCGTTTCAATAGTCATAAGAATAATTAAATTTTTTTAATTCTAAATCTTTATCAAAAAAATTAATCTAAAAAAATTAGTTTTTATTAAGCAAAGTGTTAACTAATTTTCATTTATGAGTTATAAATCAACTATAAAAAACGATTTTAATTTTGGACTCAAAAATTTCTCAGAGAGAACAATGGACTAGTAAGCTAGGATTCATTCTCGCAGCTGCTGGTAGTGCAGTAGGTCTAGGCAACCTTTGGGGTTTTGCTTACAGAGCATCTCAGGGTGGAGGTGCGGCGTTTGTACTTTTATATATATTGATCGTTTTAATTGTATGTCTTCCAGTATTTGTTGCCGAAATGGCTCTAGGGAGAAACGCAATGGCAAGCACATTGCTTGCGCCTGTAAAACTGGCAGGGAAGAATTGGTATCCATTAGGAATTCTTTTCTTCATAGCCCCTTTAGGAATAGCATCATATTATTCAGTGATAATGGGATGGACTGCAGATACCTTGTTCCATTCTTTATTTTTTGGATTACCAAAGAATTTAACTGAAGCAGAAACCTTCTTTGGCTCGATTAGTAGTGGCAGCAGTGTTTTGTTGGGCCACCTATTAAGTCTTGTACTTACAGCAATAATAGTTTCATCAGGGATAAAAAAAGGAATCGAGAAGGTGACGCGATTCTTTATGCCTATACTTTTTATAATTCTTCTATCGCTAGCAATATGGGCTATTTCACTTTCAGGAGCATGGGAAGGATACAAAACATTTTTGTTTAAGTTTGACTTTGATGAATTGAGGAACCCTCAAACAATAAGAAATGCTTTTACACAAGCTTTCTTTTCTTTAAGTTTAGGAATTGGAGTTATGGTGACTTATGCTTCCTATTTGAATAAAAAGAGTAATCTTCCAAAACTAAGTGTTGGAGTTGCATCATTGGATACTTTGGTGGGTCTTATGGCAGGACTTATTACCTTTCCTATTGTTTTAACATTTGGTTTAAGTGATGCTATTTCTGAATCAACAGTTGGTGCATTATTTATATCAATACCTACGGGCCTTGGTTCATATGGAGCGGTTGGAAGAATTGTAGCTGTTGCATTTTTTGCACTAGCTTATATTGCAGCAATAACTTCCTCTGTTTCACTATTGGAAGTTCCTGTTTCCTCATTAATGGATAAATTTGGTTTTAAAAGAGAAAAATCTGTTTGGCTTATAACTCTTTTCCTATTCTTAGCAGGTATTCCTTCTGCATTGAATTTAAACATTCTAGGAACCATTGACTCGATTTTTGGAGGGGTATTACTTATCTTTGGTGGATTCTTGGTTACTTTCTCTATGGGATGGGTAGTACCTGGAAAGTTTAATGAAGAACTTAGTGATTCAAAAGTAGGAATCAAAACTACACGTTATTTGAAATTCATGACAAGATGGGTTGCGCCCCCAATTATTGGTTTTGGACTATTTATTAGTGTGTTTGATTTGCTCAAAGGCTGGGTAAGTTAGAAAAATTTTACAAGTAATATAGTGCGGAAATAAGGGGGGTGGTATAAGTCGATCAACAAATTAAATCGTGAACCTTTTTGAGCATTATTTGAAAGCAAGCTTAAAAAAAACTTGTCAATATATTAGTATTTGCAGTAGTTCTTGTTTAAAAAGTTGATGTGTTGGAGAAGTTCTTTTTTATTTTTTAAAAGCCAAAAAATTTTTTCCAAAAAAATGTTTTACCGCGGATCCTTGTTTTTTAATTAAGTATTAACTTTTAACTTATATTTAATCTCAAACGTATCGCCAAAAACCATCCCTAATAGAATCTATATAAGATACATTTAGGTGTTTAATTTAAAGAAATTAGAGCGCCTAAAAGAATAGATAACAAATTTGATGTCATCCAAATCTGATTCATTAAAAGGAAAGCTTACAGAAAATTTTTCTGAATTTTCTCAACTATCTGACTATTCTTTTATGAATTCTCTTAAAGCAGATCCTCAATCAACAAAAGATGGAAATGATCACAAGCCGCGTTCAATATATTCAGGTCATTATGTACCAGTTGTGCCAACTGCTATTCCAGAACCAGAATATATTTCCCATAGCAACAAACTTTTTAAAGAACTAAGGCTAAGCTCAGATCTTACTAAAGACGAGAATTTTTGTCGTTTTTTCTCAGGTGATATTTCTGTTGCTAATTATCCAATGAGTCCTGTTGGTTGGGCAACAGGTTATGCATTATCAATTTACGGAACTGAATATACCCAACAATGTCCCTTTGGCACCGGTAATGGTTATGGCGATGGCAGAGCAATTTCTGTTTTTGAAGGTTTATTCAATGGAAAAAGAATGGAAATGCAACTTAAAGGAGGAGGTCCAACTCCCTACTGTCGTGGAGCAGATGGCAGAGCTGTCTTAAGGTCTAGCGTACGAGAATTTCTCGCACAGGAATTAATGGATGCATTGGGAATCCCTACCTCAAGATCTTTAACACTTTATGTCTCACGTTCAGAAATAGTTAGAAGACCGTGGTATTCCAAAGGGTCCAGATATTTTGAACCTGATATCATGATTGATAATCAAGCGGCAATTACTACGAGAGTCGCTCCATCTTTTTTACGTGTAGGCCAGATTGAACTTTTTGCAAGACGAGTTCGTAATAATGCGCATGATGAGGCGCTCAATGAACTAAAGATGATAGTTCAACATCTAATTGATAGAAATTATAAAGATGAAATTGAATATGAGATTTCAATTGAAAGTAAAGTAATAAAACTGGCTTCTTTATACAGATCAAGACTTATATCACTTATAGCCAACTGGATGAGAGTTGGTTATTGCCAGGGTAATTTCAATAGTGATAATTGTGCTGCTGGTGGTTATACCTTGGATTATGGCCCCTTTGGTTTCTGTGAATTATTTGATCCAAGATTTCAACCATGGACAGGTGGAGGTGAACATTTCTCATTTTTTAACCAGCCTTCTGCAGCCGCAATCAACTTTAAAACATTCTGTTCATCTCTTAGTCCGTTACTTTCACGAAGCAAACAAGATCAAGAAAAGTTAGATCAAATCGAAAAGGATTTTTCTGAATTAATGAATAAGGAATTGAGGAAAATGTGGGCAAACAAGCTTGGTTTAGAACATTACAAGGAAGCTCTAATAAATGATTTTTTTAATCTCATGGTCATTTCAAAAGCAGACTATACAATTTTGTTCCGCAAACTCTCTGAAATCCCTGATAACTTAGATTCTTTAAAAGACTGTTTCTATCTACCAATTAATGACGAGCTCAATAATAGGTGGGAAGTATGGCTTCAAAACTGGCAATCAATCTTGAAGAAAGAGGGAAATATTAAAGCGAAATCAGCATCAATGAAATCCCTTAATCCAGTCTATACTTGGCGCGAATGGATGGTCGTTCCCGCATATGAAGAAGCTGAAAAAGGAAATTACAAAAAAATAAAAGAGTTACAGGATGTCTTTAGCAATCCATATATAGAACAATCCTCAGAAATAGATCAAAAATATAATCGACTAAAGCCAAGCCAGTATTTTAACTATGGAGGAGTATCTCACTACAGCTGTTCTTCATAAAATTTTAATCCTCATACTGATAGAACAACTTTGAGGAAAATCTTATTTATTTATGGCCGTAGGCATTCCAACTACTGATACAACTCCCACGTGAAGTATGGCCGGCTTCTTCCCAACACTTTTCACATAGTGGGGACCCCCATTATTACTCTCTATAAATGCATCACCTGCTTTAAAGAAATTAATTTCTTCACCCCTCACATGCTTTAATCTTCCTCTGGTGACATGAATCAACATTGGGGAAGGATGAGTATGAATTGGAGTTTTCAAGCCAACTGGAATTTTTACTTTTAAGAGTCTTAATTCAGGCTTACCCTCGAGATAATTAAAATTTTTACCACTTAGTCCTTTTGAACTTTGAATAATAGGTATAACTTCAATCTTTTCTTCTGCAAGAGAAGGTTTTGGTAAAGCTAAAGTCCCAATAAAAAGGAAGCAAACTGGTATAAATTTTTTTAATTTCATTAGATATTTGAGTTTCACTAATAATAGGTAGTTTGCAAAAATAATAAACTAATTTATTTTTTGTATAACTTTTCTAATTGCTTAATTTCCTCTCTTAAATCCTTACCTCTATTATTTAATTTATTATTTTTAATAACTATTGGGATAATCCACCAGGCTTGAAGACCTAAAAAGATAAATACTAGGATCAATAATTCAAAAGTACCAGGCTGCATTTGATAAATAACCCTTCTTTGTTAATAACATTATTCTAAAAGTTATTAAACATTCATGAGATTTAGAATTTTTCTAGGCTGCCTCTAATTCAATATTGAGTTCAATTCCCTTTGAAATGATTGCTTCTTTAAATTCAATAAGTTTGGAAATTATTCTTTGCTTCTCATGATCAGTTTTGTGGATATCATCTACAACTTCCTGCATTGCAAGTGTTACTTTTTGTAGTTTGATTTCTAGATCTTCCCTGTAATTCATAAGCTAAAAGAAATTATCTTATTTATTAAAAAACAAAATAATTATTAGTAAATAAGTACTTAACCTTAAAAGGATTGACAGCAAAACAAGGAGGATATAATTTATAGTACAAACGTATCAATAATCAACCGGCCGATCAAAGGTAATGTATGGATCCTAAGTACTCATTTGGTTGTAGCACTAGCAAACCTAACGGATGCCTACTAAATCCCGAAGGCAGCAGAATTATCTTTTTCGAAGAATGCAAAAATTCTCCTAAACCTAATTTAAAAATTCATACTCATCTTTTCTACACAAATCACCTTGGAGAACCTGGAGGGTACAAATCCTCTGAAAAACTCAACATAGATTCAGCCTGGGAAAAGTGGCACGAACTTCACCAAAAAGGGTGGACTGAAGTATCTCATAATTACGGATAAATGATCCGGCCAAGAAAAAGCCTTTATGTTTTTATGAGCTTAAGAGTTTCCTAAAATATGGAATTCGGTGTTAAAAATAAATAATCAATATTTATTGACATTTGTATATGAGGAAACATTACATTGTCTAAAATCTCATGAGAATAAAAGAACAAAAATTAATATGCAATATTATTTAAATGATAAAAAATTAAATCAGGGTTTGAAAACAATGTAATCGTAGATACCAACAGCTTTTTTATTAATTGATTATAAATTAAAGACACGAGTTAACCCGTTCCAATTTGTTGACTCTGAGGTTTTAACCGTTGACTCCTTATCTACTTCTAGTTGTGACTCGCTAGTTTCAAGATTCAAAAACGGTATTTATATATCTTAAATTATGGAAAAAAAAATCGCAAAGAAATACGCCGATCTTATAGTCCAGGCTAATAATTCAACAGGCAGAAAAGAAGCTTTGTCATTTATTAAACAAGCAACAAAATTAAAAACCAAACTTGATCAATACGAAATGATGTAGTCTCTTAAAATCTACAGGATATTCAAGATGAGGTAGAAACTAGTTCCTTTTTTTTATTGCTATAAAAATACTAAGAGATTATTTAACTTATCTGCTTTAATAAAATATCGTGGAATTAACTGAGCTAATTAAGGATTACGTTGCTACAGAATTATTATCAAGTATTGAAATTGATTTTCTTGAAGGAGAATTATGGGAAACCACTCAACATATTGCAGAAATAAATACAGTTATTAAAGCTCCAAAAAATATATGCAAGAAATTGGGACTAGATGAAAAATCTTGCTGGCAATTATGTTGTGCAGCCGTTCTTGACTCCTCAAGACCATTAAAAAATGGACAAAAGAGAGTAGATGATTTTAAAAAATTAATTAATCGATATGAAATCAGCTACATATAAACTAAAGACTCAATGATACGTTTACTTATTGCATCAATTCTTTTTTTTACTCCACTAGGAGGTTTTGCTGATGAAAAGCAAAGAGAAATTGAGAATGAAGCTATAAATCTTGTTATTAAAAAATATGGAAAAGGCTTAGAAAATAGATTAAAAGGAACAGGAGTAACTCCCAGTTATCGAAGTTGGTATGAAAATGATTGTTTTGTAAGTATTGCAGCAGGTACATATCAAGAAGATACTTGGTCGGCAATGAAGTGGTTTAGCGTTAATGTCTGTTCTGAATCAGCTGAAATAATGGAAAGTGAATGAAGGGAATAAGACGCCTATTAGTTTTGCAGCATTTAGAAATAGAGGGGCCAGGTCTTTTTGAACAATTTGCTAAAGAAAGAGATTTGAGAATCGAAATTATTCGTTTAGATAATAAAAATGCTCTGCCGCAAACAAAAAAAGGTGACTTAATTTTAATTATGGGTGGACCAATGGGAGTTAAAGATATTGGAAGCGACAGATATCCCTGGCTCAAGTTAGAAAGAGACTTTATAAAAAAAGAATTAGAAAATGAAAGACCTATAATCGGTGTTTGCTTAGGTGCTCAGTTGCTTGCTAGTGCTGCTGGAGGAGATGTAGAAATTCTTAAATATGGATCACCTCCAAAAGCAATACCGGAAATTGGATGGTCTCAAATTTTTATTAATAAATCAAATAAAGACTTTAAAGCACTGTTTAAAGACCCTTTTCATGTACTGCATTGGCATGGAGATAGGATTTTATTACCTAATAAAGCAGTACTCATTGCTAGTAGTGCACGTTGTAAGGAACAGTTTTTTAGGATTGGTAATTTTGCTTACGGATTACAATTCCATATTGAGACGACGGGGGGAATGATAAATAACTGGATTAAAGAAGATAAAGAGTTTGTCCTTAAAGGATTAGGCTTAAATGGTCAGAAAATTTTAAAAGAAGAGAATAAAAAATATATTGATAAAACTTTTTTAAAAAGAAAGCTTCTAATAAGTAAATTATTTGAATTATTAGATATCTAAAAAGGTAATAATAATCAATTAAAAAAGGGCTTGATAAAGCCCTGAAAAAATTTAAAAAGGATTTTTACTAGAAAATACCTGGAAGAATTTGACCAGTAAAATAGTAGGCTCCTACAAGAGCAAACATTCCAAGCATTGCTGCTTTACCATTAAGCTTTTCAGCTTTTTCGGTCATGATTTTTTTTGCGAATTCCATAATAAAGTGAAATAAATTATATCTACAAACTAATTATTCAAATTTCAGAATGATGTAGTTTTTTCTACCAAATTGATATCTTTCTAAAGATTTAAAAATAAATACTTAAATAAAAAATTGAACTCTTTATAGTTTTCGAGCCAATCTGTAAAGCGTAGCAAGCCAAAAAAACAACTATTTAATTATATCTGTAACAGATATGCTACAGTTATGTAATAATTATCTTGAAAATCACTTAATTTCGGCTAAATACTTTACATTAGTTAATAGTAGTGTTACATTAGTTAACAATTACATCATTTCAATGGCTAATTCAAACGTTACTACTGAATCAGGCGGCAGACAGAACATGTTTCCTACTGAGACACGTCCTTACATAGATGAGTCTGTTTCATACGACAGCTACCCACAAAATGCAGAAAAAGTTAATGGTCGTTGGGCAATGATTGGCCTTGTTGCATTAGTTGGTGCTTACGTTTCAACTGGACAAATTATTCCTGGCATTTTTTAATGAGTCCACTTTCAGGTTTCTTAGCCGTAATTGTATTCTTTACAGCCATCCTCGTTGCTTATCTAACCAAGCAATTTCAAAACGAAAATTTAAACTATTCATCATTTAATCAAATGAAAAACACAAACAAAAAAGTCAAAACAATCGAGAAAGAAAAAGTTGTTGCTGAAACTCTTAACGGCAGATTCGCAATGCTTGGTTTAATTGCTGCTGTTGGAGCATATCTAACAACAGGTCAAATAATTCCTGGTTTCGTTTAAAAACTTACTATTTAACAATTTTACAAATTAGAAAAAATGGAAAATTCAAAAACAACTTATTGGCAAAACGCCGAGAGAACTAATGGGAGAATGGCAATGATGGGCTTATTTGCATTAGTTGTAAATTATGGCCTATTCGGTTGGATAATCCCAGGAATCTTTTAAAATGAATTTAGGCTTACTTTTTCTTAAAGTAAATACTTTAGGCGTAATAACTCTTTCTGAACTTGATTGGATAACTAACCATCAATCTGAATTTTCAAGGCTAGATATGGCTTTAGTTATTAAAATCGGCCGTCTTATGGATTCTGGAGTAGTGGAAATTGATAATAGATTGCCTGTTTAATTTTTAAAAATTGATCGTCATGAGTGTTTGTCAATAGGGATACTGACAAACACTTTTTTATGAGAAAAAATATTTGTAAAAAAAAAAGAGATTGTTTCTTAGCTAAAAACAATCTCTCAATTACCTAATTCTTACATGAAAATTTCAAGTAAGCTCACAGATTTTAACTGATATGTTTTTATAGTAAATCCGTAAAAATGCTTTTGTTATTTATCTTTTTAAACCACCTCTTTTTATCCATAGGAACCATGTAACCCAAATAGGAGGGAGAAATCTGATTAAAAAAGAAATTTTATATATATAAAATGGGGCATTTTCACTTTGAAATAAATTTATCAAAAAGGAAGATATAGTTACCCATAGTAAGATTATTAATATATTTGCTCCCAACAAAGCGAACTTATTTTGTTTGAATATTTTTGGCATAGGGTAAACTTTTTATATTCTTAATTTTAAATAATCGCGGGAAATTAGTTATACATTTTCAAAAAAACTTTAAATTTAAAATCCATATCCAAATAAAAAAAATACTAAATTTTAATCCCTCACCAAATAACATTCCAAAAGCAATAGGAGGCGAAAATATTAAAAAAAGAATAGAGAATAAACTAAATAAAGCAAATGATCCTCTTAAAAAAAAATTCTTTCTTTTTGTTCTTCTTAGATTTTTTAAGGTATTCCACTCCCATTCGATAAACCTGTAGAATTTTTCTGATAATAAAAATAAATACTTCATTAATATTATTAATTTCTATCGGCTTTTCCTATTTATAAATCAATTTCTCATGTTAGCAATAAACTTTATGCCCTTCCTCAGAAAGATAGTAAATTCTATTTTCTGAACTTACAAAAAAAGTTAATCCCTTATATTGTGATCTTCTAAATTTTTCTAATCTAAGTTTGTGTAGATCCCAATTATCTGTGCTTATATCAGGATTAAATTTTTCCTCATTGATTCCTGGCTCATAAAAAAAATTTTTGATTAATTTCTTCTTTAAAAATTTATAAATTCTCAATAAAAAATATAAAAGAATGAAAATCATCAAAATCATAAAAACTAAAAAAGCCATAAATTATTTAAACACTTAATAAAAATAAAAAAATAAGCTCTAATTTTAGAAAACTAAACTAGATCAAAAAAACCCAAAGGCACTTACATGATATATGTAGAATTTGATCAACTAACAAATTAAACTTCCCAATACATTTCAAAAAGTCAATGTAAAAATGAAATAAAGCTTCCAAAAGTGCAATTAAGGAAGAACCGGTTAAAAAATATACTATTAACCCATGAATAGAAACATGGCCTGTCATCCACCATACCCAACTAATCTTAGATTTATTTTTTGGACATTTATTTAAAGCTACTGTATCTGTTTGAATTGCAAAATCAGCTACAAAATGTCCAAGAACTAAGGGTATTAATTTATCTAAAAAATTAATCATAATGTCTTTCAAATTTTTGTTAGAAAGTGAATTTCAGATTAGAAAATATTCCATCTCCTAACATCCAATTATTCCAAGTTCCTGTATTGTCTTCTGTCTTAATAAAATTTGCCAACCCAATTTCAAATACATTATTAGAATTTATATATCTTAGAAGTAATCCATAAGACCCTGCAGAATCCTTGGTAATTGTATTTTGAACATCAGTTACCACCTCACCAAATCCTAAAAAGGGTAAAACTTGAATCGCTTTTGTTTCTTTAGCCCAAGGAGTAAAAACCAATTCCACATCACTTAACCATCCACTATCTCCTCCAGTAACACTTTTAGGTAATCCTTTTAAACCTGAACTCCCGCCGACGCCAAAGCTCATTCCACTTATCAAGGGATTTAAGGCAACTTGAGCAGAAGAATTTAAATTTAATCCTAAATTATTACTTAATGTCCAAACAAGAGAACTACTTACACCTAGTGCTCTTGATTCTCCAGGGTAAATACCATTTGCCGCAAAATCTGTTAATTGAAAGCTTTCACTTATTCCTGCGATCCCTTGCTGAAATGAAATATTTCCAGAATTTAAAATAGATTCACCAATTAAAGCATAATTTAAACTTGCCTTTAAATGGCCTGTCCTGACGTAACCTTCTGGACTAGATCCAGCTGATAAAGAGGTTCTTACCCCTGTTAAAAAACTTTCAGAATTACTAATATTCAATCCAAAAGATGAGCTTAGATTTTTATTTGGCTTTTCTATTAAAGATTTATCTACCTGAAAAAGTAAAGTAAACGAATCAAATCTCATCGTTTTTAAATCATCTTCAAATTCAACAAAATCAGACCTGCTATAAGAAAGTGAGTTTGTTGAGCTAAAGCCATTTTTAAGAGGGAAAGTATATGTTCCTGAATAGGTTTGAGAACCAATTTCAATATCTTGATCATTATTAATCTCTACCATTCCAATAAATGTGTCACCTTTTTTTAGGATGTCAGTTTTAACAAAAGTTCCCATATTTCTCCACTGTCCAGTACCAGAGCTTCCGTCATTTCTAAGACTAAATTCTCTTTGCCATTTTGATGGCATATAATCGACAGTTAGATTTAGAACTGCCTTTGTTGGATCACTACCTAATCTGCCAAGATTTCCTGATATTTGGCCAACATTTTTAATATTTCTTACCTCTGCAAACTTTTTCTCAAGCTCCGGTGTATATAAGGTTTTCCCAATTAAACCCTTCAGTTTTAAAAAAGCACGCTCTCTTATTATTGGATTATCACTTTTAACAGTTAATTCAACAACCTTTCCCATTATTACTTCTAGAGTCCCATTCTCCTCATCAATAATTGTATAAACTCTGCTATTTACGTAGCCATCTTGGATTAAAACTGCTGTTAATCTAGAAGCACAAGAATTTAAAGTTGTAGCTATTTCATCCTCTTTACAATCTTTTAAAATATCTTTCAATTCATTTTTGCTATAAGGAATATCTTCACCAATTATCTTTGGGAGCCATTTTAAATCCTCAATATCAATAATCCCTTCAACATCAATTTTAATATTTTCTTCTTCGTTTATTTTTATACCTTCTATTTTTAAATCTTGAGACTCATTGTTATTTTTTCTTCTATCTTCAAAGGGGGATTTCAAAGGGAGATCTACAGGTCTAGGTTGCACAGCAATCAATATTTCAGGAAGAAATAAAAACAATCTCTTTGATAGCAAGTGTATTTCCTATAATTTAACGGCAAATTATTTGAATATGACTAATATATTTAATATGTGTCTAAGTAAGAATACTTGCTTAAATGATTTATAATCTAAAGCAAAAATATACTCCTTATTATTTATTTTTACTAGGTCTTTTAATTAACTACGCTCCAGCAAGTTTTGCAGAAATAAATTTAGATAAAAAAATTCAATCTTCAACAATAATTAATGGAATAAAAGGTGGTAATTGTATAACTGGAAATTGTATAGTTTCTGGAGGAGATAAAAATGATGCCAATATCTTTCATCGATTTAATTCTTTTGATACTAGAGGTTCAATAAATAGTGTCCTCTTTAAAAATGAGAACTACAAAAATGTAATTGTTGGAGTATCTTCATCAAAAGGAAGCTTTATAAATAAACCAATATCATTATCTGAAAAAGGTAATTTATTTTGGGTTTCTCCGGGAGGAATAAATATTGGTAATGGTGCAGATTTTATAAATACTTCTCAACTTCATTTAAGCACTGCAAACTCATTACATTTTTCAAATGGAGTTTTTGATGTTTTTAGTAATAGAAAATATCACCTAAATAAAATGGGTTCAAATCCTTTAATAAATAAAGAGGGTTTTAAATACACGCAATCTAATCCAAATAAAATAAGCAATATTTCATTATCAGGTATAAATGTATCTATTGATGAGAACCTCTACATAGATGCATTAGATGGAAATGTTGCAATTAAAGATACAACTATTAAAACCACTCAAAATAATGGTGGAGAGATAACAGTATCAGGTAAAGAGATAAAAATAGAAGGCTCTTCAAAACTTATTTCCCAAGGTGAACAGTTAGGAGGCTTAATTCAAATTGGAGGAAGTTGGCAGAATTCAAATCCTTATATCAGACAAGCGGTTTATACAGAAATAGGAGAAGACGTTTTTATTAATGCATCTGCTAAAGATCATGGGAATGGGGGAGAAATTGTAATTTGGAGTGATATAAAAAATCCGTTTTCATCCACCGTCGTCTCTGGAACCTTCAAGGTTGATGGAGGCGTATTGAGTGGAGATGGAGGAAGGATAGAAACCTCTGGTGCGAATTTAGTTATTGGAGAAAATATTTCAGTAAGTATGGGTTCAATTTTTGGAAGCCCAGGAAAATGGCTTTTAGATCCAGAAGATTATGTCGTCACTAGTACTGTTGCGACAGCATTGGTTAATGCACTCGCAAGTGGAGATGTAGAAATAAGTACAACATGTTCTTCTGATCCATATAGTGGTTGTTCAGGGAGTGGAGATGGTGATATTACGATAGGTTCCGATTTAAATTACTCTAGTAGTTCTGGAACATTAACTTTAACCGCAGCAAGCCAAGTCATTGTTAATAGCGCTATAGATAGTGGCTCAGGTGGCTTAGTTATAACAGCCCCTGATGGACTTACAGGAAGTGGTCAAATAAGAATCAATCCCAATAGCATAAACAGTACATCAGGAGATATTTCTGTTAATCAAAGTACAAATTCAACTTATTCTGGAGCAATAGCAGGATCTCCAATTGGATCATCAGATTTCAAATTGTATGGGACTGGGACTTTATCTTTTGCCTCTACTCCGACAAATTTCACAAAAGTCCTGCAGGCAGAATATGGATCTTTATCTTTAACAGAAGAATGGCAGACGGTAACTTTAAACAAAACATATAGTGATCCTGTAGTAATAGTTAGTGATCCTTCTAATAATGATACTGACTCAGTCACTACAAGGATCAAAAATGTAAATTCTACTTCTTTTCAAATAAAAATAGATGAACCTGAGGCTCACGAAGGGACTCATCAAACAGAAACCGCATCATATTTTGTTGGTGAAGCTGGAAATTATGAAATGTCTGATGGCACAAAAATAACCTTAGGGACCGTTTCAAGTAATGACCTTATTAGTAATGCCCATGAATCAACATTCAATATCGGTTCTTCACTAACAAATCCTGCAGTATTTACTCAAGTTCAAACTACTAATGATTCAAATTGGGTAGTTACTAGAGTTCGAAATGTAACTTCTACAACGTTTGTACTTGGCCTGCAAGAACAGGAATCTTTTTATCATGATGGTCATGGAGAAGAAACTATTGGTTATCTCGCTATTGAAAAAGGTTCTAATAAGAGCAATGGTTCACACACCATTGATGTGGGTGAGACATCAAATTCATATACACATTCGATAGGTAGTCAAAGTTTTGGCACAACTTTTTCTGCAACGCCTGCTTTGATAGTAAAAATGGCGACTAGAGATGGAGCTGACACTTCTAACGTAAGAACCACATCAATTTCAGATAGTTCTTTTTCTGCATATATTGATGAAGAAAGTTCTAGAGATTCTGAACAAAACCATACCAGTGAAGCATTATATTATCTAGCCTTTCTTTCGCCTTCTAATACTTCATCAGGAATCCTTGGATTTGCCCCTGCTCCAAAAAGTCCTGCGCCAACAAGTAGTGGAGGTTCTTCTTCTGCAAGTAGTAGAGGGAGTTCGTCTTCAACAACGAGAGTTTCTGCAGGCAATGCTGCGAAATCTTTTCTTTTAGGCATCAAAATAAAACCTCCAAAACTCAGTGCCTTCTCTCCACAAGGTCCTGAGCCAAGAAGAAGTGGAGGTACTGGAACCTCTTCGCTTGCCTTTAACCCGTCTTCAGCTGGTAGAAGGGGGAGTGCTTCTCCTGGTAGTAGTAGTAGTTCATCTTCAACAATGAGAGTTTCTGCAGGCGGTAATATTGCCCCACCCAAAAGCATAGGAGGTCAAGGAGTAAGAGTAAGTTTAGAGCTCGATAGCTCTCAAGGCATGGGTGACTCATCCTCTCCAGCAAATCCATCTTCAGGAGCAAGTTCTCCCTCTAGTAGTGAAGGGGGAGGCTCTTCTTCTGGTGGAGGAAGAAAGAGCAAATCTTCTAAATCTGGAAGTAAGAACTCAACCTCTGACTTAGGAGGTGATGGTGATAATAGCTCTTCCTCCGATAGTGGAGGCGATAGTTCTTCCTCAGAAGAAAAGGATTCAAATAAAAACAAATCAGAACCTAGTGATGAGAAAACTAGCAGTGATGAATCTAGTAGTGATGAATCTGGTGAGGAAAAATCTAGTGATGAAGAATCTTCTAGTTCTGAAAAAGCAGGTGAAAAAGATTCAAAGCCCTCAAGAGTAGCAGGAGATAGGAACAAAAAAGATAAAGAATCAAGCAATGAAATTATTGATCAAGCAAGGAGAATTGCCTTCGCAAAAGTTCCAAATAAGGAAGTCCTTGCGAACTTAAATAAATTTATGAATAGAAATATAACAAATACAATTGATGTTCTTAATTTAGATAAATCACTTAATTCTGGAACAAATCTAATTGATGTACAACGAAAAATAAAAATAGCTAAATCAAAGATAAAAAATACTTCATCTCTCTCAAAATTATTTTATGGAGAAAAATTATTTGCCTCCAACTCCCAATCTTTAAGATCCAACACATCAAAAATATTTTTTGAAAAGAATTTATATGAGCCTGCTGTAATGCATCTCCGTTTTACTAAAGCGGCAGGAAAAACTACTACAGAAAATACAGATTCCTTTCTTGATGTAACCTTGATTCCATCTGAAGGCGAAGTGATTGGGAAAAGAGTTGAATTATCAATGAAAGAATTTGGCAAAAATTTAGGACTTTTATATTCACAATTATCACGACAAGAAAACTTGAATGTAGAACTTGAATCTTCTCCTTCAAGAGTGTTGAATAACATTATTTTTGAAAGTATTAAACCTGATCTAGAAAGATTAAAAGTAACTACGCTACTTATTTCTGCAGATAGAGGACTGCAAGCAATACCTTACGCAGCTCTACACGATGGTGAAAATTACTTTGGTGATTCCTATGCTTTTTCACTTACACCTTCTTTGGGTTTAACAGATATTAGTGTCTCTGATAGTGAAGATAAAAAGTTACTGGCAATTGGAGCTTCAGAATTTAGAGAACTTGCTCCTTTGCCGCTAGTAGAACAAGAATTATCAAAAATTGGAGGAACAAAAAGCAAAGAAATAGTTTTTAATAAAGAATTTACTCCAGAAAGTTTCTTTGAAAAAGCAATTCAGGAAAAATATGACACGATTCATATTGCTACACATGCTGAATTCAAACCTGGAGGTCCCAATGCATCAAGATTATTTTCAGGAACAACGCCAATTACACTAGATAATTTTTCAATTCTTAGAAAAGGACGAATTGGCAATCCTCTAGATTTGGTTGTTTTTAGCGCTTGTAGAACTGCTTTAGGTGATCCAGAAACAGAATTAGGTTTTAGTGGTTTAGCCCTACAGGCTGGAGCAAAAAGTGCCATCGGCACACTTTGGTATGTGGATGATGTGATGACCTCTGCTTATTTTGTACAAATGTATAAGTTTTTAGATTTGGGTATTCCAAAGGCAGAAGCTATGCAGCTAACTAGAAGACTTTTTGCTCAAAAACTTATAACTTTAGAAGATAATAAATTAATAGGATTTAATAATTTACCTCTACTAGAAAATTTAAACTTGTCGCAAAAAAGGCTGATTAAAAATGGTTTGAATAACCCATTTTTCTGGGCAGGGATAGAACTAATGGGTTCGCCTTGGTAAAAAATTGTTATTCTTAAGTAAATAAAGATTTTAGATCTTTGAAAAATCTCGCATTTATTATTTTAATATTCTCATCACTTATCTTTCCTAATAAGATAAAAGGCCAAGATGAGATGGTAAATATTGGTTTAGCTTTTCCTGGAAGAAGAGTTGGAGGAGGTACTAGAGGTGAATGTAGTGCAAGAAAAATAATGCATCTTGTCCCAGAGTCAAATATTGCTTTTCAAAATGAATTAGGTCATTTTGCATTAATTATTGGGCCTTCAAATGATCCTAAAGACATTAATATTAACTTTAAAGAATTTAAAGAAACACAAAAAAATAAAATTAATTTAAATAATTTTAAAATAAAAGCTTCTAAAGAAAAAGTATTTTTAATTTCAATTCCCAGCCAAGATGCTCCTTTTATTTTGGAATCTTCATTTGATTGTAATGATAATACTGATATGGGTTTTGACTTTAATTTTATACAAGATAGTTCACCACCTGCTCAAACTTTAATTGCACCATCAAGTTATCAGAAAAATAAAAATCAAGAAGATAAAATGACTTGGCTTTCTAAATTTTGTGATAAAAATATTTCACAAAGTTCTTTAACTGAGAAATTTCAAATTGGTGAATTTTTTGATGAAAACTGGGCGAAAGATATCGATGTTTCTTGTTTAAATAAACTATCTTAATTAAAGATATGTTTAAGAAATTAATAAAAGCCTCAGTCAATTCAAGTTTCTATTTTTTAGTCATTCTGTTTTGCTCCATTTTATCTTTTAGAGGTGTCACACAAAATCTTGATCTTATAATTTATGACTCATTATTAAATAAATTTCCTAAAAAAAACAAAGCAGAATCTAAAACTGTTGTTGTTGGGATAACTGAAAAAGATATTGAAAAATATGGTTGGCCTATTGATGATATTTATCTTTTTGAAGTAATTAATAATTTAGATAAAGCTGACTCCTCAAGTATCGTTCTTGACTTATATAGAAATGTAGGAGTAGGAAAAGGAGCAGATCAACTTGCCTCCTTTAGCAAAGAAAATCCAAAGGTAATTAGTATTTTTAATGTTGCAGAAGGGATAGCATCAATTCCAGAATTCCCTCTCGAGAGGCAGGCTTTTAATGATATCCCTGTTGATGTAGATAATGTAATCCGAAGAAATTTAGTAGGGGTAGATCGTAAGAAATTTAATTTGCCTCCACAATTTGTAAGCATTCCTTCCAGGATGGTTGAAATTCATCAAAAATTAAATAATGAAATTTTTGATATAGATGAGCAATTTAGTGAGGGGAAAATTAACACTATTAAAAAATATTCTGGAGGTTATACAAATGTTGATTCAAATGGATTTCAAATTTTAATAGACTACCCAAGATCAAATTATGTCCCAAAATATAGTATCGATTCAATACTAAATAAAAACTTTTCTAAAAATTTTTTTAAAAATAAAATGGTTGTTATTGGTGCAACTGCACCATCACTTAAAGATATATTCGCTTTCCCTTCGAGCAGATTTATAAAAGATAGCCAACTTATGTATATAAGTGGAGCCGAAATCCATGCGCATAGAGCGAATCAACTTCTTTCTCTGCAAAATGGAAATCCTCTACAAATTAATACCATAAATCCAACATTAGAATTATTGCTAATAATTCTATTAACATTATCGACAGCTTTATATATAGAAAAAAGTAAGAAAATTTTGTATGGATTATTAGGTTTAATAATCATAATTTCATTTTTATCAATAGCTGTATTTATATCATTTATTTCAGGATATTGGATTGAATTTTCCCTACCAATTGTTTCTATTATTTTAGTTTCTACAATTTCATGGGTTAAAAAAGCCGCAGAACAGCAAAAACAAAAAGCTTTGATGCAAAAACTTTTAGGTCAAACTACATCCCCAGAAGTTGCGGAAGAATTATGGAAACAAAAAGATTCACTAATAGAGAACGGCAAGTTTCCAGGAACCGAATTACCTGTAACTATTCTATTTAGTGACACCGTCAGTTTTAGTAGTGTTTCAGAGAAAATGACTCCTACAGAATTATTAGACTGGCTTAATAATGGTATGGAAAAGTTTGTAAAAATAATTTCAGAAAATGGAGGAATGGTGAATAAGTTTACTGGTGACGGATTCCTTGCTGTCTTCGGGGCACCTGTAAGAAAATCATTGGAGGAATCTTCCAATGCTTCAATTAAAACTGCTATTGAGATTAGAAATGCAATAGATTCTCTTATAGAGGATTCAAACAAAAAAAATCTGCCGCCTCTACGCTTAAGGATTGGGATTCATAGTGGAAAAATTATCACTGGATCTATGGGAGGCGCTGAAAAGATTGAATATGCTCTAATCGGAGATAGCGTAAATGTAGCGGCCAGACTTGAATCACTAAATAAGGAGAAGATGAACAATAACTGCAGAATTCTTGTTTCTGGAGATAGTCTTAAGTTTTTAAAAAAAGAAAATTATAATATTGAAAATTGGGGAGAATGCAAAGTTAAAGGGAGAGAATCACTTGTGGAAGTTTATGAAATTCTTTGAAAATAGTTTGAGAAAAATTTAAGAAGAGTTTTATTTTTTATTAGATCTTACTAACTTGTAACAGAGATTTTTAGCTATAAGTGAATTTAACTTTTCAAATAATTCTGGTTTTCTATCTTTAATCTTTTGAAGTTTTGATTTACTCCAACTTATTGCGTAAATATCTTTTGAAATAACATTTGCTGAGGTCTTATCGCCTGTTATAAAGGAAAATTCTGAAATCCAATCCCCTTTTTTGAGAGAAGCAACTTCTTTACCATTCTCTAAAGTAATAGACGCTCCACCATCAATTACAAATGATAAGTATTCAAATTCACTATCTTTTTTAACTAACTCAAGAGGACTTTTATTACTATGTTTCACTATTTCTGCAAAACTCAACATTTTTTTAAATTCAAATGGGAGAAAAATAGAAAAATATTGCTTATATGTTTCTCTCCAACCCAAAGGCAAGCATTTTATTGATCTTGAATAGTAGTAATGGCTAATCATATAAAAATTCAAACTAAAATGAAGTACCGCCAGAAATAGTATTGATAAATTTTCAGCCGAATCTAATCCTGTCCAAAAACAAAAAATAAAGTTTGCGATTGATAAAAATAAAATTATGAATCTTAATGCTATTAATGAAGTACAAATAAATGAAAGGCCTTCACAAGTACCTAAAAATGCCTCTACATAATCTGGGGTAATTATAAAGTTAATCATTTATAGCCATTAAGAAATTAAAGATCTTATTAATTAAAAGCATAAATAATTTTTGAAATACTAGGTTAAAGAATGTGCTTATATCAAGATTTACTCAAAATTATATTTTTAAATATAATTAGCTATATAACTTATAAATAAAGTAATAAATTCAAGAAATGAAAAATCTAAGAAAAGATTCAGGATTCTTTAGACCTGGATTATCTAATTTTTCATCTATTCAAACTTTATTTGGAGATTTCATAAACGATAGAACTTCTCCAAGTCTTTTGAAAAATTATCACGATGAAAAAGCCAAAATTCTTACTGAAAAGAAATGGGATAATGGAGCACCTTACGAAAGAGTAATAGAAACCAACGAAGATCTAAAAGAAATTGTTCAGAATCCAAACATCATAAAAAATTCTATTTGCATAATCGAACCAGCAGATCATGTTGGAAAGAATTTAATTGGAGAAGATGTAAGAGCTTCTTCTAATATTGCATCTCTATGCCAATTCATATCAGATTGTGACTCAATACTTATACCTCTTTGGAAGACAGGAAAACTCGACAATAAATTATTAATTGATTTATTACAAAACTCATTAGCAGTTTTTGTTGAAGGAGGACATCCAACAGTAAAAGATGCAAATAGTTTTAAAGGTTTAAATATATCATTAGATGAATTACAAGAATTAACTGAAGAGTTAATACTTTCAAGAGGACTCAAAACTGCCCCATCTATATTTATATGTCTTGGCCATCAATTAGCTGCTCAGGCTCATATTAGGCTTATAAAAAAGGCAGCCAATCAGATCGTAAATTTGATAAAGCCAGAAGTTATCTGTTCCCAGTGTCATTACGAAAACCTCTTAAATACTTGCAAAGAAATAATAAATACTGGAGAAAATTTATCTATTTATAAGGATGATGATACTCAAGATGATATTCCTGAAATAGAAGTAGCTAAAGGTTGGGATGATCCATGCTTTGCTGTAGCCCTAAATGAAGTTCCTGAAGTTGGTCAAGTTGAACTATTACATTATTCTCATAATGGCATTCATCAAAGTAAAGATTTTCCAAAATTACTATTGCATCATGAATTAACGAGTGAACAAAATGTAGGAATTGTTGAACAGTCAGTAACTTTCGAAAAAAATTTAAACATAGTTATGTTTCATAGTGACGAGGTAAATGAAGAAGCAATATTATTTGCTAATTGGGCTTACGGGAAACTCCATAATGCAATTGCTCCAATAAGGAAGAATATCTCAGTTTCTGAATTTTCTTGGCTTTTAAGTCTACCAGATTCAATTGAAATCGTTTGTTCCACTAGTGCACAAGGGAAGCTATGTACACAAGTTTCTGCTACTTGCATTAACTACACAGATTATGAGACACAACATAAAAGGAGATCTTTTACCTTCCAATTTCATCCTGAATTACTTGAAGATCTTAGGGAATTTAATAAATCTGGAATGCCATCCTATGAAAAACTAAAAAATGATGATGGAATAAGAATGTTGATTAGGGTTATATACGAATCAATCACCGATTAATTTTTATAATTAAATTTTTTGAATACCTTTTTACTGAGTAAAAAATCCTATTTATAAATTCTTGTATTTTTGAATACTTATTAAAGGTTTACTTAAATCACATTATAAGATTAGTCGCATTTTTAAAATGACTCAAACTTCCATGAATACTCCTTATGCAAAAAGAGTGGCTGAAAAATTTAGAGAGGCTCAAAACTATTTAAAAACTAATGGTTTTAGTAGATCAACTAAACATTTACTGGAAGATATTGAAAATTCTGTTGAAAAATAATGCCAATACCCCCTCACTTACCACAATTACAATATGGTTACGATGATGGCTTTACAACCATTGTTTTTGGGTTATTAGGAAGTTGCTTAGGATGTATCTTAATTTTATTAATTTCATTTTTTGAATTTAAATTCAAAAATCAAAATAGTAAGCCTTAAGAGACTTACTAAATATTAAATAAGAACTCCATTACATCTCCTTCATTTACAACATATTCCTTACCTTCACTTCTTAATAAACCTTTAGTTTTTGCATTAGCAATTGAACCTGAATCGATTAAATTTTGATATGAAATAGTTTGAGCTCTTATAAATCCTTTTTCAAAATCAGTATGAATGACTCCTGCTGCTTGTGGCGCAGTCATCCCATCTTTTATTGTCCAGGCTTTTGTCTCCTTTTCTCCTGTAGTGAAATAAGTTTTTAATCCCAGTAATTTATATGTTGATCTAATTAAAGAACTTAATCCCCCTTCTTCCACTCCTAAACCCATAAGGTAGTCTTTTTTATCTTCTGGTTCTAACTCTATTAATTCAGATTCCACTTGAGCTGATATTTTTATGCATTCTGTATTTTCATTACTTGCAAAACTCTGAACTTTTGATGAGAAATCATTACCTTCAGCCAAATCATTTTCATTCAAATTTGTTGCGTAAATAATTGGTTTTGCGGTAAGGAAACCTAATTGCTTAATTATTAAATTTTCTTCTTCACTCAAAGATATTGATCTAACAGAAAGTCCTTTCTCTAGCTCTTCTTCAATTTTTTCTAGTAAGTTATCTTCTTTAGCTGCCTCTTTACTTGTTCTAACTTGTTTTTTAATTCTTTCTCTTCTTTTTTGAAGTTGAGATAAATCAGCTAAATTCAATTCCAGATTAATTATCTCAATGTCATCCAGGGGATCTACCTTTCCAGAAACATGAATTACATCACTATCTTCAAAGCACCTTACAACATGAACTATTGCATCAACCTCCCTAATATTTGATAAAAATTTATTTCCCAAACCTTCGCCTTTACTAGCTCCTTTTACTAGTCCTGCGATATCTACAAATTCAATTTTTGTTGGGATAATATTTTGGCTAGAACTTAAATTACCTAACTCTTGCAACCTTTGATCTGGGACTGAAACTATGCCTTTATTAGGTTCTATAGTACAAAAGGGAAAATTAGCCGCTTGGGCCTTAGCATTTTCTACAAGTGCATTAAATAGAGTTGATTTTCCAACATTTGGTAATCCAATAATACCTGCTTTTAACATTTGAAAAAACTTATGGAAAAATTATCAAGAAAACATCTTCTAGTAATATAGTATTTACTTAACCAATCTTGGATAAGTTAATTATAATCGTCTTGATTATTTATTTAGTTCCTAAATATTCTCTAATTCTGCTTTTAAAAAGAAATGTTTGATTTAATAAAAAAAAATATAAATCTAAGAAGTGGAATAATATTGCTTTCTCTAGCTATATTTTTCGTTTTTATAACCAATTCCTTCAAGAAAAATAAATCAAAAGATATTTCTGATTTTGTAGTTCAAGTCGAAAAAGGAATCCTCTCAGATTCAATTAATACTAGTGGTGAAGTAAAAGCAATAAGGACAAGCAATATTGGGCCTCGGAAGCAAGGCGTAATAAAAGAAATCAAAGTAGATGAGGGCGATCTTGTAAAAAAAGATCAGGTTTTAGCTTCTCTTGATGATGAAGATTTTATCTATAAAATTGAAGAACTTGAATTAAATGTAGAAAAACAAAAATCTGAATTTTTAAGAAGAGAATATTTATATCAAGAAGGCGCAGTAAGTAAAGAAGACTATGAAAGTTATAAAAATAACTACAACACTAGTAGCGCAAAACTTAATGATGCAAAAGCTGAAAAAAGTTTCTATCTAATTAAAGCTCCTTATGGAGGAAAAATAACTGCAAAATATGCTGAGATAGGATCTTATGTCACACCAAGTACAAACTTAAGTTCAGACCCTAAAACCAAAAACTTTATTTTTGAACTATCAGAGGGCCTAGAAATTGTTGCTAAAGTTCCTGAGAGTGACATTGGCAGAATAAAAATAGGTCAAGAAGCCTCAGTAAGAATTGAGGCTTATCCCTCAAAAAAATATAGTGCTATAGTTAAAAAAATAGCTACAAGAGCTGTAAAAGATAATAATGTAACCTCATTCGAAGTAACTTTAAATTTTAAAGATATTTCTGAAGAAATTAAAATTGGAATGACTGCAGATCTTGAATTTAGAGTCGAAGGTAATGAAGAAAAAATCTTAGTACCAACAGTTTCTATTGTCACTGAAAAAGGTGAAAAAGGAATTTTGAAAGTTGATAAAAACAATTCTCCCAAATTTGAAAAAATCGAAATTGGTATTAGTAGTGGAAATAAAACTTCAGTAATTGATGGATTAGAACCTGGAGAGCAAATCTTTATTGATATTCCACCTTGGGCTAAGAAGAGAAAATGAGTTTAAAATCTGAAAACTCTAAAAAACCAATTTTACTTTTAGTCGATGGCCACTCACTTGCTTTTAGAAGCTTCTATGCATTTAGCAAAGGGATTGATGGAGGTTTAACTACCAAAGAGGGATTTCCAACAAGTGTCACTTATGGATTTTTAAAAAGCCTTCTGGATAATTGTAAAAATATTAGTCCTGAGGGTGTTTGTATTACGTTTGATACCGAAAAACCAACTTTCAGACATGAATTAGATCCAAATTATAAGGCCAATAGAGATGTAGCACCAGATGTTTTTTTTCAGGATATTGAACAACTAGAAATCATTTTAGAAGAAAGCCTTAATTTACCAATTTTTAAATCTCCAGGATACGAAGCAGATGATCTCCTAGGCACAATTGCAAATGATGCTTCTTCTAAAGGATGGTGCGTGAATATTCTTTCTGGAGATAGGGACTTATTTCAATTAGTAGATGATCAAAAAGATATTTATGTACTTTATATGGGTGGTGGTCCATATGCGAAAAGTGGAAATCCAACTCTTATGAATGAAAATGGAGTAAAAGAAAAATTAGGTGTTGCGCCAGAAAGAGTAGTTGATCTTAAAGCCCTAACTGGTGATAGTTCTGATAATATTCCAGGTATAAAAGGGGTAGGTCCAAAAACTGCAATTAATCTACTAAAAGAGAACGACACGCTTGATGGAATCTATCAGGCTTTGGAAAAGATTCTGCAGAACAACGACAAGAAATATAAAGGATTCATCAAAGGTTCAGTTATAGAAAAGCTAAGAAACGATAAACATAATGCTTTTCTTTCCAGGGATTTAGCAAAAATAAATACTGAGGTCCCTTTAATTTTAAGTAACGGTTATGAATTAAAAAATATAAATCAAGAACTGCTTTCAGAGTCACTAAAAAAATTAGAACTATCAACACTACTTAGACAAATTGATATTTTCAATTCAACTTTCAGCAAAGGTGGTTTTGACAAAAATAATGTAGCTAAAGAGGAGGAGAAGGCACCAAAAGTCTCAAGTTCTAATGAATTAGAAAATAGTGAAAATAAAATCCCTAAAATCAACGTAACTGTTATAAATGATTTCGAATTACTTGATAAATTGATTCAAAGATTAGACAAGACTAATCAAATAGTTTCTTTAGATACAGAGACCAATAGTTTGAATCCAATCGATGCGGAACTTGTTGGGATAGGGTTATGTCTTGGAGAAGAAAATGATGATTTATTTTATATACCTCTTGGTCATCAAACAAAAAAGGAGACCTCCAATCAATTATCAATAGAAGATGTTTTCTCAAAGCTAAGAAATTGGATAGAAGATCCAAAAAAAGAAAAGGCACTCCAAAATTCAAAATTTGATAGGCAAATATTTTTTAATCATGGACTTGATCTTAAAGGCGTAACCTTTGACACCTTGTTAGCAGACTACCTTCTTAATAATCAGGAGAAACATGGGTTAAGTGAAATTAGTTTTAGATTATTTGGATTTAAGCCTCCTTCATTTAAGGAGACAGTTGGAAAAAATAAAGACTTTTCATTTGTTGATATTGATGAAGCAAGTATTTACTGCGGTTATGATGTTTTTCTAACTTTTAAGATTGTCAAAATTTTTAAAGAAAGTTTTTCAAAGGAAAAAGGTGAATTAATCAAATTGTTCGAAGAAATCGAGCTGCCTTTAGAGCCGGTATTGTCCCAAATGGAAATGAATGGCATAACCATCGACATCCCTTATTTGGATAAACTCTCAAAAGAATTAAAAAGTACCTTAGAAGATATTGAAAGTAAAGTTTATGAGTTAGCAGAGGAGAGTTTCAATCTATCTTCACCAAAACAACTTGGTGAGATCTTGTTTGAAAAATTAAATTTGGATAAGAAAAAATCACGTAAAACAAAAACAGGATGGAGTACAGATGCAGTAGTTCTGGAAAGATTAGTCGACGAACATGAAATAATCCAACATTTAATAAAACATAGAACTCTTAGCAAATTACTTAGCACCTATATTGATGCTCTTCCAAATCTTATTAACGAAAAGACAGGAAGAGTTCATACAAACTTTAATCAAGCTGCTACAGCGACTGGGAGACTAAGTAGTAGCAATCCTAATCTTCAAAATATCCCGGTTAGGACTGAATTTAGTAGGAGAATCAGAAAAGCATTCTTGCCTGAAAAAAATTGGAAACTTTTATCAGCTGATTATTCTCAGATCGAATTAAGAATACTTGCTCACTTAGCGGATGAAGAAATACTAATAAATGCATTTCATAAAAATGATGACATTCATTCTTTGACTGCAAGATTAATTTTTGAGAAAGAAGAAATTTCTTCTGATGAGAGGAGAGTTGGAAAAACAATAAATTTCGGAGTTATCTATGGTATGGGGATAAAAAAGTTTGCCCGTTCAACAGGAGTAAGTATTCCAGAAGCAAAAGAATTCCTAATAAAATACAAAGAAAGATATTCCAAAATTTTCAAATTTCTTGAACTTCAAGAAAGGCTTGCCTTATCAAAAGGTTATGTAAAAACAATTTTTGGTCGAAAAAGAGAATTTAAGTTTGATAAAAATGGACTTGGAAGACTAATAGGAAAAGATCCTTACGAAATTGACCTGCAATCCGCAAGAAGAGCTGGCATGGAAGCTCAATCACTAAGAGCCGCAGCCAATGCCCCAATTCAGGGTTCAAGTGCAGATATTATTAAAATTGCAATGGTTCAACTAAATAAAAAATTCATAGAAATGAATGTTCCAGCAAAAATGCTTTTACAAGTACATGATGAATTATTGTTTGAAGTTGAACCAGATTCTTTGGAAATTACGACGAAATTAGTAAAGAAGACTATGGAAGATTGTGTAAAATTAAATGTGCCTCTTTTAGTTGATATTGGAATTGGAGACAATTGGATGGAGACAAAATAAACCTTATGAAATACTTATTTTAAGATGATCAAACTTTTTAATACTTTAAGCAAAAAAGTTGAGGTTTTTAAACCTATTGATGATTTAGTAAAAATTTATTGTTGTGGGGTAACTGTTTATGATTTATGTCATCTTGGTCATGCCAGAAGTTATATCGCTTGGGATGTATTGAGAAGATTTTTAATTTACAGTGATTTCAAAGTGAAGTATGTTCAAAATTTTACAGATATTGATGACAAGATCTTAAAAAGAGCGAAAGAAGAAAGCAGTTCAATGAAAGAAGTATCTGAAAAAAATATCATTGAATTTCATAAAGATATGGATTCTTTAGGGATAATGCGTCCGGATAGCATGCCAAGAGCAACGAATCATATATGCAATATCTGCTCCTTCATAACAATCCTTGAGGACAAAGGTTATGCATACTCTAGGGATGGAGATGTTTATTATTCTGTTTTCAAAAATAAGAATTATGGAAAGCTAAGTAATCAAAATTTACATGAACAAAATATCAATCAGCAAGGAAGAATGGTTAATGAAGAAAATAGTAAAAAACTTAATCCGCAAGATTTTGCGCTATGGAAAAAAGCCAAAGATGATGAACCATTTTTTGATTCGCCATGGGGTAAAGGTAGGCCAGGATGGCATATTGAATGTTCGGCGATGGTTAAAGATGAATTAGGCGATACTATCGATATCCATTTAGGTGGTTCTGATTTAATTTTTCCGCATCATGAGAATGAAATCGCCCAATCAGAAGCAGCTAATGGCAAAAAGCTAGCGAACTATTGGTTACACAATGGGATGGTCAATGTAAATGGACAAAAAATGAGTAAATCCCTTAAAAATTTTAAAACCATCAGAGAGCTAATTAAGTCAGGTGTAAGCCCTATGACTTTGCGATATTTTGTTATGACTGTGAATTATAGAAAACCACTTGATTTTACTGAAGATGCTTTAAGGAGTGCTTCAGAAGCTTGGAAAAATATTAATGCAGCCCTTTCTTTTATGGAACTTACAAAAGGTGTTTTTAGATCTATTGATAAAGATGAATCTATCGAAGAAGAATATAAAGAGAAAATAAGTTTTGAATTATCTCAAAAAAAGCTTAAATTTTCTGAGGCCCTGGGAAATGACCTCAATACAGCAGGTGCTATTGCAATTATTTACGATTTAGCGAAACCATTAAAAAACTTTTTAAACCAATTTCAAAGGGTTGAAGGTTTTAAAATAGACCAAAATGAAAAATTCTTTCTACTTGAGAATTTTAAAACTCTTTCAAAGTTGACTGAGGTACTTGGTCTTAAAAAAGAAGTTTTAGTAAAAGAAAGTAAAATAACAGAAGAAGAAATTTCATCTCTTATTAATGAAAGATTGAAAGCAAAAATGAAAAAGAATTATTCGAAGGCCGATGAAATAAGAAATTTTTTAAAAGAAAAAGGTATTGAACTTATTGATCAATCAAAGGAAATAACAACATGGATAAGGGTCTAAATTTTAAGAAAAAAACCAATTTGAAATTTTTGTTTTTTAAATACACCTTTAAATGGGAAGATATTAGAAATATCAGAGAAAATTGAAATACATTACTGTGCTCGGTTCTACTGGTTCAATAGGGACTCAAACTCTCGAAATTGCTAGTGAGCAGCCTGATAAGTTTAAAGCCGTAGCTCTTTCTGCAGGAAGAAATATTAATTTATTAACTGAACAAGTTAAAACACATAAACCAGAGGTGGTTGCTATTGAGGATGAAAGCCTTATAGAAGATTTAAAAGATAATATTAATAACTTAAATTTGGATGGTTCTCCCTTGATTTTAGGTGGAAAGCAGGGGATTAACGCAGTTGCTGCATGGGATAAGGCAGATACTGTGGTAACAGGGATAGTAGGCTGTGCAGGCTTAATTCCAACAATGTCAGCAATTAATGCGGGGAAAAATATTGCACTTGCTAACAAAGAAACTTTAATTGCGGCAGGACCAATTGTTATTCCTGCATTAAAGAAAAATAATAGTAGGCTTTTACCTGCAGATTCAGAACACTCTGCTATCTTTCAATGTTTACAAGGATTACCTAATTATGAAAATGCAGATTTTTCAACAGGAGAGATGCCTAAAGGTTTAAAAGCCATACACTTAACAGCTTCTGGTGGTGCTTTCAGAGATTGGGCCGTTGAGGATTTAAAGCATGTCACAGTGGAAGATGCGACTTCACATCCTAATTGGGATATGGGGAAAAAAATAACTGTAGATTCTGCAACTCTTATGAATAAAGGATTAGAAGTTATAGAAGCTCATTATTTATTTGGGACCTCTTACGAAAATATCGAAATAGTTATTCACCCTCAAAGTATTATTCATTCAATGATTGAGATGGAGGATTCTTCAGTATTAGCTCAATTAGGTTGGCCAGATATGAAGCTACCTATTTTATATGCGATGAGTTGGCCTGAAAGATTTAAAACAAATTGGAAAAGATTAAACCTAAGTGAGATTGGAAAATTAACTTTTAAAGAGCCAGACGAGTTTAAATATCCATGTATGGGACTTGCCTATGCCGCAGGAAAATCTTCTGGAACTATGCCTGCAGTCTTAAATGCTGCTAATGAAATGGCTGTTGAACAATTCCTAAAAGAAAAAATTTCTTTTCAAGAAATTCCAACATTTATAAGTAAAGCTTGTGAATCACATATGGACAATTTGAATTTGAGTCCAGAATTAGAAGATATTCTTGAAGTAGACAATTGGGCCAGACTTTTTGTTAAGCAAGAAATTGAAAAAGGGAAAAAATACGTAAGTATTGGATAAAAGTGAATATTAAAAAGCATCTTCTACTTTGCGCAACACCTACAAAACAGAAATGCTTTAAAGGCAATGAAGGACAAAAAACATGGGAATGTCTGAAAAAGACTTTAAAAAAATTTGAGAATGATCCCTCTACAAAAAACGTTCATATATTAAGATCAAAAGCTGACTGTTTAAGGGTATGTAAGAACGGCCCAATTCTTCTTATTTGGCCTGATGGTATTTGGTATGAGAAAGTTTCTCCAGAAAAAATTTCAGAAATTTTTACCTCACATATTATTAACGGTAAGCCAATAGAAAAATGGATTTTTAAAAAAACACCATTTTTAAATAGTCCTAGATACTCATAAACCAGTTCTTTACGACTTCGTCTGACCAGCAGCCATTAATCGAATGAAAACCATTATGACCTCCTTTTTCAGTTATTAAAATAGTAAATTTATCAATAGATTCTTTTCTTAAATTCAAAGTATCCTTATATGGAACCCAGGGATCATCCTTGGCATGAATAAAAAGCATTGGAGGTAATTTTTTTATTGAGTTTTGGATTCTAAATATTGGAGAAGCTTTAATATAATAATCCTCTAAAGAATTAAATCCCCAACTAGGAGCTGTAAATTTCTGATCAAATTCTCTTATACTTTTTAAATTTCTAATTTTTATTCTTAATTTCTCGTTATCAAGGAGTTTGCCTTCATCATTAAATCCCTCCCATAACTGATTTTTTAAACGGCGAAGTAACCATTTTTGGTAGATAGAATTTCTAGGTTTTTCAATACAGAGACTGCATGAAGATAAATCTAAAGGGGTACTCACGCAGGCAATACCATCTAAAAGTTTTTCTCCTTTGTTTTTATCGTAATCTAAGCAGGCATTTAAAAGAATTGTTCCGCCTAAAGATAATCCAACTCCGTAAATTGGAAGATTATTCATCTTAATGAGCTTTTTAAATTCTAAGTTAATGAATTTTTTAAAATAATTAATTGCTGAAATAACATCGCTGGAGCATCTAGCACAATAATTTCCTCTAGCTAAATATCTCGCAGAACCAGATCCTCTTAAATTTAATTTAAGAACTCCAAAACCATTATTTGCTAATTTCCTAGATATTCTTCTTAAACCAAACCGTTTAGTTGAGCCCCCTAAACCATGAGTAACGATTACAAAACCCCTAAGTGAGTTTAAGTTTTCAGGTAATTCTAAAAAACCTAAAAGATAATCACATTCAAATTTTTTAGAAAGAATTTTATTAATCGGAAAGAATATTTTTTTATTTTTCTTTGATTTACCAAAATCAATAACAAAAGTATCTCTCAAAGTTTGTAAGTCGCCTCCTATCCAAGGTAAGACTTCTCGAAATGGCTTATTTTTTACGTAATCTGAAAAACTAAAAGATATACTATTATTTCTCTCCAACTCCAAGATCCTTTAATTCTCCAATCAAATCATTCAGTACCTTTTTTGCATCCCCAAAGACCATTGAGGTATTTGGCAGATCAAATAAATCATTTTTTATTCCGGAGTAACCTGCACTCATACCACGTTTAATTACAAATACCGTTCTTGCTTCCTGCACATCAAGAACTGGCATGCCATATAAAGGTGAAGAGCTATCATTTTTAGCTTGAGGATTAACCACATCATTTGCTCCTAAAACTAAAACAACATCCGTTGCTGGAAAATCAGGATTTACAACGTCCATCTCTTTAAGTTGTTCGTAAGGAACATCTGCTTCTGCTAAAAGTACATTCATATGTCCAGGCATCCTCCCTGCTACAGGATGAATTGCGTAAACAACTTCAATACCATTTTGCTCTAGTTTTTTTGTCACTTCCCTTAAAGTATGTTGAGCTTGAGCTACTGCCAGACCATAACCTGGAACAATAATTACCTTGTTGGCTGCCTCTAAAGTCAATGCGCATTCTTCAACACTGCAAGAAGTTATATTTGTATATTCTCCTGAACCAGAAGAGGCTGTACTTTGTGCCGATAAAGATCCTCCAAAAAGAACTGAGATCAATGATCTATTCATACCCTTGCACATTACTTGAGTAAGTATTAGACCTGCCGCTCCAACCATTGCGCCTGCTACTATCAAAAGCTGACTGTCTACAACGAAACCTGCTGCTGCTGCTGCAATCCCTGAATAGCTATTTAATAAAGATATAACGACTGGCATATCAGCTCCACCAATTGGCAAAGTAACTCCAATACCTAATAAAGAAGAAACTATGACTAAAAGCCAAATAGAACTTGTATTGCCGTTTATCAAATCAAAAAAGGCAATCAAGGAAGCAACTGCAAAAACAATATTTACAAAATGTCTAACTTTGCTCTGAGTCCATCCTGGAGTTGATAACCAACCCTGTAACTTTGCCATCGCAACAATTGAACCTGTGAAAGTAATGGCACCAACAAATATAGAAACAGATATTGAAACTTCGTTAATCAGTGACTTAAAAAAATTAAGATTTTCTACACTATTAGAAATAGGGAAAATAGCTACTCCTAAGGCCACTAAGAGTGATGACATTCCTCCACAACCATTGAACAATGCCACTGTTTCCGGCATAGAGGTCATAGGTACTTTTTTTGCAAGAATTGCTCCGAATAAACTACCAATAATTGATCCAATTATTATCCAAATCCAAGACTGAATAGCAATTCCAGAGGTGCCTAAATAATAAGAAAGTAATCCTATTACTGATAGCGACATTGCAAATGCGGCTAATCTATTAGCATCTCTTGCTGATTTTACTTTTGACAATCCTTTTATTCCCAAAGCCAGTAAAAGTACTGCTAGAAGGTCAATAACGAATTTAATGATTACAGGTAGATTCATGTTAAAAATTACTTCTTATTTGATGGTTTACGACTAAACATCGCGAGCATTCGATCAGTTACAAAGAAACCTCCTACAACGTTGAAAAGAGCAAATCCAAGTGAAACTGAACCAATGATTAAAAGTGGTACGTTACCTTCTGCTTTTACAATTAAAGTCAAGGCTGCAAGCATTGTTATTCCTGAAATTGCATTTGCTCCACTCATTAAAGGTGTATGAAGAGTAGGAGGAACTTTTCCAATTAACTCGAGGCCTAATAAACTACCAAGTAAAAGAACCCAAAGCAGACTTATAAAAGACATAATTTTAAAACCTCAATTTTCAAAAACTTTATTTTGAAGAACAACTCCTTCATCGCTTAATAAACATCCAGAAATGAGTTCATCCTCTTTATCTAATTTAATTACACCATCTTCTATAAATGGTGTAATCAAAGATGTTAAGTTCTTAGCATAAAGTGAACTTGCATCATAAGGAACTGAGGAGGGTAATTCTCCCGCTCCTATAAGTTTTACCCCATTTTTGATAATAGTTTCATTTGATTTTGTTCCTTCGCAGTTCCCTCCCTGAGAAACTGCTAAATCAATAACTACTGCTCCAGACCTCATTTTTTCAATCATAGGTGAGTCTATTAAAACAGGGGCTTTTTTACCTAGAACTTGCGCAGTACAAATAGCAACATCAGCTTCAGATAAATATTTAGTTAAAGTTGCCTTCTGTTTTGAGAGGAATTCGGGTGTTACAGCTTTTGCATAACCTCCTGCCTCTCCTGGCTTTTCCTCAACTTCAGGAAGTTCTATAAATCTTGCTCCGAGGGACTCTACTTGTTCTTTAACAGCAGGCCTAATATCAGATACAAATACTATTGCTCCAAGTCTTTTCGCCGTCGCAACTGCCTGTAATCCCGCAACGCCTCCTCCAAGAACTACTACTTTTGCAGGTTGGACTGTCCCAGCTGCAGTCATAAGCATTGGAAAATATCTATCTAACTCACTTGCAGCCAAAAGAACTGCTTTATATCCAGCAATATTGGCCTGAGAAGAAAGAACATCTGAAGATTGAGCTCTACTAATCCTCGGAAGCAACTCTAGTGATAAAGCTGAAATCTTATTACTATTTATAATCCTAAGAAGCTCCTTATTCCCATATGGGTTAAGAAGACCCAGAAGAACAGCGCCTTTCTTTAACTTAGTTAAATTATCCTCTGATGGAGTTTGAACACAAAATATTAAGTCAGCTTCACCCCAAATCTTTTGATCTAAGTTGTTTATTATTGTTCCGCCCGATTCTTCATATGATAAGTCACTAAATCCTGATAATTTTCCTGCTGAACTTTCAATATAAACATCACATCCAAGGCTTTTTAATTTCTTTACCGCTTCTGGTGTAGCTGAAACTCTCCTTTCACCAGAGCTTGTTTCGGAAGGAATAAGTATCTTTGTCAATTTATTTATTTTTTTAACATACTAAATATAAATTGAAGAAAGTCAAAAGTCTTGGATTTTTGTTAAAAATATATTTTCTTTTCTAAAAAAAATAGCTATCTAGAATATATAGGTACTAAATAATCAAATGAGTATAAAAGCAATCGAATGTCCTGATGGAGTTTGTCACAGTCATCATGGTGGACATGCTGTTCCAAGGCAGGCTATGCAGAAAAATCTAGAAAAGCATGGTAAAGACTGGTGCGAGAAATTAGCAGAGAGAATTTATGAAATGTCAGTTGATACTTATTCACAGACAGTCATGCCCAGTCTCCACTCAGCAGGATGGCAAAGAAGACATCTAGATTGGGAATTTAAGCTGGCAGAAAATGATTCTGAACCTGATGAAGCTCTTGTTGAAGGAATTATTAATGCCACAGAAAGCTTTCTAAGGAGTAGTGAGGTTCATCGATTATTTATTCAAGAATTAGTTCAAGGCACATTCGAGGAAGCAAATGATAAAAAAATAATTTCTAAAGCAATAAAATCTATCATTGAAGAAGAAATTGTTAGTTCACTAAGAGAAAAGAAAGAAACTCTTTTAAAGAAAATATCCGCAAAATTAATATCAGAAGAAAAAGTTAGCGAGGAACTTGCAATAAATTCAGCTAAAGAGGGTTTTGAGGAAGTTGAAAGGCTACTTGCAAATCACAGCGAGGCAGTCTAACTCTATTTCTTTATATTTTCTTTATAATTCACCAAAAAACTGGCCCAAATATAAATTAAAGATTAAATTATTGTTTGGAAGTACAAAGTTGTAACTTATTAGACAATACATAGGTTCTCTAATGTGTTTATCTATATACAACTTAAATCTTTCAATGGACAATTTCATTAGAAAAAGGATCGACATAGCGACCTGTTGGGCAACCAATAGAATTTCTGCAATGGATACTTTAGAGAGGTATGAAGACAGTTATGCAATCGCAGAAGAATTTAGAGAGTGGATATTACATATTGGAGAAAAGAACGAAAATTTAAAAGATTCTGTTTTAAACTTCCCAAAGGAATTAAAAAAGTTATTAGACCAAAAAGTCAACGACTGAGTAATAAATCTATCGAGTGAAATCCGCTCTACATTATTTGGGTTTGTTTATTATTATTAATAGTGAAATTAGCAAATAAATGGAAAATAAAGAGAAGATTTCAAACGTAGAAAATGTTGTAATTATAGGTTCTGGGCCTGCAGGTTACACCGCTGCAATATATGCCGCACGAGCCAATCTTCAACCATTGCTCGTTACAGGATTTAATTCTGGTGGAATTCCTGGTGGCCAATTAATGACTACAACATTTGTTGAAAATTATCCAGGTTTTCCAGATGGTGTACTTGGTCCTGAATTAATGGATCTAATGAAAGCTCAAGCCGAAAGATGGGGCACAAATTTATACGAAAGTGATGTTGTCTCAATAAATACTGATTCACATCCCTTTGAATTAAAAACTTTAGAAGGAACTATAAAATCTAACTCAATTATTATTGCAACTGGAGCAAGTGCAAATAGATTAGGCGTGATAAATGAAGATAAATTCTGGAGTAAAGGAATAAGTGCTTGTGCAATATGTGATGGAGCGACCCCACAATTTAGAGGTGAAGAATTAGCTGTTATTGGAGGAGGCGACTCTGCATGTGAAGAAGCAGCATATCTCACAAAGTATGGAAGCAAAGTGCATTTGATTGTTAGATCAGAAAAATTAAGGGCTAGCGCAGCAATGGTAGATAGAGTAAAAGCTAATCCAAAGATAGAAATTCATTGGAACACAAAAGTTAATAAAGCGGATGGCTCTGAATGGCTTGAGAAAATAGAAACTATTCACTCTCTAGAAGGTAAAGGGGAAATCAATATAAAAGGTCTTTTTTACGCGATAGGGCACACTCCAAATACGAAGTTCTTAGGCAACAAAATTGATTTAGATAATAAAGGATATATTGCTTGCAAATCAGGAAGGCCAGAAACATCTATTGAAGGCATCTTCGCAGCAGGCGACGTTGTCGATTCTGAGTGGAGACAAGGAGTTACCGCTGCAGGAACTGGGTGCATGGCAGCATTAGCTACCGAAAGGTGGCTAGCCGAGAAAAATTTAGCAAAAACTATAGTCAGAGAAACACCAGAACCAGAAAAAAAACTTAATTCATCAGATTTTAATGAAGAAGAAGTTAATGAAGATACTTTCGATTCAAATTCTGAATGGCAAAAAGGGAGTTATGCATTAAGGAAACTTTATCACGAGAGTAAAAAACCTATCTTAGTAATTTTTAGTTCTCCAAGTTGCGGCCCATGTCATGTTTTAAAACCTCAGTTAAAAAGGGTAATTAAAGAACTTGATGGTGCAGTTCTTGGCGTTGAAATAGATATTGATAAAGATCAAGATATTGCAAAACAAGCTGGTATTAATGGCACACCAACAGTTCAACTTTTTAAAGAAAAATTATTAAAAAAACAATGGCAAGGTGTTAAACAAAGAAGTGAGTTTAAAGAAGCGATAAAAAATATTATCTAAAGTAACTTTTTATTTATTATTCCTCTTAGGATTATTCTTGTTAGTTGTCGGCCTGGGGCCACCCCCTGCATTTCTTTCTCTATAAGTTATCCTCCCTCTAGAAAGATCATAAGGACTTATCTCAACTAACACTTTGTCTCCAGCTAATAATTTAATTCTAAATTTAGTCAATTTACCTGCAGCTCTACATAAACATTGATGTCCTTCAGGTTGTTCTAATGTAACCAAATAAAATCCATTCCCCTGCTCTTTTTCTATTACACCTGAAGTTTCAATCATTAATTAATGTTTTACTAAGTACATAGTATCAGAAAAAGATTGGCCAAAATTGATTTAAAAAAAATTACATACGTAAAAATATGCAATTCAATTCAAATTGAAAATTTAATTTCATTAATTATTTGAAGTTGTCCATAGTAAAAATTTGCTTTCGCAATTTTTTCAGAATCTTCTAATTGATCAAAAAAAACAAACCCAAGGCTTTCCCATAATGAAGATCCGCAAACATTATTCAATTCATTTTTTGCTTCTTTTGCAAAATTATCTAGTTTTCGTTCAAGGTTTTTAGACTTAGAAACAGACATAGGTCAATAATATTTTTATAGTACAAATATACTATCTAATTCTAAAATTGCAATATTAAAAAGGTAATCTCTTTTTTTCTTCAATATTAAGATCTGCTTCCATTTCCCTCAATCTTTTAAGTATTTGTTGATAGTACTCTTTTATATAACTCTCTAGTGAGGTCATATCCTCTTTTTTAAGTTCTAATATTTCGTAAGTTTTGCTCATGTCAGCATCTAATGATTCACCACTACTAGTTACTTCAGCAAAAGCCAATCGCTCAGCAACATTAAGAGAATCTTGGAAAAAGGAAACTACTTTTTGAGTGACACTTATAAGGAAGGGGGAAACTCTAAAAATTTTCGCCTTTTTTTCACTAAATTTTTCACATAAAGATATAACTTCATTTGAATCCCATGCTTTGGGACCAACCAATGGCAATGATGTTCTATGAGTTTTTGGATTATTCACTGCTGCTACAACAACTTTCGCCATATCTTGAGTATTCATATAAGCGATTTTAGTTGGAGTCCCACTCATCCACACTGCTTGACTATCCAAAATTGGGATTGCGAATTGACCAATAACTCCTTGCATAAAAGCGGCACATTTGAAGATTGTATATTCTAAATCAGATTTTTCAAGAAGTTTTTCAGTGCAAAATTTAATATCCATTAAAGGAACATTTCTAAACTTTTCTGTTAGGAGGATAGAAAGGAATATTACCCTTTTAACGTTTAAAGATTCGCAAGCATTAAATAAGTTAAGTTTTCCATCCCAATCAATTTCATAAATACTTCTAGGATCATCTGGCCTACTAGTAGCTGCATCAATAACTACTTCAATATCTTGCAATGCATATTCGATATCAGAAGAATTTAATAAATTACCTTTTGTTAGCTCACAACCCCATTCTTGTAGAAAGGAAGATTTTCTTGGATTTCTTACAAAGCATCTTACTTCATGTCCTTCTTCTATAGCTTGCTTTGCTATTTGTCTACCAAGTGTCCCTGTTGCTCCTACTAAAAGAATCTTCATACTTAAGATTTACTTAACTTTAAGACAATAACTCAAATTGTGATGTATCCGTGAGAATCAGTCTCCCTGAAACTTTAATAACAAAGCACCACCAACTAATCCTATTGGTATCAGTATCCAAAAAACTGCTGCAATACTAAAAATTTCTTTAGCCATAGTAAAATTAAATGATTACTATAATTTACATTCAAAATACATTTATTTGTTAAAAATGTAGATAATTCAAATATCTTGAAAATTTTTGAATATATGAATAATAATTTTAAAAAAAATATAAACATTCCTAATTACTGGAATTGGAATGGTTTTAAAATTTGTTGGAGTGTTACAGGAGAAGAAAATGAGATCCCAATTATCTTTCTCCATGGATTTGGAGCAAGTAGAAAACATTGGAGAAACAATTTAGAGTATTTTGCAAAAAAGAATTTTGCCTCTTATTCTTTGGATTTAATAGGATTTGGGGATTCCGATCAACCTGGGATTAGACAAATTGGAAAATTAAATAATGAGATTTGGTGTGATCAAGTGAAAGACTTTATTGCACAGGTAATAAGACCAAAGAATTCTGGGAAAGTAATTCTTATTGGCAATTCCCTTGGATCACTAGTTGCTTTAACATGTGCTGTTTCATTAGAGGATCAGATTGCAACAGTTATTGCATCGCCTTTGCCAGATCAAATTCAAGTAAATAAAACATCCATAACAAAAAAATCATTATTTAAGAAATTTCAAGATATATTCATAACAATATTTTTTTTGTTTTTCCCTTTAGAGATTATTTTATTTTTAATAACTAAATTAGGGGTTATTAAACTAGGACTAAATTCTGCCTATTTCAAAAAAGATAATATTGATCGCGAACTAATAGATTTGGTAACAAAACCAGTTTTAAGGAGAACTTCGGCTAGATCATTAAGAGCAATGTGTATTGGAATGTCTTCTAGAGATGAAAAATTTAAAGCTTCTCACCTTTTGAGAAAACTTAGCGCCTCAAAAAAAGTTCCTTTTTTATTGATTTGGGGCGAAAAAGATAATTTCATACCTTTGTTTGTTGGTAAAAAGATTGCAAATTTTCATAGATGGGTAAAATTAAAAATAGTATCCAATTCAGGGCATTGTATCCATGATGAAGACTCTTCAGTTTTCAATAGAATTTCTTATGAATGGATTAGAGATTTAAAAACCTTTTAAAATATGAAACATACATTATCAGTTCTTGTAGAAGATGAATCTGGAGCCTTGAGTAGAATCTCAGGTCTCTTCGCTAGAAGGGGATTCAACATAGATAGCCTTGCAGTAGGACCTGCAGAATCTAAAGGGATTTCAAGGTTAACAATGGTAGTAGAGGGTGATGATGAAACTCTTCAACAAATGACTAAGCAACTTAATAAATTATTTAATGTTCTGGGAGTTGTAGATTTTACTAATCTCGCAGCTGTTGAAAGGGAATTGATGTTACTAAAAGTTTCATCGAAAGAAGATACTAGGAGTAATATCCTTGATATAGTACAGATTTTCCGTGCAAAAGTTGTTGATGTATCAGATATGGCCTTAACTCTCGAGGTAGTTGGAGATCCTGGGAAGTTAGTTGCTCTAGAGAAATTACTCGAGCCATACGGCATCCTTGAAATAGCGAGGACTGGTAAGGTAGCTCTTAAACGCTCTTCAGGAGTTAATACAGAAATGTTGAAAATAAATAAATATTCTCTAGAAATTTAATTAGATATCTGGACTGCCTTGATGTAGTCTTCTTTATTGATTTTTGCGAGTACGTCTAATCCTTTAATAATCTTTCCAAAAATCGAATATCTTCCATCTAGTTCTGGGATCTTATTCGTTACAAAAAAAAATTCAGTCGATGAAGACATATTATTAACGCTTTTAACCATAGCGATTGATCCACTCTCAAAAGTATTAACTAAATTTACTGTTTCACTAGGATTTTTTATTTGATAGTTATATCTTGGTTTTATTTCTTCTTTGAATTTTATTTCTAAAGGTATTGTTGGACTTGTCTTATTCAGGTTTTGTTTTCTTTCTTTATAAGGTTTATTTTCTGGATTAACGCCCCCGTGTATAAACCTAATATGGGGATAATTTATTATTTTATAAAATTTTTTATTTTCATAAATATTATTGTCTATGTTTTCCAGAAAATTTGATACTGTTACTGGGTTATCTTTACCAAATAATTTTACCTGAAAATCACCTTTTGAAGTTTTAAAATTAACAATTTTATTACTCTGAATACAACTAAATTTAAGTTTTTGGCAGTAATAGTTCGAATCAATCTTACTTTTATAACTACAAGCTTGAACCAAAAACAAAACCTGTATAAAAGATAATGTTTTTAAAAAATATTTTTTTTTTATTTTAAACCCTCCAAATTAACATCTAAAAATTTAGCTAGACGAGCTCCTTCTTCTTCAACCTGAAGTAGTGGTTTAAGTTCACCTGCTCCGCTTAAAGGGAGAGGTTTTTTTCTACCTTTTAATACTAAAGCAATTCTTCTTCTGGGATTAAATCCCTCGCTTATATCCAACTTAACAGATTTAATTTCATCAAAATTTAATTTAACTTCAATATCTTTAAATAATCCCTTTCTTTTTATTTCTACAGATTTTGAGGATTTATCAAAATAATTACTACCTGAACCAAAGTTTATGTAAACCAAATACCACAAGTAAACATTTAATAAATTAGCTATTACTCCGTATGCTCCCATTATTATTCCTTGCGGGATAAACAACAAAGTTGAAGGATTTCCTAAAGGTAATAAATCCCTTCCTGTGTAGCTAGATATAGAGGCCAAAAGAAAACCAATACCTCCTATAGTCAACATTCCTCCAATAATATAATTTGAAATTTTTCTTGATCCACCAATTTTTTGTTCGATTTTATCGAATGACGTGAGGTCTGAATTCATTTTTATCTTTTTTTAGAGCCTAATTCAGATAATTTAACAAACTAAGGGAGTATTCTTACCTAATTTTTAATAAAAAAGTCAGGAAAGCTTTACAAGGCATTTCAGATATACAAATATTTCCCCACATTACTCTCAATCTTTGTTACAGTCACTGCGTATCCCGAAGCTAAAAACGATTTCTCATGACGATCGCAGTTGGTAGCGCCCCACAAAGAGGATGGTTTGATATCCTCGATGATTGGCTGAAGCGCGACCGCTTTGTATTTATTGGTTGGTCCGGACTACTTCTACTTCCTTGTGCATATCTTGCTATAGGTGGTTGGTTCGTCGGAACAACATTTGTTACCTCATGGTACACACATGGAGTTGCAAGCTCATACCTTGAAGGTTGTAACTTTTTAACAGCAGCTGTAAGTACCCCTGGTGATGCCATGGGACACAGTCTTCTATTTTTATGGGGTCCTGAAGCCCAAGGTAGTTTCGTAAGATGGCTACAGCTTGGTGGACTTTGGAACTTCGTTGCATTACATGGAGTATTTGGCCTAATTGGTTTTATGCTTCGTCAGTTTGAAATTGCTGGCCTTGTTGGAATTAGACCATACAACGCTTTAGCATTCTCAGCAGTAATTGCAGTATTTACAAGTATTTTCCTTATTTACCCTTTAGGACAGCATAGTTGGTTCTTCGCACCTTCATTCGGTGTTGCAGCAATCTTCCGTTACATTCTGTTCATTCAAGGTTTTCACAATATTACTTTAAATCCATTCCACATGATGGGTGTTGCTGGAATTCTTGGTGGTGCTCTACTTTGCGCTATTCATGGAGCTACAGTACAAAATACTTTGTATGAAGATACAAGTATTTATACAGATGGTAAGGTTCAAAGTTCAACATTTAGAGCTTTTGATCCAACTCAAGAAGAAGAAACTTATTCAATGATTACAGCGAATAGATTCTGGAGTCAAATCTTCGGTATTGCTTTCTCAAACAAGCGTTTCTTGCATTTCTTGATGCTATTTGTACCTGTTATGGGTATGTGGACATCTTCAATTGGTATTGTAGGCTTAGCACTAAACCTAAGAGCTTATGATTTCGTAAGCCAAGAAATCCGTGCAGCAGAAGATCCAGAATTTGAAACTTTCTATACAAAAAATATACTTTTGAACGAAGGTATGCGAGCATGGATGTCTTCTGTGGATCAACCACACGAAAACTTTGTATTCCCTGAGGAGGTTCTTCCACGTGGAAACGCCCTTTAATAATCTATTAAGAGCTCCAAACCAAAGTATTGAGGAAACTGGTTATGCCTGGTATGTAGGCAACGCTAGATTAATCAATTTATCTGGACGTTTATTAGGAGCTCACATTGCTCACTCTGGACTAATAGTCTTTTGGGCGGGAGCAATGATGCTCTTTGAGGTTAATCATTTTACTTTTGATAAACCAATGTGGGAGCAAGGTTTAATCTGTATGCCACACGTTGCAATGTTTGGCTATGGAATAGGCCCAGGTGGTGAAGTTACAGATATCATGCCTTTCTTCCAAGCAGGCGTGGTTCACTTAATAGCTTCCGCTGTTCTTGGTTTTGGTGGTATTTATCATTCATTAGCAGGTCCAGAAAAGCTTGAAGAAGACTTTCCATTTTTCTCCACCGATTGGAGAGATAAAAATCAAATGACAAATATACTTGGATATCATTTGATTGTTCTAGGTGTAGGTGCACTAGCATGGTCAGTAAACTGGTGTTTTATTGGGGGTGCATATGACACATGGGCACCTGGCGGTGGTGAAGTTAGACTTGTCAACCCAACTTTAGATCCAAGAGTTATTCTTGGTTATCTATTCCGATCTCCATGGGGAGGAGCTGGTTCAATAATCGGTGTTAACTCCATTGAAGATATTGTTGGTGGACATGTTTACGTGGGTATTACTGCAATTATTGGAGGAATATTCCATATCTTTACCAAACCTTTTGGATGGGCAAGAAGAGCTTTTATCTGGAATGGTGAAGGACTACTAAGTTACGCTCTTGGTGGAATTTGTGTAGCAAGTTTTATTGCTTCAACGTTCATCTGGTTTAACAACACTGCTTACCCTTCAGAGTTTTATGGCCCAACAAATGCTGAAGCTTCACAAGCCCAAAGCTTTACTTTCCTAGTGAGAGATCAAAGGATTGGAGCTAACGTAGGTTCAACAATGGGACCAACAGGTCTAGGTAAGTATCTCATGAGATCTCCTACTGGTGAAATTATATTTGGTGGTGAAACAATGAGATTTTGGGATTTCAGAGGACCATGGTTAGAGCCTTTAAGGGGGCCTAACGGATTAAGTCTCGAGAAAATCCAAAATGATATTCAGCCTTGGCAGGTAAGAAGAGCTGCTGAATATATGACTCATGCTCCTAACGCTTCTATCAACTCTGTTGGTGGAATTATTACAGAGCCAAATGCTGTTAACTTCGTTAACTTAAGACAATGGTTAGCTGCAGCTCAATTCTTCCTAGGATGGTTTACATTCATCGGTCACCTTTGGCATGCTGGACGTGCTAGAGCAGCCGCTGCTGGTTTCGAAAAAGGAATCGACAGAAAGAGTGAACCAGCTCTAGAAATGCCTGATTTAGATTAACCTCTATCTCATCTAACAAAAAACCCTATCTAAAAGATAGGGTTTTTTTTGCTCAATTTTATTATCTATATAAATTTTCTCTAAGCCATGGCAAACTTAAACCCATTACATTACTGAAACAACCCTCTATTTTTTCTATATACTTTCCACCTATACCTTCCAAGGCAAATCCTCCAGCGCAATATAAAGGTTCATTTGTATCTACATAACTCTTGATTTCCCAATCTTCCAACTTAGAAAAATAAACTCTTGAACTTACTGTTTTTTTTATTATTTCAGTGATTTTAAAAATATTGTGAGTTGAATCAAAATTTCCAATTATTAAAGTGTGACCAGTATGTAAAAATCCAAATTCTCCAGACATTTTTGTCCATCTAATAAATGCCTCTTCTTTATTAGACGGTTTTCCATAAGCTTCTCCTTTAAATTCAAAAATTGAATCACATCCAAGGATTTCCAAAGAACCATAGTCAAATTCTTCGGGCAATGATGTTTTCTGAATATTTTCGGATAACCTTTTAGCTTTTTGAAAAGATAATTCCAAAGCTAATTTGATTATATTTTTTTCTTTTATTGAAGTTTCATCAAATTCACTTGATATTTGAATAAATTCAATTTGACAATTTTCAAGTAATTTCTTTCTAGATTGGGAAGCAGAGGCTAGAATTAACACAAATTTTTTATCAAATTATAAATCAATTTACTAATTAATAAATTTCAAAATTAATATAAATTACTAATGAAGTTAGAAGAAAAATTACATGAATTAAAGAAACCAATAATGGTCCTGGGCACGTCCAGTGGAGCAGGAAAATCGTTAACGGTTACTGCGATTTGCAGGATTCTTAAAAATTTAGGAGAGGAACCAATACCTTTTAAAGGACAAAATATGAGTAACAATGCGTGGGTTGACTGGGACGGCGGAGAGATGGCATATTCACAAGCACTTCAAGCTTTCGCTTGTGGTATTAATCCTTCTTCAGAGATGAATCCCATTTTATTAAAACCGCAAGGCAATTCAATAAGCGAGGTGATTCACCTTGGCAAAAGTATAGGAACTACTTCCGCAAAAAATTACTACAAAGATTGGTTTATGCCAGGATGGGAAGTAATTAAAAAAAGTTTAAAGTCTATTTATAAAAGCAATCCAAATTGTCGTTTAATTATTGAAGGTGCTGGCAGTCCAGTAGAAATGAATTTAATTCATAGAGACCTTACTAACTTAAAAATTGCAAAGTATTTAAAGGCAAATTGTATTTTAGTTACTGATATTGAAAGGGGGGGAGTATTTGCACAAATAGTTGGAACACTTGAATTAATGAAACCTGAAGAAAAGAAACTTATTAAAGGAATTATTATAAATAGATTCAGAGGTGACCTTTCATTATTTGAAGAAGGGAAAAAATGGATAGAAGAAAAAACTCAAATCCCAGTGATTGGAATTATTCCATGGCTAAATGATTCATTTCCTCCAGAAGATTCTTTAGATTTATTAGAAAAAAAATCTCGTTTTAAGAATCCTGAGATCAAAGTTGGGATAATAAAATTACCATCTATAAGTAACTTCTCAGATTTTGATCCATTGGAAAATGAAGATTCAATATTAATTGAATGGATTGAAGAATCTCAAAACTTAATGAAGTATGACTTTATTATTATTCCTGGTAGTAAACAAACTATTAAAGATCAAATATTTCTTGAAAAGTCTGGTTTAACTCAGGACCTAAGGGTCTATGCAAATAATAACGGTAATATTATTGGAATTTGTGGAGGTTTACAAATGTTAGGGACAACACTTGAAGATCCCTATTTTAAAGAAGGTTCTAAAAATTTTTCTGAACAAAAAATTAAAGGTATTGGATTACTGCCATTAAAAACGACTTTCTTTAAAAAAAAATTAACACGTCAAATCAATTCTGTATCTGTATGGCCATGCAAATCAGAAATTAATGGATTTGAAATTCATAATGGCCAGACTGAATTAGATAACTTGCAAAGTTCATTAAAGATTAAGACTATTTTCAAAGACTTAGATCTAGGTTGGTACATAGAAAATAATGGGGGTGGAACTATCGCAGGAACATATATTCATGGGATCTTTGAAAATGATAGTTGGAGAGATCAATATATTAATTTAATAAGAAAGAATAAAAATTTACCAAAATTAAATAAAAAACCAATATCTTATAGATTAAAAAGGGAATCAATAATTAATAATCTTGCGAATGAATTCCACAAGCATCTAAACATTAAATCATTTCTAAATTGAAAGAAAAAAAAATTAAAATTAAATGGTCAAATAATTCTGAGACATATGCTTCAATTGGAGATGATTGGTTCTCAATCGCTAAAAAAGTAGGTTTAGAAATTCCAACTGGCTGCTTAACCGGAAGTTGTGGCGCCTGTGAAATAGATGTTAATGGTGAGACAGTTAGGGCTTGTATAACTGATATAAAAAGGGATAAACAATCTGTGTTAAACGTTTCTTTAACTAAAGACCCCTATTGGGAAAATTAATTTTTAATATAAGACCCTTTGAAATTATATCTTTTTTTAAAGGTTTAAATATTTTGCTTTTTAATCTTAAATTTCAAGAGATAATCTTCTTATAGAAACGGAGAGGGTGGGATTCGAACCCACGAATAGTTTCCTATTAAACGATTTCGAATCGTTCGCTTTCAACCACTCAGCCACCCCTCCACCTTTTATAAGTATGCAACTAAAAAAAGAGAATATTTTGTTCTAACTTATTATCTTAATTTTAATCCCAACCTGCATCTTTCATCAATTTTATCGCAAGAGAGTTATTTACTCCAAGGTCTTCTACAGTTACCTCATCAGGAGTAAAATCTCCAAAGCCTTTTACAATTGGATTTTGATTAACTTCTTTTAATGGATGTTCAAAGGTAGGAGCAGCTAGGCCTTTACTTCCCTTTGGGGATGCTAAATATTCAAGGAGCTTAATGGCTTCATTTTTGTTTGTTGCGTATTTAGCTACACCACCAGCACTAATATTCACATGAGCAGGATTAGGAGTAATAACGGATGTTTTTTTTGCATATAAAGCATCTCTTCTTCCATTAACTCCTGCTAACATTCTTGCAAGATAGTAATGATTAATAACCCCTACTCCGCATTTTTTCTTAGAAACTGCCCTAATTATTGAAATATCCCCAGGGAAGAAAGGCTGAGAAACGTTAGAAATCATTCCATTTAACCAAGCCTTCGTTTTTGATTCGCCTTTGTTAACTATTTGATTAGCAACTAAAGATTGATTATATGGACTTTTTCTATTTCTTAAACATACTTTACCTTTTAAGGATGGATCAGCTAAATCTTTATAATCTTTTATCTTACTAATATCTACAACTTTTGGATTAGCAACCATAACTCTTACTCTTCTAGTTAATGCATACCATTCCTTATCTTTATCTTTTAGTCCAATTGGAACATCTTGTTCTAAAGATTTAGATTCTATTTTTTGAAGTAAGCCAGCTTTGGCAGCATTAGTAATTCTTGCGGCATCAACTAATAGTATTAAATCTGCTTGAGAATTTTTACCCTCTCTTTTCAATCTTTCAATTAATGATATACCTGCCGCTTCAATAAGTCTGACTTTGATTCCTGTTTCTTCAGCAAATTTTTTGTAGACGCCTCTATCTGTGTTGTAATGTCTACCTGAATAAACTTTGACTTCTTTTTGTGTTGAATTTACAGGTATATTTACGTTCAGTAGAAATGTACAGGTTAGTGCTGAATAAAATAATTTCCTAAGGTTTTGCACTTTTTCAAAATAGTATCTATGGTTACTTTATATCCAACTTCATAACAAGGCCTCTTAAAGAAATTTTCTATACATAACTTTGTATCATATTTAATATCAGAAATGAATTATTTAACTCAACCACTACTAGATTCTGAAGAATTGGAAGTTTTGCTAACAAATTTAGATAAAGAAAAATCATTTTGGGAGGATGGCAAGCAAACCGCAGGAAAACATGCGGCCAAAGTTAAAAATAATTTACAGCTAAAAAGAGATTCAGATATTTCAAAAAAGTTTTCTAGATTAATTACAAAAAAGATACTAAGTAATGAACTAATCAAAAGCTTCGCATTACCAAAAAAGGTTCATGGAACAATGTTCTCAAAATCAACAAAAGGCATGAAATATGGCCGTCATATTGATAATGCCTACATGTCTTCTGGGAGAGCGGACTTATCTTTTACAATTTTTTTAAGCCGTAAAGACAAATATGATGGTGGAGCATTATCTATTGAGAATTTGAACTGCGAGGAAAAGTTTAAATTGAGTGCAGGTGAAATAATAATTTATCCAAGTACATATTTACATTCAGTTGAAGAGGTTCTTGATGGTGAAAGATTAGTATTTATAGGTTGGATTGAAAGCTATGTAAAAGGCATTGAAGAAAGAGAATATTTATTTGATCTAGATGCTGCGGCGAGATCATTACTAGCTAAGTATGGGAGATCAAATGAAGTCGATCTAATTTTCAAATCTTATTCAAATCTTCTAAGAAGATTAGGAGGTTAATGTAGGATCATTTTATACATCAAATAGAATTTTATTTTTAAAAGAACTAAGATAAAAATAATCATAAAAGCATATGAAAAAGAAAAACTCAATTGCCATTTTTCTTGCTGCTACAAGTGCTTTGGCAATAACTACATCTGAAGATTTTTCCTTGAAAGCAGGAGAAAATGATTTAGGTGGATTAAAGGAATGGAACACCGATATGTCAATAGAAGCTGATTTTATACTTGATGAAGAGGCTCAAAAATTAGCTGATGAAGCAAAAAATTCCAATATGTGCGTACCAATAGGTGAGGGAGAAAATTGTTGGTAATAAAAAAGCCCCAATATTAAGGGGCTTTTTTTTAAGAGGATACCCCACTTTTAGTGGGGTTTTTCTTTGATTTAGAACTTAAACACTGTGGTAAGCATTGCACCGAAGATATCCTGAGTTGTTGAGCTTGAAACATCTGTTCCACCCCAAATTGCAGGAGTAACAGTTATGGAATCATTAGGTTTGAATGAGTAATATGCTTCCCAAAGGAAGGGATCAACTTCACTCAATGTTCCAGTAGAAAGTTTTGTTGCTTTAACAGGTTGTCCAAAAGCTAGCCCAATTCTATCGTCAGCTTGGACCATATCTTGCCAACCTAGTCCAACAAAATATCCAGAACCTTCTGAAACATTAAGAGAATGATTGTCAAAACTAATTAAATCATAACCGACTGAAATTTCAGGAGTAGCTGTTCCAGAATTTTCTGGTCTCCAGTAACCTCTGATTGCAAATGCGTCTGCATTAGCATCTGAACCCATACTTGTAGTAGATCCTACGTTTCCATGAACAAGTTGTGTTGAATAATACTCTGAAGAGTCCCATCCACCATGTTGCTTAGAGTAAGTTACGGAAGCATGATACTGAGGCTTTGTAAAAGCAATCATAGTATCAATTTTACTCTTATCACCATCAGTTAAGATTCCAGCATCTGCTTTACTACCTTTACCAACATAGTTAGTACTCATTGCAAAGCCACTATCGCCAAATTCATACTTAAGTCCTGCACCGCCATCAGTACTAGCGCCGAATACCGCTCCATTTCCACCTAGTTTAAATGCTTTTAAAACGCCTGGCTTATAAATAGATGGTGTTGCAGCCATCATATAGTAGTTCTCTATATTTGGACCAACCCAAACAGTTGCATTATCTCCAAGTGGGAATGTGTACCATATCTTATCAACAATTAATGGTGCAGAAGAGCCATTATAGGTGTTCTTTGCTTCTATATGATAATTACCTGGCTTTTTAGTGAAGTTAGAACCCCATCTACCAGCTGATAATCTTACATAAAGATTGTCATCTCCAGTAAAGCTTGTATTCAAGTTCATCTTGTATACATAAGCTGAAGAGAGCGCCTCTGTTCCACCAATGGTGTCTCCACCATCAACAGCGCCTATTGCAAAAACGGCTTTTCCATCCATTGTTGTAGTAGATGAGAAAGCACCAGCTTCAAAATTATTTTGTCTGGCTTCAATACCATCAACCCGGCCATTAAGGGTTGCGACATCTTCACTAATCTGAGTAGTGAATGTATTACTATCAAACTTTTTAACTTTAGATGGGCTACGGCGGTAGCTATCCATGTCTTCAAGATTAACAGCTTCAGTAGCTTGTGCTGCAATCGGAGTTAACAAACCCAAAGCAGTACCTGCAACCAAAAGTTTTTGGAAGAGTTTCATTTTACCTCACACGAAAAATACCCATAGGATGGGTACCTAAATTGTATCGAAGGTAACTTTTTCGGGTAGAACAATTAGATGCATGTGGATGTATAAATTTTTACATTATCCCTATCTTGAGTCTAAAAAATAATTTTTATTTTTTTCCAAGTAATGGGTTACCCATAAATTCTCTTTCTTCCACCCAAGTTGATGCAACTTGCCTTGCTAATTTTCGAATTTTTTCAATATATTGAGCACGATCTGTTACTGATATTACACCTCTCGCATCAAGTAGATTAAAAGTATGACTACATTTTAAAACATAATCAAGAGCAGGGTAAGTCAGCTTCTTTTCAATTAATAAATTTGCTTCATCCTGATAAATTTCAAATAATTTTCTGAGATTCTCGGGATTAGATTCAGTAAAATTATATGAGCATTGACCTTTTTCGAATTGGAGCCAAATATCGCTGTAATTTAGCTTTTCGTTCCAGTTTAAGTCCCAAATACTTTCCTTATCTTGCAAGAACATTGCAATCCTTTCTAAACCATATGTAATTTCAATCGGTATTGGTTGACAATCAACGCCACCGCATTGTTGAAAATAGGTAAATTGGGTAACTTCCATTCCATCCAGCCATACCTCCCAACCCACACCCCAAGCTCCAAGAGTTGGCGACTCCCAATTATCTTCAACAAATCTTATGTCATGATTTTTAGGTTCTATTCCAAGAGATTCCAAAGATTTTAAATATTTTTCTTGAATCCCATCAGGTGAAGGTTTGATTATTACTTGATATTGAAAGTAATGTTGAGCACGATTCGGATTTTCCCCAAATCTTCCATCTGTCGGTCTTCTACATGGCTCGGCATATGCGACAGACCAAGGTTCAGGTCCAATAGCCCTCAAAAAAGTATGAGGATTCATTGTTCCAGCACCCTTTTCAGTATCGTAAGGCTGCATAATCAAACAACCTTCTTCGGACCAAAAATTATTTAGATTTTTAATTATATCTTGAAAAAACATCAAATTTTAAAAAGTTGGGAAATTAGACTAATGCCATTTAACATAATAACAAAGCTAAAAAAAAAAATATCAACCCATATTGCTGAAAAGTATTTCCTCGTAAAAAGCCGTCATAAATTTAATCCTAGTTAAAAATAAATTAGAAATTAATTATGCAAAGAAATCTAATGGCAATGGTCCAAAAGTATTTGATTTTTCAGTATCTTGTTCATACTGACATGTTATTAAAATTCCTTCTCCGAGACCATTTTCAGATCTAACAAAAACATTACCAGTTTTTTGATTACCCTTTAAAAAAACACTTCCATTAGCATGGAGAGAATTCAAATTCCCAAATTTAATAAAGGAATATTTCTCAGAAATTGATTGCAATGCTTCAATAGCCTTAATATCACAAGGTGCCATTATCCCTATTGTTATCCAGTCTGCTTTTAGAATATTTGTTTCTAGTTCTTCTAATAGTTTTTTTATTTGACTATTACTTAATTGAGGAGCAGTTCTAAGAATATTTAAATCAACTAAATTTTTTATCTCCATTGAATTAATATCTATAGAAATTTTTAACCAAAGGTTCTTCCATTCCAAGCCCACATTGAAGCAGGCACATCTTCAAAAGAAATATAAATCTTATCTTTTGGAATTCCTATTTTCTCATAGACAAAATCAGATAATGGCTTTGCCATTTCTGAAGGATCTAGAGAGCCAATTGACTTAATCTCTAAAAAACAACAAAGGCTTTCATCTTCAAAATACATTTCGGAATCATCATCTAATTTAGCCATAATGAATCTTTTTGATTTATTAGTTAAAGATGAAACTAGTATTGATATTTCTTCAAGTAATTTTTTCTTATCCTCGACCTTAACTGAAGTCAAAATATTAATATAAGGCATAATTTACGCAGCTAAATAATCTTTTTCAGAATCACTTTGTAGATAAACAGTTTTAGTTTTTTGCCCTTTTTTTGATGAAAGATATGCCATATCATATGAACTTATTCCATTTTTATAAGGATTAAAAAGGGTATTTTTAGATCTACTTTTTTTGCTCCTTTTGAATTCAATCATTTTAAATTAAATTACTAATCAATAATTTAACTTTTTTATAATAAATGTCTAGGTTTTTAAGAAAATTTTTTATTTATTAAATAGTAAATACAATTCTAAAACACAATATGAATTACTTTTTACTAAATTAGAAAAGATTTCATAATAATAATTTTGGAAGTTTTAAATAATTATCAAAGAAAAAAACTTGATGAGAGTAATGATGAAGAATTTTATTCTGAACCAAAATTTGTTTATCATTTAGATGCAAACTTTAGGCAATATTTATCAAATATTTATAAAAATGAAATTACAGATGATTCGACTGTTCTTGATTTAATGTCTAGTTGGGATAGTTATTTGCCTGAAAAAAAAAACTATAAAAAAGTTATTGGACATGGATTAAACAGACAAGAACTTGAAAAAAACAAAATCTTTGATTCTTATTGGATACAAAATTTCAATTTAAATCAAGAAATTCCCTTGGATAGTGGAAGTGTTGATTATTGTTTAATGGTAGCGGCTTGGCAATATTTACAATATCCAGAAAATTTAACTAAAGAAATCGCAAGAATTTTGAGTGAACAGGGGAAGTTTATAATCGCTTTTTCAAATAGAGCATTTTGGCATAAAGCACCTAATATATGGACAACCTCAACAGAGGAAGACAGAGTAAAATATGTAAGAAAAGTATTAATCACAAACGGATTTAATGAACCAAAAATTATTAAAAAATTTAATCAATTTTCTTTTAATATCTTAAATTTTACAAGTAAAGATCCTTTTTATTGTTTAATTTCGACCAAAGAGTAAAAAATTTAATTTCATTGGAGAACAAATCTTAAAATAAGAATCAATAGCCATGATTCTAAATTTTTACTAATATTGGATAGTTAAAATTAATAATATGGGTTCTAAAAGAGAAAAATATCCTGAAAAATGCCCTTGGGATCTTGGACCTAATCAGCATTTAGCCAAAGAGGAAAATTGGACTTTGAGATTAGGGGAGGCAAATGTATCTTTCAGCAAAAATAAACTTGATAATAATTATTTTCATGTAATTAGCAATGAAAATGAAGAACAAATATTAGCCTTCAGAGCAAGACTTCTTTATCAAAAGCTTCTTGATAAAGGATTTAGATTGGTTGAATAAAAATTTAGTTCAATAAACTTAAATCTTTGAAAATAAACTTTTGTACTTCTTCTTCTTGATTTTGGTTTATACATTTTATTGTCCTCGAATTTAAGATCCAATAATCCTCTTTATCTAAATTTATGAATTCATCCGTATATTCTAATTTTTGAGAACTTACCTTTAGAGTAGTTGGATTAATTTGTTGACTAGTATATCTCTGACTAAGATAACCAATTCCTGTATCTAAAAATTCCTCAACAAAAATCTCTATAAAAGTTCCATGTATTTTTCTATAAACCATATTAATACAATCATCTTTTACTCTATACTTATCACCTTCATTTCTTCCTGAAACAATCATTTCAATTCCTCTTTCAGAACTTTTAAGTAAATTAAAATTGTTTTCTGAATGAACAGATTGGAATTCTCTTTTTACTCTGTGTATACATACTTCAAATAACTGAGAAGCGATACTCTTAACAATTTCCTCATCCTCTATTTTTTGAATATGTGGTTTAAAATCTTTAGCTAAAAAGAAGTTACCTTTATGAATATTATTGTTGTTAATAAAAATACATTTACCTTGGTAACCACTAAAATCATTTTGCCAGGTGTACCTCTTTTCATAAGCCTTTCGGAAAATCTCCTTGCAGTTAAATTCTTTCTGATTCTCCATTTATTTTTGAAATTTACTTATAATTCTACAAAAAAAAACCTCTCCTCTACTACTAAGAGAGAGGCCTAATTAATAAAATTAAACTAGTTTTGAGTAATTTTTGTGTTCTCTATATTGTCGAATGCTTGACCAATTTTCTTAAAGTCAAATCCCATTGCTCTTAGTGCGTGCCAAAGATGTCCCTGTAAGAAAAAGAAACCCAAATAGAAATGCGTATTTGCAAGCCAAGCTCTTGAGCTGTAAGTCCCTGAGCCTAAATCGACAGTATCAGTGAAATAGGGCGCAAATTCAAACTGAAGCTTTAATGGCTCTCCATATAGATCAACTGGATATATGGTCGTATTTGAAGCACACCAAAAAGCTGCTACAAAAGCCATATATGAGACCCCAACTACTGAGTATGACAAAATAGCCTCAGCGCCAAGTAATCCTTTTCCTTTGAACTCTGTATATTCTCCAAATTGTTTAGTACAAATATGGAAAACCCCTCCTATTATCTCAAGGAAAGCAAGGAAAGCATGTCCTCCCATTACATCTTCAAGACTATCTATTTTTAAAAAATCAAATTGATGATTCCAAATAGCAGCAATATCTAAATTGTAAACAACTTGTCTTGTCGATCCAATAGCGGGGTCGTAAATCCCATGTATGCGAGCCCATTCAACGAACATTATTGCGCCAAGACCAAGAAAGATAAGATGATGACCAAGAATAAAAGTTAATTTATCAGGATCATCCCATTCAAAATCAAATTTTTGTGGCTTACTATTCTCTGGATAGTCTCCAAGATCTCCAGCAAATTTATTGGAGTGTAATAATCCCCCAGCACCTAATACTGCTGAGAAAATTAGATGCAATGTGCAAATTACAACAATTCCATATGGTTCTGTAATAACACCATTTTCAACGCCACCGATTCCTATACCTGCTAGGTGAGGTAAAACAATTGCTTTCTGCGCCCCCATAGGAATGCTAGCGTCGTAACGAGCTAATTCGAATAATCCAAACGCTCCTGCCCAGAACATCATTAATCCTGCGTGGGCAGCATGAGCTGCTATGAATTTACCTGAACGGCCAACAACACCAGAATTCCCTGCGTACCAGTCATAGGTGACATCAGATTTTCCGTAAGTTTGTAACACTTGATTTAAGTAAACAGCAAATTGAGCATATTGCTTATCAGTATTGTTTTTACATGTTCTTTACAGATTTAATTACTTATGTAAAAAAAACATATTGTGAAAGAACAAATGTTACAAATTGGGTAAATAATATCTGGGAAAGCTTACGCCAATGAGGGGATTTCACCCTTAAGCTGAGAAGCCCATGTTTCAAGACGTGAATCGGTCAAATCAGATTCACTATCCTCATCAAGCGGTAATCCACAAAAGCTCTCCCCTATAACACTTTTAGACTCATCAAATGTGTAAGTAGATTTATCTACGTAACCGACCATTTCAGCGCCCGCTTTAGTGAAGTAGCTATGAAGTTCTTCCATTGCATCACAATAGTTTTCAGTGTAGGTAGAAGAATCTCCTAAACCAAAAATTGCAACTTTTTTTCCCGATAAACTTAGTTCACCAATATCCTCTAAGATTGAATCCCATGCAGTTCCCGATCTTTCTTCGTCGGCACCAGTATTCCAAGTAGGTATGCCGCAGATAATTCCATCAAGGCCTTCAAATTCTGAAAGGTCATCAACGTCAGAAACATCTTTAGGTGCTTCTGCTGAAGAAATAAAATTGTGGAGACGATCAGCTACGTCTTCAGTTTTTCCAGTTGTAGTTGCGTAATAAATTCCTACAGTCATAACTTCAATATGTTTACCTTAAAATAATAAAATCTAAAAACAATAAATTAATTTCTTTAAAAACTTTTTCATGTAAATTTTTATACTAATTAAAGTAAGAAAAATTTTTTTAGAATAGTTTCATAAATCATATTTAACCCTAGTGACTGACAAATTTCAAAACGATATCAATAATCTTGTTGAAGAATTTAACTTTAAAGGGGGAAGGGAATTTAAATTAATTGTTTTATTTGGTTTATTGGGAGATTTTGACAGCTTTGAATATGCAATTAATTTAAAGAATTTTATCGATAATGATCAAAATAAAAATTTGGATGTTTTTGCCATTGCTATTGGGAACAAAAATGGTAAACAAAAATTCTGTAAATTTACTGGATTTTTTGAAGAAAATTTAATAATTGTTCCTGACAATAAAATCCACAATAATCTAAAAGTCTCAAGAGGCCTAGATATAGGTCTAGGAGGCTGGATCAATATGCTTTTGATGCTTTCTGGGATAAATTCTTTAAAAACAATTCAAGAAGTTATTAGAGGTTACACAGGCGACCAAAAAGCGAAGCAAATCTATTCGGAATTTGAAAAAATTGACGTTTTTAAATTTCTAAACTTTACAGGTAATTCCTTTAAACAGGTTTTCGGGGATGGTTATTTAAGACCATTTGAATTGGCAACATTTAGATTAAATAACATGAATGAAATAATTCAAAATTGGAGTGATTATATTCTTAATGAAAAATATCTTCCTCAAAGAGGGGCCTCTTTTCTATTGAACAATAAAAATCAAGTCATTTATAAATTCTTTTCAAATGATGTGCTTGGATATTCATCAAACATGAGGGATCCCTTAGGATTTTTATCTGATTTAATTAAAGAATAGTTTAAAAACTTTTATGAATGTAGATATATTCGGATATTTTGCAGCGATTTTAACAACAGCAGCATTTCTACCTCAATTAGTAAAAACTTTAAAAACAAAAAAAGCAGATGATGTTTCTTTGACGACATTAATAATGTTTATTATTGGAGTCTTTTCTTGGATTATTTACGGTTATAAAATTTCTTCTACGCCAATATTGATAGCAAATTTAATTACCCTAATCTTGAATCTATTGATATTAATCTCTAAAATATATTTTTCAAAAAAATAAATTGAGTCAAAAAATTTTTTTAAAAGTAATAAATTTTGTATTTATTACTTAAATCTTGATTAAGATAGAACAAAAATTTGCTTATCTTGAAAACTTCAAAATGCTGGGTTTGGTTTAAAGGGAGCCTTAACAAGGGAGGTTTCTGGAAAGAGGGTTTTACATGTACTTTTGATGAGAAGCCAGGGGTTTTAATAGAAAGTCCTGCTTATGTAACTTGTAGAGTTCCAACGTGGAGAGTTTTGACTAAAGAACCAGAAGATTTAAATAAATCTCCTTTAATTCCCGACAAAGCAATATGGAAAATAATTTAATTTATCAATGCATAAGAATCTTTATGACTGACTATGACAAGTTAAGATTGCGTTATTATTAATAATTTAATTAATTCCATCTACTCTCTATTTACAAGTATTATACCTTTTTTGATTTTTGGTTTTTTTCTTGGAAAAAAGAAACCAAAAATTTCTAAATATATTGCAAGACCTTTAATAAGATTTGGAATTCCATTAAGTGTAATGGGTCTTTTATTAAAAGAAGGTATAGATATAAACCTTATTAAAAGCGCATTTTTAGCATTCTCACTAATTGGAGTTTTAATAGTTCTAATAAATATATGCCCAATATTTAAGTGTAGGTTTTCGAATTATACTTTGCAGCTGGCAGGGCTTATAGGTAATACATCATTCCTTGGAATACCAATTGCTATAGCTCTTCTACCTTCAACAACAATAAACTTCACTATCGGTTTTGACTTAGGAACAACACTATTCGCTTGGATATTTGGTCCATTTTTTCTTCAAGAAAAATCCCAAAACAAGAACATCCCAAATATCCAGGGCTTGTTAAACGCATTGATAAATAGTCCTGCATCAAGAGGGATCATTGGTGTACTTATGGCATATCTTTTCCAAATAGATAAGATATTAGGAAATTACCTTTGGATACCTGCAAGAGTAGTTATTGCTTTGGCAATAATAATTGTGGGAACAAGACTAGGAATAATAACAAATCAAAAGGTTGGATTTTTTGATAATAATGACGAAATTAAATTCACAATTTTATTAAAGATAGTGATTCTTCCAATTATTGTTTTTTTAATAACTAAATTTTTAAATTTTGACTTCTATCAATCATCGGCATTAATACTACAGGCAGGAACACCAACTGCGATATCAACAATTTTAATGGCAGAGGCATACGACGTAAAACAAAAAATCGCTTCAGAAATTCTTTTTACTACAACGTTAATTTCACTATTGACAATTCCTCTATTAAAAATTTTCATGAATGCGCTTAACTAAAAACCTTAACACGCACGAATTTTGAATATTGTAAAGATAATATCCGGATATATACATAATGTCTTAAGATTTAGGTTATGAAGTCAGCGAACCCTGAAAATGAATATATACCTTTAGACCTCAGGATTTCTGTGAGGAGAGATACGCTAAGGCTAATCTCAGAGATGGCTCAAGATATGGGCATAAGCATCAATGAAGTTTTTAGTTTTTTAGCCGAAGATTCCGTAATCGATCTTGAATTACTTGAAGATTTGAATGAAATTGAAATACCCACTAAGTGCAGTCTAGATGATCTTAAAAATGCTCTTCTTAAAAAAAAGTTTTGTTAAAATTTCTCAACTTTTCTAATTTTCCAGTCAGATTTATAACCCATATTAACTAAAAATTCTGAATACTTATTCAAATCACTTTTCTCAATACGCCATAAATTATAAATCCCATATTCTCCCAATTTTTGATGTTTAATATTTAACCAGTGCTTTTCTCGAGAAGAATATTTATCTATCACGACTAAAAACGATTTATATTCATAATCAGGTTGATCCTCATAATTTTCTCTTCTATCAGTATTTAGCCTATCTGAAAGATTAATTAATCCTTCTTTAGTATTTGGTTCATAAAAAACTATTTGCCTCGAATAATAATGTAAAGAAGGTTTTCTTATCCCGATCATTGCTAAGGTTTCATTCCCCTCTCGAATATCTGAAATTAATTTTGAGACATTCCTCAAAGGTAATTGCCTAGAGGTGTCTGCTAATTTCCTAATTGGCGACATCAAAAAAGATTGTCCCAATAAAAGAAAAATTTGGAGATAAAGTAAGATATTTTTAGATTTTAAAGCAAATAAAATTATTGCTAGAAAAGTAAATGAAGAGAAAAATAATTTAGCTCTGAAAATTATCCCAGAAGTTGTTAATTCAGATGCAAGATTAGGCATTTCAGGGTCATTTATTAAACTTAACCAAATATTTGAAAAAAAGAACGCTATTGACACACCAAACAAAATTAAAATATTAAAAATCCACAAATATATATAACTTTTATTTGAATTTTTTAAGTTTATGAAGCTATTACTTATTAAGATTGCCGCTGCTGGGATTGCTGGCAACCAATAGCTTGGTAGTTTCGTAGCAGAAAGACTAAAAAAGATTAAAACTGATATTAACCAACATAGAGCATATGAATAAAGGGTTTCATTGACATTGACACTTTCTTTTGAACTTTTCAATAAATCCTTAAAGGCTTTAAATATCCCGTGATACAAAAAAGGTGTGAATGGTAATGAAGCTAATATCATTACGTAAAGAAAAAACCAAAATGGTTCTGCATGATTATTTACAACTGAGGTATATCTTTGAAAATTATGATAACCAAAAAAATTGTCCCAAAAAGGCTTTCCCTCTTTTATTAACTCCAAAATATACCATGGAATACTTATTAGTAATGTTATTAAAAAACCTTTTTTAGGATTTATCTTACATAGAAGGGTTTTCCAATCCTTCCGAATAAATAAAAAAGATGTAATAGTCAAAGTTGCCAAAACAAATGCTACAGGTCCTTTAGTTAAAA
>MWOO01000143.1 GCA_002025945.1 Prochlorococcus sp. HOT208_60m_813O14 | reverse complement strand
ATAGTTAGCATGCATCTTGCTGAAATATCTTTGCAATTAATAAAACCCAATGCATATGCGATAGGATCCCACATTCTTTCTAAACTTTTTTCACTTCCACCATGGTTTAAAAACCACTCTTTAAAACTAATTCTATCTAGATCTCTAATTATTTTCATTGCGCCTTCATAGTCTATCAATCCTCTAACGATTGGACTTGTCCCTAAAGCTAGGGCATTTCTGAACTTATCTACCCAAGTAAGTTGTTCGGTGGTAAAGAAAGCTTTAAGTCCGTTAAATGGAGCACCTAAAGGAAATCTGAAGTCTAACGATTTTAAATTACCACCATTATTAATAAATAGATGAGTATGATCTTTCGGGAGTAAATTGTCTAGAGCTCCCACTTTTTTCATTAATTTAAAAAGATTTGCATAATTGTAAAAAAATACATGTAACCCCATTTCTATGTGGTTGCCATCCTTATCTTCCCAACTTCCAACTTTACCTCCCCAAAATGACCTGCTCTCGTAAATTTCTACTTCGTGACCTTCATCAACTAAATTGACTGCTGCTGTAAGACCAGCTAATCCAGAACCAACTATTGCAATTTTCACTTTTTTATTAGAATTATAACAAATCAAGTTTGGATAACGTTTGTTCTATGCATCCTATTGATTAAGTTTTTATATTATAAATAGTAGAAATCCCTTGCTTATGGAAAATGTAGATGTTAAACAGGAAATTAAAAATTCTGATGATGGCAAAGGTATCTTAATTACGAATGATGCTATAGAACAAATTTCAAATTTATTGAAGGGCCAAAGTGATAAAAAAGCACTAAGGGTAGGAGTAAGATCTGGCGGTTGTAGTGGGATGAGTTATACGATGGATTTTATAGGAACTGATGAAATAAATCTAGATGATAAAGTTTATGATTATTCATTAAAAGCTGATCAAAGCTTTCAAGTTGTTTGTGATCCCAAAAGTCTTTTGTATATTTATGGAATGCAGTTAGATTTTAGTAAGGAATTAATTGGAGGTGGCTTTAATTTTGTAAATCCCAATGCCTCTCAAACTTGCGGTTGTGGAAGCTCTTTTGCAGTTTAATAAATAATGAATAACGAAATTAATCCCATCGAAGAGGATTTTAATGCAGCTTTATCAAGATATAAAGCAGGGCAAGATTTAATTTCAATCGTTCAAGATTTTCAAAAAATTATACAGCAAATTCCAAATCATTTTGCTGCTTGGACTTGTTTATCATGGCTTCAATTACTTTTGAAAAATAATGAAGAAGCTTTGTCAGCTGCCAGACAAGCTGTTCGATTAAATCAGCAAGATCCACAAGCAAGAATGAATTTGTCTTTAGCTCTTTTGGCTACCAATAATAAAGGTGTTAGGGATCATATTGAGGTACTCAAAAAAATGTCTATGATGATGCCAGATGTGAAAAGTGAGTTGAAAGAATCTGTTGAAGACGGATTAAGTAGATATCCAGATTGGCCTGAGTTAACCAAAGTAAAAAAATGGTTGGAATTTTAAATTGTTTAAGATTTTAATTTTAAGTAATGGGCATGGAGAAGATCTATCTGGCAGTCTAATAGCTAAACAATTCGTAAAAAATGGTTATTCTGTTCATGCTTTGCCAATTGTTGGTATGGGAAATCATTACGAAAAAGAAAAAATTAAGATTGTCGGTAAAACTAAGGAATTTAGAACTGGAGGAATTGGTTATAATTCTTTTAAGGGAAGACTTACTGAGATATTAGCAGGAGAAATATTTTATCTTCTAAAAAGATTATATTTAACTTTTAAAATAAGAAAAAAATATGATTATTTTTTTGTAGTTGGAGATATTGTGCCAGTTTTTTTTGCATGGGTTTGTAAGAAAGATTTTTTTACATATCTAGTTGCTTATTCCAGCCATTATGAAGGGAAATTGAAATTACCATGGCCTTCTAAATTTTTCTTGATCTCACAAAAAGCAAAAAAAATATATACGAGAGATTTCCTTACAGCTAATGATTTAACATTGCAATTAAAAAAGAAAGTGTCTTTTTTAGGCAACCCATTTATGGATAAGTTTTTTCCTAGAAACAAAGAATTTAATAAAGATGAATTTAGTATTGGATTATTTCCAGGAAGTAGATTCCCTGAGATTTTAGATAATTTTGTTTTGATTTTAGAGGTATTAGAGGCTTTGTCTGATTTAAGATATTTTCAAAAAATTCAGTTTAATTTTGCAATAGTTAATGCTCTATCTTCATCAAAAATAAAGGAGATATTTCAAAAAAGAGGATGGTTAAAAATAGAAAATATAAAAGATAATAATCTCTTGAAATTCCAATATAAATTTTTAGAAGTGAATATATATTGGAATAATTTTGAAAAAATATTATTGAAAAGTAGATGCTGTATTAGCATGGCAGGAACAGCAGCAGAGCAAGCGATTGGATTAGGAAAACCGGTTATTCAGATTGAAGGTAAAGGTCCACAATTTACAAAAACTTTTGCAGAAGCGCAAAGACGTTTGCTTGGTAAATATGTTTTTTGTGCCAGTAATTTTAAAGACAAAAATGATCAAATTAATCAGACAATTAAATTGATCATAAAAATAATATACCTTATACAGCTAAATAAGAAGTTTATGATCTCATGTAATGAAAATGCTAAAAAAAGATTGGGTGAAAACAAAGCTTGTCTTAAAATGGTTGATGATATGAATATTGTTATAAAAAATGACTAAGGAGAATAATCAAAATAAGTTAAAACAAATTATCGATAATTTGTTATTAATAAATTTATTTACAGTCATTTTTTTTGCAATATTTTTTATTTTTGCAATCATCATGCAATTTAATGGGATATTTATTTTTGTCAATTTTATTCAGATAGTTTGGAATCCTCTTGTAGTTCCATTGATAACGATTCTTATTATTGGTGCTTTAGTAAACGGTATTAATTCTTGGTGGAGGCGTAAATTGCTTTCTCAAGAAGAGGATATTTAAAATTATAATTTTTGATTTTACTGCTAATTACTTTTTGTCCTTCTAAAACAACTTTCGCTCCATCTCCTAACAATATTTTTAAAACCGCTCCAGGCACTGGAAGTAAATTAGGTCTATTTAGACATTTGCCTAAAGTCTGAGAAAATTCTCTCATTAATACTGGATTTGGTGCAACAGCATTAAATACTCCCGAATACTTTTTATCAACTAATGCTTGAATGATTAATGCACATAAATCAGTTCTATGAATCCAACTCATCCATTGCTTACCATCTCCAATTGGTCCACCTAATCCAACTTTAAATATAGGGAGCATTTTTCCTAATGCTCCGCCGTCTTTCTCTAGAACAATTCCAATTCTAAAAATAACTAACCTTGAGAAAAATGGTTTTTCAGCGGCGACCGCTTCCCATTTTTTGCAAAGTTTAGATAAAAAGTCTTTTCCTCCAGGACTATTTTCAGTGAATTCACTAGACAAACTTGTACCGTAATAACCTATAGCTGATCCATTTATAATTACTTTTGGGTTTATTTTTAAATTTTTAAGGGTCTTCATCATAAATTTTGTGGTATTAATACGACTATTTTCAATCTCCTGTTTTTGTTCAGAAGTCCATTTTTTTTCTGCTATGGGTTCTCCCATCAAGTTAATAATTCCATCTGCCTCTCTTAATATATTTAGAAGATTTTCGTTATTCCAGTTTTTTTCTTTTGATAAATCTATTTGAAAAAATTTAAAATTATTGAAATCTAATTCAAGTTTTAATTTACTAATGGGTTTTCTACTTACAATGTATATTTCGTGATTCTCATTGAGTAGTGTTGGTACTAATTCTTTCCCAACAAATCCAGTGCAGCCAAGTAGTAAAAGACGCATATCTTATAAATGTTTATCATTTAAGGCTATTAAATTTTTTAGAAGTTTGTAATTATTATTCCGGTATAAATTTTTTTCAATAGTTTTCAAACAAGTTTTTGTATAATAGATTTCAAATAACTTTCTTGAATTTATTATGACAGATTCTATTCCAAAGAAACCTCTCAAGAAAGGAAGCCTAGTTTTTGTCGATAGAGAAAATTATATAAAAAGTATCGAAGCGCTGGCCAGTGATGATGATCTACCTAATTATGTCTTTGCAGGTCCTGGAGAGATTCTTTCTGTCAAAGACGAATATGCTCAGGTTCGATGGCGCAGGCCTGTTCCAGATGTTTGGTTGAAATTAGATCAACTTAAAGAATATGCTCAATAAAATTTTTATATCTAAAAGTTTTTATTTTTTTTCTCTATAGACATCTTTGATTGTATTCTTTTTGCTTCTTTGATCATTTCTTTGCCATCAAATAAGTAATTATCTACGTATCCTTGTGTGTATCTATCAAATTCTGTTAGTGCATCTTTAATTTGTGAAAAACAATGATAAAGATCGAGTCCTAGAGCTGAAATAGACTTTGGAACTATTTTTTTGTTATAAATTTTTTCAACTTTTTCTATTTTCTTTTGTGAAAGAATAATATAACTGCAAAAATTTTCCATTAGTTCGTCATCATATGGATCTGCAGATAGTTCTTTTATTTCATTATTCAAAGGTTTAATAATTTGACTAATTAATCTATTTATCGGACTATAAATTTCTTTAATCCATGTTTCAACTTCTTTGTCCTTAATTGAAGAATTATGTTTTTTTGAATTAAATTTCTCTTCCCAATTTTCATTTAATGAATCAAATGATGAGCTGGAAAAGGAAAAACTGCTATCGTACTGTTTCTTTTTGATTGGGTCATTTAGAGTTTCCCAGGCATTTTGTATTGCAAGAAATCGTTCTTTCTTGCCGCCTGTATCTGGATGATGTTGCTTAACTAAAGATCGATATGAAGATTTAATTTCACTTCTGGTTGCATTTTGTTTTAGACCTAATTCTTCATACAAATTTTTTTCCATTTTTATAAATTATGCATTAAAGATAACCATCTTTTCTGGCTTGAATTGAAGTATTTGATTCAAACATTGCTGTTGATAAATATCTTTCTCCAAAACTTGGAAGAATAACTATCAATCTTTTATTCATTAGTTCTTTTCTTTTGCCGATTTTTATTGTTGCTGCTAAAGCTGCACCGCTGCTTATGCCAGATAAAAGGCCTTCCAATCTAGCTAATAAACGCCCATAATAAAATGCTTCATCGTCATCTATTTTTATAATTTCATCAATTAATTTAGTATTAAGAACTTTTGGTACGAAACCCGCACCAATTCCTTGAATCGAATGAGATCCTGCTTTTTCTCCTGAAATCACAGCACTTTTTTTGGGCTCTACTGCATAAATTTTGCAGTTTGGATTAACTTTTTTCAAAAAACGTGCACAACCAGTAATTGTTCCTCCTGTGCCTACCCCTGTAACTAGTCCATCTAAATTGTTATTGGATTGGGACCATATTTCTTGAGCCGTCGTTCTTTCATGAATATCTGGATTAGCAAAGTTTTCAAACTGATTAAATTGATAGCTATTTGCAATGGTTGAAGACAACTCATTAGCTAAATCTAAAGCTCCTTTCATTCCGTCTTTACCTGGTGTTAGCTGTAATTCAGCTCCATATGCTCTCAACATTGCCCTTCTCTCAATACTCATCGTATCCGGCATAGTTAATATCAATTTATAGCCTTTTGCTGCAGCAACCATTGCTAATGCGATGCCCGTATTCCCACTTGTTGCTTCAATTAACGTTGTTTTATCTGGTGTTATTAATCCTTGTTCTTCAGCTTTACATAACATTGAATAAGCGATCCGATCCTTAACGGATGCTGATGGATTGAAACTTTCTAGTTTGGCTATTATCTCTGGATAACAATCAAAATACTTTTTGATTCGATTTAATTTTACTAATGGGGTATTTCCAACTAGAGAAGTTATATCATTTGCTATTTCCATGAAATTATTTTTTATAATGCAAAATAAAATCTCCTATATCTATAATAATTGGATTTAAAGATCTTATATATAATTTTCTCAAAAGAATTTAATTTTAATAACTTCCTACGTAATAATATTTATTATTATAATAAGTAGTTTTTATAATGATTATGTATTCGCTGGAACTAAGTCTGAGATATTCACCTTTTCCACTTTCAATTCAGAAGAAAGAATTTGATGACGTTAAACGAATTTATGATGAAATAAAAAATTCTATGAATGAAACTTTAGAATCCTCAAACTTGATCGAATTAAGGTGTGACAAAGTGCAAGATAAATTAATTGCTGTGAGAGCTAAAGAAATAATTTCTGTTCAGATATATGAAAAATCGTCAGTAGCAGGAGGAGCTAAAAGACCGGGATTTTCCCTCAACATAGATTGATAGAATTTATGCGAGATATCCTTGAAAATGAAATACCTCATATTAAATTCAAAGATGTTTCTTTTGCATATCCTGGAGAAAAAGAAAATTTAATTTTTAAATGTAATTTCTCAATAAAAAAACCGGGATTTTGGATGGTCGTAGGTGAAAACGGGAGCGGAAAAAGTACTCTTCTTAAATTAATTAATGGAATAATCAAGCCTAAACATGGTTTCATTGACTCTAATGCAAATATTGGCATGGTGTTTCAAAACCCTGATCATCAAATATTGATGCCAAATTGTAGGAGTGAACTTCTAATTAATATTGATCAAAATATAAGTCAAAATGAAATTAATAAAAAAATTCAATATGTGCTTAATCAGGTAGGAATGACTGGTTTTGAAAAAAGGCCAGTTCACACTTTAAGCGGCGGACAAAAACAACGCTTAACTATTGCATGTACTCTAATTAGTAATAGAAATTTTATTCTTTTAGATGAGCCTACAGCGTTACTTGATCAAACCAGCCAATTAAACGTTTTACAAACTATTAAAAATCTTACAAGTGACCATAAAAAACCTTTATCAGCTTTGTGGATTACTCATCGTTATGAAGAATTGATTTATGCTGATGCAGTAGCAGAGTTGAAAAATGGTTTTTTATCTAGCTGGCAAGAACCATCAAAATTTCAATATAATTGACTCCTCTACTTGTCATAAGGTACTTTAAAGAGCTAAATTCATTCTATATTCCTCGGTAGCTCAGCGGTAGAGCGATCGACTGTTAATCGATTGGTCGCAGGTTCGAATCCCGCCCGGGGAGTTTATAAATTCCAAAAGTTATCCAAAGTCACCCTAAAAAAGTGACTTTTTTATTTCTTTGCCCCCTTTTTTGTCAAATAGTGGTTAACCGAAGATATAATCAAGTATATTAATTGTATTATTAAGAACAGTATATAGAACATCAAAAATAAATTAGAAAATATTCGTTATTGAGATGATTTTCTATTTAAAAATTGTTTTTTTAAAACAGTAATTAGAACATTTAATAAATTGTCCATAAAATGAAAAAAAAATAGCTCTTTGATTGATTTTGTTTTTCAAATTAAGAAATTTTTTTGTATCTTTTGAATTACTTCGCCATTTAGGAAATTCTAGTCATCCCACATATCCTTTTTCTCTTTATCCAAATTATTCCTTTCAAGTAATTCTATTCTTTGTTTCTGGGAATCTATTTCTGTTTCAATTACGTTTTTATCGTCAATGTATTTTGTTTGTATTTCTAAAATAATTATTTCAAATTGTTCTCCAAAAAAATCTGACATTTCTCTCCATGCTTCCATCTCCTCTTCTTTGCCAATAGTATCGTTTATCTGATGAGAAATAATTTCTAGTACATATTGTTTAAGTTCTTGATGACTCATCGATTCAACTTTTTTTTGAATGTAAAGTTCTTTAAGATTTTCTAGTTGTTTTTTTGATAAATCAGAATAAATAATAGGCTTTTTTTTCATAAATACTTAAATTTTTTTTAATATAGACAAAATTATTAGTTTAAACATTCATCAACATCAAAAACTGCAGACTAAGTAGACTCCTAACTGATAACTGAAAATCAATATTTACCCAAATTTTATGTACCTTGCGATGACTACCTGAATTGGATATTCTTTCAAATTAATCCATTATTTTTTCCTAATAATCCTTTGATTATTAAGAAAAAGTAAATAGAATCGAAAGAAATTCTAAAATTTCAACTTTTTAAAAATATGCAATTTCTGTCTAATCTATTGCTAATACTAAGTTAATTGATAAATCTAATTGATAAAATTGTTTACACTAGTTCAGCAATCTTTATAAATTCTTGAGAGAATCATAATACTGAAACTTAATCTTAATTTAATAGTTCATAAATATGAAAATTTCAATCCTCTTAATTGAAGATGATCGTGATATGCGAGATTTGGTGGCTAGGCATTTAGAACATTCTGGTTTTGATGTTCAAAAAGCTGAAGATGGGATTAAAGGTCAAGCATTAGCTCTCCAATATTCACCAGATTTAATACTTTTAGATTTAATGCTGCCAAGTGTTGATGGGTTAACTTTATGCCAGCGACTAAGAAGAGATGAAAGAACATCAAATATACCGATTTTGATGATAACTGCATTAGGCGGCCTTAAAGATAAAATTACTGGATTTAATTCTGGAGCGGATGATTACATTACTAAACCATTCGATCTAGAAGAATTGCATGTACGCATAAAGGCTTTATTAAGAAGAACCAACAGAGCACAATTAAATTCTAGTAACCAGCAAGAAATATTAAATTATGGTCCTTTAACTCTTGTTCCTGAAAGATTTGAAGCTATTTGGTTTGAATCTCCTGTTAGATTAACGCATCTTGAATTTGAACTTCTTCATTGCCTTTTACAGAGGCATGGTCAAACTGTATCTCCAGCATTAATTCTTAAAGAAGTATGGGGGTATGAACCTGATGATGATATTGAGACCATAAGGGTACATATTAGACATTTGCGCACTAAACTTGAGCCCGATCCACGTAAACCTATTTATATAAAAACTGTATACGGCGCTGGATATTGTCTTGAGTTACCTATTGGTTCTCAAGTGGAAACTGCTAGGCAAGAGTTTATTCAAGCGAGAAATCCTGACTTGATAAATTCTGCAGTAGATTAATCTCATATATCTTCCATTGAAATTTTTAAAAAAGTAATTTCCCATGCCAACCTTGGTTGAATGTTTTTTCTTAAGAGGTATTTTAAATTTTCAAGTTTTTTAACTAAACCGACATTTCTTGTTTTTCTCCACCAAATAGTTTGTATTAAATTTACTAAATAAATCTGTTGGAAATTTTCTAATTTTTCAGTTATTAATTTTGATATTTCTAATATTTCAAGACAATTTTTTATTGGAGAATCTAATTTAGTTATAATTTCATCTGAAAAATCATCACAAATTTCAATATTTTTTAGTAATTGATTTGGTGATCCATTTGCAGAGTTTATTAAATCTTCAATTTTTAATTTTGTATTGATATTAAATTTATAGGTATCTAAATAATCTCTTAAAGTAGACTTTATCTGTTTACTAGAAAAGGATCGAAATCTGACAATTTGACATCTTGAAATTATGGTATCTAAGAGAAGATTTAATTTAGATGTTAGTAAAATAAAAATGCCGTTATTAGGTTCTTCTAAGGTTTTTAAAAGGCAATTCGAGGCTGCTTCGTTTAAGAGGTGTGCCTCTATAATAAGAACAATTTTTTTTTCTGAATTTATTGATTTTTGGCTAAGAAAAGTTTTTATATTACGTATTTGAGAAATCTTAATAATTTCAGATCCATTTTTTTTTATTTTTTCAAAATCGGAACTCCCTGTATTTTTAGTTGCCAAAGGAGAATCAGGTTCGATAATTAGCAAATCAGGATGGTTATTGTTGGTAATTCTCTCTTCAACACTCTCGCTTTGTGAAGATTGTTTGAAAATATCTTTTATAAATCCAAAAGCAGTTTGTTTTTTCCCTACTCCTTCAGCACCATAAAATATATAACCATTAGCAAATGATTTGTTTTTAATTATGTTGTTAAGACAGCTATTGACTTCTTCATTCAAAAAAAGATTATTTTTTTTAACCTCAATCATTTGTTATTAGAAAAATTTTTTAGCAAAGTCTCTTTTATTTGATTAGAAATAGTTTTGATATTTTGTGAGGCAGATATTACTGTCCACTTTTTTTCTTTGGCAATTATTTTGAAGCCTTCATTTACTTTTTCTAAGAATTTAATGCCTTCTGATTCTATTCTATCTGGAATTTCATTTTTTCTTCGGAATAAGCTCTCTTCTGGTGAAATTTCTAAGAAGAAAGTTAGATCAGGAGATTCTCCTTGACACACAATAGATTCAATATTTTTAATTATTTCTAAATTTATATTTCTTCCATAACCTTGATAAGCTAGTGTGGAATCGGAAAATCTATCACTTATTACCCAATCATTGTTATTTAAAGCAGGTGAAATAATTTTGGAAACGTGTTCAGCTCTATCCGCTGAATAAAGTAATAATTCCGTAAGAGATGAAGGCTTGTTATTTTTATTATTATCAAGAATCATTCCTCTAATTTTTTTTCCTAAAAGGCTGCCTCCAGGCTCTCTAGTTGTGATTAATTTGGACCCTTTCTTTATTAGACCACTATTAGGAAGCCATTTAGATAGTTCATCTATTTGGGTAGTTTTACCACATCCATCAATACCCTCAATAACGATAAATTTACCTTTCATTTAATCCAAAGATAAAGCATTAATTACAACTGTAATAGAGCTAATAGCCATTAATAATGCTGCTATTGAGGGAGTAAGAAGAATACCGTACTTAGGGAATAAAATGCCGGCGGCTAAAGGTATAGCTAGTAAGTTGTAACCAAAAGCCCATATTAGATTTTCCTTTATTTTTCTTATAGTTCTTTTTGCAAGATTTAAGGCATAGGGTAATCCATTTAGTTGATCTCCCATTAATACTACATCTGCATTTGCCTTGGCGATTTGAGTCCCTGATCCTACCGCAATTCCTAAGTCTGAGGATGCTAAGGCCGGGACATCATTAATACCATCACCAATCATTGCCACTTTATTATTAATTTTTAAATTTTCTATAGTCTTAAGCTTCATTTCAGGAAGAAGATCCCATTTTACTTCAGTTTCTTTACAACCAATTTTTTTTGCTAAAGCTAAAACTGTTTGTTTTCTATCGCCACTTAAAATGTTTATTTTGAATTTGTTTTCTCTCAAATTTTGAACTGTTTTAATTGAATCATCTCTGAGTAAATCTCCGAGCAAAATAAAGCCTAATAACTTATCTTTGATACTTACTCCAATGATAGTGTTCGTTTTTGTTTCTTCATTTTCAATGATTTTTTTTGCATCACTATTAATAATTATTCCTTTGCTTAGTAGCCATTCAATATTTCCAATATTAATAAGTCCATCAATTGACTCAAGTTCTCCTGAAATACCTTGCCCTGAATGAGTAAAAATTTTTTTTATTTGAAATAAACTTAAATTTTGTTTTTTTGCCTCTTGAATTAAGGCATCTGCGATTGGATGTCTGCTTTCCTTTTCTAAACTGGCAGCTATTTTTAATAAAAATGAATGATCATCATTATTTTTGTAATCAACAATGAAAGGCTTACCCTTTGTTAAAGTACCTGTCTTGTCAAAAATAATATGATTAATTTTTGAAGCCATCTCTATTTTATCCCCGCCTTTAAATAAAACCCCTTTTTTTGCTGCTTTACCTGATGCTACAGTGATTACAGTTGGGGTGGCTAGACCTAATGCACAGGGACAAGCTATCACTAAAACGGCAATTGACAATTGAATTGCTAAACTCAGAAAATTCTCAGCATTACTACCAAGTGAACTATGAAGTGTATGGCTTGAGTGAGTGATTAATTCATGATTGTGACTTAATAAATCAGGCCATATGTTTTTTGCCTGCTTCCACCAAAAGAAGAAGGTTAAAGTAGCGAAAATAAGTACAAAGTAAGTAAATTTGCCTGCAATTTCATCAGCAATGCTTTGAATTCGAGGTTTTCTAGCGTTTACAGATTCAATAAGATTTACTAGTTTTGCAAGAGAAGAATCTCCTCCGACTTTTTGTACTCTAAGTCTGAGAGTTGAATTAAGATTTAAAGATCCACTAGATAGATTTTCGCCTTCTTTTACTTCTATAGGTTTGGATTCTCCAGTAATATGTGAAACATCAACATATGAATTACCTCGGGTAACAATGCAGTCAGCTGGTACTCTATCTCCTGCTAAAACTTGAATTTCTTGATCAGGTCTTAAAGTGTTTACTCTTATTGATTTTATTTGATTGTCTTCTGTGTAGATATTTGCCATTTCAGGTTGAAGATCTAATAATTCTCCAATGGACGAACCAGTTTGATATCTTGCTCTTTCTTCTAAGTAACGCCCAATCAGTATGAAGCCTAACAGCATGACTGGCTCATTAAAAAAACAAGGAAAACCAGTGGCAGGAAATATTAAGGATAGAAGACTTGTTGTATATGCGCTAATTACTCCGAGAGCTACTAAAGAATCCATATCTGGATGGTTCTTAATAAATGATTTAAATCCATTAATAATTATTCCTCTTCCAGGAAATAATAGAGCTAACGTTGCTAAGGAGGCGTGAAAAAATATATTACCTAATATTGGAAAATTTATATATCTTCCTTCTGCTAGATGTCCTAATCCTGAAAATAATAAAAGTAATAGGGCAAAAGTTAGTTTTTTCCATTGATTATTCCACTTCTTTTTTTTTTCTAATTCTGCTTTATTTATTTTTTTTGAAAAATCATTTATGTAAATCTTTGATGGGAAACCATTCTCTTTTAGATTTTCGAGAACTGATTCTATTTCTATATGTTTCTGGGTAATTTCAAAATAAGCACTTTCAGTAAGCAAGTTAACAGAAACATTTTCAATACCATCAGAATTATTCAATATTTTTTCAACAGTACTAACACAACCTCCGCACTTCATTCCTGTAACGCTTAGTTGAATGCTCTCCATATTTTTCACAATAGAAGCAAATTAATGCTTAACTTTATATTTAACTATAATAATAAATGTAATAGACTTTTTAAATAGTTATTTTCTAAATTACTATATTAATTTTATTAGATCTTGAGCAGTGCCTAGTAATCAAAACAGAGACAATTTTATTGATAAAGCTTTTACTGTAATTGCTGAATCTATTGTAAAAATAATGCCTATCGCCGAGAAAGAAAAAAAGGCTTATATTTATTATAGAGATGGTTTAGCTGCACAAAATAATGGGGATTATTCGGAAGCATTAGAGTATTACAAAGAGAGCTTACTGCTTGAAGAAAATAAAATTGATAGGGGTGAGACTTTAAAGAATATGGCAATAATATACATGAGTAACGGTGAAGAGGATTTGTCTATTGAAACTTATGAAAAAGCATTAGTAGAAAATCCCAAACAGCCATCTTGCTTGAAAAATATAGGTTTAATTTATGAAAAAAGGGGAAGATATGCTGAGCAAAATGGTGATTTAGATCAGAGAGATATTTGGTTTGATAAAGCTGCTGAAGTCTGGTCTAAAGCAGTGAGACTTTATCCAGGTGGTTATCTAGATATTGAGAATTGGTTGAAAAACTCAGGTAGAAGCTCAATTGATATGTACCTTTGATTTTTTTATTTTGATAAAGAGTAATCAACTGCTTCTTTAATATTTGATATCTCTTTGATATTTATTAAATTTCGAAAATTATTATTCAGTTCCTCCTCTAATTTTGGCACTATGATATTTTTGATCCCTAGTCTTACAGCTTCTTCTATCTTTGTACGAAGGTTATTCGATTTTCTAACCTGACCGCTCAAACCCAATTCTCCAATAAATGAGCTATTTGCCAAAGGAGGAATATTTTTCAAACTTGATAAAATTGATATTGCTACACCTAAGTCAGATGATGGATCATTAATCTCAAAACCTCCACCAGTAGCTATATAACAATCAAATTCAGATAATTTTATCCCTACGTGTTTTTCAAGAACAGCTAGAATTTGATGCAATCTATTTATGCTTATTCCAGTTGTAGTTCGTCTTGGGTTACTGTAGAAAGTTTTATTTACCAGTGCTTGTATATCAACTGCTAATGGTCGAGTGCCTTCATTTGTAATAGTAGTTGTTACACCTGAAATATTTTCTTTGTTTGTAAAAATTGAACTTGGGTTTTTTATCTCACGTAAACCCTCTTCAAGCATTTCAAAAATTCCAATCTCGAAGGTCGATCCAAATCGATTTTTTATACTTCTTAGTAATCGATGTGTGGAAATCTTATCTCCTTCAAAATTTATTACTGTATCAACTAAATGCTCTAGAGTTTTAGGGCCAGCTAATGTACCATCTTTGGTTACATGACCAATTATTAAAAGCGCAATATTATTGTCTTTAGCAAGATTTTGTAATTCAGATGAACATGATCTAACTTGAGAAACTGATCCTGGAGAACTTTGCATTTCATGATTATGGATGGCTTGAATACTATCAATAATTGCGAAACTTGGATTGACACGTTTGATCTCTTCAAGAATTAGGGATAAATTAGTTTCTGAAAAAATTTTTAAATCAATACTCTTTTGATTTAGTCTTTCCCATCTAATTTTGACTTGTTCTAAAGATTCTTCTGCAGTTATGTATAAAACTTTCTCATTAAGAGATATTTTTCCTGCTGATTGAAGAACTATTGTGCTTTTACCTATACCTGGTTCTCCTCCAAGTAAAACGACAGATCCAGGTACTATTCCACCTCCAAGAACTCGATCAAATTCTTTAAAACCACTAGTAAATCTTGATATTTTTTTTGATGAGATCTCATTAAATGGTATAGATTTTTTACTGTTTTTTATATCTTTTATTTCTTGATATTTAGAGTGCTTACTTTTTATTTCTTCAACAATGGAATTCCATGAGTTGCAATTAAGGCATTTACCAAAGTATTGAGAAGTTTCAGATCCACAATTCTGACAAATAAAAGTTGATAATTTGCTAGACATTAAGTTTCTGAATGAAGTAATGGAGCTAGAATGTTTGGGATATTGCCCCTCTACAAGTTAGATTAGATAAATAATAAATTCTCTTACTGATTAGCTAATAGAAACAAATGGCTCTATCTAGTCAAACTAAAGAAACTATTCTTGTCGCAGATGATGAGGCAAGTATTAGAAGAATTCTGGAGACACGTCTCTCCATGATTGGCTACAAAGTTGTAACTGCAAGTGATGGTAAAGAAGCACTAAAGTTATTTAAGGACTATGAACCTGATTTAGTAGTTCTTGACGTCATGATGCCAAAGCTAGATGGTTATGGGGTTTGTCAAGAATTAAGGAAAGATTCTGATGTTCCAATTGTTATGTTAACTGCATTAGGAGATGTTGCAGATAGAATAACAGGTTTAGAATTGGGGGCTGATGATTATGTAGTAAAACCATTTAGCCCAAAGGAGTTAGAAGCTAGAATTAGGTGCGTTCTCAGAAGAATCGACAAAGAACAAATTCCTGGAATGCCTAATTCAGGATTAATTTTGGTAACGGATATTAAAATCGATACAAATCGAAGACAAGTTTTTAAAAGTGATGAGAGAATAAGATTAACTGGAATGGAATTTAGTCTCCTAGAGCTTTTGGTAAGTAGGTCAGGAGAGCCATTTAGCAGAGGAGAGATTTTGAAGGAAGTTTGGGGATATACTCCCGAGAGACATGTAGACACTAGAGTTGTGGACGTTCATATATCAAGATTAAGATCAAAACTTGAGGCTGATCCCGCAAATCCTGAATTAATTTTGACAGCAAGGGGTACAGGATATCTTTTTCAACGGATTGTTGATATTTCTCCTTTTGATGGTAAATAAATGGGGAAAGAAACAGCGCAAAAAATTAACAAGTCCAGAGCTATTAGAAGATTAGTTATTTGGTACAAAAGAAATTCGGCTGTAACTTCTATAGTTGATACTGCCGCTAGTTCTGCAGCAACGGCTAGTAATGTTGCTGGTAATATGGTTTCTGGTGCTGGTTCTGTTGTGAACACAGCCAGTAATGTTGCAAGTAATGTTGCAGGAAATGTAGTTTCCAGCGCTGAATCAGTTGTAAATACTGCCAGCAGTGTTGTTTCAAATGCTAGTTCAATAGCTAAAAATACATTACAGCCATTAGTTTTTGACCCATTAAAAAGATTACAAAATAACGATAATATTTTAGATAGGGTAGAGGAATCTCAATCTAATAGAATTTGGATCGCAGTTGATGGGATGGGTGGAGATTATGCACCTGGTCCAATTCTTGAGGGATGCCTCGAAGCGATAAGTAGATTTCCAATAAATATAAAGTTTGTCGGCAAAATTGAAAAAGTTAAAGATGTTGCAGAAAAAACTGGTTTGGCGGAATTATTACAAAATGAAATTGATAATAATCGTCTTGAATTAATTGATAGTGGAGACCCTATTGGGATGAATGAAGAAGCTACTGCAGTAAGAAAAAGGAAGAATGCAAGTATTAACGTTGCAATGGATTTAGTGAGAAATAATAAAGCTGAAGCTGTATACTCAGCGGGTAATTCAGGTGCCATGATGGCTTCTGCTATATTTAGAATAGGGAGATTGAAAGGAATTGATAGACCAGCTATAGGAGCATTATTTCCAACAAGGGATCAAACACGACCTGTACTAGTTTTAGATGTCGGTGCCAATACTGATTGTAAACCATCTTATCTGCATCAATTTGCTCTTCTAGGTAATATTTATGCAAAAGATGTCTTGCAGGTAAAAAAACCAAAAATTGGCCTTTTAAATATCGGAGAGGAAGAATGCAAAGGTAATGATTTATCCTTAAAAACATTCGAATTATTATCCTCTGAAAAAAGTTTTGATTTTGGAGGTAATTGTGAAGGTAGAGATGTATTGTCAGGAAGTTTTGATGTAGTCGTCTGCGATGGTTTTACTGGCAATATATTATTGAAATTTCTTGAGTCTGTGGGAGGCGTTTTGTTAGATATTTTAAGATCTGAGCTTCCAAGAGGAAGGCGAGGAAAAGTTGGTTCAGCTTTTTTAAAAAGTAATCTACTAAGAATAAAGAAAAGGTTAGATCATGCTGAACATGGAGGTGCTTTATTACTTGGGGTAAATGGTATTTGCGTTATCGGCCATGGTAGCAGTAAGTCTTTATCAGTTGTTAGCGCTCTTCGATTAGCTCATTCTGCGGTGAATCATAACGTTATGGAAAATTTAAATCAACTTCAAAAGCTTCAAGTTTTAAATTCCTAAAGCATATTGCGTCAAATTTATGTTTGACTTATATAAGTAACTAAAAACTCTTTTGGAAGAAAAAAAGTTTAATCAGATTGGAGTCTCATTTAAAGGAAGTGGAAGTTATGTTCCTGATCAAATACTAACTAATCAAAAAATTAGTCAAAAGGTAGATACGAGTGATGAATGGATAAAATCTAGGACTGGTATTTCTGAGAGAAGAATTTCTAGTTTGGGAGATAATGTTACTGATATGGGTTACAAGGCTGCACTATATGCGATTGAAAATGCAAATTGGGACATTAAGACAATTGATTTGATCATCTTAGCTACTTCTACTCCAAATGATTTATTTGGTTCAGCACCCTCTATTCAAGCCAAATTGGGTGCCTCAAACGCTGTAGCTTTCGATTTAACTGCAGCATGTAGTGGTTTTTTATTCGCCTTAATAACAGCCTCAAAATTTTTGAAAGGAGGAAATTTTAAACGGGCTGTAGTTATCGGAGCAGATCAATTATCAAGCTTTGTTGATTGGAATGATAGAAGGAGCTGTATTCTTTTCGGAGATGGTGCGGGCGCATTAGCAATTGAAGCTACACATGAATTTGATAATTTCATAGGTTTTGATATGAGAACTGATGGGGAAAGGGGTTGTTTTCTTAATCTTCCGTCAAAAAATAATAAGGATTTAATAATTGATAACATTGATTTTTTAAGTGGGAGTTTTTCTCCAATCCAGATGAATGGTCAGGAAGTTTATAAATTTGCAGTTAAAGAAGTCCCGATAATTCTTGATAAGTTGTTTAGAAAAACAAATTATTGTTCTGATCAAGTTGATTGGCTTGTTTTGCATCAAGCTAATCAAAGAATATTGGATTCTGTAGGAGATAGGTTAAAAATTCCTAGAGAAAAAATTCTTAGTAATTTAGAAAAATATGGTAATACTTCAGCAGCAACAATTCCTCTAATGATGGATGAAGCCATAAGAAATCAGATTATTAAGCAAAATGATATCATCGCCACAAGTGGTTTTGGTGCTGGGCTAAGTTGGGGTGCAGCCCTCATTAAATGGGGATAAACACAAAATTAGGAAACTATGACAGTTGCATGGGTATTCCCTGGACAGGGATCGCAAAAAATTGGAATGGCAAAACAAATTGAAAATTTGCCAAACACAAAGGAGAGGTTTAGTTATGCTTCTGAGATATTTGAAAGAAATTTATTTGAAATTTGTGAGTTAAATTCTGAATTAAAAGATCCTCTTAGCGATTTGAATAACACAATTAATACTCAAATTTGTCTTTTTTTAGTTGAATCAGTTTTATTAGACGCTTTAAAAAATAATGGTTTGAAACCAACTTATGTTGCTGGACATAGTTTAGGGGAAATCACGGCACTATATTGTGCGGATGTTTTTTCATTCGCAGATTGTGTATCACTAATAAAAGAAAGATCCCAATTAATGGTTAATGCTGGGAAAGGATCTATGGCAGCAGTAATTGGTTTCGATAGGGATCAACTTGAAAGATTAGTGCAAAAAATTGATGATATTGTAATTGCTAATGATAACAGCTCTTCTCAAGTTGTCTTATCAGGATCTAGTGAAGCATTAGATCAATTATCGAGAGAAATATCTTGTAAAAGATTCCTGAAATTAAATGTTTCAGGTGCATTTCATTCACCATTTATGAATGAACCTTCAGCAAAATTTTCTGAGTATTTAAAACAGATTAAATTTAACAATCCCTCTTTTCCTGTCATAAGTAATTATAAACCCACACTTTGTAGCGATCCAAATCAGCTTAAAATCAGATTAGAAAAGCAAATGTGTAATGGAGTGAAGTGGCGAGAAACCATGGATTTAATGTCAAAGGATAGTGATCTTCATATTGTTGAAGTTGGCCCCTCAAATGTACTTAGCGGTTTAGGGAAAAGACATCTAAAGGATGTGAAAATTTCTCAAGTTTCATCTTCTGATCAAATATCTTATTAATTTATATGAAAAATGTTATTCAAAAATTAATCTATCAATTAGTTAGCAAAATATTTGTTTTACCTATTTATAAATTTGTATTTAAAGGTCATTTAATAGGTAAAGAAAATATTCCGCAAAAAGATTCTTTTATAATGGTTTCTAATCATGGTTCCTTACTTGATCCTCCCTTATTAGGACATGCTCTTGGACGCAATATATCCTTCATGGCTAAGGCAGAGCTCTTTAAAATACCTTTTCTTGGTTTTGTTATAAAGGCTTGTGGAGCGTATCCTGTAAAGAGAGGAATTGCAGATAAAAATACCATTAAAACAGCATGTAAAAAATTATCAAACAATAACTGTATTGGAATTTTTATTGATGGTACTCGTCAAAAAAATGGGCGAGTTAATAAGCCAAAACAAGGGGCAGCATTATTAGCATTTAAAAATCAAAAATTATTATTGCCTGTTGCGATAGTTAATTCACATAGGCTAATAAGATTTAAATTTTGCATTCCTTTCTTTTCAAAAATTGTTATTAGAGTGGGAAAACCTATTCAACCTCCACAAAGCTCATCAAGAGATGATCTAAATTCTGTAACTGTGAATCTTCAAGAAAGTATTAATAATTTGATTGGATAAAAACTTAGTTAATTGGAGAAATAGGGTAAAGAGGGAGAACTTCTTCCCATGAATTTACATTAGTATTTGAAAAGTTTTTAGTAGATAAATCTAATAGTTCTGTTAAATCTTCTTTATCCGCATAATTAGCCTTAAAAAAAAATTCTTTACTCTCAAATTCTTGAATAACTTTTGGTAAAATTATTTCGCGAATTACGAGGTTGTCTTCGTTTCCTTCTTTATGACAAATTTCATACTTACCTGCAATGAACCCCTTTCTTTTTAATTCTTTGTAAATCCAAAAGGATTGTTTTTGTGTAAAGATATTATTTTTTAATGCAATTCTTTTAGCCATAATTTTAAATGTACTAAAACTTTCTAAAGGACAATTTATTTGTTGTGAGATAGTTCTTGCTAAAACTACAGTAAGTCTTGAAGCATTAAAATTAGCTGGACCTATGCTCACAGATATCTTGTTTAATTTTTGTAAATTTTCTATAGAAATGAATTTTTTAAAGTCATTAATTAAGTTGTTACATAAGTCATGATTAAATTTTTTTACAAATAATTCATCAGATTCAAGGCTATTGTTTTTTCTATATCCAAAGCCAAAAGAATTGTCTGTGCTATGAATTACTAATGTAGAGTAATTTTGTATTTGTTCGAAATTATTTGTCATCAAATACCTTAAACAGGTAATTCCATACCTGGATTACATTTAGACCATTTACCAAATTCATTTACAAAACTTTCACAAGATTGAACATCCCAATCAGTTTTGTAATCACCCTTCTTATCTTGGATTATATTGACATGAATGAATGGTTTTTTTGCTTTAAAATCAGGCATATCACAAATATTATCAACACCATGATTATTCTCAACATCATGATATGTGATACATCTATCAACCCATTTACAGTTGATGCAAATGCACATAACTAATAAATAAAATGAAAAATAACTTTCTCATCGATCATACACTAATAATTGATGAATTAGAAAAAAGCATAAAAGTTCATAATTTGGATTCTGTTTTACCTTTTTTACCAAAAGGATCATTTTTGGTAGGGGGTTATATTAGGAATATTATTTTGCAAAGAGTAAATGAAGAGGTAGATGTTGATATTGTGGTACCTGTAAATGCAATTGAAATTGGGGAAAAGATTTCAGATAATTTTGATTCTAAATTTATAATCTTAGATAAAAAAAGAGAAGTGGTAAGAATTATTCTTAATCATATTTCAATTGACATCGCTAATAAGGTTTCATCCACTATAGAGGGGGATTTGAGTGCTAGAGACTTTTCTATTAATTCCGTTGCTTTTTTATTTGATAAGAGGTGTTTGTTTGATCCATTAAATGGCCTTAAAGATCTAGAACTTTCTTTTCTTAGAACACATTCAGAAATAAATTTACTAAATGATCCTTTAAGAATATTAAGATGTTTTAGATTTGTTTCTGAATTGAATTTTAAAATTGATCCAAAGTTAATTACTTTTATAAAAAAAAATAAAGGGAAATTAGATCTAGTCGCTAAAGAGAGGATTATTTATGAAATACAGAAAATAGTAAATGGTGCTAATGCGCTTGAGGCCATAATTATGATAAAAAAATTTAATATATTTGCTTCTGATAATTTATATCAAGATCATTTTTTTTTGGATTTAAGCAAAGTGAATTATGCAGAACTTAATCAGGAAGAAAAAAAGAGATTTTTACCATTTTTTTTTATAACCCAAATTTTTGATGTTCTCTCTCTGGAGAAACTTAAATTTAGTAAAGCTGAAATAGCAAAAACTAAGTTATTGAGGAAATGGCAAACTTTTTTGAATAACAAAAATATCTCTCAGTTAAATGAATTAGATAGATTTAAATTACATCAAGAATTAGAGATGTTCCTTCCATGTTTTATTTTTCATTTGCCTCAAAATTTACGCTTGGCTTGGCTAAAAAGATGGCGTGACAAGGAGGACAAATTATTTCATCCTTCAAATTTACTTAATGGTGATGTAATCAAGAAAAATTTTGAAATAGAGGATGGTCCTATCTTAGGACAGCTTTTACAGTATCTTTCAAAGGAGCTTGCTTATAAGAGATTAAATAATTTTGATGAAGCTATTTATAAAGCAAAGCAATGGATTGAACAAAATGCGCCAAAATGTGATTAAATACACATAGCTTAGTTTTGTTTAGAAGTTCAGACTTCAAAATCATTTTTAAAAATTTATGGGCATTCGCATTTACATTGGCAACTTACCACAAGGATTTAATCCAAAAGAATTTGATACGCTTTTAAAATCAGTTGCTGATTCAATTAGATTTAAAGCGGTTTTAGATAAGGAAACTAAGGAATGTAGAGGGTTTGGTTTTGCGACATCAAATAATGAAGAGAATGCTAATTTATTAATTCAAAAATTAAATGGTTTTGAATTCAATGGTTCTAAATTAAGAGTAGAATTATCAGAAAAGAAAGATTCTGCTTCAAATAAAAGAAATAGCGGAAATTTAAACAAGAACAAGAAGAGGAAAGATTTTAAGAAAATTGTGCATAGTGACGCTCCTAATCTTGAAGCTCCTGATCCAAGATGGGCTGGAGAACTATCCAAATTAAAAGATCTGTTAGCTAATCAGAAAACCCCTGCTTAATTATTTAATTCGAGAAATTAAAAAAGAAATTGGAATCTCAAAAGCTTTTGTTGAATTTTTTACAAAGGCTCTGTTATTAAAAACATCATAGTCTAGCCTTTCAATTGAATCTAATATTCCTCTATAGAGACGTAAAGATGTCCAAACTGGCCACCTTGCATCAGAAGATAACCACTTAATTCCATCTTCAGACTTTTGGAACCAATCGCGAGCTCTTGATAATTGAAAGTTCATCAGCTCCTTCCACTGATCGTTAATTGTGCCTTTAAAGAGTTCTTCTTCAGAATAATTAAATTTCTCAAGATCCATTTGTGGGAGATAAATTCTTCCTCTTTGTCTATCTTCTCCAACATCCCGCAATATATTTGTTAATTGATTGGCAATTCCTAGAGCTATAGCTGCTTCAGAAGGGTCAGGCTTAGAACTCCATGGTGCTGAAGTATAAGCACTATCAATTCCCATTACATTCTGAGTCATTAAACCAACAGTCCCAGCTACTCTATAACAATAAAGTTTTAATTCATCAAAATCTTTGTATCTAAATTTATTAAGGTCCATTCTCTGGCCGTCTATCATATCTAAATAAGGTTGAATATTTTGTGGATATTTTTCGATGGTATCTAATAGTACTGAATCTAATTCAGATTTTATATTTCCTTTGAACACATTCTTTGTATTTTCTTCCCATGAATCTAAATTATCTGAGAGTTCATCTCGCGATTTAGTTGAAGCCTCTACGCTATCCATTATTTCATCTGTTCTTCTGCACCAAACATAAATAGCCCAAATAGCTTTTCTCTTTTCAGGAGGTAATAGAAGGGTCCCCAAGTAAAAGGTTTTAGCCCATTGTTGAGTTTCTTGACGGCATATCTCGTATGCTTTATCTAAATGAGAAATTGAATTTTCCAAAAATGTTTTAGCTGAATTTAGAAATTTTTAGATTATTAAGAAATATTTTGAGGGGTTTTGGAATACTCATTATTAATCGATTCCGCGCATAATTTACCACTTAAAACAGCTCCTTCCATAGATGCTAAATATTTTTGCATTGTATAATCACCAGCTAAGAAGAAATTTTTTATTGGAGATTTTTGACTAGGTCTGAACTCTTGGCATCCAGGTACTGCCTTATAGACAGATCTTGGAGTTTTTACAACTTTGTATTTTCTTAAGTTTGTTTTGTCATCACCCATGAAATGACTTGGAAATAATTTTTTCAGTTCTTCCATAGTTGCATCAACGATGTCTTGATCACTCCTATTTATCCAATCTTTTGCTGGAGCGAAAACTAATTCAAGCATAGATCTATTTGGGTCTTCATATTCTTTGCATGTAATACTCATATCTGCATAAACACTGAGAAGGGGTGATCTGCTAAATAGTAAATGGTCAATATCGGTTAATTTTTTGTCAAACCATAAATGAATATTAATAACTGGTACGCCATTTAAACCATCTAATTTAGAGAAAGCATCAAGACCTTTCCACTGTTTAGGTATCATTAATTTAAAAAGATCTACAGGCATCGCACTGACATAAGCATCTGCAGTAAGATCTTTTTTTTCGTTTTCATTTAAAGAGGCAATAGTAAAACTTTTTACAGTGCTATCCTCATTAAGATTGATTTGCCTTAATGGACTATTCATGTGAACTTCTCCACCACGAGCAGTAATATAGTCAACCATCGGCTGACAAAGTCTTTCTGGAGGCGCTCCGTCAAGGAAAGCCATTTTTGAACCATTTTTTTCTTGTAAGAATCTGTTTAATGCTGTTAATAAAACTGTAGATGATATTTCATCAGGTCCAATAAAATTTAAAGCTTTACTCATGGCTATAAAAACTTCATCATTAACTCTTTCAGGGATATTGTGTTCTTTGAGCCAGTCTGTCCATGATTTGGCGTCACATTTTTCTAAGTACTTTTGGCCTCTCAACATTGCAGGTACTAACCCTAACCCAAAAAGAATTTTTTCGTTCCATGAAAGCATATCATTATTACTTAGTATTGCTGAAACTCCATTTACTGGAGCTGGTATATCGGGAAAGTCAAATCTACTGTAAGTTCCTGGCTCGGAAGGCTGATTAAAAATCATTGAATGACTTTTCCATTGGAGTCTATCTTCGATATTTAATTCTTTGAAAAGTTGCAACATATTTGGATAAGCTCCAAAAAATATATGCAAACCAGTTTCATACCAGTCTCCATCCTCATCTTTCCATGCTGCAACCTTTCCTCCAAGAACATCTCTGGCCTCGAGAAGGATTGGAACGTGACCATTATCGACTAAATATTTAGCACAAGATAAACCTGCTAAACCAGCCCCAGCAATTACAACACGCATTATTAAAACAAAGATAAAATTAACACTTAATTATAAGTTACATTAAAGTTAAGACATAATAGTTTTTTTCGTTGATTATTTACGCAAAATTATGGAAAAAATGCTTTTAAAATCAACTACTAGACATGTAAGAATTTTTACTGCTGAAGTAGTTGATAAAGAATTACAGTTTCATCCAAACAAACTTACTCTTGATTTAGATCCTGATAATGAGTTCATTTGGAATGAAGATTCTTTAAAAAAAATTAATAAAAAATTTAATGAATTAATAAATGAAAGAGAAGGAAAGGATTTAGATGATTATGAACTGCGGAAAATAGGATCCGAAATTGAAGGTTTAATTAAATTTTTGCTACAAAATGGACAATTAAGTTATAACCCTAACTGTAGAGTAATGAACTATTCAATGGGTTTACCTAAAACAGAAGAAATATTGTGAATAGACCACCCTCCAATAGAAGGCCTAGGAGAGGCTCCAATAGAAATTATTACTCTTCAAATAAAAGAGATTTTGATTCTTACGGTCAAAATAATGTTAGATTGCCAGCTTCTTCTTCTGAACAGAAAATCAATCTAAGCACAGGAACCATTGCTGTTCTTGCTGGAGTATTAATTCTTGGAGTTGGTATTGGGAGTGCGATAACTAGTACAACAGACGGCGGACAGGGAAATATAGCTAGTCAACAACAATTAGATATGGCTGTTCCAGATCCTGAATTTTGCAGACAATGGGGGGCAAGCGCTTTTGTAATAGATGTTGAAATGTATACAACCCTTAATCCATCGACGAGTTTTGTAACGCAACCAGCTCTTCAGCCAGGTTGTGTAATTAGAAGAGAGAATTGGACCGTATTACAAAAACAAGGAGCGATTAGTAATGAAGATGTAAGAGAATGTAAGCAAAGAATGAATACTTTTGCTTACATCGGCTCTATAAGAGATAAACCAATTGTTAAGTGCGTTTATCAGACTGATGTAAATGAAAATAAATTTATAATCAAGGGAGATGGTCAAGCCGAAGATGGAGGTGTAGGAATTAACAAAGAAGCAATTCAATTCTGATCATATGTCTGTTTGTCTTAATGGGCTTTTAAAACTTGCAAATTGTGGCAGGATATTTTTCTTAAACACTTCGGATGCTCTTGACGTATACCTTGATGGATTACTAATTAACTTAAGTTCTCTTTTAACTTCTAAGTCAGCGATGAATGCTTTATGGATTGTTCCAGCTTCTAATTCTCGTTCAATTGAAACAACAGGTAGAAAAGAAGCTCCTAGGCCTGATTGAACTGCATTTTTGATTGCTTCAAGAGAGTTAAGTTCCATCTCGATTTTTAATCTTTGAATTTCAAGTCCAGAATCTTGAAGAAGTTTGTCAACAACTTTTCTAGTTGTAGACTGTGAGTCCAATGTTACAAAATTTAATTTGTATAAGTCTTCTTTTAAAAGCTCTTTTTTCTTAGAGAGTTGATGATTTGAGGGTAAAACTAGTGCTAATTCATCCGTTGCATATGGAATAACTTGTAGTAAATTTTCTAAATCGCCAGGTAATTGTCCTCCAATAATGGCTAAATCAATTTGTCCATTTGCAACACTCCAGCCAGTTCTTCTAGTACTGTGGACTTGAAGCTGTACTGATACATCAGGATATTGTTGTCTAAATAGTCCGATCATTCTTGGCATTAAATAAGTTCCAGTCGTTTGACTGGCTCCTATTACGAGAGTTCCACCTTTTAAGCTGTTTAAATCTTCTATTGCTTTACATGCCTCGTCGCATTGATTCAAAATTCTTTCACAATATTCAAGTAGTAGCCTTCCTGCTTCAGTTAAAAGGGCCTTTCTGCCACCTCTATCGAAAATTGTTATGTCAAGTTGTTTTTCAAGGTTTTGTATTTGTAAACTTACAGCAGGTTGAGTTACGTACAACAGATCTGCAGCTTTTTTAAAGCTTCCTTGAGCTGCTATAGCTTTTAATATTCTTAGTTGGTCCAGAGTAAATGGTAATTCGGGCATCTATTGTGCCTAAAATTTTTTATAATTCTAATACTTAGAAGTATTCTTGTTAAGAATTAGATTATTCGAACAACTTAAAATCTATGGATACTCATAAAACTTCTTTGGTTATATTATTCTTAATTTTGATTTTTGCAGTAATTCATAGTGGTGGAGCTGCTCTAAGAGTCAAAGCAGAATCTATAATGGGAGCAAGATTATGGCGATTGTGTTTTGTATCTTTAAGTTTGCCGTCTGCAATTATCTTAATTGGTTATTTTTTAGCTCACAGATATGATGGAATTAGATTATGGAATTTTCAAGGAAATAATTTCGTTTTTGTAATTGTTTGGTTTTTAACTGCAATAAGTTTTTTATTTTTATATCCCGCTACATACAATTTGTTGGAAATTCCTTCAGTGTTAAAGCCTAAAGTGCGAATCTATGGAACTGGGATAATGCGAATTACAAGACATCCTCAAGCATTTGGTCAGATAATTTGGTGTTTAGCTCATACTTTATGGATTGGTACATCATTCACATTAGTAACTTCTATTGGCTTAGTTTTGCATCATCTTTTTGCAATCTGGCATGGTGACAAGAGATTAGCAAATAGATTTGGAGAAGAATTTGAAAATTTTAAAAAAAATACTTCCATAATCCCCTTCATGGCAATACTTGAGGGGAGGCAAGAATTTAAGATTAAAGAATTTTTTAGGTTTTCTCAATTTGGCATATTAATTGCAATAGGCGTACTTTGGTGGTCTCATCAATACATAAATATTGCTGTTAAAACATTTAATTCATCATTTTTGTCTGAATTTTTCAATTGACAGTTTAAAATCTTAAATATAAGTTTTTTAAAACATGCCTCAAGCTTCAGAAATTGCCTGGTTAATTCCTGTTTTCCCACTTATTGGAGCAGTTCTTTCTGGTTTAGGCCTAATAAGTATTAACAAGAAAATTAATAATTCTAGAGAAATTGTTTCTATAGGTCTCATCTCTTTTGTCGGAATTTCTGCAGTAATTAGTTACAAAGCTCTGATTGAACAAGTTAATGGTTATCAATCTGTAGAAAAATTATTTGTATGGGCTAGTGCTGGTGATTTTACAATCCCGATGGGTTTTGTCCTTGATCCTTTGGGGAGTGTAATGCTTGCTCTTGTTACGACTATAACGTTGCTGGTGATGATTTACTCTCATGGTTATATGGCGCATGATAAAGGTTATGTCAGATTTTTTACATATTTAGCATTATTTAGTAGTTCAATGATGGGATTAATAGTTAGTCCGAATTTATTAGAAATTTATGTTTTTTGGGAATTAGTTGGAATGTGTTCTTATTTGTTGGTTGGTTTTTGGTATGACAGGGATGGCGCTGCCCACGCTGCACAAAAAGCATTTGTTGTTAATAGAGTAGGAGATTTTGGATTATTACTAGGAATTCTTGGCCTATTTTGGGCAACAAATAGTTTTGATTTTAATGAAATAGCAACTGGAATTTCTCAAGCAATATCTGATAATTCGATACCTATTTGGGCTGCTTTATTGCTTTGTTTTTTAGTTTTTTTAGGGCCAATGGCAAAATCTGCTCAGTTTCCTCTTCATGTGTGGTTGCCTGATGCGATGGAAGGTCCGACACCTATTTCTGCACTTATCCATGCTGCAACAATGGTTGCTGCAGGAATATTTCTTGTAGCAAGACTTCAACCTTTGTATTCAATATTCCCTTCTATTCAGTTCATTATTGCTTTAGTTGGTACCATTACTTGTTTTTTAGGAGCCTCTATAGCTTTGACCCAAATGGATTTAAAAAAAGGTTTAGCTTATAGCACAGTTTCTCAGCTTGGGTATATGATGCTTGCAATGGGTTGTGGAGCACCAGTTGCGGGAATTTTTCATCTAGTGACTCATGCTTGCTTTAAAGCGATGCTATTTTTGGGATCTGGTTCAGTAATACATGCTATGGAAGAAGTAGTTGGCCATCAGCCTGTATTAGCTCAAGATATGAGATTAATGGGCGGTTTAAGAAAAAAAATGCCATATACATCAACAACATTTTTAATAGGTTGCGTAGCAATTAGTGGTATTCCCCCATTGGCAGGTTTTTGGAGTAAAGACGAGATCCTCGGAAATGCTTTTATATCATTTCCAGCTTTTTGGTTTATAGGACTTCTAACAGCTGGTATGACTGCTTTTTATATGTTTAGGCTTTATTTCCTGACATTTGAAGGAGATTTCAGAGGGGAGAATAAAGAATTGCAAAAAGAGCTTCTAATAGCCTCTAAAACAAACCAAGATGAAGAAAATGAAGAACAGCATGAAGAACACGGCTCTATTCATGAGTCACCCTGGTCAATGACATTTCCCTTGGTATTTCTAGCTGTACCGTCTCTAATTATTGGTTTTATGGGACTGCCATGGGATAGCAAAATTGCAAATCTACTAGATCCTGAAGAAGCAGAGACTGCTGCAAAAGCTTTCGAATTAAAAGAATTTTTGCCTTTAGCGATAGCTTCAGTTCTTATTGCATCAGCTGGAATCATTATTGCTTATCAGGCATATTTTGTGAAAAAAATTAATTTATCAGTTTTATTTGCCGAAAAGTTTCCTAGTATCAACAGGTTTTTATCTAATAAATGGTATCTAGATGATATTAATGAAAAACTTTTTGTTAAGGGTAGTAGAAAACTTGCTAAAGAAGTCTTAGAGGTTGATTCTAAGGTTGTTGATGGCGTCGTAAACCTTACTGGACTAGTAACTTTAGGTAGTGGAGAAGGTTTAAAATATTTTGAGACTGGTAGGGCTCAATTTTATGCGCTTATTGTTTTTGGAGGAGTAATTCTACTAGTTGCTATATTTGGTATTCAATCTCCACAAGTATCTTAATTACAATTGTGTGTCTTCACTGTTCATTGGGGTGAAAAAATACAGAAAATTTCTAGACTTTATTTAAGATAAATTTCTTATTAAATTGAGTACTTATTTTTATACACATTTTGCGACACAAATGTTGGGAACTTTGGGCGCTGGATTGTCAAATTTTCCTTGGTTATCTGCTTCAATTTTATTCCCAATTGGTAGTGCATTTGTGATACCTTTTTTCCCAGATAAAGGGGATGGCAAAGAGGTGAGATGGTTTGCATTGTCTATTGCATTAATAACTTTTTTAATAACTGTAGGTTCATATATAAATGGCTTTGATATTAGTAATGAAAATGTTCAACTGAAGGAAAATATTAGCTGGCTCCCTGATTTAGGTCTTACTTGGTCTGTTGGCGCTGATGGCATGTCTATGCCGTTAATATTATTGACTAGTTTTATAACTGCTTTAGCAGTTCTTGCTGCATGGCCAGTCAAGTTTAAACCAAAGTTATTTTTCTTTTTGATATTGGTTATGGATGGAGGGCAAATCGCTGTGTTTGCAGTACAAGATATGCTTTTATTCTTTCTAACTTGGGAACTTGAGTTAATTCCCGTTTATTTATTATTGGCTATATGGGGTGGTAAAAATCGACAATATGCAGCAACAAAATTCATTATTTATACAGCTGGTAGTTCTATCTTCATTCTTTTGGCAGCGTTAGCAATGGGTTTCTATGGTACAGAAATCCCTAACTTTGAGTTTTCTCACTTGGCAGCTCAAGATTTTAGTCAAAAATTCCAAATATTATGTTATGTCGGGCTTTTAATTGCATTTGGAGTGAAACTACCAATAGTACCTCTTCATACTTGGCTTCCAGATGCTCATGGAGAGGCTACAGCTCCTGTTCATATGCTTCTAGCAGGAATTTTATTAAAGATGGGAGGATATGCTCTTTTAAGATTTAATGCACAATTATTACCCGTTGCTCATGCTCAATTTGCCCCATTATTAATAGTTCTAGGGGTAGTAAATATAATTTATGCCGCATTAACTTCTTTTGCTCAAAGAAATCTTAAAAGAAAAATTGCATATAGTTCGATCAGTCATATGGGTTTCGTTCTTATTGGTATAGGAACTTTTAGTAGCCTTGGAACAAGTGGAGCTATGCTGCAAATGGTTAGTCATGGATTAATTGGTGCAAGTTTATTTTTTCTTGTTGGTGCCACCTATGACAGAACAAAGACTCTTAAACTTGATGAAATGAGTGGTGTAGGACAAAAAATGAGAATCATGTTTGCTCTATGGACTGCTTGTTCCCTTGCTTCCCTAGCTTTGCCTGGTATGAGCGGATTTGTTTCCGAATTGATGGTATTTACAGGATTTGTTACTGATGAAGTGTATACACTTCCTTTTAGGGTGGTGATGGCTTCTTTAGCTGCTATCGGTGTAATACTTACTCCTATTTATCTACTTTCAATGTTACGAGAAATTTTCTTTGGTAAAGAAAATCCTAAATTGATCGAAGAACGAAAACTTATAGATGCAGAGCCAAGGGAAGTTTATATTATTGCTTGTTTACTTTTACCGATTATTGGAATAGGTTTGTACCCTAGATTAGTTACTGAAAGTTACATAGCATCTATCAATAATTTGGTTGATCGAGATTTAACTGCAGTTAAAAGTGCTGTGAAAACAAATATTTTTTCAGCAACTAAAACAAATGAGATCCTAAAAGCTCCAACTATATAATTTTTAAAATTAATGCGATATTGTTTGGCATTAAATAATTAAGGGTATATCTTATGTATAGTTATTACCAATTTAAAAATATCTAACTACAACCCTATACATAGACAACAATTAGGACCTAGATTGTTGATTAAGTTTCTTCAAGACGCCGCAGGTAAAGGTGATCTTGATCCATGGGATATTGATGTAATAAGTGTAATTGATAGTTTTTTAGAGCAATATTCACAATCTTTCGGCAGCAAATCATATAGCAAAAGTTCTTATCATAAGGATTTATCTGAGACAAGCGAAGCTTTTTTTGCTGCTTCCGTATTAGTTAATTTAAAGGCTCAAGTTTTGGAATCTGATGTTTTCAAAGACAATTCTTCCGATTTTGAAGATGATTTTGACTTAGATGATCAAGATTGGATTGACCAAGAATTTGATATACCAAAATATCCTGAAAAATATCTAAGGAGGAGGTCAATAGCCCAACCAATTCTCAAACGTACAACAACTCTTGGAGAACTGGTAAGTCAGTTAGAGTCTATTGCTGAAGTTATAGAAACCCAAGACCTTCTACTAATGAAGAGAAAAAGAAATAAAAAATATTCAGATAAAGCTTTAATTTCTCAAGTGAAATCATTAGCGCATCGTGAGAAATTACCGGAAACCACTAAAGCACTAGGTAAATTTATTGATGGGTGGGAAAAAGCATTACAGTGGACAGATTTTGAATATCTAGTTGAGAAATGGCAAACTGTTGTAAAAAATGATTTAGATAAAGATCGTTTGGGGGTTTTTTGGGCCTTGTTATTTTTATCATCTGAAAACAAAATTAAAATTAAACAAATTAACTCCTTATATGGCCCAATTCAAATTAAAAGAATAATTCCTGAAGGAGGTTTAGCTCAAATGCCTATAGAGAATCTTGATGTAACCAAGACCTTTCCTTCCGCTGTTTAGGAGCTTATTAGTAATAAAGTATAATCTTTAAAAAGAGTTTTTGAATTCATGAAGGCAATGATACTTGCTGCAGGTAAGGGTACACGTGTTCAGCCTATTACGCATGTGATTCCGAAACCGATGATTCCGATTTTGCAAAAACCTGTTATGGAGTTCCTCTTGGAACTTTTAAGAGAACATAACTTTAAGGAAATAATGGTAAATGTTTCTCATCTGGCTGAAGAAATTGAAAATTATTTTAGGGACGGGCAAAGATTTGGAGTAGAAATTGCTTATAGTTTTGAGGGAAGAATTGAAGATGGAGAATTAATAGGTGATGCTTTGGGATCCGCAGGAGGATTAAAAAAAATTCAGGATTTTCAAAATTTCTTTGATGAAACTTTTGTCGTTTTATGTGGTGATGCTTTAGTTGATTTAGATTTAACTCAAGCTGTTAAAAAACATAAGCAGAAAGGAGCTATTGCGAGCTTAATAACAAAGAAGGTAACTAAAGATCAAGTATCAAGTTACGGTGTCGTAGTTTCTGATGGAAACGGCCGTATAAAAGCTTTTCAGGAAAAGCCAGCAGTTGATCAAGCTTTAAGTGACTGTATAAATACAGGAATTTATCTTTTCGAACCTGAAATTTTTGATTATATACCTTCAGCAGAGAAGTTTGATATTGGAGCTGATCTTTTTCCTAAACTTGTTGAAATGGATTTACCATTTTTTGCATTACCAATGGATTTTGAATGGGTAGATATTGGGAAAGTTCCTGATTATTGGAGTGCTATTAGAAATGTATTGCAAGGCAAGGTAAGACAAGTGCAAATACCAGGAAAGGAAATAAAACCAGGAGTTTTTACCGGTTTAAATGTAGCGGCTAACTGGGAAAAGGTTAATATTACTGGGCCGGTTTATATAGGAGGTATGACTAAGATCGAAGATGGAGCAACTATTATTGGCCCTTCTATGATTGGACCAAGTTGTTGCATTTGCGAGGGAGCAACTATAGATAATTCAATTATTTTTGATTATTCTAAAATTGGTAAAGGTGTAAGACTTATGGATAAGTTAGTTTTTGGTAAATATTGTGTCGGTAAAAATGGAGATCACTTTGATTTGCAAGATGCATCTCTGGATTGGTTGATAACTGATTCAAGAAGATCTGATTTGACTGAGCCATCTCCACAGCAAAAGGCAATGGCGGAGTTGTTAGGTACTGATTTGATTAATATTCCAGACTAAGATTAGCTTTTTCAAGAATCTCAGGAATTAAATGCTCTGTCTTTACGGCCATAAGATGAATACCATTTGCGATATTTATAAAATCATGAGCTTGTTCAGCTGCAATTTCAACACCTTCCTGTAAGGGATCTTTAGCTTGTTTAAGACGATTTAAGATATTTTCAGGGATGTTTGCGCCCGGAACGTATTTGTTTATGAAGAGAGCGTTTTTGTAAGACTTTAATAGAAATACACCTGCAATTACAGGAATCTCAAGAGGATTGCTAATTTTTTCGCAAAATTCTATCAAGTTTTCTTTTTCCATAACCATTTGAGTTTGTATAAAGCCAGCCCCAGCCTCTTTTTTCTTTCTCACTCTATTTTCTAAACTTCTTTTATTCCTGCAACTGGGATCCGCTGCAGCACCTGCAAAAATAGAGGTTTTTTTATCGGAAAGTTCCCCTAGAGTAGGATCACTTCCTTTATTGAATGCCTGAATTTGTTGAAGTAATCTAACTGACTCAAACTCATGAACTGCCTTAGCATCTTGTTGATCCCCTGCTTTTACTGAATCACCAGTAATACATAAAATGTTTCTAATTCCTAAAGCATTTGCTCCTAGAATGTCAGATTGTAAAGCAATTTTATTACGATCTCTGCAAGATATTTGCATTACTGGTTCTATTCCATTCTCCAGTAATAGTTTGGACATTGCCAAGCTACACATTCTCATTACAGCTCTGCTTCCGTCCGTAATGTTAACAGCATGTACCTTATCTTTCAAAAGTTGTGCTATCTTAAGAGATCTTATGGGGCTTCCACCTCTTGGCGGCATTAACTCTGCTGTTATTACCTTAGATCTTTTTTCTAAAGTCTGCTGAAGTTTTGATTTCAATTGCTTTTGTTTCCTAGTTGGTTAACAAGTGTACTGAGATTGCTAAACTTAATTAATATAAAAAAGGAACTGTTTAAATGCAAATGGTTGATGAAGAAGTAAACAACATTGATATGATGGGTCTCTCAGCAAGGGAGATGGAAATCATTGACCTCGTAGCTGATGGGCTTACAAATCAAGAAATTGCGGTAAAACTAACTATTAGTAAAAGAACTGTTGATAATCATGTCAGTAATATGTTTACAAAAACTGGTTCTAAAAATAGAGTGGCGCTTTTGAATTGGGCAATGGACAACGGAAAGATTTGTAGAGATGGGTTTAATTGTTGTACACTCCCAGACTCTGATCAAGATTAGTATTACCCTTTACTTTTTTTGTATCATTAGCCAAATCTATTAAACAATAATTTGTAGAACCTAATTCGAAGAGTTCAGCATATGCAATACATGCATCCTTGTCTGAATCAACAAATCTCAATATACCTTCTTTGTCGTAAAGACCATACATCTGAAGAAATTTTAAAAATACTTTGCTTAAATATAAAGAAAATATAAAGGATGAGTGGTTCCTTTGACTAGGTACTTTTGAAAGTTGTTAACTAGTTTTCTTTCCACTGTGAAAAAGGATTGTTAGCGAGACTGAAATTGGAGTAATGGGTAAGCCCAGTAATTTCTTTTGAAATGAAAGATGGAAGAATTAAATCTTCCTCTTCATTAGAAAGTTCAATTTCTGCAATTTCAAGTGGATGATTATTTTCTCTAAAGCAATCTATAATCCATGATTTTTTTTCAATTTCTAGAAAGTATCTATCTTTTTTAATTGTATTTGAAAGATTTGACATTATTGTTTCAGCATCGCTTCGTGGAATGGAGTATTCAAATTCAAAGTTGGTAAAGCCTTTGATATGTTTTTTAAGTGCAATTTTAGAGTTTTTGCCTAAAAGCCTTACCCTAATAATCCAACCATCTAAACTTTTGGATAAATATCCTTGTTCTATATAAATTTTTTTATTTATATATTCTTTCCAATTATCATTTTTTATAAGAAATCTTCTTTCTATCTCTAAGGCCATTTAATTTTTGAAATTTTTTTGAGATAAATCACCTTTCCAATCTAGTTTTTTTATTAAGGTTCTATAGTAGCTTGTGCTTTTTTTAAATTTTATTATTTTGCAGGGCGATTGCCCTTTTTTGATCTCACAATAATAATTTTCCTTAATGGTTATACATTTTGACCCGTCTCTCCATAATTTAATTTCCCCTTTACTTTTTTTTACAGGTTTTATGATTACCTTACTTGTATTAGGTATAACTATTGGTCTACTAGCCAAGCTCATCGGGCATATAGGGTTAATTACCATTGCATCAATGCTAGGGTGAACTATTGGCCCCCCTGCAGCCATTGAGTAGGCTGTTGAACCAGTAGATGTAGATATGATTAATCCATCACCCTTGTATTCATTAACTTTCTCATTATCTATTTCAATTTGTATTTGGTTGGTTGGAGAAATGTCTTCTTCAACAGATTTAAAATAAAAATCATTTAAGGCATCGTAGCTTTTTATGATTTTTTTTTCAGAACTTGTCCCATTAATACAAACTTTACAATTTAATCTATTACGAAAGTCAATTTTATATTCTTCGTTTTCAAGAATTTCAATAAAAGATTTATCGAACAAAAAATCTTTTTCTTGCGTAAGAAAACCCAGATTACCTCCAATATTAATACTCAACAAAGGAATATCATAATCAGCTAAAGCATTTGCACATTTTAGAAAGGTTCCATCTCCACCAAGAACTATGCCAATATTTGGTTGTAATTCTAGATTGCAAAAATATTTTTCAATTTCGTCTTTATAAAAATCACTTTCAATTCTTTTCGATTTAATATTTTTAGCTTTGAGGACTTGTTCACAGAATTTAGAAGCCTCTTCAGCTATAGGACTATTTGAACGATATACAATGAGCACTAACGAAAGTTTCATTTAATGGTTTTACCATTTTAATAAATTAAAACTTTCCATATCTACAGTAACCCTATTCCTGTAAAGAGATAATAAGATAGCTAATCCAACTGCTGCTTCTGCAGCAGCAACAGTAATCACAAAAATTGTAAAAACTTGTCCTTGAATTAAATTATTATCAACATAGGAAGAAAAAGCCATTAAGTTGATATTTACTGCATTGAGCATTAACTCAATACTCATAAGAACTCTTACTGCATTTCTGCTATTTAATAATCCCCAAATTCCAATACAGAATAGTGCTGAAGATACTATTAAAAATGCTTGGATAGGAATTGCTTCTAAACTCATCATAGGAAAAGTGAAAAGTTAATTTTTGTTTGTAAGTAATGGTTCTGATGATTTTTCAATTAACTCTTGATCAACAGGCAATCCGGTGGAAATATCCTTGCTCATTACATCTCTTCTCGCTAAAACAATAGCTCCAATCATTGCCATTAACAGTAAAACTGATGCTACTTCAAATGGGAGTAAATAATCACTAAATAGATGTTCACCAATTCTGATAGTTGATTCCTCTCCTATAGAGTTTTGAGGATTAGAAAGGCTCCATGCATTAGTTAAGTCAACTCTTATTAAAAGGCTTAGTAGGGTTAAACATATTGATGTTGAAATGATTCTTCTCGATTTAATGTCACTGATGGGCTTTAAATCTTCTTTTTTATTGACTAGCATTATGGCAAAGATTATTAATACATTGACAGCACCAACATAAACTAAAACTTGTGCTGCAGCGACAAAACTTGCATTCAATAGAAGATATAATCCAGCAACACTCATGAAAACTCCTCCTAGAAGAAAGGCTGAATAAACAATACTTTCTAGCAGTACCACACCAAGTGCTCCAATAAGGATCACTAAAGATAACACTGAAAAACAAATAATTTGAGTTGTTATTGCAATGGACATAAATTAATCGAATTTAATTGTCTGGATTAGAAACTTTATCTTTATTCTCATTGGATTGTGGTCTCATCCAATCATAGACTTCTTCAGGTAATTTACCAACTCTAGTATCTGAAGCTGGTATTTCATGAGGATCCATAACACCTTTAGGAAGATAGGCAAGTTCTCTCAAAGGTTTAACTGAAGGATCTGTTGTGACGTTCGTAGGTAACCTACCAAGTGCAACATTATCAAAGTTTAGATTGTGTCTGTCAAAAGTAGCTAATTCATATTCTTCTGTCATAGAAAGACAATTAGTTGGACAATATTCCACACAATTTCCGCAAAATATACAAACTCCAAAATCTATAGAGTAATTTCTAAGTTCCTTTTTTTTAGTTTCTTTATTCATTACCCAATCAACTACTGGTAGATTTATGGGGCAAACTCTCACGCACACTTCACAAGCAATACATTTATCGAATTCATAATGTATTCTTCCTCTATATCTCTCAGAAGGTATTAATTTTTCATATGGATATTGGACAGTAACAGGTCTTCTTCGAAGATGATCAAAAGTTACTGATAAGCCATTATATAAATATTTACCAGCATTAAATGCTTCTTTGATATAGCTATTTATTTGTTGAAGAAAATTTTTCATTTTGAAGAATTTACTTAGTTATTTTATTTTAGTGGATTAATTTTAAATTTAAGTATTTTTACTTAAATTTAACCACCAAAGAATTGCGGGAAAGCAAGTTTTAATCCTGCAGTTATCAAAAGATTAGCAAGAGAAATTGGAAGAAGAAACTTCCATCCAAGATCTAATAGTTGATCTATTCTTACTCTAGGAGTTGTCCAACGCAATAATATTGCAATGAAAACTAAAAGATATGCTTTCAATACAGTCATTACAATTCCTATTGATGCAGTGAAAACTTGTATGAAGGGTGCATTAATTGGCAAGTTCAGAAACTTAGCTATTATTTCAACTGGAATGGGAAAACCCCAACCTCCCAAATAAAGTATTGATACCAATAAAGCTGAAAGGATTAAATTAATGTAACTACCAAGGTAGAACAATGCGAATTTCATCCCTGCATATTCAGTTTGATATCCCGCCACTAATTCTTCTTCAGCTTCAGGCAAGTCAAATGGAAGTCTCTCACATTCTGCAAGAGCACAAATCCAAAAGACTATAAAACCAACTGGTTGTCTCCATATATTCCAACTTAGGATTCCAGCACCACTTTGTTGGTTGACGATGTCAATAGTACTTAGAGAATTTGTCATTAGTACCACAGCCAGTACAGATAAAGCTAAAGGAATTTCATAACTTATTGATTGAGCAGCAGCTCTTAATCCTCCCAATAAAGAATATTTATTATTTGATGCATATCCGCTCATAAGAAGTCCAATTGGCTGGATACTGCTTAAAGCGATCCATAGGAAAATTCCAATACCAACGTTACTTATTAAGAGGTTTTGTCCAAAAGGAACAATTAGCCAGGACAGAATCACTGGAACAAGAACTAATATTGGTCCCGCAGTGAAGAGAATTCCATCCGCTTTAGCAGGAATAATATCCTCTTTGACAAGTAACTTAAGACCATCTGCAATTGGTTGAAGGACACCAAGCGCTCCAGCATATTCAGGGCCTATTCTTTGTTGAGCAGCAGCAGATATTTTTCTTTCAAGCCAAACTGTTACTAAAACCCCAACAACTGCCGCTACCAAAACCAAAAGCATAGGGAGAGGGAGCCAAATTATATGAGCGATTTCGCTGGACAGGCCAAAGCCTTTCAAGAATTCATTAAAACTATATTCGAGATCTAATCCGTATTCCAAAATTTTTAAGTTATTTACTTAATAGATTAACTCTTCACAAACAATATGTGTGTTTTTTTATGAAAAGCTGCAAATATTATTCCCTATTTTCTAGGCTGATCCAATCTCTTGGTTCTGAACCCGTGTAGATTTGCGATGGTCTGAAAATTCTATTTGCTCCAAGTTGCTCTCTCCAATGAGCTAACCAACCTGCCACTCTAGATATGGCAAAAATTGGAGTAAATAAATCACGAGGAATACCAAGTTTTCTATAGACAAGACCAGAATAAAAGTCCACGTTAGGGAATATACCCTTAGGTCCAAGTCTTGGTATTGCCTCTGCCTCAAGTGATTTAGCAACTTCATACATTTCATCTGCTCCAAATCTAATAAAAAGCTCTTCTGCCAGTTTTTGGAGAATTATTGCTCTTGGATCTTTGACTTTATATTCTCTGTGGCCGAATCCCATTATCTTGCTTTTCTTTTTTATTGCATTATCTAAAAAAGATCCAGCATTTTCTGGGGTTTTAATCTCTTCTAACATTGCAATTACATCTTCATTTGCTCCTCCATGCAATGGGCCAGCTAAGGTCCCTACTGCAGAGGCGATGACAGCATATGGGTCTGTAAGAGTACTTGCAGTCACTCTAGCGCTAAATGTACTTGCGTTTAAACTATGTTCGGCATGTAGAATTAAACACCTATCAAAAACTTTTGCAGCTATAGGATCTTGTTCTTTTTCAGTCAGCATGTAGAGAAAATTTGATGAGTAAGTTAAATCATCTCTAGGTTGAATTGGGTCTTGTCCTTTTCTAATTAGTTGAAACGCAGCAATCATTGTGGGTATCTTTGCTATTAGTCTTATCACTGCGTTGTAGATGTAATTAGGATCATCTATTGCTCTACGTGAATAGAAGAGTCCCAAAGAAGCTGCACTAGATTGAAGAGCATCCATAGGATGACCTGTTGCAGGGAAACATTTCATCATATCTCTGACTCTAAAACTTAACCTTCGATGCATCTGAACTTCTTGTTCGAAATCTCTTAGTTGAATAGCTGTGGGCAATTCACCCCAAATTAATAGGTAAGCAGTTTCTAAAAAACTGCTTTTTTTGGATAGTTCTTCAATGGAATAGCCTCTGTACAATAATTTACCTTTGTTCCCATCAATATCACATATAGATGAATTAGTAACTGGGACACCCTCTAATCCTGGTTTTAAAATTAGTTTGTTGCTATCCAATTGCTTAATTCAATATCAAATACTTATAGATTAAAGATAGTCAAATAATTTTTAATTAACCACAAGATATTAACTTCACAAAAAATTAAAATGATTGTGTTTGAACCTTGTTTGAATAAATTTAATTTAAAGAATTTTTAATATTGTTTCTTTATAAAGAATTGGATTTTTTTCAGGAATAGATTGACTTATGATTTCTAGAGATTCTTCATTTGATATTTTTAAAATATTTTTAATGAGAAAATTAAGGTCCTGCAAATTAAAAAAATAATCAATTTTATTAGAATTACCATTTTTGATATCAACTTTTGAATAAAGAAAAGCAGATTTATCTTTATTACTTTTGAGGTTAAAAAATTTTTTTGATATTGTCTCTAGTTTTTTACCATCAATTAAATGATTACTTATGATATGTAAACCTCCTGATTCTATTGAATAGATATTTTCATAAGTTAATTGTTTTATAACATCGTCTTTTTCTTCAAGAATATCTTTGGAATATATCGAATAAATATCTTCATTTTGTTTCAAAGTATATTTGTTGAAATCTTTTAGTTTTTTAAAAGCACTTAAATCAAATTGATCTTCATTATTTTTTTCAAATGCAATAAGCCAATCTTTATTTGAATTGAGAATTAAAATGTTTTGATTATCATTTTGATTAAACTCTTCAAAAAAATTGAGTTCAAAATCATTTATTAAAGGTTTTAGATATTTTTCAAAATTTTTTATATCACTAAATATGGAAATTTCAGGATTATTTTCATTAGTATTCTCTTGATTTATTAACTGATCGTAACTAAGAATATCAATATTTTTTTTATTATTTAGTAAATAGGATTTTAAAATTAAATATTTATTGTTTAAATCAAATGTTGTAGCTATAACATCCTCTTTATTCTCAGTAAAAATTTCTTTATCAAAAAATATACTTTCCCAAAATTTATTTGTGAATAATATATTTTTTTCGTTTTTTAGTCCAAAAAGTTCTTCCTCATATTGAAATTTTTTTTCTTTAGAATTATTGCTGGAGTTAATACTATTTTTGATTAATTTTTTATCTGATGAGGCAATTATATAATTATCCTCGGTTCGGTATATATAGTTAAGGAAATTTATTTTGTTTTCTCTATTAATTGAAATTATCTCATCAATTTGATCAATTTTATTAGGCAAATTTAATAAATCGTCTATTGTTTTTTCTGGCTTAATTTTAAAAATAATCAAAACATCATCTTTAAGCTTTTTATTATTTTCAAACAATGAGATTATAAGTTCGTTGTTATAGATATCTTCTAATTTATTGTTGCCTAGATCTATACCAAAGTAATCTAATATAGTGTCTTGTATTAAAACAAAGTTATCTTGGCTTGTTGATTTTTTATCTTTTTCATTATTATTAACAATATGAAAACCATCTAAATTTGAAATAAATAATAATTTATTATTTTTAGGTATATATTTTAAGATATTTAGTTGCTCAATATTTGTACTTTGCTCCTTATTTTTATTAGCAGCAACTTTTTTAAAACCAAAAAAAAGTAATAAAGTTAATAATAGTATTATTGCTACTACTCTAAGTTTCATTATCAATGTTTATTTTTATTTTTAACAATAAACTTCCTACTGCAACTTAATTTATTAAATTGTAAATAACACATAATTTATCCTATAAATTGGGAAGTTATCCAAAATCTATAAATGCTTTTAGTCTCAATGATTGGTTTAATTCTGAGAAAGAAGATCCAGTTTTGATTGATGTAAGAGAACAGTCAGAGCTTGAAGTAGCTCGTTTCTCAAAAGAATTTTTACATATACCAATTAGTAAAGTCACATCTGAATATGTTGAAGAAAGATTTGCTGGTTTATTAGACAGAGAAATTGTAGTTACCTGTCATGCAGGAATAAGAAGTTATAACTTTTCTCAATGGTGCTTGGATAATAATATTGTGAGCGAAATATGGAATTTGGAGGAGGGAATTGATGGATGGAGTAGATATATTGACCCATCAATCCCAAGGTATTGATTAAATATCTAATGAAGATGCAACAGTATTAACATCTTTGTCGCCTCTACCAGAGCAATTGATAACTATATGAGTATCTTTTTCAAGAGTAGGGCATAATTTATCTAACCAAGCAAAGGCATGGGAAGTTTCAAGTGCAGGTATAATTCCTTCTAGTTCACTAACAAGTTTTAAAGCGTCTAAAGCTTCTTGATCTGTGACTGATCCATATTCTGCTCTTCCTATATCTTTTAAATGGCTATGTTCAGGTCCTACTCCAGGGTAATCTAACCCTGCACTTATTGAATGAGCTTCTTGTACTTGACCATTATCATCTTGCAAGAGAAGACTCATTGATCCATGCAAAATTCCAACTGACCCTTTAGTGATAGTGGCAGCATGTTTGTCAGTATCAACTCCGCTTCCTGCGGCTTCAACTCCAATAAGACGCACAGAAGTTTCTTTAACAAAAGGATGGAAAAGCCCCATTGCATTTGATCCCCCACCTACACAAGCAAGCAAAATATCGGGCAAAGATCCAAATGATTCCAAACATTGTTTTTTAGTTTCTTCACCTATAACTGCATGAAAATCTCGCACGATCTTTGGGAAAGGGTGTGGGCCTGCAACAGATCCTAAAATGTAGTGTGTGGTTTCGACATTAGAAACCCAATCTCTAATAGCCTCACTAGTAGCATCCTTAAGTGTTGCAGTTCCAGAATTTACAACTTTAACTTCGGCTCCTAAAAGTTTCATTCTAAAAACGTTAAGGGATTGCCTTTTTATGTCTTCAGCACCCATGTAGATAATACATTTCAAGCCAAATCTCGCACAAACAGTAGCTGTAGCAACTCCATGCTGACCTGCTCCAGTTTCTGCAATTATTCTTTTTTTGCCCATTCTTATTGCCAATAAAGCTTGTCCAAGAGCATTATTAATTTTGTGAGCCCCAGTATGATTTAAATCTTCTCTTTTAAGCCATATTCGAGGAGTTGCTTGTTTATTTTTGTAATGTTCAGTAAGTCTTTTGGCTTCATAAAGTGGTGTTTCTCTTCCTACATAAGTTTTAAGTAGATGATTTAATTCTTCTATAAATAGTTTATCTTTCCATGCATTAGATGCAGCGTCTTCAAGCTCAAAAAGGGCGGGCATTAGCGTTTCAGGAACATATTGACCACCATATTTTCCAAATCTTCCCTCTTTGGAAGGTTGACTTAAATCGTCATTTTTATAGTTTTGATCTTTGCGAGAAAATGTACTTACCACTTTTTCTATAGAATAAGTATTAACTAACTATAGATTATATTTAAAATAATGGGAAAAAAGAATTGGATCGAATTTGATAATCAAGAAAAGAAATCTGAAGAAACAGCAAAGGTAGATACTTTTAATAAAAGATCAAAAATAAATATATCAAAACAAAAAAAAGGTAAAAAGGGAAAGACTATAACCTTAATTAAAGGTTTAGGCACTGAGGATCAAATCTTATTAAAAGAATTACTAAAAAAAATTAAAGTTTTTTGTGGGACTGGAGGAACATTAATTGATAGCAATATCCAGTTACAGGGTGATATGGTATCGAAATCAATTGAGTTTCTTCGTAAAGAGGGATTTCATAATTTATGAAGCAAGGGTTAGGATAGGTTTTTAATTTTGATGAAGTAAAAAATGAAAGAACAAATTCAAAAAAAGTCAACCAATATAAAGTGGCACAACTTAACTATTGATAGAGAAAAGTTAGAGAAGATGAGAGGTCATAAAGGTATGGTTATCTGGTTTACAGGTTTATCTGGTTCTGGTAAAAGTACTTTGGCCAACGCTTTAAATGAAGTTTTACACTTGGATGGTTTTTCGACTTATGTGTTGGATGGAGATAATATTAGACACGGTTTATGTAAAGATCTTGGTTTTTCGGATGAAGATAGAGAAGAAAATATAAGAAGAATTGGCGAAGTTGCGAATTTATTTATGAATGCTGGGATAATAACTATTACGGCATTCGTTTCGCCATTTATTAGCGATAGAGATAAGGTGAGAAAAATTATTGGATCTAAAGATTTCATTGAAGTTTATTGTGCTGCTGATATCACAGTTTGCGAAAATAGGGATACTAAAGGTCTTTATAAAAAAGCTCGTTTGGGTGAAATTAAAGAATTTACAGGGATTTCTAGTCCATATGAAGCTCCTCTTAATCCCGAAATTGTTGTTGATACAGGTTCGTTAGATTTAAATGATTCCGTTGAAAAAATTATTAATTACCTTAAAAAAGAAAACTTTCTTAACAAGGCTTAATATAAAAATATTAGTTCATTTATTTTGAAGATAATTGTCAGGTCCAATATTTGATAACTTACTATTTTTAGTTCTTACCTGTGAATGTAGATTTTCTCTGAATTCTTTCAAATTTTTCTTTATGGATTCATCAAATAAACTGATCATCTCTATTGCCAATAATCCAGCATTCTGACCTCCATTAATTGCAACTGTTGCAACTGGAATTCCAGCGGGCATTTGAACGATTGATAAAAGAGAGTCAATACCCTTAAGTGCCTTACTCTCTACTGGTACGCCAATTACAGGAATGCAAGTTATGGATGCCAGCATTCCTGGAAGATGAGCAGCACCCCCAGCGCCGGCAATTATTACTTTTATGTTTTCTGATTCTGCATTTTTTGCATATTCCATCATTTCAATAGGTGTTCGATGTGCAGAAAGTATACAAACTTCAGTTTTTATTCCAAATTCTCTTAGAATATCAATGGATGGTTTCAATGTTTTTAGATCTGAATCACTACCCATTACGACAGCAATTTTATAAATATCTTTAGAATTCAATTCTGACAAAATAACAAATCAATTCTTTCCTATAATGGCGTGCAATTAATTTGGCGCCAGTTGGTTAGTATAAAAAGAATAAATTTTCATAGAATACAATGACATCAAATAAGATTATCGAAAAAAGTGAAGTAAGAGAGTATTTTAATGGTACTGGCTTTGAAAGATGGAATAAAATTTATAGCAAATCTGATGAAATTAATACAGTTCAGAAAAATATTAGGAAAGGACATCAAAAAACTGTAGATGATGTAGTTTCATATATCAAAAATTATCCTGAACTAACAAAAAAAAGTTATTGTGATGCAGGCTGTGGTGTAGGAAGTCTTTCCATACCTTTATTAAGACTCGGTATAAAAGAACTACAGGTGAGCGATATTTCTTCTGAAATGATTAAAGAAACAAAAAAACGCATTCATGAATTAGGTTTGAGTCAAGGTAAAGTAAAATATGAAGTCTGTGATCTGGAAAAATTAAAAGGTTTATTTGATGTTGTAGTTTGTTTGGATGTATTTATTCATTATCCTCAACCGGTCGCAGAAGAAATGGTCCAACATCTATGCGATTTAAGCAAAGAAAAACTAATAGTTAGCTTTGCTCCTTATACGCCAGTTCTTGCTGTTCTAAAAAATATTGGAAAATTATTTCCTGGGCCAAGTAAAACTACAAGAGCATATACATTGAAAGAAAGGGGTATTATTAATGCTGCCAAAGAAAGAGGATTTAAAGTTGTTAAAAAGAAATTAAATCAAGCTCCTTTTTATTTTTCAAAACTAATTGAATTCGAAAAAATTAAATAATTTATTTTACCAAATGATTTTCAAGTGCATAACGAACTAATTCTGTTCGGCTTGATGTACCTGTTTTGATAAAAAGTCTACTTACATATTTCTCAACATTTCTAATAGATGTTTCAAGCTGTCTTGCAATTTCTTTGTTCATCAGTCCCTCTGCTACTAGTTGAAGCACACTTGCTTCTCTGGGAGTGAAACTAGGAAGATTTATTTTATTTTCTGGATGAGTCTGGTTTTGGTCTGTGAGCATAGATTTTATTTCAGTAATTTGTTTTGCCATTTTGCTTACGTCAATATCTGCGAATCGTGCCGCTTCTTTTAATAATCGTTCTTGTCTGTTGATTACATTTTTGACTCTTGCAGCTAATTCATCGGGATCGAAAGGTTTGGAAATATAATCATCAACTCCTGCAAGATAACCTTCTGTTCTGTCTAGGGTCATTCCTTTTGCAGTTAGAAAAATTACTGGAGTTCCTCCTAATTTTTCATCCTCTCTAATTTTTTCTAATAAAGCATAACCGTTAGCTCGAGGCATCATAACATCACTAATTATCAAATCTGGGAAGACTGTTTGAGCTTTTTCCCAACCATCCTCTCCATCAACTGCAATAAATATTTCAAAGCCTTCATCTTCTAGAAATGTTTTAACAGCTGTTCTTAAACCAGGCTCATCATCAACTAATAAAATTCTTGATTTTCTTACCGGTTCATTATTTATTTGATTAATTTCATTCATTTTTTTAATTCTTTAATTTGATTTTCTAGTAATAAACAGAATTTTATATACTAAACATAATGCTATCAACTCCCATACTACTAGACTATCAATCTTCGACTCCTTGCTCTAAAGATGTCGTTGATTCTATGAAACCTTTTTGGAGTGAGATATTTTCTAACCCTGCAAATAAATCTAATTTGGCGGGGATTAACGCAAGCGCTATATTGGAAGCCTCAAGAGAAAAAATAGAACAAAGTTTATTTCTTAAGAATAAAAAAGTTATTTTTACAAGTGGGGCAACTGAATCTAATAACTTAGCCTTATTAGGTTTTGCTAGAAATTTCTATAAAAAAACAGGAAATTATGGACATATTATTACCTTAAAAACAGAGCATAAAGCTGTTTTGGAGCCCTTAAACCAACTAAAAAAAGAGGGATTTATGGTTACAGAAATTAATCCTGAGAAAGATGGCTTAATTTCAGAAGAACAATTCAAAAAAAAAATAAGTAAGAGAAGATATACATTTCTGGTTAGTGTCATGTTGGCAAATAACGAAATAGGAGTTATTCAGCCCATAGAAAATATTTCAAAGATATGTAAATCGAGAGGAATAACATTTCACTCTGATTTTGCACAATGTTTAGGTTATATGGCTTTAGATAATCTTTTATCAGATGTAAATATGATAACGATGAGTTCTCACAAAATATACGGCCCTAAAGGGATAGGACTTCTTTTGATTGATGAAGAAATTAATCTTGAGCCTTTAATTGTTGGAGGAGGTCAGGAATATGGTCTTAGGTCTGGCACATTACCTCTTCCTTTAGTAGTTGGCTTTGCTAAAGCAATAGAGATAGCAGTTCTTAATCAAAAAAATAATGCTGAGAAATTACTTTTTTATAGAAATAACCTTTTAGAGGGGTTGTTAAAAAATAATTCTGGTTTATTAATTAATGGCTCTATAGAAAAAAGATTACCTCACAATTTAAATTTGACTGTATTGGATTTAAACGGAGCAAAGTTTCATAAACTTTTAAAATCTAAAATAATTTGTTCTACTGGATCTGCATGTAGTAGTGGTGAACCATCTCATGTTTTACTAGCCTTAGGTAGATCTCTTAAAGAAGCAGAATCTTCAATAAGGTTAAGTATTGGATTAAGTACTAATTCAAAAGATATAAAACAAGCAATTCATATTCTTACAAATACAATCAGATCATTACGATAGAAATTATTGGCTTTTAATTTAATTGAGCAATTCTTAATTTTCCACTTCTAGCTCTTTTATTAAGTTCGACTTCTTGTTCGGAAGGAGTTATTGGCTTTTTTGTCAGGTTTTTTAGTCTTTGATCATTCTTAAAACAACTTTTAACTAACCTATCCTCAAGAGAATGAAAACTAATAACAGAAATAATACCCCCTGGCAAAAGCCATTCAGGTACAACTTGCAAAAATTTTTCTAATACTTCAATTTCTTTATTAACAGCAATTCTTAGTGCTTGAAATGTTCTTGTTGCTGGATGTATTTTTTTATATCTTTGTTTTGGTGGGAAGCAGCCTGCGATAGAGTAAGCTAACTCTTTTGTCCCAGAATATTTTCCATTTTCCTTCAAATCCAATTTTATTTTCCTAGCAATCTTTCTTGATAATCTCTCATCTCCATATTTATAGATTAGGTTAGCTAGATCTTTTTCATTTAAAACCTCAATTAATTTCTCTGCATCAATATCAAGCAAAGGATTCATGCGCATATCAAGCGGACCATCTTTTTGGAAACTAAATCCTCTTTTAGGGTCATCAAGTTGGTTACTATTTACTCCAAGATCTGCAATCACAAAAGAAACTTTTTCTTTTGGTACAAAATCCGCAAAATTTGAAGCCCTTATATCGATCCTACTTTTAAACTCATCAAGTTTTTTTAATGCTGATTTTCTTGCGAATGGATCTTGATCAAGTCCAATTATATTTAAATCCGAATATTTTCTCAATAAGTGATAAGAGTGCCCGCCTCCGCCTAAAGTTGCGTCTATTCCCTTAAGTTGATTGTTATGTATAAGTGGGTAATGCTCTAATGAGGCCATAATCTCATCTGTCATAACTGATTGATGATTGAAAAAAGATGAATCAGATAGGTCAGTTTGCATAACTTTCGACTAAGATTTGTTTAGAAGTTAAATTTCGAATGGCTCAGCTAGAGACTAGAACAGAACCAATGGTGGTCAATTTTGGCCCTCACCATCCTTCAATGCATGGGGTTTTAAGGTTAGTTGTAACTCTTGATGGTGAGAATGTCATTGATTGTGAGCCAGTAATTGGATATTTACATAGAGGAATGGAAAAGATAGCTGAAAATAGAACAAATGTAATGTATGTCCCTTATGTAAGCAGAATGGATTATGCAGCAGGGATGTTTTATGAAGCTATTGTAGTAAATGCTCCTGAAAGATTAGCTAATATTCCAGTTCCCAAAAGAGCTAGTTACATCAGAGTTCTTATGCTCGAACTTAATCGTATTGCTAATCATCTTTTATGGCTTGGTCCCTTTTTAGCAGACGTAGGAGCTCAAACTCCATTTTTCTATATTTTTAGAGAAAGAGAGATGATCTATGATCTCTGGGAAGCTGCCACTGGACAAAGGCTAATAAATAATAATTTCTTTAGGATAGGCGGTGTCGCATGTGATCTCCCATACGGATGGTTAGAAAAATGTATAGACTTTTGCGATTGGTTTGGTCCTAAGATAGATGAATACGAAAAATTAATTACAAATAATCCAATTTTTAGAAAAAGAATTGAAGGTCTAGGAACAATACAAAGAGACCAGGCAATTAATTGGTCTTTGTCTGGGCCAATGCTTAGAGCTTCTGGAGTTTCCTGGGATTTAAGGAAAGTCGATAGTTATGAATGTTATGACGATTTTGATTGGCAGATTGCTTCGGAAAAAGAAGGAGATTGTTATGCGAGATATCGAGTAAGAGTTGAAGAGATGAGACAATCACTAAGCATCATTCGCCAAGCCTGCAAAATGATTCCAGGAGGTCCAACAGAAAATTTAGAAGCTCAAAGAATGGCGACTGAAGATAAGAAAAGTGAAATATTTGGTATCGACTATCAATATGTAGCTAAGAAGGTTGCTCCAACTTTTAAAATTCCTAACGGAGAATTATATACAAGATTAGAGTCCGGCAAAGGAGAAATAGGTGTATTTATTCAAGGAAATAATGAAGTTACCCCATGGAGATTTAAAATCAGAGCAGCTGATTTAAATAATCTGCAAATATTGCCTCATATTCTTAAAGGTGCCAAAATCGCTGATATTATGGCAATCCTTGGTTCAATAGATGTCATTATGGGATCTGTTGATAGATAATTTCTTTAAATGAAACCCTCTGACTGGTTAATATTGCAGAAGAAGGTAAGGTTTGGTGATTGTGATTCTGCAGGTGTAATTCATTTTCATAACTTATTAAAATGGTCGCATGAAGCTTGGGAAGAAAGTATTGAAATCTATGGGATCCCTTGTCATGATATTTTTCCAGATTTTTCTATATGTAAAAGTCAAATTATTTTTCCAATAGTAAATTGTGAAGCAAACTTTCATGCGCCTATAAAAATTGGAGATTTACTAAAAGTAAAAATTGCCCCTCATAAAATTAATAATCATTTGTTCCAAGTAAATAGCTTTTTTATAAAAAATGGAAATAAAGTAGCCGAAGGGAAAATTATACACTGTTCTTTAAATGTTGATTCAAGAAATAAAATAGAAATTCCCGATCAGCTAGAAAGATGGATAGAGGCTTCTAATGTGAGTACAAATTTAAAAGAATGTTGATTATTATTTTTTAAATTTATAGTTTATTTTTTCTGTAATGCTATTTTTGTTTTTAACAATCCACTTTTCAGGCTTTTCATGTTTAGGCCAACTTTGAGAAAATTTTTTTAATAAATTTAAAGAAATTTCAATATTTTTATCATTTGTAAGTTCTCTAAATTCAACTATTACTTTAATTTTATTTCCCCATAATTTGTTAGATACTTTCGAAATATTGAATTTATTAATTGGGATATTTTCTTTCATAATGAAATCATTTAATCTAGATTCAATTACTTCAGGGAAAACAACTTCTCCGCCTGAATTAAAAGCATTATCACTTCTTCCAACAAATTTTAAATAGTAAGAATTATTGATTTGCTTAATTTCGCCTAAATCACTTGTTTGCCACCACCCATTTTTATTTTTGAAATTTTTAGTTTTTAAAGAATCTATTATTTCGATTCCAATTCTGGCTGATTTTATTTCGATTAATCCTTGTGCGTTAATTCTTATTTTTGTATCAGGTAGTATTTCTCCAACATTTTTAAAACCCATTAAGAATTCTTTTGGTTTTAAACTCGTAACCATTGCTGCTGTTTCAGTTGAGCCGTAACAAGGTGCTAATTTTATTTTTTCTTTTATACATTGTTCTGCAGTTTCGTCTGAAATTGAAGCTCCACCTACCCAAATTAGATCAAAAATTTTTAGCCAACTAATTCCATCTTTTTGAGATAAAAGTCTTTGTAATTGGGTAGGTACTAATGACGTAATCAAGTGTTTTTTGTTTTTTTTAAATTTAATTGTGAAAAGTAAAAGTTCTCGAGTTTTTTTTATCAAATTCGGAGAAATATTAATACAATCACATCCCCAAGTTTGACTTCTAAAAATTGGCATTAATCCACTTATATGGTTCAGGGGTAAAGTATTTAAAACTAAGCAGTTTTGTAATTCAAATCCTTGCTCTATTAGCCATTGACCTGATGTAGCTGCAGATAATTTAAGATTATTTAAATGGTGAAAACATTGTCTCGGTTTTCCAGAACTCCCACTACTGTTTAAGATAATTGCTGGTCCATTTTCCGTAATTGAATCTAATACATCTTTGTCTGCATAAAATTTGTTTTTTACATAAATAATTTTATTCTCTCTAATTTTTTCAATAATTTTTTCTACAGATTGAGTTTCGTTATTTTCAACTTCAATAGTATGAATTTTATTTTTCATAGTTGATCCCATATCTTTTTTGCTTCATTTAAAAATAGAAACGAATTAGGGAATTTATTCATAGCTAAACCAGGAACTTTTGGCGTTGGTCCTTGTAATTGTAGAGAAGATAAATGATGGAGCCATCTCTTTCCTATTCCAGTTTCAAATGAGGTACTTATAGATATTAAAGCTTTTTTATTTTCTAATTCTCTTAAAAGCTTAACTGGATTATTTTCTTGAGAAGGCCTTCTAATTTGCCAACCCTTCCACTCATCAATCAAAGTTGGAAATTTTAAAAGTGATTCGTCTAAAGCTATTGGAATTTTTTTGTTTAGTTCTGTCAGTCCATCAATATCATCAACACAGAGAGGTTGTTCTAACCAATCTATATTTTTATTATCTTTCAAAATATCAGCCCATCTATTAGCTATGTCTCTTCCCCAAGAACCATTAGCATCTATTCTTAACTTAATATTATTACCTATTTTGCTTAAAATTTCTTCTAATTTTGCTTCTTCCTCATGGTTATTTTTTAGTGCTACTTTCCATTTTAAGGTTAATGATTTTTCAATATCACAATGTCTTTTTTTAATATCATTTAGATCTGAAACTACATTTTCATGATTTAACAATATGGCTGTTTTACCAATTTCATCAAAGTAGTATTTTTCTTTAAAAATTATTATTCCATTGATCTCAGCTAATGCAGAATTTATTGCAGATTGAATACATGGGTGAAAAATATTTATTTGCTCAGATAAATTAAATTCCTCTATATACTCAGGGATCATATCTAGTTGTTTCGCACACTTTTTTAAGTCTTTTTTATGTAGCGGTGAAACTTCTCCGAACCCTATTTTTTTATCATTACTTATTAATTTAATTATCCAACCCGATTTTGTATGGTAATTGGTTTTAGAATTTTCTACTTTGGCAGATAACTTAAAGCTATAAGATTTTTTTTGAAATATTAAGTTCATTTATTTAGAAAGTAATTAAATATTAATCCTGTGATTAAACCAATTCCATTAAGAGTTTGAAATTTTATTGCAACGAATTTGCAATTTTTTATTGCAGAAGGTTTTGCATAAGAAGATTTTAATAAATTTATAAGTCTTATTGCTTGAGGGAAACTAAGCAAATAAAGGATGCAAAACACTGGAATAAATCCATAAACAATTATGAAAAGTTGAAAAATATATATTGTAAAAATGATCCAGGGCACAAATTGAGAACCTTTTTTTGCCCCTAAGCGAACTAAAGGTGAATTTTTCCCATGCTTTTTATCTTCAGAAATTTGATGAAAATGAGAACAAAATAATACAAGAGTTGTTGCCAAGGAAGGTCCTGAACCAAGTAATAAAGAAACTTTCCATGGAATATCTTCGAAGTAAATATTAGACGGATTTAACGCAATTAAGACTGCAGAGTAAGCAAAAGGTCCAAATGCAAGCCAGCATAATGGTTCTCCTAAACCTTGATAGCCCAATCTAAAAGGAGGACCTTGATATAAATATCCCAAGAAGCAGCAAGCTGCCACCAAAATAAAAATGTTTATACTTGTTGATACTGAAATAATTAAAATTATTAATAAACCAATAACTAAAGATGTATATGCAATAAATGAAATTATTTTTTTATTTTTTACAAGATTTACAATTGAATGAAATTTAAATTCATCGATTCCTGTTTCTGAGTCGTATAAATCATTAGTTAGATTTTCCCAAAGTAATATCAAAATTGCAGCTAAAGTAAATGAAATCAAATTATAAATTTTTACCTCTTCATATTGATTGAGCAAGTAAGCCCCTGTTATTAAAACTGGAAGTATGGCAACAGAATAAAGAGGCCATTTTATTGCTTTTTTCCATAATTTTTTTTTATCTTCGTCCATTTTTAATTAACACGTAAAATTAGATAATTATTGAATGTAGTTTATAAATTGAGTTACATTTTTTACTTTATTGCATCATTTTTAGTTATTTTCAATAAGTAATGAAAAATGATTTAAACTTAACAGATTTTTTAAAAGATGTATTTTCCTCTTTCGATAAGAAAGTTGAAAATTCTGGATTAGTAAGTATTTGTGTTGATATTCCTTGTATTGATTTATTTCAAGTTTATGAATTGTTAATAAATCAATATCCGTTTTCTTCATTTTGGGAGGAATCTGATGGCATTTCATATATAGCTTTCGAGAAGTGTAAATATGTTACTCTGGATGGCCCAAAAAGATTTGAGGTAGCAAAAGAGTTTAATTCTGAGAATTTTAAAAATTTAATTAACTTAACTAATGAATCGCATAATTCTGCACTTTCAAAAATAATTTATTTATTTTCTTTCTCTGAAAATTTGAATAATAAGAATTTACCTTCAGATATCCCTAGTTTGGAAGCCATTTTGCCAAAAATATTAATTACTAAAAGTGGCAAGAATTGCTGGTTAAGAATCAATGGTCATGTTGAAGGTAAATCATCATTAAGAACATTAATTGAAGAAATATGGACAATTAGAAATCAAGTTATTAATTCTGGCTCAGAATTAATAAAATCATCTGGCTTAAAAACTAGTTTTGATTCCACTTTTATTGATGATTTTTCACGCTCCTTAGAAACTTCTAAAACAAACATGAAAAAAATAGTAAATAGAGGAATTCAATTAGTAGAGAAAGATATCCTCGAAAAGATAGTTTTAGCGAATAGGATTAAAATAAAACTTAAAAATAAATTAGATTTAGTAAAAATTTTAAAAAGATTTAAAAAGAAGCAACCAAATACATGTAGATACGTTTGGAAAAGGAATAGTAAGGATATTTTGTTTGGAGCATCTCCAGAAAAATTATTTTCTTTCTCTAAACCTAATTTAACTTTAGAGGCTCTTGCTGGAACTATCTCTACTAATTCAAATTTTAAGAAACTCCTAAAAAGTACTAAAGACCTAAAGGAACATAATTATGTAATAGAACATTTGATTAAATCTTTAGAAGTTTCAAAAATAACAAACTTTAAAAAAAGTGATATCAAGGTAAATTCATTTGGAGATATTTCTCATTTGCAAACACTCATTTTCTCTAAAGTTGAAAATATTTGTCCTTTTGAATTGCTTAAAAACCTACATCCATCTCCAGCTGTTTGTGGATACCCAAAAAATGCAGCATTGGATTGGATAAACACTCTTGAGTCTTTTCCTAGAGGAAATTATGCTTCTCCAATGGGTTGGGTTGATTCATCAGGCAATGCTTCATTTCTTTTGGCAATAAGAGGCGCAAGATGTATTGAAGAAAATATTGAATTTACTGCAGGTTCAGGTATAGTTTCTGGCTCCGTTTTAGAGAAAGAAATAGATGAGATTAAATTAAAATTTGAATCTATAGTAAAACAGATATTTTGCGCTAAAAATCCTAGATAATTTTTACTAATTTTTCAATAACTTCCTCTGAAACATTTTTATTGGATAAATTTTCTATTTCTCTTAAACCTGTTGGACTTGTTACATTAATCTCGCTAAGCATTCCATTTATTACATCAATACCTACAAAAAATAAACCCTCATCTTTGAAGTGTTGAGATAATTCTGAGCAGATACTTTTTTCTTTTTCTGTTAATAATGTGGGTTCAGCCTTGCCTCCCATCGCTAAATTACTCCTAAAATCGCCTCCTTGAGGAATCCTATTTATTGATCCAATTGCTTCTCCGTTTACGATAATTATTCTTTTATCACCCTCTATGACTTCGGGAATAAATTTTTGCATCATAACGGGTAATTCTTCTTGAGAAGTGATTAATTCAATGATTGATTTAATTCCTGGAGAATTTTTATTTATCCTTATAACACCTTGACCACCTTTTCCTCCAAGAGGTTTTATGACTACTTCATTATTTATATTTGCAAAATTAATAAGATCTTTTACCTTACTCGCAACTATTGTAGGTGCCATTAAGTGGCTGTATCTTAAAGCACCTAGCTTTTCATTCCACGCTCTTAACGATGAGGGTTTGTTAATTACTTTTACTCCTTTTCTTTCGGCAACCTCTAAAAGATGGGTTGCATATAAATAAGCCTCATTTACAGGAGGATCTTTTCTCATCCAAATGCAATTAAATTCGGCGAGAGGTATGCAATCATTCTCTTTGAAAGAAATCCACGGAATTACTTCAACTTTTACAGAAGATGCCCATACTTCATCACCTCTAGCTTCCAGGTCTTGAGGAGTACAACTCCAGATTTCAATATTTTTTTTTGATGATGCTTGCATTAAAGCAGCAGTTGAATCTTTTAAGGGATTTATATTTTTAATAGGATCTATTACGAATAGAAATTTCATAAGATCTAGTTTAATAATCCTTCTAATTTATTTTCATTTTCTAATGCGTAGAGATCATCGCAGCCTCCGATACCCTCATTATCTATAAATATTTGTGGTAATGTTCTTCTACCATCAGCTCTTTCAATCATCAATGCTCTGGCATCTTCGTCGCCATCTATTTTATATTCTGTAAAATTTACATTTTTTTTCTTGAGTAGTGATTTTGCTCGAATACAGAATGGGCAATATTGCCAAGTATAAATTTCAACTTTGGACATTTTTTTAAAATAATACTTAGTTTATACTATTAAACAAAAGTGCTTGTTAGATTATAAATAACGATTAACTTCTATTTTGATAGATATTACAGATTTCAAAAAAGATCTTTCTGAACTAACAGAGCGCCTGGGTAATGCTCAGGATTGTCTTTGACGTTCCAAGATTAAAAGCGAAAAGGAAAGAGTTAGAGCAAATTTCTGCTCAGCCTGAATTTTGGGAAAATCAAGAAGAAGCTAAAAAGCAAATGTTAATCCTTGATGATGTCAAAGCACAACTCGAATTGTTAGATAAATGGAAAACTTTTATTTCTGATGCTAATGCCTCTCTTGAGCTTTATTCTCTAGAACCCGAAGAGGAAATGATTTTAGAATCGCAGCTGGGATTAAAGACATTAAGAGAGAATTTGGATAAATGGGAATTTGAAAGATTGTTATGTGGTGAATACGATAAGGAAGGAGCAGTAGTTTCTATTAACGCAGGTGCGGGTGGAACAGATGCGCAGGATTGGGTAGAGATATTATTAAGAATGTACTCAAGATGGGCCGATAATAATCAAATGAGCCTTGTCATTAATGAATTATCTCAAGGAGAAGAAGCAGGTATTAAAAGTGTAACGTTCGAAATTGATGGAAAATATGCATATGGCTATCTGCAACATGAAAAAGGAACTCATAGATTAGTAAGAATTTCTCCTTTTAATGCCAATGGTAAAAGACAAACCAGCTTTGCTGGGGTAGAGGTTATGCCAAAATTAGATGATAATATTTCACTTGATATACCTGAAAAAGATTTAGAAATTACAACGAGTAGATCCGGTGGAGCTGGAGGACAAAATGTTAATAAAGTAGAAACAGCAGTGAGAATTGTTCATTTGCCTTCAGGGATTTCAGTAAGATGTACTCAAGAAAGATCTCAATTACAAAATAAAGAAAAAGCTATGTTACTTCTAAAGTCTAAACTATTAGTGATTGCTAAAGAACAACGAGCTGCTGAAGTCGCTGATATTAAAGGTGATATTGTGGAAGCTGCATGGGGCAATCAAATAAGAAATTATGTTTTCCATCCCTATCAATTGGTAAAAGATCTTAGGACTATGCAGGAGACTAACGAGTTAGATAGTGTTTTAGATGGTGGACTTGAACCATTTATTCATGAATTATTACGTATGAATATTTCTTCTAATGAATCTATTGAATAACTAATGGAAAATAAAAACGAAATTTTAGAAAAAAAAGTTTCTCCTCCAAGCTTTATAAAGCTTGCTATGAGAAATATGGTAAGGAAAGGCTCAAAAAGTATTTCCCATTTTTCAATAACCTTTCTAGTTTTAATTGGGATATTAATACTCGTGGCCACAATAGGTAAGCCCAATATTCCAGTTTAATAATTTATGAAAGAAAAAATTATTTCTGAAATAAATTTAGATTTGGTTTTTCAATTTAATGATTTCTCTCAATTTTCAAATAAGTTAAAAGATACTAAAACTGATCTTATTTTTGAATCTATTTTTTGGGAGAAAGTTTTTTTATCTTGGATAAATACAATATTAAAAAAAGAGGATTATGAATTACCAAATTATATTTTTGAAAAAAAATCTTTTTCATTAGGCTTACAGATAATATCTAATCAAGAAATTGCTTCTTTGAATAAGAAATGGATGCAAAAAAATGGTCCAACTGATGTTCTATCTTTTCCAATTATTTCTGATGAATCTCTAAATAATTTAGATCATATAGAGTTGGGAGATATTTTTATATCATTAGAGATGGCACTTGAGCAATCTTATGAATATAAACATTCAATCTATAGAGAGATGATCTGGTTGGCTAGTCATGGATTTTTACATCTTTTGGGATGGGAACATAATAATGAGCATGATTTAGAAAATATGTTAAATTTCCAAGAATATTTAATTACTCGATTAGATTAAAAACCAATGGAAAAAAAAATAAATTATTTAGAAAATAGAAAAGAATCATACAAAACTTCTAGTAATGTATTTATAAGTTTTAAGTATGCTTTCAGTGGTATTAGTTATGTATTGAAAACTTCAAGAAATTTTAAAATTCAATTAATTTTTGCAGTTACAAGTTTAATAATTGGTTTTTTACTCAAAATTAGTCTAAGTAATTATGTTTTTTTGATTGCAACAATAATGTCTGTTTTAATATTAGAAATATTGAACACATCTATTGAATCAATCGTTGATTTAGTAGTGAAAAAAGAATTTAGTATTTTGGCTAAAATTTCAAAAGATACTTCTGCAGGAGCAGTATTATTAGCTTCCATTAATTCTGTTATTATTGCTGTATATATCTTTGTTCCTAAAATAAAGTTGTTATTTTAAATCCATATAAATATGTTTCTTGTTATTGATAATTACGATAGTTTTACTTATAACCTTGTTCAATATTTAGGAGAACTTTCAGTTGAGCATGAAATAACTAAAGAATTAATAGTTAAAAGAAATGATGAAATTACTCTAGAAGAAATTATTAAACTAAATCCTGGTGGAATTCTCTTATCTCCAGGTCCAGGTAATCCAGATCAATCTGGAATTTGTCTGCCAATTCTAAAAAAATTATCTAAAAATATTCCGACCTTGGGAGTTTGTTTAGGTCATCAAGCTTTGGCCCAAGCTTTTGGAGGTAAGGTTATTGTTGGGAAAGAACTTATGCATGGTAAGACATCCAAAATATTTCATAACCAAAAAGGATTGTTTAAAGATATCGAGACTCCATTTGTGGCTACTAGATACCATAGTCTTATAGTTGATTCAAGTTCTTTACCTTCTTGTTTCGAGATAACTGCGACTTTAGAAGACTCAACAATTATGGCTATCTCTCATAAAGAATATAAACATTTACATGGGGTACAGTTCCATCCTGAAAGTGTGTTGACGCAATTTGGTCATAAATTAATTAGTAATTTTCTAAAAATGGCTGAACAAAAGTAAAATAAAAAAAAATTAATATTATGATTTCTCAAATTAAAAACTTTTTATTTTTGATATTAGTTAGCTCTTTTTTACCTACCTCATTATTGGCAAGGAACTTAGGAATAAAAAGTTTGGGACATAGTAGTTTTTTAATTACTAGTGCAGATAAATCTATTCTTATAAATCCCTTTAAAGCAATAGGTTGTGCAAGTAATTTAAAGGAGCCAAAAGAAGATAACGTAGATTTTATTTTGGCTAGTTCTAGGCTTCCAGATGAAGGATATAACCCTAATGATCAATTAATGTTCGTTGAGCCAGGAATCTATCAATTTGAGGATATTTTATTAAATGGAATTTCTGTACCACATGACAGAGTAGATGGAAGAAGATTTGGGATGGCAACTGTTTGGAGTTGGGAGCAGAATGATCTTAAAATTGTTCATATGGGAGGAGCTGCTGGTGATATTGATATAAACAGTCAAATTATTTTGTCTAGTCCAGATATATTGTTTATTTCAATTGGAGGAGGAATAAAATCTTACAATGGTAAAGAAGCCTCAAAAATAGTTAAGCTTCTAAAACCTAATGTAGTTATTCCTGTTCACTTTGAACGCGGCAAAAAAATTAATAAAGAATGTGATTTCTCAAATGCTGATTTATTTATCGAAAATATGAAAGATTTTAAAGTAAAATATGTTGGAAAAGATTTTCAAATAAAATCTAAAAGAATCGATCAAAATAAAATTTATATTTTCAATAATTAATTTTTTAAATCTAATATCTTGTAATTGTCCCAGAAAAAAATCATTTGTTTTTTAGTTCCAATACTAACCCTTATAGAATTACCGATATCTTTTTTGTTTTCCATACTTCTAATAAGAATACCTTTTTCTCTCATCTGTTGTATTAAGATTTTAGGATCTTTTTTTGGCCAAATTAAGAAATAATTACCTCCACTAAAGTGAGTTCTGATTTTTGTTGATTTAAATTTATTTAAAATCCATTCCCTCGCCTTTTTTACTTCTAAAACATAATTATCAATATATGATTTGTCTTTAAGTGCTGCTAATGCAGCTGTTATAGCAAAGCTGTTTACATCATATGGTCCTGTAACTTTATTAATGTACTGAATTAAACTTTTATTGCCAAAAGTAAAACCTATTCTCAAACCAGCTAAACCTGCAGTTTTTGAAAGAGATTGGATTATTAGTATATTTTTATTCTTTTCAAAATCTATCGATTCAAGAAGACTATCTCCATTAAATTTTTCATATAGTTCATCAACAACTATTAATGAATCGTTATTGATATTGGCTAAATTAATTATTTCATTAGAGCTTAGAACAGTTCCTGTTGGATTATTTGGATTGCAAATAAATATTAACTTTGGATTATGCTTTATTATTTTTTCCCTAAATTCTTCGATGGGGAACAGAAAATTTTCTCCAATGTAAGAACAACTTATTTTTTTCATTCCTCGGATTTCTGCACAAGGAGAATAGTAACCAAAAGTTGGATTTGTGGTTAGAAATATCTGATCTTTTTCTCCAAAGCAATTGAAAATTGCATTTATTGCTGCATCTGCTCCATTGAAAATTCCGATTTCATCATTACCAAATTTTCTTGAATCAAGATATTTATCACATAAAAATTTTTTTAAAAAATTATATTCTGGATAAATTGAAATCTCATCTAATTTTATCGCTTGTAATGCCTCTAAAACCTTAGGACTTGGTCCTAAAGTATTTTCATTAAAGTCTAAGCGGAGTAAATTTCTTCTATTTTCTAAAGGTGCAGAGTAAGACTGCATATTTATTATTTCTTCTCTTGGTTTTGGGAAAAGATTATTTAATGGAGCAAAATCATTCATTACATTCTTTCTAAAGTTTCAATTCCTAAAAGCTCTAAGCTTAATTTTAGTGTTTTTGCAGTTAGGTCACATAAATTAAGCCTAGAGATTTTTATATATTTTTCTTCTTTGAGTATTGGAACTTGATCATAGAATCTATTAAAAGTCTGACATAGCTCGAACAGATAATTGCATAATCTATTTGGCATTAAGTCTTTTTCAATAGAAATTATGACTTCATCGAACCTAAGTAATTTTCTGATAAGTTTCCACTCAGATTTATGTTCATAATTTACGAACTGAAAATCTTGAGATTCATAAACAAAATCATTTTTTCTTTTAATTCCTAAAATTCTTACAAGTGTATATAACAAATAAGGAGCAGTATTACCATTAAGGGAAAGCATTTTATCAAAACTAAATTGATAATTAGTAATCCTATTTTGACTTAAATCTGCATACTTAACAGCTCCTAATCCAATAATTCTTGAAGTATTTGCTATGAACTCTTCGGTCTCATAACGATCTTCATCTTCTAATCTTTTCAATAAATCTTCTTTTGCTCTTCTAACTGCTTCATTTAATAAATCTTTTAGGCGTATTGTTTCACCTTCTCTTGTCTTTAGTTTTTTGCCATCAATTCCTTGAACTAAACCAAAAGGGACATGGTCTACTTGACAATTTTCTGGGATCCATTTTGCTTTTTTTGCAACTTGAAAAACTCCAGCAAAATGATTTGCTTGCCCATGATCAGTTACATAAATAATTCTTGAAGCATCATCGCCATTAGGAGGTTGATTGAATCTGTATCTTATAGCAGCAAGATCTGTGGTGGCATAATTAAAACCGCCATCTTTTTTTTGAATAATTAGCGGTAAAGGTTTGCCTTCTTTATTAGTCATTCCATCTAAAAATACACATTTTGCTCCTTGATCTTCTACTAATATTTTTTCTAAATTCAAATCATCAATAACTGATTTTAAGAAGGGATTATAAAAAGATTCACCTCTTTCTTCTATTTTTATTTTTAAATTTTTATAGATTTCATCAAATTCTTTCCTTGATTGATCACATAATAATTTCCAAGCTTTAATCGATTTAATATCTCCACTTTGTAACTTAACTACTTCCTCTCTAGATCTTTTTTGGAATTCAGATTCGTTATCAAATCTTTTTTTTGATTCTTTATAAAATTCAACTAAATCACTTATCTTGATCTTTCCTATTTCTTCTAGATCATTTGAATATAAATCTTTGAGCTGAGTAATAAGCATGCCAAATTGTGTTCCCCAATCACCAACATGATTGAGTCTTAATACTTCATAACCTCTTAACTCGAAAATTCTAGATATTGAGTCACCTATTATTGTTGATCTTAAATGCCCTACATGCATTTCTTTAGCAATATTAGGGCTAGAAAAATCGACAATAACTTTATTGGACAAACCACTATCTAAATCTTTTCTAATTAGAGGTATGCCAGCCCTATTGCATTGCATATTTGACTTAATTTCATTTATTAGAACCTCATCTTTTAATTTTATATTTATAAATCCAGGTCCAGCTATTTCTAGACTCTTACATAATTTTGCTATGCTTTTATTTTTATTTAAAAGGTTAATAAAATCATTAGCAATATCTCTTGGGTTCTTTTTATATATTTTAGATAAACTTAAACAAACATTACATTGATAATCACCAAATTCCTCTTTTGATGACTGTGTAATTAAATTCTTGCTAAGAATTGCGAATTCTCCTTTTTTATCATTTTTTTCAAGACTATCTAAAAGAGATTTTTCAAATTGTTTTGTTAATTCTTTAAAAATGATTAGCATTAATTATTCAATTATTTATCTATATGATTAATTAATATAACGCATACTCAAATCAATCCAATTACTTTTGGTGATTGAAGAACTTGTTGAAATTAAATCAATACCTTTTATTAGATATTTATTAATTTCTTGAGGGTTTATTCCAGAAACTTCTATTATCAAATTTTTATTGACTTCTTTTTGTAGACTATTAATTGATAACTCTCTTAATTCTTGAACGTTTCTTTTGATTATTTCAGGACTAAGTTCATCTAATAAGATACTATCCGCTCCTGCTAATACTGCTTCTTTTGCCTGGTCGATATTCTCAGCTTCAATTATGATATGAGTTGTAAAAGGCGAATTTAGGCGAATATTTTGTACTGCATTCTTAAGATTATCTGTCCATGCAATATGATTTTCTTTGATCATAGCAGCATCGTATAATCCCATTCTATGATTCACCCCACCTCCGCATTTGAATGCATATTTTTCAAATATTCTTAATCCAGGGGTCGTTTTTCTAGTATCTGCTAATTTTATATTTGTGCCTTCTAATTTATCTGTAAGATTCTTTGTATATGTTGATATTCCAGATAAATGCATTGCTATATTTAAGCTGATCCTTTCACTAGCGAGTAAACTTTTTGAAGGCCCATATATTTCTAAGAGTTTTTGATTTTTAACAAATTTATCTCCATCAGAGATATTAAATTTTGGACTGATTTTTAAATCAATTTTTCTAAAAATTTCTTTTATAATTTCAACCCCGCAGAATATACCATCTTCTTTTGCAATCCAATATGCATTACCATTCTCTGCTGTAATAGAGGAACTTGTAAGATCTCCCCTACCTATATCTTCATCGATCCAATTATCAATGATTTTACTTATTATTGGAGTATTTAAATCCACTAAACTAAGAAATAATTAATTAATAAAAATTAAACTGAAGTTAGAGAATCAACTATATATCACTATGTAATTTAACTCAAATTTATTTACCAATACAAAACTTAGAAAAAATATTATCTAGAAGTTCCTCTGTTAATTCTTGACCAGTTATTTTAGATAAGTTTTGAATTCCATCTCTCAGTTCAATTGATAACAAATCAAAAGGCAATTTATTTTCAATTATTTCATCTGTATCATTTAAATTAGATAAGCAAGCAGACAAATTTGTTAGATGTCTTTCGTTTAAAAATATATTGATATTTTCTACTTGTTTTAATCCGCATTTTTTTATAATTGTGTCTATTAATAATCTTTCACCATCATTATCCTTAATACTCATAAGAATTGTGTTTTTTAACTCATTTGAATTAATATTTTTGCAATCAATTAAATCTTTTTTATTGCCCAAAATAGTAATTAATTTTTCTTTGGGAATTTCTTGTATTATTTTTTTGTCTTCTTCATTAAATCCTTCTTCAAGACTATAAATATAAATTATAAAATCTGACTCTTTTATTTTCCCAAAACTTTTTTTAATTCCAATACTTTCAATTTGTTCATGAGTTTCTCTTATGCCAGCAGTATCAATTATTTTCATTGGAATATCATTAATAGTTAAATTAACTTCAATAACATCTCTAGTTGTTCCAGGAATATTAGTTACGATTGCTTTCTCTTTTTTTGCAAGCAAATTTAATAAAGAGCTTTTACCAACATTTGTTTTACCTATAAGCGCAATGGATATTCCATTGTGAATATATGAATTTCTTTTTGCATTTTCTATTAGTAATTCTATTTTTTCTTTGACTTTTTTAATGTTGTTTAGATATTTTGTGTAATCAAAATCTGTGAAGTCTTCTTCGAAATCAACTCTCGCTTCTATTTCGCAAAGTTGATTTATAAGGTCATTTTTAATATCATCAATTTTTTTCTTTATTTCTCCTTGAACCCCGCTAAAGGCTAACTCTGCTGATCTGGTATTGCTCGCATTAATTAATTGATTAATCGACTCGGCTTGAGTAAGGTCTATTTTTCCATTAAGAAAAGCTCTTTGACTAAATTCTCCTGGGTTTGCAAGTCTAACTCTAGAATTATTAGATAATAATATCTTTAAAACTTGATTTACTATGATAATTCCGCCATGGCAATGAAGTTCAACTACATCCTCTCCTGTGAAGCTATTTGGTGATTTCATCACTAAAATTAAAACCTCATCTATAAATTTATTTTGTTTATTTTCCTGAATAAAACCACGAAAAACCCTATGTGATTCCCATGCATATTTAGATTTAGTTTGAACAATCTTTTTGCAAGAATTTATTGCGTCTTTCCCTGATACTCTTATCATCGCAACTCCTCCCTTCCCAATACTTATAGCTGAAGCAATTGCGGCTATCGTATCTTCTGTAGTAACTATCGAATCCATCTCTCGCTTTGTTATGGATAATTAAGTAAGATTATCAAGAATTTAATTTTGAAATTTTCTTTCTGAATGAGATTTAAAAGAGATATTACCTATAAGAAAATTCTATCATTATTTAGGAGTCAGAATGGAAGTCCTTTCTTTAATGCTAAAGGTTTAGCTATAGGGGTATTTAGTGGTTGCTTTCCTTTTTTTGGTTTTCAGACTTTAATGGGAGTATTTTTTGCGAAAATAGCTAAGGGAAATATTGTTCTAGCTGCAATTGGTACCTGGATCAGCAACCCTTTTACTTATATTCCACTTTATTATTTTAACTATAAAGTTGGTTCGTTTTTTTTAAATAATCCTTCTAATAAAATTCTTGAAAAAAGTTTAGTTATTGATGACTTGTGGAAACAAGGTAGAATTTTTTCCCTAAAATTACTCTTAGGTTCATCTTGTGTAGGTATTTTATTAGCCTTGATTTGCGGCAGTATTGTTTTCTTTATCTACAAGATAAAAAGTAAAAGATAGATTGATCTGATTTTACAATTAACTTTGTCCAACTCTGGCAATATCTAAAACATCTGCCATTGATTTAATTTGTTCAATTGTTTTGTGAAGTTGATTATAACTTTCAAGACCTACACAAAGATTTATAATAGCTGGTTTACCATAAGCAGTTTTAACATTGGCATCACTAACGTTTATACCTTTATCAGATAACCTCATAAGAATATCTTTAAGAACTCCAACTCGATCAATTACTTCTATTCGTAGCTGAATTGGAAACTTATTATCGCCAGTTTTATTATCTTGATTCCAACCGACAGGTAATCTTCTCTCTATTGGAATTGGTATTACATTTTCACAATCTTCCCTATGTATAGTTATCCCATGGTTGCCGAGCGACACAGTTCCGATAATATCCTCGCCTGGGAGTGGGGAACAGCATTTACCTATTCTGTAATCAAGACCTTCTATCCCGGAAATTGGTGATTTAGCTGCAGTATTAGATTGATTAGTGGATAAATTATTATTACTTTTAAAAGATTTTGCTATTTCAGAGTCAGAATCATTTTTTACATCTTCTGTCTGTAATTTTATTTCTTCTCTTAGTCTGTTTAATACTTGATGCAAAGTTAAACCACCAAAACCAAGAGATGCAAGAAGGTCTTCAGTAGTTTTTAAATTGCATCGATTTGCAACTTTTTTCATGGCTTCACTAGAAAGTAATGCTTCAAAACCGTTTCTACCTAGTTCTTTTTCAAGTAAATCTCTACCTCTTTTAATCGTTTCATCACGATGGCTTTTCTTATACCATTGGCGAATTCTATTTTTAGCAGTTGGCGTAACTACAAAGTTAAGCCAATCCAAGCTTGGAGTAGCATTATTACTTGTCAAAATTTCTATGAAGTCACCATTTTGAAGTGCTGTAGATAATGGAGAAAGCTTTTCATTAATTCTTATTCCATTACAGTGATTTCCAACTTCAGAATGGATTCTGTAGGCGAAATCTATCGCGGTAGATCCTTTCCTTAGACCAACAACATCTCCTTTTGGAGTGATTACAAATACTTCTTCATCAAATAAATCTTCTTTAATTGAAGCCAAATAATCATTATGATCCCTTTCATTACCTTCTTGTTGCCATTCTACTAATTGTCTTAGCCAATTAAATCTCTCGGCATTACTTTTTGCAGGAGAACCACCCTCTTTATATTGCCAATGAGCGGCAATACCATATTCAGCAATTTGATGCATCGAAGTAGTTCTAATTTGAACTTCAATAGGTCGATGTCTTCCAATCACAGAAGTGTGTAAGGACTGATATCCATTGGGTTTTGGTAATCCTATATAGTCTTTAAATCTACCTGGAATTGGTTTAAAAGTATCATGAACAACTGCTAAAGCTCTATAACAACTATCTGAATTGTCCATGATAATTCTTAGGGCAGCAACATCATAAATCTCGTGAAAATGCTTTTGTTGTCTTTCCATTTTGCTCCAGATGCCATAAAGATGTTTTGGCCTTCCTGTTATTTCAAAATTTTTCAAACCTGCTGAAATCAAGTTTTCCTTCATAAGATTCAGAGTTACTTTTAATCTTTTTTCTCTATCACTTCTCTTAACGGCGATTTGATCTTTAAGATCTAGATATTCTTTAGGCTCTAGGAATTTAAAAGCTAAATCTTCTAATTCCCATTTAAATCTGTTTATTCCTAGTCGATTAGCTAATGGTGCATAAATCTCTCTTGTTTCTCTCGCTATCCTTAGTTTTTTCTCATCATTTAGCCATTCAATTGTTCTCATGTTATGAAGTCGATCTGCAAGTTTAACTAAGACAACTCTGATATCGCTGGCCATAGCCAAAAACATTTTTCTAAGATTTTCAGCTTGTGCTTCAGTCCTGTTGTTAAAGTGAATGCCGCCTAATTTTGTTACACCCTCTACAAGTATTTTTACTTCTAATCCAAAATTTGTTTCTATTTCAGATAAATCAATGCCAGTATCTTCAACTACATCATGTAAAAGGCCTGCAGCAATAACAGATGAACTAGCACCTATTTCTTTAAGGAGATTTGCAACAGCAACCGGGTGGATAATGTATGGCTCGCCGCTCGCACGGAATTGTCCATCATGAGCTTTATAAGCAAGTTTAAAAGCCTTTACTATAAGGTTTTGATTCTCATCATTTTCTTTATTTGATTTTTCAAAATTATGAATATCTTTAAGAAGCCAATCGGGAACGTTTATTTGATAATTCAAAGATTCACTTTCATATTTTTTATTTTCAGGCAAAATAGTTTTGGAAACTTCAATTTCGTTTTTTTCTTTTGAATTTGCAGCTGCCTCGGACATTTTATATTGCTTTAGATGTATTTTATTTATGTCTAGAAAAATTTGCTATAAATCATGGAAAAAAATAAAGAAAAAATTATTGTAGTTAAAAATCTTACTGTTAAATATGATCTAAAACAGCAACCTATTATCAAAAATTTTAATTTGGAAATAGATAGTGGAGATCATTTGGCCATAATAGGACCTTCTGGATGTGGAAAGACCACTTTTGCAAAATCATTAGTAAATATATTGCCTGCAAAGGCCACTTCTAAAGGGTATCTATCGATTTCTAATGTAGATCCTAGGAAAATAAACAACAAAGATGCACAATTATTTAGAAGAAAGAATTTTGGATTTATTTATCAAGACTCTATAAAAAAACTTAATCCGCTAATGAGAGTTGGGGATCATTTATATGAATTATTTAAAACACATGATCAAACTAAATCATCTTTAGCTATTAAAAAATTAGTAAGAGAAGTTTTTCAAAAAGTTGGAATTGAAGAAAGTAGACTTGATTCTTTCCCACATCAATTTAGCGGCGGAATGAGACAGAGAGTTTCTATAGCAATGGCACTTGCTTTGAAACCTAAATTATTAATAGCTGATGAACCTACAACAAGCTTAGATACCAAAACAAGTTTTGAAATTATGCAAGAAATAATTCATCTATGTAATGAATTTGATACAACTTTAATTTTAATTAGTCATGATATTAATCTTGCAGCAAAGTGGTGTAAAAAAGTTGCAATAATTGAAAAGGGATCGATTGTTGAAAAAGGAAATATATTAGATATTTTTCAATCACCAAAATCAGATATCGGGAAAAAGTTAGTAAATGCTTCAAAAATAGTATTAGAACCAAATACTAAAAATAATGCTCGAGATGAGGTCGTTCTAGAGGTCAATAACCTAAGACATTGGTATAAATTAAATTCTTCAATTTTCATTAATAAATGGATTAAGGCTTTAAATGAAGTTAGTTTCAAGTTATATGAGAATGAGACTCTTGGAATAGTTGGTTCTTCAGGGAGTGGTAAAAGTACATTATGTAGGGCTTTAATTGGACTTCTTAAAGTAAGAGGTGGTGAAATCAAAATTTATGATAAAAATCATGTATCGAAAAAAAATAAATCTTTTAAAAAGAACAATAAAGTGCAAATTATTTTTCAAGATCCTTTTTCAAGTTTGAATCCGAAAATGACAATTAAAAATATTTTGGAAGATATATTTTTTATTCAAAAAATTTCAGATAAAAGAAAAATCGAAAAAGAAATAAAATTAATGTTAAGAAATTTAAATCTTCCCTTAAATAATGATTTTTTTAATTCTTACCCTAACCAATTATCTGGTGGTCAATTGCAAAGAATTTCATTGGCCAGGGCGTTATTGTTGCAGCCAAAAATTTTAATTTGTGATGAGAGCGTAAATATGTTGGATGCTTCAGTAAAAATAGAGATTCTTGAATTATTAAGAGTCTTTCAACAGAAAATGAATTTAACGATTATTTTTATTACTCATGATTTAGGCATTGCTAAAAGATTTTGTAATAGGTTGCTAGTTATGAATAATGGAAAGATAGTTGATGAAGGAGAAAGTTCTACAATATTCACTAAAACTCAAAACCCGTATACAAAATCGCTTCTAAATTCCTCTTTAAATCTCATTTAACTTTAAGAACGCTTAGTAATTTTTGAAAATCTAATGGTAATTCTGATTCAAATATCATTTCTTTACCATTTATTGGATGTATAAGTCCAAGCTTGATGGCGTGTAAAGCTTGGCCATCTAATTTACATGGTAGTTTTTTACATCTTCCATATAATGGATCACCCACAATTGGATGATTAATGTGAGCGCAATGAACTCTTATTTGATGCGTTCGCCCCGTATCTAGTTTAAAACTCATTAATGAGTAATTGCCAAATCTTTCTTCTAATTTCCAATAGGTACAGGCATACCTTCCTGAAGTTTCTTCAACTACTTTATATTTCAATCTATTTAATTTATCTCTTCCAATGTGTCCCACTATTTGGCCTTCTTCAGAATTAGGTGCTCCATGAATTACTGCAATATATTCGCGTGATGCTATTTTTTCTTTAATTTGTTTCTGGAGATTTACTAATGCCTCTTGGCTTTTTGCAACCACCATACATCCGGAGGTATCTTTATCTAATCTGTGAACAATCCCAGGTCTTAGTTTCCCATTAATTCCAGGCAGATCTTTACAATGAAAAAGTAATCCATTCACTAAAGTTCCGGATTTGTGTCCAGGGGCTGGATGAACTATTAGACCTGATTGTTTATTGATGACTATGATGTGCTCGTCTTCAAAAAGGATATTTAAATCCATTTTTTCAGGTTTCAAATAAATAAGAGGTTCTGGAGGAGGCATCCATATTTGAACATTGTCGCCATTTTTTAATGGGGTCTTTGCTTTTGCGGTCTTATAGTTTACAAGTACTAAACCTGAATTTATAAAATGTTGAATTCTTGCTCTACTTTGTTCTGGCCTTTTGCTTACCAACCATCTGTCTAGCCTCATAGGCAGAGGTAGCTCATAAATAATTTCTATAAGCTCACCTTCTCCAATGCCGAAAGAATTTTGGTTATTTAATTCCATAGTGGGACTTCTAAAGCAATTTTACCTAGCATTTGATTTCTATAATCTTCCAATAACTTATGAGACATTCTCCTTTTATCACCTGAGGTATGTTTTGAAGCTGCTTCGTTGATCCAAGCAGAAGGACTTTTAAAGCCCTTGGCAATATCAACTCCATATCTATTAGATATTTGTTTAACTGAGATATTCGCATTCTTATCTTTGTTGAGAGTGGATATAATTTTGATAAACCCAATTGCGACACTCTCTATTTCATAAGCAGCTTCACCAATATCGTCACACAGTGCAAGATTAAGTGCTGATTTTTGATCTTCTAAATTTGGAGGTATAACACCAGGAGCATCTAGCAGATCTATACCACTTTCTAATTTTATCCATCTTAAATTACGAGTCACGCCTGCTTTCCTAGCGCTATCTACAACTCTTTTTTTTGCAATTCTATTAATTAATGCTGACTTTCCTACGTTTGGAAAACCAAGTGTAAGGGCTCTAATTGGCCTAATTCGCATTCCTCTAGAGAGTCTTCTATCGTCGATTGACGACCTAGAATCTTTGGCTGACTTACAAATTTCTTTAATCCCTATTCCTCTTTTAGCATCACACCAAAGAGGATATTGATCTTTAGCATTAAACCATTTGTTCCAACTATTGATTGTATGAGAGGAGATCATGTCTGATCTGTTAATAACAAGAATATGTTTTTTATTATTTATCCATTTATTTAAGTGTGGATGTCCTGTTGACAAAGGAATTCGTGCATCTCTAACTTCTATGACTAAATCTACTTTATTGATAACTTCAGATAATTTCTTTTCTGCTTTTGCGATATGGCCTGGGTACCATTGGATTTTGGGTATGTCCACTTCAATAAATCAAATAAAATTTTGTATTCCTTTTAGTTTTTATAAGTTTCAAAAGTATTTACTTCTAAAGTTTAGTATAAATTTAATGACTAAAAAATTTTTATAATCGTTAATTTTTAAAATTTATTAAGGCATAGGTAACAGTAACTACTTTTTAACCCAATAAGCCCAAATTAACGTTAGGGTCTTGAGATTATAAATATAGCTTGTTTAATGTCAAAATTATCTCTTTCCAGTCTTGATAAGACACATTTAGAAGGAAAAAAAGTTCTTGTAAGAGTAGATTTTAATGTTCCATTAAATGAAGATGGTCAAATAACAGACGATACGCGTATTCGTGCAGCGATCCCAACTATTGAATATCTTATTAATCATTCCGCAAAAGTTATTTTAGCTGCTCATTTTGGTAGACCAAAGGGTCAGGTAAATGAAAAAATGAGATTAACCCCAGTAGCAGCAAGATTAAGTGAATTGTTGGGGCAAAATGTTGCTCTTACTAACAGTTGTATTGGTGATGAAGCAGTTGCACAATCAAATAGCTTATCTAATGGAGATGTTCTTTTACTTGAAAATGTTCGTTTTTTTGGTGAAGAGGAAAAGAACGACCTGGAGTTTGCTAAAAAATTAGCATCACATGCAGATATGTACGTAAATGATGCTTTCGGTGCTGCTCATAGAGCGCATGCTTCAACTCAGGGTGTTACAAATTATTTAAGTCCCTCAGTAGCTGGATTTCTTTTAGAAAAAGAATTGAAATACCTACAAGGAGCTGTAGATTCCCCAAATCGTCCATTGGCAGCAATAGTTGGAGGATCAAAGGTTAGTAGCAAAATTGGAGTACTTGATTCTTTACTAGATAAGTGTGACAAAATCATGATTGGTGGAGGTATGATTTTCACTTTTTATAAAGCTAGAGGTTTAGATGTCGGAAAGAGCCTTGTAGAAGAAGATAAACTTGAGCTTGCTAAAGATTTAGAAGCAAAAGCAAAAGCAAAAGGAGTAGAATTGCTATTACCCACTGATGTTGTTTTGGCTGATGAATTTTCTCCTGACGCCAATAGTAAAATATCTCAAATTGATGCAATAAGTGGGAATTGGATGGGTCTAGATATTGGTCCAGATTCCATTAAAGTTTTTCAGAATGCTCTTGCAGAATGTAAGACAATTATTTGGAATGGTCCAATGGGAGTTTTTGAATTTGATAAATTTGCAGACGGTACAAATGCAATAGCTACGACTCTTGCGGACTTAAGTGCTTTTTCTGAAGTTTGTACAATAATTGGTGGTGGAGATTCAGTCGCAGCAGTTGAAAAAGCAGGATTAGCTGAGAAAATGTCTCATATATCTACTGGAGGTGGGGCTAGTTTGGAACTTTTAGAAGGTAAAACTTTACCAGGTGTGGCTGCGTTAAACGACGCTTAGGCTATATCTTATCAACAATATCAATGCTCTTTGTGAAAGTAATCATTCCTTCAGGATGAGCTATGATTCCTGACCAAATTTGTATCCCTGGTTTTGAAGGGGCTCTTGTTATTTTAAAAATTCCTCCAGACGCCAATGGCTCCAGTAATATTTCTTGTTCAAACAATGAATTAACTTGATGAGGTTTTATAGCTCCAGCAATAATAACTTCTTCAAGAGGCTTATTTAGAATTATATCGATATCGTATTTTGAACCAGTAAGAACTCTATCAGGAATATTAAAACTAATATCTATTTTTTTATTATCGTTTCTTATCGTGGTGAATAAATTTTTGATAATCCCTTCATGTATTTTCCCATTTACGTTTGAAAATAAATAATCAAATTTGGATTCGAGTATATATATTTCTCCATTAACTATTTTTTCCCCAAAAACTTTTATTCGCAAAATATCTTCATCTGGAATATTAGATTTTAACCTTTTGATCTTCCATTTGCTGTTAGGGAAATCATTAATAATCTTTGAAAATTGTTTTGGTATATTTTGGCTTTCTTCATTTCTAAAATTTTTTCTAATGAATTCTAAATCTTTTGCATTTAAGGATTTTTCTAGATTTCTTATAAAATCAACTTTCAAAGTTTGCGTTATTGCTGAATAGGGAAAAATAAGATAAACAAATAAGTAGAGAAGAAATCCTATATTTTTGAATAAGTTTAAATTAAACATATTAATCATTGGTTATTTTATTCTACTATTTTAGTTTTTTATGTCTAAAAAAAATAATTTATTAGTTGCAGCAAGTGGGACAGGGGGGCATATTTTCCCAGCCTTAGCAGTTTCTAAAGAGGTGGAAGATGAATGGAATATTCATTGGTTAGGTGTTAGTCAAAGACTTGATGCAAATTTTATTCCCGAAAAATATAATTTGAGGACTTTGAATATAAAGACACCAAGAAAAAATATTTTTTTGTTTTATCAATATATAGAAATTTTAATGTCAACTTTTCAAATAATTAGGATCTTAAAAGAAAAAAAAATTAATTTAGTTTTTGCGACTGGCGGTTATATATCAGCACCTACTATTGTTGCTTCAAAACTTCTAAGGATACCTATCATTATTCATGAATCAAATGTAATTCCAGGAATGGTCACAAAATATTTTGGTTTTTTATGTAACTATGTTCTTTTAGGATTTAAAGAAACAAATTCTTATTTAAAAAATTGTAAAACTATTTTCACTGGAACACCTTTAAGAGAGCAATTCTATAAATTTAATTTTTTGCCAGAATGGGTTCCAAAAGGAAATGGACCTCTTTTGATTGTTATGGGTGGTAGTCAAGGAGCAAAAGCTATAAATCAAATTCTTTATGAATCTCTAGAATTTTTAATAAAAAAACAATTTCGGATAGTTCATATTGTTGGCGAATCTAATCTAAAACCTTTGCGTGTAAAAAACTCCAAAAATTATATTCAAAAGAAATTTACTAATGACATAGCAGCTTTAATTCAAAACTGTGATCTTGTAATATCGAGATCTGGTGCAGGAACAATCAATGAATTAATGGAGGCTGAAAAACCTTCAATTTTAATTCCATATCCAGATTCTAAAAATAATCATCAGGAGAAAAATGCCATGATTCTTGCTGCAAGTGGAGGCTCAGTTTTAATCAATCAGAATAAAATGTCCAAAGAAGTTTTTGAAAAAACTCTAGAAAGAATTTTTAAAATAAAATCAAAAAATCAAAAAAATCATTATGAAATATTAGATCTTATGAAGAAGAATATGGAAAATAATAATAAAATTAAATCTAAAAATGAGATTAAAAAGTATATTAATTATTTTTTAAAGGAATTCTGAATTTCTTCGCATAAAAGAGTGTTATTTTTTCTATTCTGCAGACTTATTCTTGCCCACTTTTCGTCAAGAAATCTAAATGAAGTGCATTCTCTAAGCAATATTCCCTTGTTTTCTAAGTATTTTATATTTGGCGACAAGGATGTTTCACTTTCTATTAAAAAAAAGTTGGTTGAAGAGTTATGAACTTTAAGGTTCTCTACTTTTAATAATTTTTCAAATACTCTCTTTTTTTCAATATTTATCCAGCTGTGAATCTGTTTTGTCCACTGTGCATAGAATTTCTTATTACTTAGTAGATCAATTCCGGCTTTAATAGAAAATGAATTTAAAGGCCAAGGATCTCTATTTATTTCCCATTGTTTAAGTTTTTTCGAAGAGCCAATAACGTAACCTAATCTAAGACCAGGAATATTGAAGATTTTGGTCAAGCTTCTCAAGACTAATAAATTATCAAATTTTTTGGTTAATGGTATTAAAGATTCTTTGTCTCCATTAGGTGTTATCGATAAGAAAGCTTCATCGCAGATAACTAATTTATATTTTTTCACAACTTCCTCCAATGAATTCTTTTCCCATAATTGGCCGGTAGGGTTATGTGGATTTGTTATCCAAATAACATCACCTTTTGGATGAAGCGGAAATGATTGAGGAAAAATATCATTCCAGTTTTTTGGTAATTCGCAATGTATAAAATTGCTATTCCAACAATTTAAAGATCTTTCATAATCAACAAATGATGGAGAAGGAATACAACTTATTCCGAATTTGGATGCTTCATAACCTGCCCAGGTTATTAATTCAGAAGCTCCATTTCCGGGCAATATATTGTCTGGATTTATCCCATGAAATTTGCCGATTATTTCTTTCAGATCACTCAAGTTTCTTTCTGGGTAATATCTAAAGCCAAGATTCTTAATTTCCGCATTTATTGAATCTATTAGTAATTGAGGGGGATCAAAGGGTACTAATGATGCACTTGCATCAATGATTTCGGAGGGTAATAAATTTAATTTTTTCGCAGTTGCATATACATTTCCACCGTGTTTCAAGTTTGATCCTTGCATGGCTAACGTTGAGTAATCATGAGGTTCATTATTCATTCTCTAATTTTATTCAACCCATTTTAAATCTGATCCAATTGCATCTTTTATACTAGATAATTGATGATTATTGAGTTGCTTTATAATTCCCTCAAGTATATCTGGAACTAATTGTGGACCCTTATATATCCATCCTGTATAAAGTTGAATTAAAGATGCTCCAGAACAAATTCTTTCCCAAGCTGACTCAGGACTATCTATTCCACCAACGCCAATTAAAATAATCTTTTTATCAATATTATGTATATGTTTAATTATTTTATTTGCTTTTTTTTGAAGAGGTCTTCCACTTAATCCTCCATTCTCTTGAGAGAGTAATAATCCAGTTTGCCTGATCTTTCTATTCTCAAGACCTAATCTATCAATGCTGGTGTTTGTAGCAATTATTCCATCGATGTTTTCCTCGATTATTAATTGGCAAATATCTTCAATATCTTTAAGGCCTAAATCTGGTGCAATTTTTACAAATAATGGTGGACAATTAGGTAAGTTTTTAATTTCTCTAAGAAGTTCTTTTAGAAGAATTGGATCTTGTAATTTTCTTAGCCCTTCAGTATTTGGAGAACTAACGTTTATTGCTGCGTAATCACAATATGGAATTAATAATTTTAGAGAAGTTAAATAATCATCTTTTGCTTGAGATAAACTTGTAATTTTTGACTTCCCGAAATTTATCCCTAAACAAAGGTTATCCCTGTCTTTTTTAAACTCAATACCTTGTTCGACAAAGTTTTTAACTAGATTTTCAGCACCATTATTATTGAAACCCATTCTATTTAATGCTGCTTCTTCTTCTGCCAATCTAAATAACCTTGGTTTGGGATTCCCATTCTGAGCAAATTTAGTTACTGTACCAAGCTCAGCAAATCCAAAACCAAAATCTTTCCATATATTTGCAGCATTTCCATTTTTGTCAAAACCCGCAGCTAAACCAATTGGATTACAAAAATTTATTCCACATATGTTCTGAGTTAACCTTTTATCAACTACAGAAAATTCTTCATTTAGATTTTTTAAGATAGAAGATACTATAGGCCAATTATATTTTCTTGAACTGAATGATAGGAGACTAAGAGATAAATTTGTTAAGTATTCTGCATCAATTCCAGAGTCTTTTTTTAATACAGGGGTAATCAAGTTTTTATAAAGATTCTTGAATCCCCCCTTATGTTCATTCATAAAAAATTAGGTTTCTTTTTTTTCTATTATCCAATATTTTTTATCTTTAGGAATCAATCTCCAATTGCGCCATTCAAAAAGTGAATATTGTTTTATCTTTAAGTAGTTTTCATCACCTAATAAGGTGTCTAGTTCAGGTGAACTTAACAGGTACTTTTTTTCTGCAAATTTTTGAATTAATTCATTGCGGGAAAATAATTCCTGAATTTCTGCAGGTGCATTTTTTTTGGAAAAATCAACTGAGGATTCTTCTTTTTTTAAGTTACTTTCTATAGATATACCTTTGCTGTAATTAGTTGCAATTTTATCAACCCTATCATTTTGTTTATCCCCGCTATGACCTTTTACATATTCCATTATTAGGCCATGAATTCTTAATTGATCAATTTTTTGCCATAGATCAAGATTTTGAACGGGTTTTCCTGAACTTGTTTTCCATCCATTTTTCTTCCAATTAATAATCCATTTTGTATAACCCTCTATGACATATTTACTATCAGTTCTTAGTTTAAAGTTCTCTTTTAATTTGTAGGTTTTTAATTTCTCAAGAGTTTTTATAGCCGCAGTGAGTTCCATTCTGTTATTAGTAGTATTTTGCTCGGAACCACCTATTTCTAATTCGCTGTTATCGTCAAAAATTATTAAACCGCCCCAACCACCTGGGCCTGGATTACCACTGCAGGCTCCATCTGTTGCGGCTTCAATCGCAATACTATCACTATTCATAATTTTTGAAGCCGATATTAAGGTTATCGGCTTGAAAAAATGTACTCTTACTTAAGTGTAACTTTACCGCCAGCTTCTTCAATCTCTTTCTTTAAAGATTCAGCATCTGCTTTGGCAATTCCTTCTTTTACTGTTTTTGGTGCAGATTCAACAAGTGCTTTTGCATCGCCAAGACCTAGACCAGTTGCATTTCTTACAACCTTAAGTACTTTGATTTTTGCAGCTGCATCAAAGCTTTCGAGAACTACATCAAATTCAGTTTTTTCTTCAGCAGCGCCACCATCTGCGTCACCGCCAGCTGCTCCTGGAGCTGCCATTACTACACCTGCAGAGGCTGCAGCAGATACACCAAAAGCCTCTTCAATTTGCTTTACAAGCTCAGATGCTTCTAAAAGTGATAAAGATTTTAATGATTCAAGAATTTCTTCAGTTTTTGCGGACATTTTCTTAAAAGTTAATTAGGGTTTTGATTTAAGATTCTGATTTTTCAGAATGTTGTTTAAGTGATCTTGCAAGCCCAGAAGGCACTTCATTGATAGAGATCGCAATTTTTGTTGCTACGCCATTTAAAGCGCCAGCAATTTTTGCCATCAATACTTCTTTAGATGGAAGACTTGCAATTTCTTTTATTTCAGAATCGCTAAGAAGTCTGCCTTCAAATAAAGCTCCTTTGGTCTCGGATTTTTTGGTGTCTTTTTGAAAAGATTGGATTGCTTTTACAGCGCCACCAACATCTTCTTTAATTAACACAAAAGCATTTGTTCCAGTCAGTAAAGATTCAAGATCGTTCCAATTACTATCTCCATCAATAGCTTTTCGCATTAATGAATTTTTAGTAACTTTGCAGATGCCGTTAGTTGTTTGCAATCTAGATCGCAAATCTGACATCTCTTTGATAGTTAAACCTTTATAGTCAAGAACTACAGCCATTTCCGAGTCGTCTAAAAGAGATTTAATCTCAGTAACGATTTTTTGCTTATTCTCTAGTGTTCGGCCCATTGATGTTTTTTGGATCGTAATTTAGGGAGAGCAGGAAATGCGACAAAGTTCTTTTAAAGAGGCCGCTTTTATTAGATCCAAAAAGAAATAATTTAAGACGAGTCCTCGGTAGGAATTAAAAATTTAGAATAACTAAATCAACCTACTTTCTTTGGCCGTATTATTGCAATTTAAATTATACTACAAAGCGTTAACCTTCAGGTTGGTAATCTTGTACGGCATTTATGTCTAATTGAACTGAAGGGCCCATTGTTGAAGTTACATAAAAAGTTTTCCAATACTTTCCTTTAGCGCCACTTGGTTTATTTTTATCAATTGATTCTTGTAAGGTTTTTAAGTTGTCAAATAGAGCCTCTTTTGTGAAACTTGCTTTTCCAAAGCGGACATGAACGATTCCAGCCTTATCTGCTCTAAATTCGAGCTTACCAGCTTTGAATTCTTTTATTGCATTAGCAATGTCATTAGTTACTGTCCCAGCTTTAGGATTAGGCATTAAACCTCTAGGTCCTAAAACTCTTCCTAATTTTGCAACCTTTGGCATCATATCTGGAGTTGCAATAAGTAGATCAAACTCCATATTTCCTTTGTTGATGCTTTCTACCAGATCTTCTTCTCCAAATAAATCTGCACCAGCAGCCTTAGCTTTAGATACATTCTCACCGCTTGTAATTACTGCAATTTTGATGCTTTGGCCAGTACCATGTGGTAATGCAACAGTGGTCCTTAATTGTTGATCAGTATATTTTGGATCAATACCTAGGCGTATATGTGCTTCAATAGTTTCATCAAATTTTGCATTAGCATTTTCCTTGATAATACTGAGAGCTTCAAGTGGTGGGTAAATGCGATCTTCTATCTTTGTTGATAGAGCCGCCATTCTTTTAGATAGTTTTTTCATAATAATATTGGGTGCAAACGGTTATTAACTAACCTCCCCTAAATAGTGAGAAATTGTGTATTAAACTCAATCAGTGATAGAGACGCCCATATTACGAGCAGTACCCTCAATTACTTTCATTGCTGATTCAACACTAGAACAGTTTAGATCAGGAAGCTTAGTTTTGGCTATTTCTTCTAATTGAGCTTTACTTATATTTCCAACAGAGCCTTTTGCGGATTCACCTGAACCTTTCTCTATACCAGCTGCTTTTGTTATTAAGACGGAAGCAGGAGGTGTTTTTGTGATAAAAGTAAAGCTTCTATCTTCAAAAACAGAAATCTCGACTGGAATTACAAAACCTGCTTTATCTTGTGTCCTTGCGTTGTATTCTTTGCAAAATGCCATGATATTGACACCATGTTGTCCTAAAGCTGGCCCTACAGGAGGAGCAGGATTTGCTTTGCCTGCTTGTAGAGCAAGCTTGATAACTGCAACAATTTTTTTTGCCATTAGATTAGAGAATTTGAGCTGGAGTAGAAAATCATAATTTTACTCGATAAACAAGAACAATTAGAAATTAATTTTGTTTATTGATTTGGGAGAATTCTAATTCTACAGGAGTCTCGCGCCCAAATATTGAAAGTAATGCTTTTAATTTATTTCTTTCTCCGGAAACTTCTATAACTTCTCCCTGGAAATCCTTGAATGGACCGCTAGTTACAATGATTCTATCTTTTTCTTCAATGTCTAACTTGATTACAGCTTTTTTCTCTGATGCGCGCTTAAAGATTCTATTAACTTCTTGTCTTGATAATGGTCGAGGTTTGATATGACCGCGCGATCTTCCGCTTCCTCTACCGTCTTCAGCACCGACAAAGTTGATTACATTTGGAGTACTTTTAACAGCCATCATTGTATCTTCATCCAAAATCATTCTTACGAGGACATAACCTGGGAAAACTTTTTCTTCAGTAGTTTGTCTGCTTCCATCTTTTTTTAATTTAATTCCTGGAGTTTGGGGAATTTCAATTTCAATGATTCTATTATTAACACCTAAAGTTACTGATCTCTGCTCAAGAGTCGCTTTTACTTTTTTTTCACAGCTTGATGCTACTTGAACAGCATACCATCTTGCGATGCTTGTATTTGCTTTTGAAGAAGCAAGGTTTGTAGTTAATTCATTACTCATTTTTCTGGAAGCTTAATTAAGATCTTTATTAATGGATATTCGGGAGATAATTCAACCAAAAATTTGCGAGGCAGCCCATCCATAGAATCTGCTAACAGAAGCAATGGCTGCAGCAGAAAAAGATACCATAATTATAACTGCTACTGATTCGCTAAAAAGTTGTTGTTTGTTAGGCCACACGACAAGTTTAAGCTCATCGTAGGTAGATCTAAAAAAATTATTATTTTTTTTAGGCTCTTCAACTTCAGGAGAATCCTTTTTAAGAGGTTCTTTATTAGTAGTAGGACTTGTCACAAAATTTTTTTGAAATTAAGCTTTATGCTTTAGTTTTTATTTTAGCTTATTGATTTACTCCTCAGCTAGGTTTGAAAACGATCTCATCTTTTTTAGCAGGGTTAAGTTTAATTGTTATATATTTTTTATTTTTGAAGTTATCCTCTAAAAGTTTTGCAGCCAAGGGATTTTCTATTTGTCTTCTAAGTTCCCTGCTAAGTGGCCTAGCACCATATGCAGGTTCGTAAGAATCGTTTGCAATTTTGTTGATAACTTTTTTGTCTATATCGATATTTATTTTCTGCTCAAGAAGCAGGTTCTTTAAATCTTCTGTTTGTAGAATGATTATTTTTTGAAGTTCTTCAATAGATAATGGATCAAACTTTACCACTTCGTCAATTCTATTTAAAAATTCAGGTCTAAAAATTGAAGACAATGCATTACTAATTGAATCATCTAGAATTTGTTGATCTTTTTCTAACTTTCCCTCACTTTTAGAAATCTTTTGTGAATACTCCAGTATAGATTTACCAGCTAGGTTACTTGTCATAATGATTACCGTATTTTTGAAATCTACGGTCCTTCCTTGAGAGTCCGTTAATCTTCCTTCATCTAAGACTTGCAAAAGGATATTAAATACTTCTGCATGCGCTTTTTCTATCTCATCAAGAAGTATTACTGAATAGGGTTTACGTCTTACAGCTTCAGTTAATTGACCTCCCTCTTCATAACCAACATAACCTGGGGGAGCTCCTAAAAGTCTTGCTACGGCATTTTTCTCCATATATTCACTCATGTCTAATCTTAAAAGTGCGTCTTCTTCATCAAATAAAACTGTTGCAAGAGATTTTGCTAATTCTGTTTTACCAACACCAGTAGGACCCATAAATAAAAAAGATCCAATAGGTCTTTTAGGACTTTTCATACCAACTCGAGCTCTTCTAATTGCAGCAGAAACAGCTTCTATGGCTTTTTCTTGTCCAATAACTTTTTCACTTAGTTCTGTTTCTAGATTGACTAATTTCTTACGTTCATTTGAAACTACTTTAGAAATTGGAATACCTGTGATTTTTGATATGACGTCTGCAATATCATCAGGTTCAACTTGATATTTAAAAGGAAAATTTCTATTTTTCTTTATTTTATTAAAGTTCTCTTCAAGTTTTTGTATGTCATTCTCGATTTCACTTAACTCTTCTTCAAGCTTTTCTAAATCATCTAGATCATTTTCAATTTCGCTATTTGATTTATCTTTGATTTGTTTGGTTAGCTTATCTTCTTCTTTCATTAAAATAGATAATTCCTCCATTTCTTCACGTAAATTGTTCCAATTTTCCAAAAGAACGTTCAATTTTGCCTCTGATTGTTGTCTATTATTCAATAGTTTTTCTTGAGCTTCGATATTTTCTCCTTGCAAATTATTCAATTTTTCATCAATAGTATTAAGTTTGTTTTCTTGTTGGAGAATAATTTGAGGCATATTATTAGACTCGATTTTCAACTGTGCAGCTGCTTCATCAATTAAATCTATTGCACTATCAGGGAGACATTTATCGCTGATGTATCTATCGGCCAATTTTGCAGAATAGTTTACAGCCTCTTCAGAAATTTTTATGCCATGATGTGATTCATATTTCTTTTTGATCCCTTGTAATATTTTTGCGCTTAATTCTAATGAAGGTTCATTAACAGCTATCTTTTGAAAGCAATTATTTAATGCCTGATCTTTTTCAATAGTTTCACGAAATTTCTCAGGTGTTGTTGTACCGATACATCTAAGTTCTCCTTCAGCTAGTAAAGGTTTTAAGATATTACTGATGTCGGTAGAAGATCTGTCAGAACTTAATATTGAGTGAATTTCATCAATAAATAGAATCATTCCTTGGTTTGGATTATTTAGTTCCTGCATTATTAAACTTAGTCTTTCCTCTAGTTGACCTCTAAATTTGGTCCCAGAAACTAATGTACCTAAGTCAAGTGAAATAATTTTTAAGTCCTTTAAAGTATCAGGAACTTTTTTTTCTACAATTAATTGAGCAAGTAATTTTGCAATTGAGGTTTTGCCAACTCCAGGATTGCCAATAAGTATAGGGTTATTTTTGTTTCTTCTGCAGAGTACCCTCATTAAATTATTGATCTCATTTTCTCTTCCTAAAACGGGATCCAGTAAGCCTTTTTTAGCTGATTCTGTTAAATCTTTTCCGTAAATTGAAAGAGCATTTTCATCTTTTCCAACTTGTTTTTTGGTTTCAATTTGAAGTTCACTTTTCGGTAATGGAACAATAGCTTTTTTAAATTTTTCTTCTTTTACAAAAGTCTCGTTAGTCTCGTTGTTTGATTTAAAATTAGATTGATTATTTATTTCAATTACATTTCCATAATTAAAACAATCTTTTGATTGATTAATATTTGGGTAAAACTTTAATTCTTCCTCTAATTTTTCCATTGAAAGGTTTCCTTCTTCAAAAACATAATTTCCAATTCTTAAATCTCTTCCAAGAGCAATTAGTAAATGAGGGATTTCTATTAATCTCGATCCCCATTGAGTTTTAATCTGATTCGCGTTATCTAATAAAATTTCTAAATCTTCTCCGATAGTAAAAAGATCTGACTCATTTGTTGGTGTCTCTTCTAAAAAATCTTCTGTTATGTCTAAAACTGTATCTTGGTCGATTGATAATTTTTCAATGAATGCAAAGAATTCACTTGATGAGAACAATGTATGAATTATGTGTTCAATATTAAATTCGCTATGATCCCATTTTTTTGCGGTTTCTTCCCCTAATAAAAGAAGATTCCAACTAATATCGCTAAATAGTTCAGGACTGGATGTAAGTGTTTCTCTCATAAACTATAAAAACTATAGTTGATTATCAATTAATATTCTAAATAGGATCTGCATTAATAATCATCCAATAATTTTCAAATTGTAAGATGAATATGAAAATTATTTAGATGAGATGATTTGCGGGAATCTAGAATAAAGAAAAACGTTAAATAATATCTAAGCTTTTAATAAAATTTAAAAAATTATAGTTGGTTAACAAATATATTTCAGATATTAGCCAAATAGTTCAGCTATTAATAGGATTTAAATAGTAATAATTAAATTGTGAAAGAAACTATTGATTTTCTTATTGATACTGTTGAAGCAAGACAAGTTCTTGATTCAAGAGGTAATCCAACTGTAGAGGCAGAAGTATTTTTGGAATGTGGTGCAAGTGGTAGTGCAATTGTTCCCAGCGGAGCTAGTACTGGTGCTCATGAGGCACATGAATTAAGAGATGGTGGTTCGAAATATATGGGGAAAGGCGTTTTGAATGCTGTTAATAAAATTCATGAAACAATATCGCCGGCTTTATGTGGTTTGTCATCTTTAGATCAAACTGCAGTAGATAAATTAATGATTGAAATTGATGGAACTCCTAATAAGTCTAACCTTGGAGCAAATTCAATCCTTGCAGTAAGTCTTGCAACTGCTAGAGCATCAGCAAATGCTTTAGACATTCCCCTATATAGATATCTTGGAGATCCATTATCTAATCTTCTTCCAGTCCCATTGATGAATGTAATAAATGGTGGTGCTCATGCACCAAATAGTCTTGATTTTCAGGAATTTATGCTTGTTCCACATGGAGTTAATAATTTCAGTGAATCATTAAGAATGGGTACTGAAATTTTTCACTCATTGAAATCATTACTTGATCAAAAAGGCCTATCTACTGCTGTAGGCGATGAGGGTGGATTTGCCCCGAATTTATCATCAAGCGAAGAAGCAGGGGACTTATTATTAGAAGCAATTCAAAAAGCCGGATTTAAGCCTGGTGAGCAGGTATCTTTAGCTTTAGATGCTGCTAGTACTGAATTTTATAGCGATGGTATTTATAAATATGAAGGTAAAAGTTTAAATAGTTCGGAAATGATTTCATATCTTTCAAGATTAGTTTCTAATTATCCCATAGTTTCAATAGAGGACGGTTTAGCTGAGGATGATTGGGAGGGTTGGTCAGAATTAAACAAGGAATTAGGGAATAAAGTTCAGCTTGTAGGTGATGATTTATTCGTCACTAATACAGAAAGATTACGGAAAGGGATTATAGAAAAATCTGCCAATTCAATCCTAATAAAGGTAAATCAAATTGGAACATTAACTGAAACTTTGGAAGCTATTGAGTTAGCTAAAATGTCTGGTTTCACAAGTGTTATAAGTCATAGAAGTGGTGAGACTGAAGATACAACAATTGCAGATTTATCTGTCGCCACAAGATCGGGTCAGATCAAGACTGGCTCTTTGAGCAGAAGTGAAAGGATTGCAAAATATAATAGGCTTTTAAAAATTGAGGAGGAATTAGGAGATCAAGCAAGATTCGCTGGAGCTCTAGGTTTAGGTCCTAAAAATATATAGTTTTTTTAGCGCTTAAGTTTATCTAAACGTGATCCTTTTCTCATACTTAATTGGCACTTTATCCAATCAATACTTATTGGTAGTGCAAAAAATAGTGGCAACAAAGCAAAATTATTTTGTTTATTGGTTACAAGTAAAGCAGATGCAATTGATAAGCTTCCTATGAGAATTGAGTGGCCTAAAGTTTTTTGAGCTGTAAACATTTTTTTGAATTGCCTATCAGACTCTCCCATTCTTATTTGCAATTGTAAATCGCCCTGTTCTAATCTTTCTAAACTTTCATCTATTCTTTTGGGAATTCCAACAGCTTTCGATCCTAGTTCACCTACTTGCCTTCCAAATTGGTTAATTAAATCGTTGGGACTTTGATTATTTGAAGTCATAAGTTCTATTAAATAAGGCTTGGTAACTGATACAAGGTTAAACCCTGGGTCAAGCATTCTACCAACTCCTTCAAAAGTTGATAAAGCTCTCATCACAAAGATTAAATCTACTGGCAGTTGAAATGGAGTTTCATAAACCAGTTCGTATAAATCTCCAGATAATTTTTCAATAATATTAGGACTAAATGGTGGAGTTAAGGCTTCTTTAAGCATTAATCTGACTAATCTTCTGACTGGTCCTACATCAATATCTTTTGAAATTAGCCCAGCTTGTTGTAATTGACTAACAAGTGATGAGGCGTCTCTAAGAGCAGCAGCCTTAACCATCCCCCCTAATCTTGTTTGAAGATTATTTGAGATGTTCCCCATCATTCCAAAATCATAAAAAATCAATTTACTGTCACTTGAAACTGCTAGATTCCCTGGATGAGGATCTGCATGAAAAAAACCGTAATTTACTAATTGTTTTAAGTAGCTGATAGCACCTATCTCTGCAATTTTAGATAAATCAATTTCTTGTGATTTTAATTTTTCTAAATCGCTTATTTTTGTCCCTTCTACATAACTTAAACAAAGGACTTTTTCACTGCTCATATCCCAAATTACTTCAGGAACTTCGACATTTTCATAATCAAGAAATTGCTGCCTAAATCTTGCTGCATATTGCGCTTCGCAATTAAAATCAAGTTCTTTCATCAGAACTTTCCTACACTCTTTAGCAATCTCAACCCAGTTTCTACCTCGGCTCCAATTCTTATTTTTCTGCAATAATCCTGCTATTTGCTGCATTATGCCCAAATCGATAATAAACAATTCTTTTAAATTAGGTCTTTGAACTTTAAAAACTACTTTCTTACCATCTTTTAAAGTCGCCCTATGAACCTGAGCTAGTGATGCTGATCCAACCGGATCACATATTATTTGATCTATTTCATTAAACTTGGACCCTAGTTCATTTCTTATAGTCTCTTCAACTTGCGTAAATGAAAAATTAGGAACTTGATCCTGCAATTTAGACAATTCCTGTATCCAGGTATTAGGAATTAAATCAGGTCTCGCTGATAATAATTGTCCTATTTTAATAAATGCTGAACCAAGCTTTATTAATTGATTAGTAAAACACCTAGCTCTTTTAATTTGGACCCTACTTTTTTCATTCTTCTTAGCTTGGAAAATTGTAAATCTAATGTTATCTATCCACAAATTTATTAAAAGTGAAATCAGAGTTATCCAAATAAGAAAGGCCCTCTTCAACTTTTTTAAACGATAATGAAGAATGTGAAAACTCATTTCATTTGATTATTTGTGGTTTTATTAAAGAGATCAATTTGTTTATTGATATCTTCAATTTCATTTAAAGCTTTTTTTATTTTGGAATCTTGATAAGTATTTGCAGACTCATTTTCTTGAATATTTTCGGCTTTTTCCATTCTTGAGGCTTCTTCAATTATGGATTCTTTCAAACTATCTAATTCTTTTTTGAGAATTTCTGGAGCATCCTGAGCAATATTTGTTGCTTCTTCAATTTTGTCAACTAATATCTTGTTTAATTTTTCGGTAACTTTCCTAATGGCAGCTTTTAAAAGGTAATCAGAGTTGGTCATGAAAAATATAATGTTTCCACAGCAATTAATTCTGCATATTAACTAATAATAGATCAATTCAGAACATTTCACGTACCTGATCATTTTGATAATTAATTTTTTATGTTTTTCCTATGTAAGTTTGTTTCTATATTATGCTTTTTTCTCTTTTTTCTTTTAACTTATATTTATATGGAGGTTGAGGTATTTACATTAAAATATCTTCTAACCAAGAACTCATCTAATTAACTACTAAAAAGGAGTTTTTAAAAATTGGAAATCATTGAGTCAGATGTAGTTATTATCGGAGGAGGCCCGGCCGGATGTACTTGCGCACTTTATACATCTCGTTCAAACTTAAAGACAGTTATTTTAGATAAAAATCCATCTGTTGGCGCCTTAGCAATAACTCATCAAATCGCTAATTATCCAGGTGTTCCGGTTGATATAAGTGGGGAGAAATTACTTACTCTAATGAGAGAACAGGCTGTGCAATACGGCACAGACTATAGAAGAGCACAAGTGTTTGGAATAGACGCTAGTGGAGAATGGAAAATGGTTTATACGCCAGAAGGCACTTTCAAAGCTAAAGCACTTGTACTTGCAAGTGGAGCTATGGGTAGGCCTGCATCATTTAAGGGTGAAGCTGATTTTCTTGGTAAAGGAGTAAGTTATTGTGCTACATGTGATGGGGCTTTTTATAAGAATAGAGAAGTTGCCGTTGTTGGAGTCAACAAGGAGGCAATTGAAGAGGCAACTGTTCTAACTAAATTTGCATCAACTGTGCATTGGATTACATCAAGTGATCCTAAATCAGATAATGAAGAAGCTATGGAATTGATGGATAATTCAAATATAAAACATTGGAGTAGAACAAGATTATTGGAAATATTGGGCGATGATATGGGTGTGAATGGGGTTGTTGTAAAAAATAAACAAGAAGAAAATCCTATCAATTTAAATTTAGACGGAGTGTTTGTCTATATGAGTGGATCAAAGCCGATTACTGATTTTTTAGGGGACCAAATTGCTTTAAAAGAAGACGGAGGGGTTATTGTTGATGACTTTATGTCTACAAACTCTGATGGAGTATGGGCTATTGGAGATATAAGAAATACACCATTTAAGCAAGCCGTAGTTGCAGCTTCTGATGGATGTATTGCTGCAATGTCAATTGATAGATACTTAAATAGTCGAAAAAATATAAGAGTAGATTGGATTCATTCTTAAAAATAAATATTGCTTCTTTAATTTAAAGGGGTGTTGCCTCAGAAATATAGGCAACTCCTCCGTAGTAGCTTAAATCGTCCCTGATGTTATCCCTCATTTTATCTATTAATTCTTGCTCACAAAAAACAATTACATGAGCATTTGCTCCTAATCCTGTAAATTCCATATCTTCAGTAACAACTCTTTCAGGCCCTCTGCCTGTGGCGTGTTTCATAACTGTATATCCAGGAACATTAGCTTTTTCTAATGTTTTAATGATTGCATCTAGTTCTCTTTCACTAAATATCAAGTCTAATCTTTTCATTTTTATAGAGGGGACAATGGGATAATGGTATTTACTAAACTCATATATATGGGAATGCCAAGAACTATATTGAATGGGAAAGTTAGACCTAGTGTAGTGGAAATATAATAACTAGATTTAGCTTCTGGTACCGTCATCCTCATCGCTGCAGGAACTGCTAAATAAGAGGCGCTAGCACATAAAACCACAAATAAAAGTGCGTTGCCAGGTCCTAATGATAAAAATCTTGCAACGAAAACACCAATAAATGCGTTAAATAAAGGCATAAAAATGGCAAAGCCAAGCAAGAACGAACCCGCATTCTTCAGTCTCGGTAATCTTTGAGCAGCGACTATTCCCATATCTAACAAGAAGAAGCATTCTGCTCCATAGAATAATTGTCCAGTAAAAGGCTCCATTTTTGCAATCCCTGAGGGATTACTGGAAGCAGTGAGAAATCCTACAATTAAGCTTGAGAGCAATAAATAAACTGATCCATTCAAAAGTGATTCGTGTAATATTGCGCTTAGATGCATTTTTCTTGATTTTGGCCTATTTTTGGGAGCTGCAAATTTCACAAGTAATAATCCAACAATTATTGCAGGAGACTCCATTAAAGCTAAGGCTCCAACCATAAACCCATCAAAAGCTATTTTTTGACTTTCCAAAAAACTTTCTGCGGAAATAAATGTAACAGCACTAATTGAACCGTATGCTGCTGCTATTGCAGCGGAATTAAAGACATCAAACTTAAATCTTAAAATTAAAAATCCAATCAGCGGAATTACTAATGACATAAGAATTGCAGCACTTAAAGTAGGCAATACTTGATCTGTAAAACCACTTTTCTGTATCTCTATACCTCCTTTAAAACCAATTGCAAGTAGCAGATATAAGGAGAAGAGTTTAGGTAATGGAGCTGGTATTTCTAAATCAGATTTAAAGAGTACTGATATTGCTCCAATCAAAAAGAAAAGAACTGGCGGGGCTAATACATTTTGCAGAATTGGATTTATTTCCATAAATTATTAGGCTATTTCATTTAGAGCGGTTTCTAAAGCTTCTTTTCTTGTTTCAATAATGCCTTCAACTCCAAACTTAGCTAATCTATCTTTTACTTTTTCATTTGCCCCAGCAACAAATGCTTTTCTGGAATTATTTTTTGCTTCCTGCATCATGTCCTCTATTGCGAGAGTCGCCGTCACTCCAAGTCTTGGTACGTCAGTGATATCTAGTATTAGAACCTTGTAGTTTCTTACCAGCATCATTCTCTCAGATATACCTTTAGCTGCTCCAAAACTAAGTGGTCCTTTAAGTCTAAATAACATTACTTCTCCTGAACATCTATCTAGTAGTGCTTTTTCATCAGCAGGTAATGCATTTTTGGCTTGATCATCATTTGATAAAGGATTATCCTCGTCCATACCTTCTAGTTGAGTTTCGGTTATTGAATCGATAGTGAGCATATTTGCTATGAATACACCTACTAAAACTGCCCAAATTAAATCCCAAAAAACAGTCATTAGGAGTACTCCATACATTACAACTGAAGTTTTTAAAGATAATTTGTGGGCCCTCCTCAAGAATCCCCAATCAATAATATCTAGACCAACTTTTATAAGAATTCCTGCAAGCAACGCAGTTGGTATTTGCTCAGCTAAAGGTCCCGCGCCAACTAAAACTATCAACAAAACAACCGAGTGAACCATTCCAGAAATGGGAGTTGATCCTCCAGATTTAACATTTATAACTGTTCTCATCGTTGCTCCTGCTCCAGGTAAACCTGAAAACAGACCTGCTACAGCATTTCCTATCCCTTGACCAATAAGTTCTCTGTCAGAATTATGCTTAGTTTGAGAGATATTGTCTGCTACTAGAGATGTCAGTAAGGAGTCAATAGCGCCAAGTACTGCTAGGACTAATCCTGCCTTGAAAATAATTGGGAAATATTGATTAAAACTTGGGAAATTTAAAGATGGAACTCCCCTTGGGATTTCTCCAATTCTATCAATAGCTCCGTCTCCAAAAATTAAAATTGATATTGGAGTTACTATCAATAAGGCCAATAGAGGAGAAGGAACCCATTGACTAATTTTTCTAGGAGTTAGAAATACTATACCTAGTGTCATTATTGCCACTCCAATAGCAGCACCGTTGGGCTGGAAATTTGAAAATACAGTAGATAAAGATTCGACTACCCCACCACGAGTGCTAATACCTAGTAATGGTCCAATCTGAAGTGCAATGATTATGACTCCAATACCAGACATAAATCCTGACACAACAGAATATGGAACTAAAGTAATGTATTTTCCTAGTTTTAGAATCCCAAATAATATTTGCAGTAAGCCGCCAATGACTACCGCTGCCATCACTAAAGGCAAAATTTGTCCTGCAGAGAGATCTCTTGGAACCCCCACTGCTGCTAAGCCTGCTACTACACCTGCAACAGTTACACTCATGGGACCAGTAGGTCCACTAACCTGAGCAGGTGTTCCACCGAACAATGCTGCTAAAAAACCAACTACTACTGCCCCATATAGTCCATAAATTGCTCCGCCAGGTCCTAACGCAGCATTACCAAAAGCAAGAGCGAGAGGTAAAGCCACCACAGCGGCTGTGATGCCTCCAAGAATATCTCCTCTTACATTCTTTAGATGAAATCCATTAATTATTTTCAAAGATACTCTCCTTAAAATAAATACTTAACTAAAAGATATTATCTCTTTATGACGTAAATTTGTGAAAAATGAAGTTTGTGCAAAATATTTTTGTAACTTTTTTTTTCTCTTAATAAAATAAATTTTAGTTAATTTTCCTGAACAAAAGTAGTCTCTGATTGATTTATGTGCGAGGCAAGCGATTAATGTATTAGATAAATATTTTTAAACTTAATAATATTCAAATGAATTCGATTATTCGTCCTAGAAGATTAAGAAGAACTGAGGCAATTAGAGAAATGGTTAGAGAAAACCATTTGGCGGCATCGGACTTTATCTATCCATTATTTATTCATGAAAAAGATTTTAAAGAGGAAATTTCCGCAATGCCCGGAACTTACAGATGGGATATTAATGGCTTATTAAAGGAGGTTACTAGGGCATGGGAATTGGGAATTAGATGTGTGGTTCTTTTCCCAAAAATTAACGATAGCTTAAAGACTGAAGATGGAGCAGAATGTTTTAATGAGGACGGTTTAATACCTAAAGCTATTCGAATATTAAAAAAAGAGATTCCAGAAATGGCAATAATGACAGATGTTGCCTTGGACCCTTACTCGTGTGATGGTCATGATGGCTTAGTTGATGAAACTGGAAAAATATTGAATGATGAAACGATTGAGATTTTAAAGAAACAAGCTTTAACTCAAGCTAGAGCTGGAGCAGATTTTATTGGCCCCAGTGACATGATGGATGGGAGAGTTGGAGCAATTAGGACTGCTCTTGATAGTGAAGGATTTAGTGATGTAGGCATTATTAGTTATACAGCAAAATTTTCATCTGCTTATTATGGTCCATTTAGAACTGCTTTAGATTCGGCTCCTAGAGAAAATAGTAAGAAAGTAATTCCAGACAATAAGTCTACATATCAAATGGACCCTGCCAATTCAAAAGAGGCCTTAATTGAATCTGCACTGGATCAGTATGAAGGAGCTGATATTTTGATGGTAAAACCAGGAATTTCATATTTGGATATTGTTTATAGACTAAGCACATTTTCAAATAAGCCCATAGCTGCATACAACGTTAGTGGGGAGTATTCCATGGTAAAATCTGCTGCTATGAAGAACTGGATTAACGAAAAAGATATAGTTTTAGAGACATTGCTTAGTTTTAAAAGAGCAGGAGCAAAATTAATACTCACTTATCATGCTTGTGATGCATCTCAATGGTTGCAGGATACTTAAAAACTCATTATTAACAAAAATTTAGTTTATTCTTAGATAAGTAATAAATTAATTGCTTTGTTTTGAAGTATTCACAAGGAGTAAATAGGATTGGTCACATTGCACTGAGAGTAGAGAATCTCGAAAGGGCTAAATCATTTTATATTAAGCTGGGTATGAATTTGGTTTGGGATGATAAAGATTGGTCTTATTTAGAGGCAGGTAAAGGGAAAGATGGACTTGCTTTGTTAGGCCCTAGCTATAAAGCTGCGGGACCTCACTTTGCTTTTCATTTTGAAAATAAAAAAGAAGTGGAAAAAATTCAAAATGATTTAAAAAATTCTGGTGTAAAAGTTGGTCCTTTACATGAGCATAGAGATGGAACAGCATCTTTTTATATGAAGGATACTGAAGGAAACTGGCTTGAGATGCTTTATGTTCCTCCTGAAGGGATTCAATCGAATGTTTGATTCTTTTTTTTGTATGCAAGAGAAAAGTTATTCTAAAAAATCATATTCAGATAACACCTTAGAAGAAGAATCTATAAACCTTTTAGAGTGGGATTCATTAAAAAAGCATTTATCTTCATTTGCCTCAACGGAAATGGGTAAACGATCAATTTTAAGTTTTGTTATACCTTCAGAATACGAGTCATCTAAAAGACTTTTGAATGAAACTGTTGAAATTAATGAGCTAGAAAAAAATTTAGATAAATCAATTAGTTTTTCGGGCGTTTTTGATATTAGTAGAAATATTGAAATTTGTTCGAAGGGAGGTGTAATTTCATCTTCTGAATTGTTAGAAATAGCGAAAACAATTGCTGCAGCAAGAAATTTAAAAAAAATCATATTAGATTTTGAACAAAGGCCCTATATTTCATCATTCACAAAAAATTTAATTGACCATCAGAATATCGAAACGATTTTTAAAAAAGGCATTGAATCGAATGGAAGAATTTCAGACAATGCTAGTAATCAACTATCTATTCTTAGAAAAGAATTTTTATCTAGGAAACTTGAAAGAAAAATATTAGTTGAGAAATTTATTCAAAAGAATTTAGCTTATTTGCAAGATACTACTATTGGAGATCGATATGGAAGGCCTGTTCTAGCAGTGAAAGTTAATTATGTAGATAAATTTAAAGGAATAATTCATGACTCTTCATCTTCAGGAAATACAGTATATTTTGAGCCTGAAAGTGTAGTAACTAAAGGTAATAAGATTGCTTCTTTAGAGGCTAGGATCACAGCAGAAGAATTTAGATTACTTAAGCAATGGTCTCAGGTTGTTAGTGATAATTCAAAAAATCTTATTGAAATGGCATCCATTTTATTAAGATTAGAAAATGCCCTAACTCGTTCAAGATATTCGAAATGGATTGGAGGGAAAACTCCTACATTTGAGAAAAATCCTATTATTTCTTTAATTGGTTTTTCTCATCCATTATTGATTTGGGAACATAAGAAAAAAGGAGCTCCTCCACCAGTAGCTGTCGATTTTTATATAAAAAGAAATATTAAGGTTGTAGCTATTACAGGTCCAAATACTGGAGGTAAAACAGCAGCTTTAAAAGGTTTGGGCTTGTCTTTACTTATGGCTAGAGCAGGATTATTGATACCTTCAACTAATAATCCTATTATCCCTTTTTGTCCAAATATATATGTGGATATAGGTGATAATCAATCATTAGAAGAAAATTTATCTACCTTCAGTGGGCATATATCCCGCATAAAAGAGATATTAGATTCACTTGATTATAAGAAAGGATTATCAGTTGTTTTGTTAGACGAGATTGGATCTGGCACAGATCCTCTTGAAGGTAGTGCCCTCGCGATGGCTTTATTAAAAGAATTTGCAAATAAATCTGATATCACTTTGGCAACTACACATTATGGAGATATTAAGGCTTTAAAATATAACGACTCAAGATTTGAAAACGTATCAGTTGCCTTTGATGAGGAATCTTTGAAGCCAAAATATATACTCAACTGGGGTATTCCTGGGAGAAGTAATGCTTTATCAATTTCAAAGAGAATCGGTCTCGATGAAAGCATACTCAATGAAGCTGCAAATTATCTAAAGCCAAAAGAAGTTGACAATATTAATAGTATTATTAAAGGACTTGAGGAAGAGAGGATTAAACAACAAAATTCTGCTGAAGCTGCCGCAGAATTGATTGCAAGGACTGAAATATTACATGATGAACTAAAGAGAAATTATGAATATCAAAAAATAAATGCTCAAAAAATTCAGGAAATTGAAAGGTCTAAACTATCAAAAAATATTATATCCGCTAAAAAAGAGGTGATAGATTTGATTAAAAAATTAAGAGATAAAAATGTTAATGGAGAGGATACGAGAATTATTGGAAAAAGATTAAAGGAAATTGAGACGGAACATTTAACCCAAAAAAAATCTGAAAAGTCAATATCATGGAACCCTCAGATAGGAGATTTTGTAAAGATTAAAAGTCTAAATAGTACGGGACAAATTGTAGATTTAGATAAAAAAGGTGGTTTTTATGAAATTAAATGTGGTTCATTTAGAAGCACATTATCTGTATATGACTTTGAAGGTATTAATGGAGAAAAGCCTAATTTCAAAAGGTCAAAAATTGAGATCAAGTCTACAAGAGAAGATTTTTCTTTTTCAAAAATTAGAACGAGTAAAAATACAATTGATGTAAGAGGATTAAGAGTTCATGAAGCAGAAATAATCATTGAGGAGAAAATTAGAAAATTTCATGGACCGTTATGGATTGTTCATGGAATTGGAACGGGGAAATTAAAGAAAGGATTAAGAAATTGGTTATCAGGTTTGAATTATGTTGATAAAATTGAAGATGCAGCCAACAACGAGGGTGGCCCTGGTTGCAGTATTGCGTGGATAAAATAAAATTTAAAATATCTAGAAAACAATTTAATAAACGTATTAAGTGCAATTTATTGATCAAGCAAACATTATTCTTAAAGCTGGAAAAGGTGGAAATGGAATAGTTTCATTTAGAAGAGAAAAATTCGTTCCTGCTGGAGGACCTTCGGGGGGAAATGGTGGAACAGGGGGTTCAGTTATTTTGATGGCTGATAATAATCTTCAAACATTATTAGATTTCAAATTCAAACGTGAAATAATTGCTGAAGATGGATATAAAGGAGGTCCTAATAAGAGAACAGGTGCTTCAGGTGAGGATACAATCCTTAAAGTACCCTGCGGTACAGAAATAAGGGATATTAAAACCGGCATTATTTTAGGAGACTTAACTAAACATAAACAGAGTTTAACTGTTGCCATTGGAGGAAGAGGTGGTCATGGTAATGCTTATTATTTAAGTAATCAAAATAGAGCCCCAGAATCATTCACTGAAGGAAAAGATGGCGAGATATGGGAGGTTCAATTAGAACTAAAACTTCTTGCAGAGGTTGGGATTATAGGTCTTCCAAATGCTGGGAAAAGCACCTTGATTTCTGTTGTATCATCTGCCCGTCCAAAAATCGCAAATTATCCTTTCACAACTCTAATACCTAACTTAGGTGTAGTAAGAAAAATTGATGGGAATGGTTGCCTTTTTGCAGATATTCCTGGATTAATATCAGGGGCAGCTGATGGAGTGGGTTTAGGCCATGATTTTTTAAGGCATATCCAAAGAACGAAGATACTTGTTCACTTAATTGATGCAATTGCAGAAAATCCTTTACATGATTTTGAGATAATTGAGCAGGAATTAAAAAAATATGGAAAAGGTCTTTTAGATAAAGAGAGGATAATAGTATTGAATAAAATGGAACTGGTAGATGATGATTATTTGAAAATAATTTCAAAAAAGTTAGAAGATTTATCTAAAAAGAAAGTTTTAGTTATTTCTTCATCTTTAAAAAAAGGTTTATCTTCACTGCTTTCTGAACTATGGAAAAGGATCTAACTTAAATTTAAAATTTTTTTGTAAAAAAAACACTTGATTTAATAATGAAAATTAGTCATAAATAAGATACCTCTTTAAACAAAATATGAATTTCTATACTTGCTTTGATCAACAAGGAAAAATAATAGCTAGATGTCAAACCATTCAAGATATTGAGGTTTTGAAGAAAATGGGAAGACCAATTGTAGAAGTCAAGGAAATGAAAAATGAAGAGTCGGTTGTATGTTCACTTACAGGAAGCCCATCCGACTTTAATAGAGATTACTAATAAATTAAAAAATAAAAAAAAAGGGCTTTTATAGCCCTTTTTTTTTGTGCATTATCTATCAAAAGAAAACTTAATCATCATAAACAAGACATTCTGGTTCATCCGGGTTGGCATCGCAGAATAGTTCTAAAGCATTAGGGTCATGTTTATCCTCTGGATGATGATCCTTATACTCTTCGAGTTCTTTTAGCTCTTCAGTTAAATGTCTGACCTTTGGAAGATTGCCCTCTGCTTTCGCAGATTCGATTTCCGATTGATCTTTTTTGATGTGTTCGTCAATGGATTTCATTTTAAGCTTTTCGTACTTTAGTAGACATACATAACATAGTTAATTTCTAATGAAATTGCATTATCTATGAACTAAATAAGTGTTCATTACAACATCATTTTTTTTTTAACTTGATTTATTTTTTTTAAAGGTCTCTACTTTCATTATTTCCTTTAGCGATGGTAAAACTGGGATTATTTGATTTGGGTTTAAAGGGAATAAAGCTTTGTAGTAATCTTTTTCCCATTCATTGTCGAAGCATGTCCTATTTACGTTAGATAATTTAAAGAATTTTAATCTCCATTCAATAATCTTTTCAAAATTTGATAGTTCTTGTTCAGTACATTTGAAAAGTTTGCTATATATCAATTCCCATCTTATAAGCGTTGGAAAAAGGTAAATATCTGCGTAAGTTAAATCTTCTCCAAATATCCAGTCCCCTTTATTTTTCTGTAGTAAATTTTCAATATCATTTATAGCTGCGAAAAGATTTTTACTTGCTTTTTCATAAGCTGACTGGTTTCTGGCGAAACCACATTTATATACGCCATCATTAATGCTGTTATTAATTAAATCTAAAAATTTTTGATTACCATCTTTAATACTTAATGCCTGATATGTTGATTCACTTTTTATTGAATTGAGTAGTCTCATAATCTGTGAACTTTCATTAGAAAGAATATTTACTTCATCTTTTACAAAGCTAATTAAAAGAGGTAATGTTGCTCTAAAAATTATCTTTTTATTAGCTTTTTTGTAAAGGTCTGAAAGTCTTATACATCCCTTAATCTTTGTATTGAAAATCCATTCGCCATGCTCAACATCTGCCTTTAAAAAAATTACTTTAACTTTTTTTGATAAATCTTTTATTTCGTGTACGAGTAAAGTTCTTTGACACCATGGACAAGAATGACCTACTAATAAATAAATTTGTCCAATCTCATTATTAATATCGTATTCACTATTAATTTTTATACCTTTAGGCCTTTTATAATTACCATGTAAATCTGATGGCGCGAAGCCATTCATTAATTGAGTCCAAAACCAAAACCAGAATTTTCTGGAGGCCTTTATAAGGTATTTATTTTGCATAAAATTTTATTTTTAAAGAAAAAATGACTGTTCAAAGAATACTTATCGTTTCAGGCACTCATGGGAATGAAATTAATCCTGTTTGGGCTGTTAAGCAATTTAATAAAAAGGAAAATAGTCTAAATAATGATATTGAGTATGAGTACATCATAGGTAATCCTGCTGCTTATGAAAAAGGTTGTAGATATATAGATGCAGATTTAAATAGATCTTTTAAAGAAAGTAAGCATTTTGATCAACACAAGAATAGCTTTTATGAAACTAATAGAGCCAATTTTTTAGTAGATGAATTTGGAATTGACGGATCTAAACCCTGTCAAATTGCAATCGATTTGCACACTACTACTGCAAATATGGGAACAAGTATTGTTATGTATGGGAGGAGATCCAAAGATTTTTGTTTAGCTGCATTACTGCAGAACAAATTTGGATTGCCTATTTATTTGCACGAAAAAGATAAAGCTCAAACAGGCTTTCTTGTAGAAGCTTGGCCATGTGGTTTAGTTATTGAAATAGGAGCTGTCGCACAAAATTTTTATGATCAAAATATCATAAATAGATTCTCTCTAATAATTAGCTCCCTAAGGGAAGAGATAGATAAATTAAAAAATAAAATTATAGAACTTCCAAAGGAATTAGTGGTTCACGTTCATCAAGGGAGCATAGATTATCCAAGAGATGAAAAGGGAGATATTGATGGCATAATTCATCCTGAGAGAATAAACCAAGATTGGAAAATGATTAAAAAAGGAGATCCATTATTTCTGGATAGCCAAGGAATAATCCACAAATATGAACGTGACCAATTGATTTGGCCTGTTTTTATTGGAGAAGTTGCTTATAAGGAAAAAAAAATTGCCATGAGCTACACAAAAAAAGAAGTAATTTGTTCCAAAAAACAATGGGTTCGAGAGTTTGAAAGTCTTTAAATTAAGAAACCGGAACAATAAATCTTTGAAAACTAATAAGGATTTTTTATTTCATAGATAAGTTTATTTAATATTTAATACTTTTATTTTTTTTCTAATTTTTAAACCTTAAAAACCTAAATTCTTTCACTCCAATAAATAATAGCTCCAAAAGCCTCTAATTGCAGTCTTCTATGCTTAGCCTCTCTTAAGGAAACTACCTCTCTAGATCTTTTCCCGTTAAGAAGCCATTCGATTATTACCAAGTTGTATCCTCAATAACAAAGAAAATCTTAAGACATGGAAGTTCTTTTCTCCTGTTTTCCAAAAAATAAGTTTACTTAAAGAAAAAATATTTACACATTTTTAGCGATTTTGGTCTAAAATCTTCGAAGCGGAAATTATTTCCGTTTTTATTTACACGTCTCAATTTAGAGACATACTTTACGAACTCATGACAACTATTCAGCAGCAGCGTTCTTCGCTGTTAAAAGGTTGGCCACAGTTTTGTGAGTGGGTAACATCAACTAACAACAGAATTTATGTTGGTTGGTTCGGCGTCTTAATGATTCCATGCCTTCTTACAGCAGCGGCTTGCTTCATCGTTGCATTCATCGCAGCACCACCAGTAGACATCGACGGAATTAGAGAGCCAGTTGCTGGTTCATTCCTATATGGAAACAACATCATCTCAGGTGCAGTTGTTCCTTCTTCTAACGCTATTGGTCTACACTTCTACCCAATTTGGGAAGCAGCTACTGTAGATGAGTGGTTATACAACGGTGGCCCTTACCAGCTTGTAATTTTCCACTTCCTAATTGGTATCTCAGCATACATGGGAAGACAGTGGGAGCTTTCATACCGTTTAGGTATGCGTCCTTGGATCTGTGTTGCATACTCTGCACCAGTTTCAGCAGCTTTCGCAGTATTTCTTGTATACCCATTCGGTCAAGGTTCATTCTCTGACGGAATGCCTCTAGGTATCTCTGGAACATTCAACTTCATGTTTGTTTTCCAGGCAGAGCACAACATTCTTATGCACCCATTCCACATGGCTGGGGTTGCTGGTATGTTCGGAGGATCTTTATTCTCAGCTATGCATGGTTCACTTGTTACTTCATCTCTAATCAGAGAAACAACTGAGACAGAATCTCAGAACTATGGTTACAAGTTCGGACAAGAAGAAGAAACATACAACATCGTTGCAGCTCATGGCTACTTCGGTCGTCTGATCTTCCAATATGCAAGTTTCAACAACAGCAGAAGTCTACACTTCTTCCTAGCTGTATTCCCAGTTGTTTGTGTATGGTTAACTTCAATGGGTATCTGCACAATGGCATTCAACCTTAACGGTTTCAACTTCAACCAGTCAGTTGTTGATGCAAACGGTAAGATTGTTCCTACATGGGGTGACGTTCTTAACAGAGCAAACCTAGGTATGGAAGTAATGCACGAGCGTAACGCTCACAACTTCCCACTTGATCTAGCAGCAGCTGAGTCTACAACAGTAGCTCTTTCAGCTCCAGCTATCGGTTAAGCTTAAAGTTCTTAAACTAACAAGCCCCCTTTTTGGGGGCTTTTTTTTGTTTAATTTTCAATTGGTTTCATATAATGTTTATATATAGATAAAACATTTGATATTTCTATGAGTAGTAGTTTTGGAAAAATTTTTCGAGTTAGTACTTTTGGAGAATCACATGGTGGTGCAGTGGGAGTTATCCTTGATGGATGTCCACCTAAGTTAAAAATAGATATAAATCTGATACAAAATGAATTAGATAGGCGCAGACCTGGCCAAAGTGACATTACGACACCCAGAAATGAAGAAGATAAAATTGAAATATTAAGTGGGATAAAGAAAGGGTTAACACTTGGAACTCCAATAGCAATGTTGGTAAGAAATAAGGATCAAAGGCCAGGAGATTATAATAATTTGGAGCAGGTATTTAGACCTTCTCATGCAGATGCTACATATCATCTGAAATATGGAATTCAGGCAAGTTCTGGGGGTGGAAGAGCCTCTGCTAGAGAAACAATTGGGAGAGTAGCTGCTGGTGCTGTAGCAAAACAATTATTAAAAACCTTCTGTAACACTGAAATACTATCTTGGGTAAAGCGTATACATGATATTGATTCTGATATAAATAAAGAGAAGATTTCTCTCAAAAAAATAGATTCTAATATTGTTAGATGTCCTGATGAAAAGGTATCAACAGAAATGATCGAGAGAATTAAGGAATTAAAGCGTCAAGGAGACTCTTGTGGCGGTGTTATTGAATGTTTAGTAAGAAATGTCCCCTCTGGTCTTGGAATGCCTGTTTTTGATAAATTAGAAGCTGATTTAGCAAAGGCTTTGATGTCTTTGCCTGCCACGAAAGGCTTTGAAATAGGTTCAGGTTTCTCTGGAACTTATTTAAAAGGAAGCGAACATAATGATGCCTTCATCAAGTCTGATGATATTAGTAAGTTAAGAACAAAATCAAACAATTCAGGAGGTATACAGGGCGGAATAAGTAATGGTGAAAATATCGAGATGAAGATAGCTTTTAAACCCACAGCAACCATCGGGAAAGAACAGAAAACAGTAAATGCTCAAGGTAAAGAAGTACTTATGAAAGCAAAAGGGAGACATGATCCATGCGTTCTACCAAGAGCAGTTCCCATGGTTGATGCGATGGTAGCTTTAGTACTTGCTGATCATTTGCTTCTAAATCATGCTCAATGTGACTTAATAAATAAGTAGTAGTTTTGTTCAATAGATTATATTTATCCTTAACTTAATTATTTTTGAGCCATTCATATATTTTTGGATCAAATTTTTTATTTTTGATAGCTTTATCTCCAATTACAACTGCTTTATACCCTAAAGATTTATAAGTTTTTAAATCATTGATTGATAGTCCTCCAGCAGCAATGAAATTAATATTTTTATAGTTGAGTATATCTATCGAACTATCTTTACTTTTTATTGGGTAAATTTTGATAATGTTGCAATTTAAATCTATCGCTTCCTTAAGATCTTTTAAATTATTAATTCCAGGAATTAATAAATAATTTCTTGACTGCGCGTAATTGAAAAGATCTTTATCCCAAAATTTCATCATCGAAAAATTTAATCCAATTTTTAATGAATCTTCAATTGATTGCTTATTAACTATGGAGGCAGAGCCTAAATTAATTCTGGGATATTTAATTTTGATATCGGATACAAAATCGAACCAATTTTCGTTATTAGACCAACTTATTTCAATATTCTTTAATCCTAATTTTACTAAGTTTTCTAATTCTTCAAAAAATGAATTTCTTATAGAGGTATTTGAGTAAATATTATCTTTAGGTTTTATAAGTAAAAAAAAAGACTCAATTTTCAGGTACTCCGAAAAAGAATCTTCTTTATTATTCATTAAATTTTAAATTGCGCGTTAAATATAGTTTGCGACTTTTACTTCTGAGCGGTTGAGCAAGTCTTGGATATCTTCAGTATCGATAGTTTCTCTTTCAATTAGCATTTGAGCCATTTCGTCAAGAACAGTTCTATTGTCTGATAAAACTTTCGTAGCTCTCTTATAGGCAACATCAACAAGTTCTGAAACCTCTACATCAATTGTTGCGGCTGTGTCTTCAGAAAAGTCTCTTGTAGAACTCATATCTCTTCCGAGAAACATTCCACCTTGAGATTGACCTAGAGCGACTGGACCTATTTTGTCACTCATACCGAATTTAGTGATCATTTGTCTTGCTACGTTTGCAACTTGTTGTAAATCATTTGAAGCTCCGGTTGTTACCTCTTCTTCGCCATAGACTATTTCTTCAGCAACTCTTCCACCAAGGGCTACAGCCATTTGATTTTGAAGGTAAGAACGAGAGTAAAGACCAGATTCCATTCTTTCTTCACTTGGAGTAAAGAAAGTTAGACCCCCAGCTTGACCTCTTGGAATGATTGAGACTTTTGCTACTGGATCATAATCAGGCATTAATGCTCCAACGAGTGCATGACCAGCTTCGTGATAAGCAACTAATTCTTTTTTCTTATCACTGATTACTCTATCTTTCTTTTCTGGGCCAGCCATAACTCTTTCAATGGCATCACCGACTTCTTCGTTACTTACTTTATCTAAGTCTTTTCTAGCTGCTAGTATTGCTGCTTCATTTAAGAGATTAGCTAAATCTGCACCAGTAAATCCTGGTGTTCTTCTGGCAACTTTATCTAAATCAACATCTTTTGAAAGAGTTTTATCTTTCGCATGAACATTTAATATCTGCAATCTTCCAGCATAATCTGGTCGATCTACTGTTACTTGTCTATCAAATCTTCCAGGACGCATTAAAGCTGAATCTAAGACATCTGGTCTGTTGGTTGCAGCAACTATTATAATTCCTGAATTACCTTCAAAACCATCCATTTCGGTTAAGAGTTGATTTAGTGTTTGTTCTCTTTCATCATTTCCTCCGCCCATACCAGCTCCTCTTTGTCTTCCAACTGCATCTATTTCGTCAATAAACACAATACAAGGAGCATTCTTTTTAGCTTGTTCAAAAAGATCTCTAACTCTACTAGCTCCAACCCCAACAAACATCTCTACAAATTCTGAACCAGATATTGAGAAAAAAGGTACACCTGCTTCTCCAGCTACTGCTTTAGCTAATAATGTTTTTCCAGTACCAGGAGGACCAACAAGAAGAACTCCTTTTGGAATTTTTGCTCCGACTGCCGTAAATCTATCTGGGCTCTTAAGAAAATCTACAACTTCTGTGAGTTCTAATTTTGCACCTTCTACACCAGCAACATCTGAAAAGGTTACTTGTGTAGATGGTTCCATTTGAAGTCTAGCTTTGCTTTTGCCAAAACTCATGGCAGGATTACCACCTCCAGCATTACCACTTTGGGATCTTCTGAAAAGAAAAAATAGGCCTCCAATTAAAAGTACTGGGAAAATTAAGCTACTTACAGCCTGTTGCCATGGATTGGCTAATTTTGTAGGAGTTACAGCGATATCTACATTATTCTCAGTCAGAATTTTTAATAAATCTTTGTCCGGGGCTAAATTGACCTCAGACCTGCTCCCATCATTTTCAACAACTTGAGCTGTGGCATTATCTGGAGATATCAAGACTCTGCTGATTTCTTTATCTTGAACTGCCTCTATAAAATCACTATATCTCAATGTCTTTGTAGAACTTTCAGTACTAGGTTTATCAAAAACTGAAGTACCAATGAAAATTACAGTAATGACAGCTAGGACATAAAGTCCTACGTTTCTCCAACGTTTGTTCACGATAAAAAATCTTTAATAAATCTATAATACTAATAATAAAACAATATTAAGAGCGTCTTAGAACATCTACTACACTTTTGAATGCAAACCATTCAGGTATTGGTTCGCCGTTCCTCAATTTCTTCCTAAATTCAGTACCACTAAGTTTCATAATTTCATAATTAAATTCTTTGGCCTCTTCAGCTGTTATATATCCTTTTTCCTTCGTATAAACTAAATTTTTTGAAGGAACAGTTTGCATCATCAATTCATCTGCACACTTATTCGCAAAATTTTGGGCGTCATATGGACCATAAAAATCTTCACCAGTTGACGACGACTTACAACCAGCCATATCTCTACCAATAATAAAGTGGGTGCAGCCATAATTTCTTCTTATTATCATATGTTGAAGAGCTTCTCTTGGCCCTGCCATATGCATTGAATAAGGTAAAAAAGCCCATTTTATTCTTTCATCAGATATTTCCTCTTCTAATTCTTTGTAGGTCAAATATCTAACTTTTCCAGGAATATCATCTTGTTGAGTTGGCCCACAAGTTGGATGAACTAAAACAACTGAGTTAGAGGAGACATTATCTGAAAGTAAGGCATTAGTAAATAATTCATAATGTGCTCTATGAATTGGATTTCTGCATTGAAAAGCAACTACATCATGATTTGATGGCAGTGTAGATCTAACTTCTTCAGGGGTTTTGCAGGGGAATTCTCTAATTGGGAGTTCGAAACCATAAACTCTTCCTCCTATATAGAATCTCCCTCTCTCGTTAAAAATCATCTTAACAGCAGGATGATCTAAAGAATTAGTACCATAACAAAGTTCAGCTTCTAAGGATTTGTCAGGCTCCCATTTAGAGCTAACTTCTAATACTGCTATTTTTTGTTTTTTATAAGTGAGCAATATTGTCTCTCCAGCTCTTACTTTCTCATTATTTGAATCAAATACTATAGGCAAGCCAAAAAGCAACCCATTTGTATTTCTATTATTTTTAATTACCGAATTGTAGTTATTTTCATCCATAAAACCTTCCAATGGAGAAAAAGCTCCAACCATCAAAAGTTCTACATCGCATGCATTTCTCTCGCTACATTCAAACTCATAAGTAGCTTTAGAGATAAGATCATTTTTAAGGTTTTTATCTTTGATAATTAAATTTTTTAGTTCCCCTCCATAAGGCGGTATTAGTCCATTAGTATCTGTTTTAGTTTTTTGTTGTAATTCCATTTTAAAATTGATAAAGAAAAATTTTGAAAAAAAAAAAGGGGTTTAACCCCCTTTTTCTCTTAAGTAGGATTTATGCCTTTCTTCCGTAAAGCTCCCCAATTATTTTTACATCAAGTGGATCCTTTGAACCCATATCTGTATCTGAAGGTTGGATTGCCTCAAAAGTGCCAGCAAATTCGTCTGTGTCAGAATCTACATTATTAATTGAAAGAGTAATAACGCCAGTACCGTTTACATCAACTTTAATATTTTCTTTTGCAAGTTCTTCGTCATCGCCTCCTAATGCAACTAAACCTTGAGCATATTCAACACCAGTATTTTTAGCTCTTGCCTTAGGATCTAGAAAGTCACCAGTTCTGTAGTTAGGTGTAAATGTTGAACCACTAATCTCAGTGCCTGGCTCAATTGATGAAGGTAAATCAGCTGTAAGATCTTTTGCTGAGAATGCAAATGGCACCTCTAAACCACCAGGAGTTAATACAGTAATAAGTTGAAAATCAATACCACCCTTTTCACTGAAAGTTCCTGAATCTATATCTCCATAAACTTCTGTCACTGTGGTGTTATTTCTAGGACTAATAATTTTTGTAGAAACAAATTCTGCAGCTTTTCGTTTTGTTCCTGGCACTTTTACATAAACTTCTGTTGGATGCATGCATATTCCTTTAAGGCTATCTCCATTCCCTAGAGATATGGATCCGACAAGAGATGAGTCTAATGCAGGGCAATCATTAGCTTTTCCTGTGTTAACTACATCTGTGAATTGTGCATTTCCTCTTTCAGAAAAAGCAAATGTTTTAACGGGTACGAAAGCAAAAGTTATACAAATGGAAATAACAAAAGCTAAGATAGAACGAATTCTCATAATTAAAGTTGCAGTAAAGTTCTGTGACGATAGATTAAAGGTCATCTAATAAGTTCAGTACGGATATTACAAGGGAAAGGACCATAAAAGACAGGACTATTAAATCCTCGAAACAACCCGTAGCTTTTTAGATTTTAAAAAACTGGAATTATTTTAAGCTATCGCATTATTTTTAATGATTAAGATTACAAAAAAATACAAATTAAAAAATTTTTTTATTTTTTTAATGAAATAATTTGGGTTATTAATTTGTTTGCTAAATCAATTTTTGATGTTTTGTTAATGTAGTGTTCCATGTTATTAGTATCGAATAACCAACCTTCATTTTGTGCCAAAAAACCAAATCCTTGGCCTTCAAGATCAATTGGATTTGCGAATAGATAATCACAACCCTTTTGGATAATCTTTTCTTTAATTGTCATTCGTGCTTCTTCGATAGATCCTGTAAAAGCACAAAAGCCTACAAAAACTTGGTTATCTTTTTTTGATTTACTAATTTTTTTTAAAATATCTGGGACTAGCTCAAAGTTTTGATTCAAATGAGCATTAATTTGATTTTTTGGAATTTTAGCTGAAGTATCAGAGTTTATTTTGAAATCAGATACTGCTGCATTCATGAAAAAATAATCGCAATTTGATATTTCATTATTAAGTGCCCTAATTAAATCAACACTAGTTTCAATTTCATATCTTTTTATTCCATCAGTAAGATTCTTATCAATTTTCAGAGGCCCATGAACATATTTTACTTGTGCACCTCTGAACCTCGCTACTTGAGAAAGAAGTAGGCCCATAGCTCCAGAACTTTTGTTAGTGATGTGTCTTGCCGCGTCAATTTTCTCTGAGGTACACCCTCCAGTTATTAAAATTTCTTTATCAAGTAAATCCTTGCGATATTCATTTTGTTTGTGTGAAGCTATAAATTCAAGAGCTAATTGGATCAGGTCATTTGGAGGTATCTTACCGATGCCAATAGCATCGCATGCTAAGAGGCCTTCACTTGGTTGCAAAGACAAAACATTTTCGTAATTCTGTAAATTCTCATAATTTTTTTGGACAGCTTTATTTAGCCACATTTGTGAATTCATTGCTGGTGCAACAATAATTGGCTTTATATTTGCTATTAAGATGCTGGGGATCAATCCCTCTGCATTTCCAGTTACCCATTTTGCTAATGTTGTCGCTGTCAAAGGTGCGATTATTAAAATATCAGCCCAATTACTTAGTTCTATGTGAAGAGGTTTTGATTGACCATCAGACCATTGATCATTTTCTAAAATGCATGGGTTTCTACTTAAAATAGAAAGAGAAAGTGGCTTTATTAATTTTTCTGCATTTTTTGATAGAACGCATCTTATTTCATAATTTTCTTTTGCTAATTGGCTAACTAATAATGGAACTCTTACAGCTGCAATACTTCCAGTTATTAATAAAAGAACCTTTATTTTGGAGTCCTTACTTTTAGTTTTCATCGAAAGGTTCCTGATCGAGGAGATGGGTATAATTAGTCGTTAATTCAGGCCTATTGATTGCAAGAGCCCTCAGTAAGTGCCAGTCTTTTAAGCCATCAAATGGAGTATTATAATTGTCTTCTTCTAGCCTTTTAGCGAGCTCGAAGGTCATTTCTTCATCAAAAGAATTTACTAGTTCCTCACTTATTTTATTTTCAGAAATGAATTTCATATTGAGTAAAGTCAATATACTCTAATAATAAAGCCTCAAGTAATTATTTAAAATTGATATAAGAATTAAGTACATATTTTTCTAGGTATGATAATTTCAATTTTCATATCTTTTCAAATTGTTGTTAGGTCATTTATCTTCATTCTCATTCATAAATATGTAAACTCTCCTTTTCACAAATATTCTTTCTTAAAATGTTTATGCCAAAATTTATATCATGTCGCAAACCAAAAGAGAGCAAGTCATTAGTCACATACGCTATTTAAGGCAAGAGCTCAGAGAAATGCATTTAGGAATAAAAGAAGATGACCTTTTCCCTGAGCCAGGCGAATTAAGAGGGTTAATGGCTCAGTTGGAGGCATTACTTGAATTAATAGAAGGAAATACTAAAATTCAATCAAACCCTGAGGCAGCTTAGTTTAATGCAAAATGATTGTTAACCCTCAAAAGACAAAATTTCAGCTAAAAATTGTGGAAAATATTCAGACATTAAGTATTTGGGCTAGTAATCCATGGCGAAGATATTCAATATCATTGATTACACTTTTAATCGGATACTTTTTTGGAAGTTCTCTTGGTATGGTAAGTGCCGTTGTGGAACTCATGGATCCTGTAGCCGCTTTTTTATCAGTAGTTTTTATTGAGTTTTTAATAGTTTTGAGAAGAAATTTTAGATTTGAAAGGAAAAAGAAATTTTTAGTACTTTTATTAGATTCTTTAAGATTGGGATTATTTTATGGATTCTTTACTGAAAGTCTTAAGTTGCTATAAATTTACTTGTTGTGTTTCTGTAATAGATAAAGCAAAGCCATTCTTATAGGGATACCATTTGCAACTTGATTATTAATTAAGCAATTAGGATATCGATCTACCACTTTGCTACTAATTTCAATATCTCTGTTAATGGGACCGGGATGTAGAATTGGAATTTCTTTATTATTTAAAGATAATTTCTCTGGAGTCAAGCCATAATCCAAACTATATGAATCAATGCTACTTAGTAAATTCTCCATCATTCTCTCTTTCTGGAGTCTTAAAACAATAATCGCATCTGCAATTTTTATTGATTCTTCCAATGATCTAGAAATTGTTATGGAACCTCTTGATTTAACAGGATCTTCTGTTTGATTTGGCGCGGGGGTTTTTAAAAAATTGATAAATTCATCAGGTATTAATGTCTTAGGACCACATAAGATTATATCGGCGCCGAATGCACTCAAAGCCCAAAGATTTGACCTGGCAACCCTTGAATGATTAACGTCGCCAATTATTAAAATTTTTTTGGAATTTAAAACCTCTGGATTCAGTGCTTTTTGGGAAAAGAATTTTATCAATGTATAGATGTCAAGCAATCCTTGGCTAGGGTGACTATGTAATCCATCTCCCGCATTAAGAACTGAAGTCTTGGCATTTATTTCATCAAGTTTTTTTGCGATCTCAAAGGTTATGTAACTTGATGAATGTCTGATAACTAATATATCTGCACCCATAGCAGAATAAGTTATGGCTGTATCAATTATTGTTTCGCCTTTTGTTAAAGAGCTGGAGGATGGTGCAAACGTTTGGACATCAGCAGAAAGTCTTTTTGCTGCAAGCTCAAAACTATTTTTTGTTCTTGTACTAGCTTCAAAAAATAAAGACGTTACCAAAGTCCCTTGTAAGGCCGGTATCTTTTTTGTTCCTGCGTTCTTTAGTGCATCAAATCTATTAGCTAATTCAAATACTGACTCATAATCTTTAATTGAAAAATTAGCTAGTGTGTGGATATGTTTATGAGGCCAAATTTGCATTACGCTTAAAAAGATAAATGATTATTGAAATTTAGGTGTTTTGTCACCTTTTAATCTTTTACTTACACTCCTACTATTTTTGAGATACCAACGCCATTTTATATTTTTTGCCTTTGATATGCCAATTCTTGTAGTTTGAATAAGATCTTTTTCTTCTAGAGTGGAGTCTCGTGGAGAAATCCATAAAGATTTGTTATTAAGAACTTCAAGTGAGTTAAATGAAATGTCTACACTGAATGTTTTTGTTACTAAGCCAGGCCCTGAAGCTAATCTTTCGTTCTTATTAGAAATAAAAACTGATCTTATCAAAACACCACTCGCAAAATTTTCTTTATCAGTAACTATGTTTAAACAATGATGAATGCCATAAGATTTGTAAATATAAAATGTGCCAGGTTTGCCAAATAATGACTTGTTTGATTCAGTCATTTTGCGGTAGCCATGACAGGCCTCTTCTTCCTGTGAATAAGCTTCAGTTTCAACAATTACCCCTTTAACTTGATCTATCTCATTATTTTTTTTTATTAGGTAACAGCCTATTAAATCAGGAGCAACAAGTTTAGAGTGCCTATAAAAAAAATTTTTTGGAAAGAATTCTTCTTCTATTTTTCAATATCTATCTAATAACATATTTAGCTGAGAAAAATAATTAAGGCTATCAATTGATATTGATTTTCAAAAAGATGTCATTATTTTTTAAATTATTTGAAATTCAAAGGATATGTAAATAAGTAGTTCTTGATAAACTATTATTTAATAAGAAAGATATTAAAGGTATGACAAAAATAACTCAAGAGGAAGTAAAAAAAGTTGCTCATTTAGCGAGATTAGAACTTAACGAGAATGAAATTAATAATCATGCACAACAATTAGAAAAGATATTGGATTATATAAGACAACTTGAAGAAATTGATACAGATGATGTCCCCTGTACAACGAGAGCTATAGAGGTTGTAAATGTATTTAGAAAAGACGAAAAGAAAAGTTCTGATTGCAATGAAGAACTTTTAGAATTGGGTCCATCTAGAGAAGATAAATATTTTAAAGTACCAAAAATTATTAATGAATGAGGAAGTTAGTTGCTTCCAATAAATGTTTTGTTAACTATCTTTAATAAAAATTTTTTTATCTTAAAGCCTGGATATAAATTTATGATTTTTCTTATTTTCCCCCTCTTTTTGCTATGACTCCTTACACCTATTAATAAATCATAAATAAAGTTAAAAATGTCTTCTTTACTTTCAAATATCCCAACCCTTTGAGGGGAGCCTTTTTTATCCAATAAAGGCTTAGTTTTTTCATAAGCTATTTTGTATTCAAACCAAGGAATCGAAGGCCATAGATGATGAATGAGATGATAATTTTGTCCCATTATTAATAAATTCATAAATTTGCTTGGATAAACTCGAGAATTTATCCATTTATTTCTTGATCGAAATGGTCTATGGGGTAAATAATCAAAAAATATTCCTAAAGTGACCCCTACCATTAATGCTGGGCCGAACCATAAATTATAAATTAAATTCATAAAGTCAAATTGCATACCTGCCAAGATAATTGTTATGAATATGGATCTTTCAATTCCCCATTGTAGTAATTCATATTTTCGCCAAAGTTTTCTTTGAAAGAAAAATACCTCATGATAAAAAAATCTTGGAGCAATTAGCCAAATTGGACCAAAAGTACTGACAATATGGTCTGGATCATTTTTTGGGTGATTTACGTGGATATGATGTTGTAAATGAACTCTCGTAAAAACTGGGAAGCTAAAACCTAATAGAATAGCTGAGCCATGTCCCATTGCTTGATTGATCCAAGGAACTGGATGAGCAGCTTTATGACATGCATCATGAATAACAGTACCTTCAATGTGTAAAGCTAAAAACGCGGTGGCTACAAGTAATGGTAAAGGCCAAACTCCTCTATACCATTGCCATATGCTAAGAAAAGCAAGAAAATAACCGCCAAAAAATAAACCTAATGTTGGATTCCAAAAACTCGGCGGATCTACGTAATTTTTAATCTCTTTTTGCCAATTAAATGTTTTTGATGAATTAGTATTTTTAGTTGTATTTTTACTGGTTAAGTTTGAAATCGTTTCTTTTATTCTTTAAATAATATAACTAATATTATAAGAGGATTGCATGCATAAACATAAAAAATTTCTTTTAAGAGATTTTTAACTTAATTTTAATGTGTCAAATTAATCATCTTAAGAAAAAAAATTTTTAATTTAAACCTCTTTCAATTATTATTTTATTTGAGCGGTCGTGGCGGAATTGGTAGACGCGCGAGTTTTAGGTACTCGTATCTTCGGGTGTGGGAGTTCAAGTCTCCCCGACCGCACTTAAGGGAATTCTGATAGATAGTTTTTTTATTCATATTAACTTCTTATAATTTAACTAAGTAGCTAATTTAATGAATAGTTTGATATTTTATTTGGGAACTTTTTATATAGTAATTGGGACCATATTTTTATCTGTACCGATAATTTATCTTGAGCTCGGCAAACCAAAAGACTTAATAAAAGCTTGTTTAAATTTTCTAATAGGTTTGATATTAATAATTAAAAATAAAACAATAGATGAATCATTTTTTGTAATTTTCCTTTTATTAACAGTACTTGTTATTTTTTATCTAGTAGAGCTTTTTTTGTCTAGATGGTACCAATTAACAGATAATGAAAAGAAAAAATTAACTACCTTTTTGGAATTTAAAAATAATTTTTCGAAAATATTAGAAGCTATTAATTTAGGATTTGGTGATTTTAAGAAACCTTTAAATTTTTTTAATTTTGGTAGCAATAACAAAAATACAACCCAAAAGAAATGGGTAAGAAATGATAAAAATGATAATATAAAAGTCTGAAATTAAATAAATTTGTTATTTGAAACATCTCAAAAAAACTACAGGTCAATTAAGAAAGAATATAATGAATTAGATTTATTTAAATAATTCTTTTGATCACCAATATTTCTTATACCGTCATATGAAATCTCAAAATAGCAAAGAACAAAAATCAGACTTTTCTTATAAAGAAACTTTAAATTTACTTAAGACTGACTTCTCAATGCGTGCTAACTCAGTTGTAAAAGAACCTGAGATTCAGAATTTTTGGGCTAACAATAATATTGATTTCAAATTAGGATCAAGCAACTCAGGAGAAATATTTACATTACATGATGGCCCTCCTTATGCAAATGGAGCGCTTCATATGGGTCATGCCCTTAATAAAGTTTTAAAAGACATAATTAATAAGTACAAAACCTTAAGAGGATTTAGAGTACATTACGTACCTGGCTGGGATTGTCATGGATTACCTATTGAATTAAAAGTTCTTCAGAATTTAAAATCTGATGAAAGAAAGAATCTTGACACTCTAAATCTAAGAAAAAAAGCAACAGATTATGCCCATACCCAAATTAATAATCAAATGGAGGGTTTCAAAAGGTGGGGCATATGGGGAGATTGGAATAACCCTTACTTAACTCTTAAGAAAAGTTATGAATCTGCTCAGATTGGAGTATTTGGGAAAATGTTTTTAAATGGCTATATATATCGAGGTCTTAAACCTGTTCATTGGAGTCCAAGTTCGAGGACTGCACTTGCAGAAGCAGAATTAGAGTATCCTGATGAACATTATTCAAAAAGTATTTATGTTTCTTTAAAAATCACTAAAATATCTGAGGAAATTCTATTTAATTTAACCCAAGAAAATCTTAATATCAAAGAAGATTTTTTTCAAAATAATTCTTTTATAACTATTTGGACCACTACTCCTTGGACTATACCTGCTAATGAAGCAGTTGCAGTAAATCCAAAAATAAAATATGTTTTTGCTCTTGATGAAGAGAAACGAATTTATCTTTTCGCAAAAGATTTATTTTCTGAAATAAGTAAGAAACTTCATAAAGTTTTCAAGGTGCTTTTAGAGATTAAAGGCTCTAAATTGGAAAATATTGAATATCAACATCCATCTAAGAATAAAAATTGCAGAATTGTAATTGGAGGAGATTATATTACTACGGAATCAGGTACTGGAATTGTACATACTGCGCCTGGTCATGGGATAGATGATTTTAATGTGGGTCAAAAATATGATTTACCAATAACATGTGTTGTTGATGAAAAAGGTAACTTAAATGAATATTCTGGTCAATTCAAAGGATCGAATGTCCTGAAAGATGCAAATGATTTAATTATTGAATATTTAAAGGAAAACAATTTGCTTCTCTTGAAAGAAAATTATAAACATAGATATCCTTATGATTGGAGAAGCAAAAAACCAACTATTTTTAGGGCAACAGAACAATGGTTTGCATCTGTAAATGGCTTTAGATCATCTGCATTAAAGGCAATCGAAGATGTTGAATGGATGCCAGCAACTGGAAAGAAAAGAATTTATTCTATGGTTGTTGGTAGGGGAGATTGGTGCATTTCTAGACAAAGGTCATGGGGAGTCCCAATTCCAGTTTTTTATAAAAAAAATGGAAATGATATTCTTCTTAATAGTGAGATAATTAATCATATTCAAAAACTTTTTAGTGAACATGGAGCAGATATTTGGTGGGATTGGGACGTTAAGAATCTATTGCCAGAAAATTATGCAAAAAAATCGGATCTATGGGAAAAAGGTACGGATACAATGGATGTTTGGTTCGATTCGGGATCTAGCTGGGCCGCAGTATGTGAACAAAGAAGTGAGTTGAAGTATCCAGCAGATCTTTACTTAGAGGGTTCAGATCAACATCGAGGTTGGTTCCAGTCTTCGTTGCTAACATCTGTGGCGGTTAATAATAAACCTCCATATAAGAGAGTTTTAACTCACGGTTTTGCACTTGATGAAAATGGAAGAAAAATGAGCAAATCTTTAGGCAATGTCGTTGATCCAAATATAATTATTAATGGTGGTAATAATAAAAAAACTGAACCTGCATATGGAGCTGATGTTTTAAGGTTATGGGTTAGCTCTGTAGATTATTCAGTTGATGTTCCAATAGGTTCAAATATACTCAAGCAGCTTTCAGATGTTTATAGAAAAGTTCGCAATACTGCAAGATATCTTTTAGGAAATATTCATGATTATGATCCTAATATTGATAGCTTTGAAATCGATCAATTGCCTCTTTTAGATCAATGGATGTTAGGCAGATTAGTTGAGGTTACAGAGCAAATATCAAATGCTTATGAAAATTATGAATTTTCAAAATTTTTTCAAATTTTACAAAGTTTTTGCGTTGTAGATCTATCAAATTTCTATTTGGATATTGCAAAGGATAGGTTATATGTAAGTTCTAAATCACAATTTAGGAGAAGATCATGTCAGTTTGTTATGTCTAAAGTTGTTGAAAATTTAGCTGTTCTTATATCTCCAGTACTTTGTCATATGGCTGAAGATATTTGGCAAAATATCCCATACGAAACAGAAGAAAAATCAGTATTTCAAAGAGGCTGGCCATTTTTTTCTAAGTCATGGAAAAATGAAATTGTTAATGAGCACATTGTAAATTTAAGAAATTTGAGAGTTGAAATCAACAAGGCCATAGAAGGATGTAGAAATAAACAAGTAATTGGAGCAGCTTTAGAAACAGAGGTGAATTATTTACCTGAAGATACAGTTGTACAAGATTCTTTAAATTGGCTTGAAAAGTTTGGTGATGAAGATGTGGATTTATTTAGAGATTGGCTCATAGTTTCAGATTTTCAAGTGGTAACGAAATTGGTCGAGAATTCTCTAACAATTGATAACAACAATCTTGGGAAAATTCAAATTCTTAAGGCTCAAGGTCAAAAATGTGATAGATGTTGGCATTATCAAAAGGAAACATTTAATGGAATCAAAAATACAAAATTATGCAAAAGATGTTCAAATATCATTAATATCGAATTTAATTAAATCCAGTTTTTTTGATTCAGAAAGAAAACTGAGTTTCGATTTTCTCTTAAAAGTAATCCTTGGTTTCTTTTAAGGGTGCTTTATAAAGTTAAAGTACTTAAGTGTATAAATAAATAAATCCTATACATTTTTTTCTAAATCCATTTCAATTGGATGAGTTGAAGAACTACTTAAACGTTTGAAAACTATTATTTCTAATTTTTCCTTGTAATTTTCTTTTGGTATGAATTCTTCTGGTTTAAGGATCCTATTAGGTATTTCTGAACTTATTTTTCTAGATTATTTATAAGATCAAAATCTGCCAATTTCTGAGAAGCAAGAGTTTCTTCCATTTTTAGGTAATTTGATTATTGACCATTGAATTAAGCCTATAATGTATATCAAAAATGAAAACAATCCTAAAAATTTTGCTATTGGTTGCGTAAAATTAGCCCCGAAGAAAAAATTAAATAAATTTTTGATAATGATATACAAATTTGAAGAAGGTTGAAGCCAAATTTCACACGCATCCGAATTAATAGCAGCAAAGCAGCTAAAATTTTTTAAACTTTGAATCAAGAAATTAGAAGATATAAAAGTTAGCGACCATCTCCAAACTTTTGTCGTTGTGATAAGGGAGAAAGAAAAGTTATATTCTTTTAATTCATCGTTTATGTCATTCCAAAACCAAACTGAAATAGTCATTAATAATGTTGAAACATTCGTAATTATAAGTGCATAACTGTAATTACCTATTAACAGTAAAAGGCTTATAAAAAATAAAAGGGATATTTTCCAATAAATAGATAGAAGTTTATTTACAGCTTTATTCTTTTTTTTTATTGACCATAAGAATAATGAAATAGGAATGCCAATAAAGAAAATTATTGAAAGTTGAAAAGATAGCCAAACAGAAAGTTGATTAAGAACGTTCAAAACTTTTTCTTTTTATATACATAATTATTAAACATCAAATTGTTACTTTTTAACTTAAAATTGTCATAGTAATGAATATTATTCATCTTCTGTTATTTCTTAGAGATAAATCGATAATTTCATGAGACAACATGTTAATCCCCTCAGTAGTAATTTTGATCAAATTGAGAAAATCCCCTCTTTGATGCAAATGTTTGATGATCCTAAATTGAATCTTCATCTGGATATAGGTTGTGCTGCTGGTGATTTTTTATTCGATCTAGCTCTATCTAATACTCATTGGAATTATTTAGGAATTGAAATACGTGAGAGATTAGTTAAAACAGCTAAATCAAAAGTGGAAGAAAAAGAAATCAAAAATTTATCTTTTATATTTGGTAATGCCAGTAATATTATTAATGATTTCCAAAGTGAATTTATAATCAAAACTTTAAAAAGTATTTCTTTTAATTTCCCCGATCCCTGGTTTAAGAAGAGACATTATAAAAGGCGTATAATTCAGCCAAATTTAATTAATATCCTCTCAACTTTAATGCAAAAAGGATCACATATTTTTATTAAAACTGATGTGAGAGATTTATTGGATTATATGGATAGCACCATATCAAGTAATTTAAATTTTAAAAAAATAGATAATAAAGATCTTCATTATTCTGATAGTTTTAATCCAAATAAACTTCAAACAAATAGGGAAAAATATGCAATTTTAAATGATCTTGATATTTTTGAGAGTATTTATATAAAAATTTGACTCATAATTAACTCACAATTTTATTGATTTCTAAACTGAGTTTATTTGTTATTTCGTTTGATAAATGATAAACCTTATTCTGATCTTTGGCTTCCACAAGTACTCTTATTAGGGGTTCTGTGCCGCTAGGCCTTATGTAAACTCTACAATTGTCTGAGTATATTTCCTGATAATTTTCGATTGTTTGATTTATTAAGTCTTTTGTTTTTTGATTTATTTTATTGATATTAAAATCTAAATTAATGTTGGTAAGTTTCTGAGGGTATGGTTCGAAACTATTTTTAAGCCAATCATTTAAAGTAATACTTTTCTTTTTACAGTATTTAGCAATTTGAAGAGCAGTTAATATTCCATCTCCGGAAAAGTTATTTATATTTGAAAGTATATGCCCCGACTGTTCACCTCCTAAAACAGCTTTTTTTTCCTTAATTGCGTCATACACGAATTTATCTCCAACATCAGTTCTATATAAAATTCCACCAATTTTGTTCCAAGCTTTTTCAAAACCTAAATTTGCCATTTGAGTTGAGATTAGTAAATTATTATTGAGAATTTTTTGTTCTTTAAGTTCACTACCCCAAAGAAAAAGAATATGATCTCCATCCAATACATTACCTATGGAATCTATGCCAATTACTCTATCTGCATCTCCATCGAAGCTAAATCCCATATCTGCAGGATTCTCTTTTAATGCTTTTTTTAATGGTTCGAGGTTCGTAGAACCACAATTTTTATTAATTTTTAACCCATTTTTAGAATTATTGATAACTTTTACATCTGCACCAAGATTTTGAAAGATTTTTTTTGCACAGGTTGTTGCTGATCCGTAACATGTATCCAATATTATTTTCATACCGCTTAAATTTTCTCCTCCCATAGTTTTGATTAGACTTTCCACATAAATATCCATAAGCTCTTTATTTGTTGTTAAAGAGATTTCTTCATTAGGATCTGATCTAGTGTGAATTGAATCTTCAACTAATGTTTGAATTTTTTTTTCAAATTGTTTGGTAATTTTTTTACCATTATGATCAAATATTTTTATGCCATTATATTCGGGTGGATTATGACTGGCAGATATCATAATCCCACTGCTCAGTTTTTCTTTTTTGATCAAAAAAGAAACAGCTGGGGTAGGGCAGATTCCAAGATTTATAAATTTTTTGCCACTTGCATGTATACCCTTTGCAATCCCCTGAAGCAAAATATTTCCACTAATTCTAGTATCTCTCCCAATCAATATTGGATTATTATTATCTAACGTTAAACCGAGGGCATATCCAACTTTGTATGCTAAAAGATAAGATATATCCTCATTAAATTTCCCTCTTATTCCATCAGTTCCAAAGATTGATTTCATAATTAGATTTCAGAAATTAAAGATATTTTGCATAGTATTTAATTCTAATTTTATCAGTTGATTAAAAATTAAATGATTTAAATTCTCTTTATTTATTTAACTTATTTAAAATAATCGAAGTTAGTAGGTATTAATGGTGCAATCTAATACTATAAAACCATTTTTAAATAAAAACTTAAAAGTAATACTTATTTCAATAGTATCTCTTGTCATTATTTCTTTTATTTTATTAAGAAATATCTTTTTTCAATCAACATACCTTCTTAAGAGTTTTGGAGAATTATCTGTTGATCCTGAAATAGCTTTTAAAAACAATAGGCCTACTTTTCTGGAATTTTATGCTGAGTGGTGTGAAGTTTGTAAAGAAATGGCTCCAAAAGTATCGGCTTTAAAGGAGGAATATGAAGAAGAAATTAATTTTGTTTTTTTAAATGTTGATAATCAAAAATGGGATAATTACATTCGAAAATATGAGGTAAATGGAATTCCTCAAGTAGACCTTTTCGATAGAGAAGGTAATTTAATATCTACCCTTATTGGCAAACAAGAAGAAATAAAGATAAGAGATGCAATTGACAATTTAGATAGAGAAGCCAAATCTAATTCAAAAATTCTTAATGCTGAATTTTCAGTAATCAAAGAGAATAAAAATCATGAGGTTAATCCTCGTAGTCATGGATAATTTTACCAATTTAGAGATTTTGATACGATAGGAAAACATTTTTTAAAAATAGACTTGCAATTTTCGGCTATATACTTATGTTCTTTTTGGGTACCGTGAGCTGATCTTAAATCAATGTAATGTATCCACGATCGGCATGATCCAGACATGTAGATCCTAGTAGGAGTTGCTAATGGTAAAACAAATCTTGCGCACTCTTTAGCTATTCCTTCAGAAAGTAAATCTTCATACAATTTGGAAGCAGATTTAAAATGTGAAGCAATTTTTGCATTGAATCTTTCTTTTAAATCATTATTAAGGTCGGGAATAGAATTTTGCCTATTTTTAAAATCTTGTCTTCTCAACTCTGGCAGAGGAATATCCCCCAGCTGAGAACTATCGGCATATCTTTGTGAAAATTCCTGAAAAGTAAATGATCTATGTCTTAAAATCTGGGCTGCAATCCCTCTGTTAGTTTCTATTTGTAAAGTCATAAATGACTGTTCAAATACACTCCAATGTTCATTTTTAATGCAATAGCTTAATAGTTTAGAAAAATCTTCATTTTTTTGATTATTTGGATTACTAACTCGTGCAATGTAAGCCATTGTTTTTTCTGCATCGGGAGTTAGGGAAATAAGTTCAACTTTACTCATTTTAGATTTTTGCGAGAGTTACCTTCTCTGGTTGATTCTGGTATTTTCCTCTTCTATCTTCATAAGTTGTAGAGCAAGGATCGCCTTCAAAAAAGAGTAGTTGGCATATACCCTCGTTAGCGTAAATTCTGCAATCTGCTCCTGAACTATTACTAAACTCTAAAGTTAAGTGGCCTTCCCATCCTGCTTCTGCTGGTGTCGTATTAACTATAATTCCTAACCTTGCGTACGTACTTTTACCAATACAAATTACAGTTATATTCTCTGGTACTTTCATCTTTTCTAAAGCCACTCCTAAACCATAAGAGTGAGCAGGAAGAATAAAAAAGGATCCATCATCATCATGATGTAAAGAAGTTTTTTCTAAATTATTAGGATTAAACTTTTTGGGGTTCATGACTGTCCCCGGAACATGTCTAAATATCAGGAATTCTTTGGATGAAAGTCTTAAATCATATCCATAAGATGAACATCCATAACTCAAAACTGGCTTTTGTTTATTATGAGGCTCTAGGTGCCTCACCAAATTTGATTGGAAGGGGTTAATCATTCCTTGAGAAGCTTTTTGGTTTATCCAGAGATCGTTTTTAAGCATTTTTTTATTAACGAAGTTCAGTAATTTGGTTAGCCATTAATAATAAATCTTTAGGAATGTCTGTACCAGTAAGGATTACATCTCCAGATATAAATCGGTTTTCAAGTGTTGAAATCAAATCATGTTTTTCAATAATATTCATATCAATAGCAAGAAAAATCTCATCAAGGATGATTTGATCACTTTCACCAGAAAGTAATTCTTGTTTGCAAAAATTCCATAATTCACTAGTGGATTCATGAATAGAATGTTTTAACTTTTGATTATCTTCAATTTCTTCACGATTATATTGATCAAAGGAATGTGATGATCTTACCCAGGTTAAATTACCACAAAGCTTCACTGGATTAGCAATCCCTTGTTTTACACCTCCTTTCATGAATTGTACTAACAGTACTTTTCTACCAAGAGCAGCATTTCTTAGACAATCTCTAATGATAGAGGAATAACTTCCTCTATATAAAGAATGATAAATTTGAATTTGCCCATTCTGTGTAAATCTTTTTAAATTTATTTTTCTAGAACTGTTTATCTCTAAAACATCAGAATTTCTTTTGGAAAAACTATTAGATGAACTAATTACCATTATTTTAATTTTCTTTACTATATGCAGTATAATTTGAATTTAGTAACACTGCATTTAGTGTAATTTTACTTAAAAAAATAGTTAAGCAAATTTAAACTAGCTGAAAGAAGTTCATAGAACAAAATAAAAAGAATTTTAAAATGTTACTGTTGATACAAGATATTTCAAGGTGTCTTCTTAAATTTTCTAATAGTTAAGATATTTATGATACCTGCTTCTCGAGGATTCAGCCGCTTTAGTCCGCAACAATCCGGTCAAAGTAAAATCAACTCTGTTGGAGAACGTTTTCCAATCAATAGAACTTTAATGGAAGTAATTAAAGGTCTTGAGGGTGCAAGCACAGAGATGGTCGAGAGATCAAAAACAATTTTTTTTCCTGGTGATCCTGCTGAAAGGGTTTATCTGATAAGACGAGGAGCAGTTAGGTTGTCGAGAGTTTACGAATCTGGTGAAGAGATAACTGTTGCTCTTTTAAGAGAGAATAGTCTCTTTGGTGTTTTATCTCTTCTGACAGGCCATAGATCTGATCGCTTTTATCATGCTATAGCATTTACAAGAGTTGAAATGATAACGGCTCCAGCAAGTTCTGTTTTAAGGGCAATAGAGGAAGATGCATCAGTAGGTCTATTATTGTTGCAGGGTCTTTCAAGTAGAATCCTGCAAACAGAAACAATGATTGAAACTCTAACTCATAGAGATATGTCTTCTCGTTTAGTAAGCTTTTTAATGGTTCTTTGCAGAGACTTTGGTGTTGCAAGTGAAAAAGGTATTACAATTGATTTGAGACTTTCACATCAAGCTATTGCTGAAGCAATTGGTTCGACAAGAGTAACCATCACAAGATTATTAGGAGATCTCAAGGAATCCGGACTCCTCACTATTGAAAGAAAAAAGATTACAGTATTTGACCCAATAGCTCTTGCAAAAAGATTTAATTGATTCATCATTAATTATGATGTATTGAGTGTAAGAAATAGTGTGGCCTGGATTTTAATTGTTTTTTTAATATTGTTGGGAGGATTAATTGCACCATTTGGTGATCTGCTAGGAACAAAGATTGGTAAAGCAAGATTTAGTATCTTGAAATTAAGACCAAAGAAAACAGCAACAATTGTAACGATAATAACTGGAGGCTTTATTAGTTCAATATCTATAGGATTATTGCTTTTAGTTAGTGAAGAATTTAGGCAAAGACTTTTTGTTGATATTCCTTTTTTACAAAAAACTTTGGATGAAAGTAAGAAGGCGCTTATTCCTTTACAGGAAGAAAGAAAGAAGCTTGAAGATAAGATAAATAATAAGGAAAGGGAATTAAATAAACTAAAAAGTGATGTTAAAGAATTTAGGAGAGGAAATGTAGTTATTAAAAGAGGGCAAACTTTATTTATTGCGGAAATTAGTTCTAATCAAAATATAAAATCAAACCTAGCGAAGATTTACAATAGCGCAGATTTATATGTTCGAAAAATTGTAATCCCTAGTAAAAAAGAAACAAAAAATATTCTTTTGTGGAGACCTAATGACATTTCTGAAATTGAGGGAATTACTAGCAAAGGCGGTAATTGGATCATATTAATTAAATCGGCAACTAATGTTTTGAAAGGAGACAATTTTGTTTTTGTAAATCCAGAATTGCTGCAAAATAAAATTATTGTAAGAAGTGGAGAAGTTATTACGAGCGAAATTCTTGAAAAAAATGATCTTGATTATAAAAATGCCAATTCAATAATTAAAACTTTGTTGAGAAAAACCAGAGACAAAATTAAGTTAAGAGGATCAATTGCTAACGAAATTACTACAAAAGGAGATTTTTTTAAGAAAATTAGAGATTTTTTAGATATAAATCAAAGTAATAAATATCAATTGGATGTTGTGTCTTTAAAAGATAGTAAAACAGCTGACCCAATAATAGTTGAGTTAAAAATTACTAATTTTTAATCTTTCATGTTTAAATTAATATCAATCGATCCAGGTAAAAATAAATGTGGGTTAGTTTTGGCTGATATAAACGAAAAAAAGGTTTATAAGGCTATTACTATCAAAAGTGAATTACTTGAGGATTATGTCAGACATTTAAATGCAGTTGAAGACATATCAAAAATTATTATTGGTAATGGTACAACCAGTAATGTTATTAGAGAAAAACTAGTTTTTTTAAAAAAAGAAATCATAACTTTTGAGGAGAAAAATACTACTTACAGAGCAAAAGCAAGATATTTTGAACTTTTTCCTATTAGCGGTTTGAAGTTTTTAATTCCTAGGGAGTTTTTTATTCTCAATAAAAATCTCGATGCGATATCAGCTTTAATAATCTTGGAGGATTACTGCAATAAGAAATTGACTTTTTCTAAAGATATAGATATTAAAACTTGGCTGAAATAATCAATTTATATTCATTACCTGCTTCTAATTCATAATCTTTTTTTAATAAAAATCTCAATAAGGCGTCCTCAATTAATGCTCTTCCTAAAGGAGGATTAACTATTAATAAACCTTTGTTAAAAGACCATGTAAAAGTCCATTTAAATTGGCTAGCTTCCACAACTCCTTTAATTTGCTTTTTTGAGAAGCAATATTCATTGACAATTATATTTGCTATTGTTTCTGGTTTTGCTCGCACTTTTTAAATTTGATCTTTGTCAAAAGAGTTTAATTCATTAATTATTAATTCTTCTTTTTTGGTATTTAATTGTTCGAGACATTCAACTACTTTTTTGTATACTTTATCCAAAATTTGTTTTTCTTCTAGAGAAATATTGCCTAATACATGAGAAATAGTATTCGAATTATTTGTTCGTTTACTTGATTGGGGCGGTAATCCAATGCCAATTCTTATTCTATTAAAGTTTTGAGTTTGCAATTTCTCAATGATGCTTTTAAGACCATTATGTCCACCAGAGCTCCCTTTTTTTCTAAACCGTATTTTCCCGAGTGGCAGATCTTTATCATCAACAATTATAAAAACATTATCTAAATTAATTTTGTACCAATCAACTATTGCACGAACTGCATCTCCACTATTATTCATAAACGTATTTGGTAAAAATAATCTGTAAGTGTAATCATTAATTTTAAATTCTGAGCAGGAACTTTTAAGTTTATCCTTAAATGAAAAATTAGAATTATATTTTTTTGAGAGATTTTCAAGTAATAAAAAACCTATATTATGTCTGTTTTTGGAATATTTTTGTCCAGGATTTCCCAACCCAATTAGATATATATCATTCATGATTTATTATTTCTACATCTCTTTCATTGAGAATTATAAATATATAAACAGACTATAACTAGGTAAATTAAAACAAAATCTCTAAAGTTTATTTGGTAATATTTAAGCAAAATCAGATAACTTTAGATAAGGTTTGATAGATTTAGTTCCCGTTCCAATCTACTGAGAAGCCTTGTAATAGTAGTGATTGGTTATAAATTTGTAAAAGAATAACCAAGAAAACAAGAAGAAGTAGTCCTATGACTGTCATCACAGGAACTGCTCCCCAACCAGGTACAACTTTTCCTTGACCTGAGTTGCCAATTGCTTTTAAAAGACTTCCTAATGCTGTTTTTTGACCCATGTTGAATTCACTAAAACGAATATTATTTCGCTATTGTATAAGAACTTAGACATAAATTGTTTACAAACTTATCAAAATTGATGCAAACTTTATCATCTACTCCTGATCCTGCAGTTTCCATAGCAGTAACAATTCTGGCAATACTTTTATCATTAACAGGTTTTGGTTTATGGACTGCATTCGGACCCAAAGCCGCAAAGCTTACAGATCCTTGGGATGATCATGATGATTAATTTCATTTAAAGTATTTCAAAGTTTTCCAAAAATACAAAAAGTAAACCTTTTACCATAAATTGAATATATCTTTAATAAGATATAGATCTGTCAGCACACGTAATTCAATGCTTGCCTTAAAAATTTCTGTTTACACCATCGTCTTTTTCTTTGTTGGAATCTTTCTCTTCGGATTTTTAGCAAGTGACCCAACAAGAACTCCTAATAGAAAAGATTTAGAAAGTCCACAAGATTAATCTCTAATTAATTTACTTTGTATTCAGGAAAATTAAAAAAATTAATATCGTCAATTTTTATATTTATTAATTTTACTCAGTCAGCTAATTCCTTTGATTTGAACAAAATTAGTAAAATCGACAATAATCTAGTTTTGCAACAAGATTTGTCAAAAATATTAAAAAATAATAGTTCATCTAATTTTTCATCAAAAGGTAATAAAGAAAAAAAACTTTTAAAGAAAAATTTAAATCCATTATTAGCTGAATTTAATCAAAAACAAGAAGAGGTCGTAATTCAATCAGATGAACAGTCTGAAATAAACGATATTATTTATGCAAAAGGCAATGTATCTGTTTCATATAAAGGAAAACTCCTTAAAGCTGATAATTTAATTTATGAAAAGTTAAACAATAAAATTAGTGCTTCAGGGAATATAACCATAATATTAGGGGATCAAATTTTTAAAGCTTCACAACTTGAATACAGTTTTAAGAGTGAAAAAGGTTACTTATTAGATGTTAAGGGATCAATAAATACAAACAGCTTAATGTATGATTTGTCTTCAAATTTAAGCTTGTCAGATTTTAATAAGATAGAAAATTTATTCGAATTTAAAAAAACAAAAGTTTTAAATACTCCTAATAAGGTTGAGAATTGGTTATTTTTAACGGATAAAATAATTATTGATGGGAAAAAATGGAAAAGTAAGAAGGCGGTATTTAGCAATGATTTACTTGAATTAAAGCAAGTTAAATTGGTAATTAATTCATTAGAAGTAATTCCTTATGCTGATAAATTAAGATTCAAGTCCTCCTTAAATTATTTGATTTTTGAGGAAAAAGTATCAATCCCCTTCTGGTTGGGAGATAGAACTATTGATAAATCTGGAGAATTTTTTGATTTTGGTAATAGATGGGACTTAGGATACGACAATTTAGATAAAGATGGATATTTCATTGGAAGGAAATTTAATTCTTTAGATATTTTCAATAATTTTGTTCTTGATTTAGAACCGCAATACTTGATTCAGCGATCACTTCAAGGTTATACAAAAAGTTTTGTAAAAAATAATGATTCAATAACTTCAGAAAAAGTTAAAAGAAATACACGCTTTGAAGATTATTTTGGTTTAAATTCTAAGTTAAAAGGGAAAATAAATTATTGGGATTTAAGGATTGAAAAGGATATAAATTCTTTTGATTTAAATAAGTTTTCAGATGCATTTAGATTAAAAGCTAATTTAAGTAAACAAATTAATTTTTTAAATCAAAAATGGAATAAAAGTATTTATGGCGTTTATAGGGATAGGGTTTGGAATGGTTCACTGGGAGAAGCAGAAATCTACACTGGTTTTGGTTCTAAAATAAGAAAAACAAATACTTGGTTTGTTAATGGCATTGAAAAGACAGAATCTTTATCTTTAGGTTTGGGTAAATTTACTGCAGAGTCTCTAAATACAAAAAATTTGGCTACGAATTTAAAAGGTAACTTGTTTTATTCCTTTGATCAGAAATTTCCAGTTAATGTACAAAAGCCTAAAAATAAGTCAATTGATGTTACATATAGCTATATTCCAGAACCCATCACCAAAGGATTAAGTCTTAAAACAAGATTAGAAGCATCATATTCTTTCTACGAAACTGGCGATCATCAAGAATACTTCGCGGTGGGTTTTGGCCCGGAAATGATATTAGGAAATTTTAAAAAAAAGACTTTCGATTTTACAAGAATAAGTCTTTTCCCTTTTTATAAAATCAAGAGCGGAGAAAGTGTGTTTAAATTTGACCAAAATTATGATAATTTCACACTAAATTTATCTTTTGACCAGCAATTATTTGGCCCAGTTATTCTAAAAAGTAATGGCATAATAAATTTAACTAGTGATTCAGATGATTATGGTAAATTTATAAATTCTATAATTTCAATAAATTGGAAAAAAAGATCATATGAATTCGGTATTTATTATCAACCTCATAATCAAGAAGGAGGAATTTCCTTTAGTCTCTTTGGCTTTAAATAACTATAAAAAATGAGTATTAAATTTTAAATAGGGTAAATCATTAAATTTATTTTTAATTAGATTTTCATTTTTCAGTAGAGTTGAAGTTGCATCCCATTCCCCTGATAAAAACATTTTTCTTGTACTATTTTTTAACTCAAGATTAAAATTTATATCTTTTGATACAGCTAAGGAATTGTTAAGATCGATTTCTAAGAATAAACTTTGATTAAAGGTATATTTTTGAATCTCTTGTATTGATTTTTTAGGAAGCGTAAAACATGGAATCCCAATCGCAATGCAATTGCTATAAAAAATATCGGCAAAACTCTCACCTATTATTGCCTTTATACCCCATCTCATGAGAGCTTGGGGTGCATGTTCCCTGCTTGAACCACAACCAAAATTGCTATTAACAACTAAAATTGTGGAATTTTTGTTGCCCTCTAGATCGAAGGGATGCTTTCCTTTTAAAGTTTTTCTATCATCCTCAAAAACAGATTTACCCAAAGAATCAAAGTTAACACACTTCAAGAATCGCGCTGGAATTATTCTATCTGTATCAATGTCGTTACCAATCAATGAAATACATTGTCCTCTGATATTTGAAATTTTTCCAACTGGTGGAGTAAATTCTGATTTCATTTTTTGATAAATTCTCGAACGTCACTGACTTTGCCATTAATTGCAGCAGCAGCAACCATCGCAGGGCTCATGAGAAGTGTTCTTCCGCTTGGGGATCCTTGTCTGCCTTTGAAATTTCTGTTACTGGAACTAGCGCTTACTTGATTACCTATTAGCTTATCTGAATTCATTGCTAAACACATTGAGCAGCCTGGCTCTCTCCATTGAAATCCAGAATCCTTAAATATCTGGTCTAGACCTTCTTTTTTTGCTTGAGTAGCTACTTTTTCTGAGCCAGGAACTACAAATGCTTTCACATTCTTGGATACTTTTTTGTCTTTTAATACTTTTGCTGCAACTCTTAAGTCACTTATTCTTCCATTTGTGCAACTTCCTATGAAACAAACGTCTATAGGAGTATCTTTTATAAATTGTCCTGGGTTAAAACTCATATATTTATAAGCCTCTTCAGCAACTAATTTGTCATTTGGGGACAAGTCATCTAAAAGAGGGATTTGTTGATTAATGCTTATACTTTGACCTGGAGTAATCCCCCAGGTTACGGTTGGTTCTATTTTAGAAGCATCTAATTTAATCACATCATCATAAATCGAATTTTCATCGCTTTTTAATGATTCCCACCATGTTAGTGCTTTATCCCAATGCTCATTTTTAGGAGCACATAATTTATTTTTAATATAACTGTAGGTCTTTTCATCAGGGTTTATATATCCGCATCTTGCTCCTCCTTCAATTGACATATTGCATATTGTCATTCTTTCTTCCATTGATAATGCATTGATCGCAGGCCCTGCGAACTCATATGCAAAACCTACTCCAGCCTTTACACCGAGTTTATTAATAATATGTAGTACTAAATCCTTCGCATAAACCCCTTTAGATAATTTATTATCACACCAAATTTGCCTTACCTTTAACTTATTCATCGCTATGGTTTGGGTAGCGAGAACATCTCTTACTTGGCTTGTACCTATCCCAAATGCAATTGACCCAAAAGCTCCATGAGTTGAAGTATGTGAATCTCCACAAGCAATTGTCATCCCTGGCTGCGTTAGCCCCAATTCTGGAGCTACTACATGTACTATTCCTTGGTTACCACTGCCAATATTAAAAAGTTTAATTTTATGTTGTAGACAATTCTTCTCTAAAGTGCCAATCATTTGTTCGGCAAGATTATCTTTGAAAGGCCTGCTCTGATTATCTGTCGGCACAATATGATCAACCGTTGCAACTGTTCTACTAGGGAATTTTACTTTTAAGTTTTTGTCTTTTAAGGAACCAAATGCTTGAGGACTTGTAACTTCATGGATAAGGTGAAGACCAATAAATATTTGGTCTGAGCCACCAGGAAGCCTCGAAACCTTATGTAAATCCCAAACTTTATCAAATAATGTATCTCGACTCAATTTTAAAAAAATTTACTTACTATCCGATAATAGAATTAATCTGAGGCTATTCAAAGACACATTTACACTTAGTGTTTGAATTTCTATTCTATTTCGGGTTGAGTTAAATATTTTTTTGATGTTAGTTATATGATTATTCGGTCCTGAAATAGATATGTAAACAAGTCCAACAGGTTTATCTTTACTGCCTCCATAAGGACCAGCTATTCCGCTGATTGCTATTGCCCAATCTGCTCCTAATTTTTTTTTTGCATTAATCGCCATGTCCTCACAAACTTGTGTAGAAACTGCTCCATATTTTGTAAGTTTTTCATCTGAAATATTTAATAATGAATTTTTTAGCTCATTGCTATAGGAAACAATACTACCTTTGAAAACTTGAGATGAGCCTGATATTGATGTGATCGATGAAGAGAGTAGCCCTCCAGTACAGGATTCAGCAAAAACAATAGTTTCTTTTCTTTTGGCTAATTCTTTGATTAAAACGCTAGGGAGAGTATCTTCATTTTCTCCAAAAATAAATTTCGAAAACTCTTTTTTTAATTTTTCTTTTACTGGCTTTATTATTTTTTCTGCTTCTAGGTCATTTTTTGCTTTAGCTGTGATTCTGAGTTTCACTTCTCCTAAGTTTGCATATGGAGCAACAGTCGGGTTTTGAAGATTTAATAGATCATTTATTTTTTCTGCAACGCTTGATTCTCCAATGCCTGCAAATTTAAGAGTATTTGAAAAAAAAGAATAACTATTTGAGAACTTGGTTTTAATAAATTTAAACGCCGTCTCTTCCCACATAGTTTTCATTTCACTGGGTACTCCAGGGAAAGTAAGAATAGTAAATCCTTTTATTGGTTCCCATATCATTCCTGGGGCAGTTCCCCTGGGATTATTAATTATTTGAGCATTTTTCGGGAAGAAACATTGTTTTCTTAAGCTAGAGGAATCGTCTTTGAGATTTGAGTTTGAAAGTTTTTGTTTAATTTCCTCCCATAAGTATGGTCTCTCATAAAGGGATACATTGAAAGACTTTGCTATTGCTTCATTAGTTAAGTCATCTGGGGTGGGTCCCAAGCCACCTGTTGTAATTAGAAGATTACTTCTTTTTGATATTTCTTGAATTACTTTTATAATTCGATCACAATTATCACCTACAGTGGATTGCCTAAAGTGATTTAAGCCTAATATAGATAACTGTTCAGAAATCCATTGAGAATTTGTATTTATAATATTTCCTAAAAGTAGTTCTGTTCCAATTGAAAGAATTTCAACCTCCTTGGAATTAGGACTCATTTAATTAATGCTTCAAGTTTGCCTTCATAAAGAGGAAATCGATTACATAAGGTTAATACTCTTTCTTTACATTGACTTTCAATAAGCGAATCGTCTGGATTAAGTAATCTATTAGCAATAATTTCGCCAACTTCAGCAAAAGCATTCTCATCAAACCCTCTAGTAGTTAAAGCAGCAGTTCCCAACCTTAGGCCGCTGGTCACAAAAGGTGATTCAGGATCAAATGGAACAGTATTTTTATTTGCCGTGATATTCACTTCACTTACAAGCACGTCAGCAATTTTACCAGTCATATTGATACTTCTTAAATCTAGTAAAACAATATGATTATCCGTGCCTCCACTAACAATATCAATACCTTTATTCGTAAGGGTTGAAGCTAGAACTTTGGCATTTTTTATTACTTGTTGGGAATAATTAACGAAATCTGGTTGTAAGGCTTCTCCAAATGCAACTGCTTTAGCGGCAATAATATGTTCTAAGGGCCCACCCTGAGTTCCGGGGAAAACAGATTTATCAAATTTCTTTCCAAATTCTGCATCTTTACACAAGATAAGTCCCCCTCTAGGCCCTCTTAATGTTTTATGAGTAGTTGTAGTTACTACATCACAATATGGTATTGGATTTGGGTGAAGTTTACTTGCTACGAGACCTGCGATGTGTGCAATGTCAGCCATTAAGAATGCATCAACTTCATCTGCAATTTTCCTAAATGATTCAAAATCAATTGTTCTTGGATAAGCAGAATATCCGCATATGATCAATTTTGGTTTTGTTTCTATTGCTATCTCTCTTATTTCATCAAAATTTAATTCACTAGTTTCTTTATTTACACCATAGTGAACCGCATTAAACCACTTCCCACTCATATTTACTGGAGATCCATGAGTTAGGTGTCCACCATGAGATAAATCCATCCCCAGGATTGTGTCACCAGGTTTAAGTAAACTTAGGAAAACAGCAGCATTTGCCTGCGCTCCACTATGGGGTTGCACATTAGCCCAATTTGCATTAAATAATTTTTTCGCTCTCTGAATAGCTAATTCTTCGATTTCATCAACAAATTCACATCCTCCATAATATCTTTTTTGAGGTAATCCCTCTGCGTATTTATTTGTAAGAACTGATCCTTGAGCCTGCATGACGGCAATTGATGCGAAATTTTCACTTGCTATTAACTCAAGATGAGTTTCCTGTCTATTTTTTTCAGAGTTAATGAAATTAGATATTACTGGATCACTTTCTTTAAGATTTTGAAGGATATTCATTGAATTTGATAAGTAATAACCATAATATAAACGATATTTTTTAGAAAAATATAAAAAGAATATTTCATAATTTTAAACGCGCCTGGAGAGATTCGAACTCCCGACACCCTGATCCGTAGTCAGGTGCTCTAATCCACTGAGCTACAGGCGCATAATTATGTAATATCTCTGTTTCAGGGTCTCTTAGTCAACTAGATTTCAGGTAAAATATCTATTATTAACAATCTAATTATTAATATGCCTATAAAGTGGTACGGCAATGGTGATTTAGAAGATCCCATTTATAAACATTTTTCTCGAATAGTAAATTTTGTTATTCACTGCATGATATTTACAGCGGTAGTAAGTGGCTCTTGGCTTTTAAAAGAAATTAAATATGAAATAGTTTTTTTTAATAATTTTGCAATTTTCTGGTCAATTCTTTTAGCCTCCCATTTACTTTTTGTAATTATAAAAAAACCTAAGGATACTTCGAAACAATCAAATTAACTTAATTTTTAATTTATGAACTCTCCGATACAAATAAGTGATCTAGAAAATATTATTTCAGAAAAGGTTTTTATAAAAATAGAAAAGTGGAATTTATATCTTGGAGATGCTGGCCTAGCAAGAAATCTTGCTATTGAATGTATCAGTAATAAAGATCAAGGCCCATTGGAGGCTGCAAAAATAAGTTTGAAAGCAATAAATGTAAAAGTAGGGGATGGTGTTAACAGTATTCCACTTATCAATTTAATCACTACCTCACAAATTCAAGAACTTGAGGAGATTTTAGAAAGTTTTTTTAAAAACTAAATCTTTTTTTTATAAACTTTAAATGTATTAACTTTCAGGCATTTTGTAAGAAAAAAATAGATTACAAAAAAAGTTAGAGATCCAAATATTAATAATAAAAATTCTCCGAGATTTGAATTGAAGTTATTTCTATTATTTAGAATTATAAAACAAATTTTGCTATCTATAAATGCTGCTAATGACATGAGGATAATTTTCCTTAATAAATTCAAGTTAGGTAAATGGATATTTTCATTTGTCAGATTAAAAGAAAGCAAAATACAAACTATAAAGTTGACTATTACTGAAGATAAAATTATTCCTACAACTCCGAAATTATATGGTGAAAGATTCCCAAAATTATTAATTGGGGCACCAATTAAAAACCAATCAAAAAAAATATTTAATATTATCCCTGCAAATGATGACTTAAAAGGGAAGTTTGTCCTTTCTATTGAATAGTAAGTTCTTACTAATAAATCCCTATAAAGATAAAAAGGTATGCCAACTGCATAAGCAATTAATATATTCTTTACTTTTAAAGCAGCTGAATAATCAAAAGATCCTCTTTGAAAAACTAACTGTACTATTTGATTATTAAATGTTATAAAAAATCCGGTTAAAAAAATTGTTGTCAAGAAACAGTACTCTATTCCAGAGATCAATTTTTTTTGGAGGCCTTTATAGTCTTTATCACTTCTTAATTTTGAGAATTTTGGAAGTAATGGCAAAATCAAAGAGTTAGATAATATGCCTAATGGGGCTTGTATCAGAAAGTTTCCGTAAGCTAGCCCCGATGCTGCTCCTTGAAAACTTGAAGCGAAAAACATATCGATAAAAACATTAATTTGACTAAGACCTGATGAGATAGATGCTGGAATAATTAGTTTGAAAATCCTCCTCTCTTCATTAGTAAATAATTGGAAGTTTGACTTTAATCTCAAAAGACCAACTTTATTTATTTCCGAAATTTGAACAACAAACTGTATAAAAGTTCCTGTTAAAGTTGCAAAAGCTAGTAATCCCGTATAAGTAAAGAAATGAGAATTTGCATTTTCTTGTTTGAAAATCCAACTTAATAAAATAAAAAATATAGTAGTTAGGCTTGTTATCGCTGGACTTATACTTGATAAAAAGAATTTTCCTTGGGAATTTAAGGCGCCAAAGCTTAAACCTATAAATCCGGATAAAGGGATACAAGGTGTAAGTATTTTTAATTGGTAAGTGGCAATAGATTTAGCTTCGTAACTTAAATTGGGGGCTAATAATTCAATTAATAAACTGGAATTAAAGTAACTCAATATAGCTAAACCAATTAATAATATTGATAGCTTTATGCTTACTTGAGTTAAAACAATCCCTCCATTTTTTTTGTTAAGGGGAGTTAGAACTGCAACGACTGCGTTATGTAAGGGTCCATTAATTCCTCCAATGATTATAAGCAAAAAACCTGGAATTATATAGGCATAATTAAATGCGTCGTATGTCACCCCAACTCCAAAAGCAGCAGCTATAAATATTTGTCTTATACATCCAGCTAATTTACTAAGACTAGTACCAAACGAAATTGAAAAAACATTATTTTTTAAAAATGAATGCATTTGGATTTGTCTAAATTTTTCAAGAAGTTTAAGTTTCAATTATATTTGATTTTTAACTAACGACATATTTATGAATGATCGGATAATTGAATTTGATCCATTAGTTGAAGGAGTTTTAATCAAGAGGTATAAAAGGTTTCTTGCAGATATAAAATTAGAGAGCGGAGAGGTAGTAACTGCTCATTGTGCCAACACAGGACCAATGAAGGGACTTTTGAGTGAGGGAGCTAAGGTAAGAATAAGTGTTTCCCCTTCTCCAAAAAGAAAATTACCTTTTACTTGGGAACAGATATGTGTTTTAAATGCAAAAAATGAGGAGGTTTGGGTTGGTATTAATACTCTATTTGCAAATAAGTTAATCAAAAAGGTTATTGAGAAAAATTTGCTTGAAGAAATAATTGGAGAAATTGAGACAATTAAATCTGAAGTTCCTTATGGAAAAGATAAAAAAAGCAGAATTGACTTTTTATTAACTCCAAAATCTTCAAATCCTGATAAACGTAACATTTACATAGAGGTTAAAAATACGACTTGGATTAGAGAAAATGTTGCTCTATTCCCTGATACAGTCACGAAAAGAGGCCAAAAACACCTCATAGAATTAAAGGAATTAATTCCTAAAAGTAAAAGTGTATTAGTACTTTGTATTACAAGAAAAGACGCTTGTTTTTTTGCTCCCGGAGATGAAGCAGATCCCTTGTACGGCAATCTTTTTAGAGAATCTTTAAGTGCAGGAATGATAACCATTCCTTGTTCCTTTGAATTTCATAAAGACCACATATCATGGAGAGGAATTAAACCTTTGAAATAAATAAAATCTTGATATTTTGAAACTTCTAAAAATCAAACTTTTTAAATTTAACAAATTATTTTTAAGGTGCAACTATAAAAATGGTATCAACAACTACTAGACACTCATAAGTTTTTTGAATAAATTTAAATTTGAAAGGAAACAGTAAAACTGTTTTTTTGCAGATCTAATTTTTTTTTATGACCACTGCTTTGCAAACGCCTCAAAGGCGCTCTAGGTCCAAACTTCAAGATGCAAGTCTTGTTAATGGACCTATGCTCCTTTTGAGGAGTATTCGAGGATTTAGTTCAAACCGCTCCATGTTGTGGCTTGCAACTGTTCCCCTAGCTTTGTTTGGTTTAGGTATTTTTAATCTTTCAGCTCACGCAGCTGATTTACCTGAGTTGAATGCAGCTTTTCTTGCTAACAATTTATGGCTTTTGATCGCTACTATTTTAGTGATCTTTATGAACGCCGGTTTCGCTATGGTTGAGGCAGGTATGTGCCGTTCTAAGAACGCTGTTAACATTCTTGCTAAAAACCTCTTTGTATTTGCTCTAGCTGTAACTTCTTATTGGTTTATCGGCTATTCATTAATGTACGGAGGAAGTGTTGCCGACGGTTGGCTTTATTTTGGCGGCTTATTTTTTGATCCAACAGTTACTGCAGATATGGTAACTGACGCTGGATTAGTCCCAACTGTTGATTTCTTGTTCCAGTCTGCTTTTGCAGGAACTGCAGCAACTATCGTTTCCGGTCTTGTTGCTGAAAGAGTTAAATTTGGAGAATTTGTTGTTTTTGCTGTTGTATTAACTGCATTTATATATCCAATTGCTGGTAGCTGGAAATGGAATGGCGGTTGGCTTGATTCTTTAGGTTTTGTTGATTTTGCTGGTTCTTCAATTGTTCACTCAGTTGGAGCATGGGCTGGTCTTGTAGGAGCTATGCTTCTTGGACCAAGAATTGGCAAATACTCTGATGGAAAGCCACAGGCTATGCCAGGACACAATATGGCTATAGCTACTCTAGGTGCATTAGTACTATGGATAGGTTGGTACGGATTTAACCCCGGTTCTCAACTTGCTATGGATCAATGGGTTCCATATGTTGCTGTAACAACTACTTTGGCAGCCGCTGCTGGTGCTATTGGAGCAACTATTGTTTCAACATTAACTTCTGGTAAGCCTGATCTTACAATGATTATTAACGGAATCCTTGCTGGTTTGGTTAGTATCACTGCTGGTTGTGGTGATATGACTCTTGCTGGAGCCTGGTTCGCAGGACTAGTAGGAGGAATTATCGTTGTATTTTCTGTTGCAGCACTTGATGCCGCTGAGATCGATGATCCTGTAGGTGCATTCTCTGTTCACGGAGTTTGTGGTGTATGGGGTACTGTAGTTATCGGTCTTTGGGGTACAGCTGTACAAGGTGATGGAGCAGGTATGGGATTGTTCAATGGTGGAGGTATTACCCTTCTTCTAGTTCAAGCTCTTGGTGCCGCAGCTTATGCTATTTGGACACTAGTTACTTGCTGGATCGCTTGGTCTGTAATTGGAGGATTATTCGGAGGAATCCGTGTATCTGAAGAGGAAGAGACACAAGGCTTAGATATAGGAGAGCATGGAATGGAAGCATATCCAGACTTTGCATCTGCTAAATAACCTAACTAAAAAACGATTTAAGAAACCTGACTTATGTCAGGTTTCTTTTTTTTTACGAAAAATTATTTAAAACGTTGTAATATAAAAAGATGGATACTCAAGCTTTTAGAAGATCTCTTCATCATTCTGATAGATATAATAGAAGGGGTTTCGATTCTCCAACAAAAAGAGCTCAAGCATTAGAAGAAGCTTACCAAAGTGATTTGATAAGTTCAATAAGAGATAATGGTTTCACTTACACCAAAGGTAGACTAAATATTAAGTTAGCTCAAGCATTTGGTTTCTGTTGGGGAGTTGAAAGAGCTGTAGCAATGGCTTATGAGACCAGAAGACATTATCCCAATGAGAATATTTGGATAACAAACGAAATAATTCATAATCCTTCGGTTAACGATCATTTAAGAAAAATGAATGTAAAGTTCATTTCAGCTAAAAATGGAATTAAAGATTTTTCGTTAGTTTCTAATGGGGATGTAGTTATATTGCCTGCTTTCGGAGCCACTGTTCAAGAAATGAAACTCCTTCATGAGAAAGGTTGTCATATCATTGATACAACTTGTCCATGGGTTTCTAAGGTTTGGCATACTGTCGAGAAACATAAAAAACATGTTTTTACATCAATTATTCATGGAAAATTTAAGCATGAAGAAACTCTCGCTACTAGTTCATTCGCAGGGAAATATTTAGTTGTACTTGATCTAAAAGAAGCAAATTATGTATCTGAATACATTATGGGTAGAGGTAATAGAAATGAATTTATGAATAAATTTGCTAAAGCTTGTTCTAATGGATTTGATCCTGATAAAGATTTAGATAGAGTCGGAGTTGCTAATCAGACAACTATGCTTAAAAGTGAGACCGAAGAAATTGGAAAAGTTTTTGAAAGAACGATGTTAAAAAAATTTGGACCAGATAACTTGAATAGCCACTTTTTAGCTTTTAATACTATTTGTGATGCAACTGAAGAAAGACAAGACGCAATGTTCTCTTTGGTTGATGAAGATCTTGATATTCTTGTTGTTATAGGAGGCTTCAATTCTTCGAATACTACGCACTTACAAGAAATAGCAATTACTAAAAATATTTCTTCTTTTCACATAGATACGCCAGAGAGGATATCAGTAGAAGAAAATTCAATATTACATAAGCCACTAGGATCAGATTTAGAACTTAAAAATAATTTTTTACCTAGTGGAAAAATTAATGTTGGGATTACCTCAGGTGCATCAACTCCTGATAAGGTTGTGGCAGATGTAATAGAGAAGTTAGTTGATATTGCTTCTTAAATTTTTTATTTCATTTAGAACTTTACTGAGTTTTTTAAATTTATTAGTCAGATAATGCCAAAATATCTACTTTATTATTTAGAATAATAAAAAAATTATGATGTATGGAAGACAAATCACAATCTAATCAGGTTCAAACTGCAAGTATGAATAGAACTAAAGCTCCCCAAAAAGTTGAAGTTGTAGTTGCCAATTCATCTACTGGTTCAGAAGTAAATATCCTTGGGGAATTATCAATTTTTGTTTTACGAATTGGTTTTTGTGCTTTGATGATTCATCATGGCTTAGAAAAACTTCAGGATCCGCAGGGTTTTGCTGAGTTTGTAGTTGGTAAGTATTTCCCATTTTTACCAGGAGATCCTGTTATTTGGACTTTTGGAGCGGCGATCACTCAATTAGTATGCCCAGTAGGGTTGGCTTTAGGGATATTTGCAAGGCTTTCTTCTCTAGGGCTTTTCTCTACAATGGCATTTGCTGTTTATTTTCATCTTCTAGATACCGGCCTAGAAGGTTTTCCCCTTGCAGTAGTAGAAGGTCACAATTATGCCTTCGAATTGTCTTTCATATATGGTGCTATTTCTCTATATTTTCTATGTGCAGGTCCGGGCAGGCTCTCCTTATTTAGAAAGACTAACAAAATTACTTATTATCCAAAATCAACTTAATTTAATGCAAAAAATGCCTTTTTTGCGTAAATACCATTGAGATTCCTTTCGAATCACACATATCAATACTTTCTTGGTCTCTTAGACTTCCTCCAGGTTGAATAATAGCTTTTATTCCATATTGATTTGCTAGTTCTACAGTATCTGCAAATGGGAAAAAACCATCGCTGGCTAAGACAGCATCAGAACTTAAACTTCCAGCTGCTTTTAATGCAATTTTTGCTGCTCCAACTCTATTCATTTGTCCAGCTCCAATACCAATAGTTTTTTGGTCTTTTGCAATAACAATGGCATTAGATTTCACGTGTTTACAAATTTTCCATGCAAAATTCAGATCTAGGTTAACTTGATTACTCGGATTTTTATTAGTTACTGAAATCCAATTTTCAGTTTTTTCTTCACTATCGTCAGTATCTTGAACTAGTAATCCTCCCATTATTGATTTAGTAGAATTTTGATTCTTTTTTGGAAGTTGATCTTTTGAAAATTTTAAAATTCTTAAATTCTTTTTAACTTTTAAAATTTCTAAAGCTTCCTCATCAAAAGATGGAGCGACGACACACTCTAAGAAAATGTCTTTGAGATGAATTGCGGTGTCACTATCAACATTTGAATTAAAAGCAACTATTCCTCCAAATGCACTTACAGAGTCGCATTCCAAAGCATTCAAAAATGCTTTAGAGGCTGAATTACTTATAGAGGCACCACAAGGATTATTGTGTTTTAAAATTACTGAGGCAAACATGTCGGTTGAAAGCTCATCTTTTTCTCTGTAGCCAAATTCTAAAACTGTTGAAAGTGCAGACTCTAGATCTAGTAGATTGTTATAACTTAAGTCTTTTCCTTGTAATTGTTCTGCTGAGTTCCATCCAATGTTACTTAAACCATACCAGAAAGCTTTTTGATGGGGATTCTCCCCATATCTTAAGGTTTTGATTAGTGGATAAGATTCGATAAATTTGGAAGATTGTAAATCTTTTTCTTTTCTTATCCAATTAGATATTGCAGTGTCATAGTCTGCTGTATGTTGAAAAGCTTCAAGGGCTAATTTTGCTTTATATGAATCTTTCAACTCACCTTTTTTACTTTCCTCAAGAAAATTTTGATACTGACTAGGATCTACTAAAACGGAAACATCTTTATGATTTTTAGCTGCAGAACGAATCATAGATGGCCCTCCGATATCGATATTTTCAATAGCATCTTCCCATTTAGCTTTCTGATCTACAGTTTTTTTAAAAGGATATAAATTTACAACAACTAAGTCTATTAATTCAAGATTGTTAGCTTCTATATCTTTTTTATGTTCCTCATCAGTTCTTTTAGCTAATATTCCCCCGTGTATTTTTGGATGTAAAGTTTTAACTCTTCCCCCAAGAATTTCTGGAGAATTAGTAAAATCAGCAACTTTAATAACTGGAATTTTAGCCTCTATAAGATGTTTGGCAGTACCTCCACTTGATAGAATTTTATAATTAAATTGCTCTACCAATTCCCTACAAAATGGGATTATATTTTTTTTATCAGAGACACTTACTAAAGCTAGTGGAGACATTATGAGAAAGTTTACTTACTTAAGAATATAAACATGAAATATGCTATCAATCATGAATTTGTCTCGATTAGCTCTCAAACTGCAACTCATAGAATTATTTTGATGCATGGTTGGGGAGCTGATTCAGATGACCTTTTAACTTTTGGAAAGGAGATGACTGAAAAAATAAATCTTGATTTTGAGGTAATTTCTTTGAGGGCTCCTGGATTACACCCAAGCGGTCAGGGAAGACAGTGGTATGGATTATATCCACATGATTGGAATGGCGCTGAGGTTGAAGTAAATAAACTTTTAGTTACATTAAAAAATTTTGATACTGATAAGATTCCACTAAGAAAAACAATTTTGTTGGGGTTCTCTCAGGGGGCGGCGATGGCAATTGATGCGGGATTTAAGTTAAATTTTGGATTAATTGTTGCTTGTAGTGGTTATCCTCATCCCAACTGGTCCCCAGGAGAAAAATTCTCGCCATTAATTGTTAGTCATGGTTTATTTGATGACGTTGTGCCTATAGATGCTTCTAGGACTATTTATGAAAAGGTAAAGAGTAAGTCTTCTAAATTTTGTGAATTATTAGAATTTGATGGATTTCATCAAATTGATTCAAATTTAATTAATTTTATAAGTTCAAATATAAGTAATATTTTTTAAACAAAAGCGTATTCATATTCTTCAATCTCTTCCCAATCATCTGCAGTCAGTTCTAGACCCTCAAAGATTTTTTCTTCACCAATTCCTTCGACTACAACTTTTAGTGATGGAAATAGAAAATGATTTTCTTCAGCATATTGGGCGCTAAATAATCCTTTTTCACCCCAAAAAAATCTATCGGTGGTATGTTCATTTCTTCTTACATTAAAAACTGAAGGTGCAGAGAGACCATTTTCAGCTATGAATCTTCTTGCTGCTGTAACTGGTTTATGTTTGCCAGTTTCGATATGATAAATAGGTACATGTGCCATTACTCTTTGGCCAGCCAATCTTCTTCTGCTGATTCTTTTTCTTTTTTTTGACATTGATTGGTACTCCTGAAATTATTAATGAGATTAGTCTTATTTATTTTTACTAATCTTATATATGTGATTTTAAATTCACTTCAAATTACATAGAGGACCCATCAACCCCTGATGTAGCTTAAAATATGATTAAATATTCATATTCAAGGCTGGCTAAAGTCAGACCTCTTTATATATCTTAATACTTTTTTCATATTTTACAAGACCTTTTTCAAGTTTTTTTTTAAAAAATTTCTCAACATTTCATTAATCATGAATCTTTCAAAAAAATTTGAAGAGTTAATTTTAAAACAGCTAGAGAGTTTTGGTTGCTCAATGGGCGTGACTAATTTAGTTATGTATCTTGCTTCAGCTAAGCAAGGAACTAAAGCATCTTTTGAAATGATTGGTCAATGGCCGCAAATTGATCGGCTACTTACTTCAATAGAAGATGATCCTTCCCTAAAGGTTTCATCGCCTAATAGAAGATGGTACCCGCTACAAGAAAACGATATTCTACTTGGTGTCCTTCGGGTAGAAACTGATTTGAAAGGGGGGAATTGGCCAGTATCTCTCGATTCCAGATTAAAAGCTTTATCAATATCTTTAGCTAAATGTGTCTCTATCGAATTAGAACGTCAAAATAAAAATGAAGAAGTCAATTATTTAAAAAATCAGGTCAATGTCATAATTCATCAATTAAGGAATCCATTAGCTGCTATTAGAACATACGCAAAATTATTAATAAAAAGACTTGGTTCAGATGATGATTCTATAGAAATAGTCGAACGCATGATAATAGAGCAAAAACAAATTAATCAATATATGGATTCTTTTGCTCAATTAAATTCACCTATTCAACTTCCTCTGGAAATTGGAGAGGAAAGATTATTATTACCACCAAATTTAGATAATAAAAAGGTTATAACTGTTCAGAGTTTATTAAGGCCAATATTAGAAAGGGGTAAAGCTAATGCGGACTTAGAGAATAGAGATTGGACTGAACCGTCTCTTTGGCCAGATTGGACTATTTCGCCATTAAAGGCAAAATATGCTGTAATTGCTGAAATTGTGGCAAATCTATTAGAAAATGCGTTTAAATATGCCCAAAAAGATGCTGAAATTGGGCTCGCAATTACGATTAATGGACTCTGTATATTTGATGGTGGTAAAAAAATAACCAAAAATGAAAACGAGAAAATTTTTGAAAAAGGTTTTAGAGGATCTGCTGCTAAAAAGAAGGACGGCACTGGTGTGGGACTTTTTTTGGCGAGGAAATTAGCAAAACAAATTGGAGGAGATTTGAGATTGCTGGAAAGTAACTCGTTAGATAATACTGATAAATCAAAAAATCTTAAGAAGAAAAATATTTTTTATTTAGAACTACCTATAAAAGAATTGCATGCATAAATAACATTGCAGTTTCAACTAGAACAACACTTGCACCGCAGGCATCTCCGTTAAAGCCTCCAATTTTATTACCCAGTATGTTTGGGATACAATAGCTTAGAAAAATACCAATCAAAATAAGAATTAAAAATTTAATTAATATTGCTTTGGATGTAATTGAAACAAATTGGTATGCAATGAAAATTAAAAGAAAAATAATGGAGATCAAAGATTCTTTTTTAAATCCATTCCAAAACTTTTTGTGACTAACAGATTTTTTCTTATAACTCATATATTTAAACTTTTCTATAAAAAATAAATTTGAAAATCTTCCCCAAAATAAGCATATAGGTAAAACAAAAATTACTAGGTTTTGAATTTTCAGTATGCAAGCAATTTGAATTAAAGTTATAAAAACTAAAGCTTGAACGCCAAAGGAACCAACTTTACTGTCTTTCATGGCTTTTAAACGCTTCTTTTTACCCGCAAAAATACCATCGAAAGTATCCATTAAACCATCAATATGTAGACCACCAGTAATTAAATATCCTGAAGCCAAACAAATTAATGCAGATGAATAAATTGACCAAGAGTTAGTTGTTAAAAAAAGAAAAATATAACTCTGTATTGTTCCAATCAAAAATCCTAAAGGCGGGGCAAATTGTGCAATATTTTTAAATTCGGGGTTAATTAAAGGTATCTTTGGAAATGTTGTATAAAAAATCCAAGATCCTGCCAAATTTTTTATTAAATATTTTTTGATGAGATAAAAATAGATTCAATATTAAATAATAGGGTAAATTAATGAAAAAGGATTAAAAAATTTTATAAATTATCGTGTTTGAATTTGAAATTACATCGAATTGCAGTAATACAGCGGCAAGAACTGGTATATTTCATACACCAAATGGTCAGGTAAACACACCAAAATTTATGCCTGTGGGTACTTTGGCAACGGTTAAAGGAATTTCATCTAAGCAGTTAACCTCTACAGGATCAGAAATGATTCTTTCAAATACCTTTCATCTTCATTTACAACCTGGAGAAAAACTAGTAAAAGAATCTGGCGGAATACATAAGTTCATGAATTGGCAGAAGCCTATTCTTACTGATTCAGGAGGATATCAAGTTTTTAGTTTGGCCAAATTAAATAATATTTCTGATAAAGGCGTGGAATTTAAAAATCCAAGAGATGGTAGTCATGTTTTTTTATCACCTGAAAAAGTAATACAAATTCAAATGGATCTTGGATCGGATGTTGCGATGGCTTTTGATCATTGTCCTCCGCATACAGCTAACGAAAATGATATTGAGGACTCTTTACAAAGAACTCATTCATGGTTGCAAAAATGTGTTGAGACTCATCAGAAATCCAATCAAGCATTATTCGGTATAGTTCAAGGCGGAAAGTATCCGAGATTGAGAGAATACAGTGCAAAATATACAAGTTCTTTTGATCTTCCTGGAATAGCAGTGGGAGGTGTAAGTGTTGGCGAGGCAGTCGAAGAAATACATAGTGTAATTAATTACGTCCCGAAATTCTTACCAATAAATAAACCAAGATATTTAATGGGAATTGGCTCCTTAAAAGAAATTTCTCTAGCTGTTGCTAATGGATTCGATATATTTGACTGTGTTTTGCCTACAAGACTAGGGAGACATGGGACTGCATTCTTTAATGATGAAAGATTGAATTTGCGAAATGCTCGATTTAAAAATGACTTTTCTCCGATTGATAAAACTTGTAAATGCGAAACCTGTAAATCCTATTCTCGAGCATATTTGCATCATCTAATTAGAAATGACGAAATATTAGGCCTAACTCTTATAAGTTTGCATAATATTGCTCACTTAATAAGATTTACCAATGCAATTTCTAATGCAATTAGAGATAATTGTTTTACAAATGATTTCGCTCCTTGGAAAACATCCTCTATTGCTCACCATACGTGGTAACGTCTTATCATAATTAATTAAATTATCAAAAAGGTGCTCATTCTATTTAATACATTCGCTGAATTGCCCGAGGCTTATAAGGCCTTTGCTCCAACCGTTGATGTTCTTCCACTGATTCCTTTATTTTTCTTTTTATTAGTGTTTGTTTGGCAAGCTGCTGTTGGATTTAAATAAAATTCTTTTAGTTAAGATTGTTAGTATTAGACTGGATTTTCAAGTAAAATCGCATCTCCGGAATTTTCTACTGCACTCTCTATAAAATCAGCAATTTTTAATGCTCTTGAGGCTTGCTCACCATCCACCTCAGGTATTTCTTTGCCCTGAACGCACTTAAGAAAATGCTCCAATTCTGCATAAAGAGGCTCAATGGAGGTTGTGCTAACTTCTTCGACATATCCGTCATTTCTATAAACTAATTCTCCATGTTCTGCAGTGTATGATTCATGAGACTTTCTATGGATGTGAAGAGAGTGATTTAAAAAATCAGTTTCTACTAGTCCATTTTGGCAGTGAGCACTTAAACTCCTAATTTTTTTGTGACTCATTTTACTGGCAGTTAAACTTGCAATAACATTATTTTTAAAAACTAAAGTAGCATTGACATAATCTATTAATCCTTCACTATTTCTGCCTCCAACTGCCGCTAATTTTTGTATTTTGGAGTTGACGAGTTCTAAAATTAGATCAATGTCATGGATCATTAAATCCATTACTACAGATACATCATTTGCTCTATCTGCATGAGGACTATGTCTTCTTGCTTCCAAAACAACAATTTCTTCATTATGAACTATTTTATTTAATTCTCTAAAAGCAGGATTAAATCTTTCAATATGCCCAACTTGTAATAGACAGTTACTTGCTTTAGCAGCCTCTATTAAAGATTTTGCTTCTAACTCGTTAGCTGCAATTGGTTTTTCAATGAGAACGTTAGTACCTCCATTAAGACAATCTAGTCCTACTTTTTGATGAAGTAGTGTTGGGACAGCGACACAGATAGCATCAACTTTTGGAATTAAGTCTTTATAGTCTTTGAACCATTCACATTGGAATTGCTCAATAGCTAATTTGCCTCTCTCTTCATTTGGATCTGCAACTCCAATGAGATTTGCATCTTTGAGCAAACTTAGTACTCGTGCATGATGCCAACCCATATTCCCTATACCTATGACTCCAACCTTTACTGGTGATGAGGTTGGCTGCATAATTTCAAATCCATATATTAATTATCATTATCCTCTATGGGAAGCCACATTTAGCTTTTGGGAAGAATAATTTTAACACGATCAATTTTTGGACCTGACATAGAAATAACTTCAAATTTAATGTTACTAAAATCTAAAACATCGCCAATCTTTGGAACCATTTGAAATTTTTCTAGCAGAAATCCAGCAAGGGTATGATAGTCTGCCCCTTCTGGAATAGAACATCCTAACTTTTTATTGATATCTATAATTTCTGATTTTCCCGCTATTGACCATTTTTTAGAGAAATTATCTAACATTCTCATATCTGAATAAATTCTATTATTGAGCATTTCCTCTCCAACTATTTCACCATTAAGATCAGCTGCAGTTATGAGCCCCTCTGTCCCACCGTGTTCATCAACTACTAGTAAGAACGGATTGTAGTCTCTTACTATTGGAAATATTTCTGCTAGTGAACATGTTTCTATTATTTTTGTTACTGGTAAAAGGAATGGCTCTAATAATGTATCGGCTTCCATTTCACCTTTTGATATTGGCTTAGCTAGATAACGCAAATCTAATACACCTAATACATCATCTAAAGACTCACCAATCACAAAGAAGCGAGCATGTCGAGTTTTATCGACTTGTTTCATAAGTTCTGAAAAGGTTATATTTTTTGGCAAAGTTACCATTTCAGATCTTGGAATCATCACTTCTTTAACCTGTGTATCTTTTAAAGCAAAAACCCCTTCAAGAATATTCTTCTCATCTGGTTTTAAACCTGTTACATTATCTGTTTCTATGAGAGTTTCTAATTCTCCAGCAGATAAACCCGAGTTTAAAGAATCCCATTTGTTATTTAAATTAAACAAGCCTAAACAGGCGCTAGCAAAGAATTCTATTGTTTTCACAATAGGATTCATGGCTTTTCTTACGGCATCGAATATTGTAGTTAACTTTAATGCAGCAGATTCTGGATTATTAATTACTAAAGCTTTAGGAATTAGTCCAGAAACAAGAGTAACAACTAAAACAACAAATAAAAATAATAGAAGATCATAAAATCTATTTGATAAAATATTTCTTTTCCAATAATCATTAGCCAGGTTATTGCTTAGCCATCCAATTGCAATTAATGAAATTGTCACTCCAAATTGAGAAGCAATTAATGAAGATCTAAAGCGTTTTTGAATTTTTAAAATTGCAAATGCTCCCTTCTTTTTTTCTTCTATTAACCTTAAAACTTTACTTGGCCTTATTAATAAAAAAGAGAGTTCACTCGCTGCGAAAAAGGCTGGTAAAAATAAAAGAAATATAAGTAAAGTTATTTTCATTCAATGACAAATGAATAATGGGGGTGGCGAGGATCGAACTCGCCTTAGCCAAATTATGAGTTTGGTGCATTCACCAGATTGCTACACCCCCAAGGGAATTAATGTAATTTTAATTACATTGAATTTCAATATACAATATAAAAATAATATTTCAAAAAACACCTCATTAGGAAGTTTTTGTGAGATTTCTTTTTTTTCTTCTAATCTTTAAATATAAATTAAACTTTTACTAATGGGCAAATTTTCGGATAAGTATGATTTAAATAAAGCAAAATTGTTAAAACAGTTAATTGAAAAATCTTACAAAAAAGGAAACTTTACTTTATCTTCAGGAAAACAAAGCAGTCATTACTTGAACTGTAAACCAGTGTCATTAAATGGTGAAGGCTTAAACTTAATAAGTGAATTATTTTTAGATTTAAAGGACTCAAGGTCAAAAGCTGTAGCAGGATTGACATTAGGTGCAGATCCTATAGTAAGTGGATTAATTGTTAAAGCAGCTTTGAATGGACTAGAACTTGATGGTTTAATAATTAGGAAAGAAATCAAAAAATACGGTACCAAAGCTGGAATAGAGGGCCCTATATTAGAAGAAGGAACTTTGGTAACTGTCTTAGAGGATGTGGTTACAACTGCTGGTTCAGTGATAAAAGCTATAAAAAAATTACGAGAAAACAATTATGTTGTTGAGGAAGTTTTGTCTATAGTTGATAGGCAAGAAGGGGGATTAGAAGCACTTGAAGATGAAAATGTTAAATTAAAGAGTCTTTTTACAATAAAAGACTTTTTATAATTATTTCAAAATGCAAGATATAAAAAAAAAGTTTTGGCTTGAAAAATTTGATTATTTTTCAATTACTGGAAATGATGCCAGAAAATTTTTGAATGGAATAACAACTGGTAATATTCTTAATTCAGAAAATAAAGTTATCAAAACTTGTTGGTTAACTCCAAATGGAGTTCTAAGGTCATTAATTGAAATTATTTTTTTAGAAAGAAGCTTAGAAGTAATTATCTTGGCGGGTAACACAAATGAAATAATTGATTACTTTAATCAAATTATTTTTCCAGCGGACGATGTACTTCTGAGTGAACCTTCCTTGATAAATAGAATTCAGGAAATTGATGAATCCAGTTCATGGAGAACTTACCAGCCTATTTTCTTCAAAACAGAAGATAAAGAATTTGAAATATATAAAAATAAACTAAATTTACTAAATCCCAATGATTTAAAACTTTGGAAGATTAATCAGGCAATACCCTCATTAGAAATGGAAATAAACGGGAAAAATAATCCTCTTGAGCTTGGATTAAAAGATCTTATAGATTTTAATAAAGGTTGTTATTTAGGACAAGAAACAATGTCAAAAATAAAAAATGTTTCTTCCTTAAAACAGGAAATAAGAATTTGGAAATCAACTGAATCTAATTTTAATTTAGACTTAGAAGATAAAAATTTATATATAAATTCTGCCAAGGATATTTCTGTAGGCAAAATCACTAGTTTTTTAAAATTAGATTCTCAAATAAAAGGATTAGCTATGATAAAAAGAAAATATTTAGAGGAAGGAAGTTATTTTTTTTCAGAAATTTTTGGAAAAATTATTATAAATAAATCTGTAGGATCAATTTTTCTTTAATCGATTTTTGATTAAATATTCTGCAATTTGTAGAGTAGCAAAACAATCATCTTTGTTATATTGGATAATTTTCTTTAAAAATATTTGGTTTTCTGTAATTTGATATTGAATCCACCAATAAAGTGCTTTAGAGCCACTTACATTTTTCTGCGACCATTCAAATCCAAGCCAATTAGAAACATTTTTTAAACCATATTTTTTTAGTGGTAATATCCAAGACTTTCTTATTAAGGTATGTAGGTCAATAAATCTGGAGGAAAGTGAATGAATTTCTTCAAAACTAAAATTTAGTTCTTTAGCAATATTAATTATTGATATTTTTTCAGTTTCTCCGTAATGTAAGACTGGCCACTCCTTGTGTGAAAAAAGTATTTCAATAATTTGTCTGTAAGATTCTCCTTTATTGTTTTTAAGATTTAAAATTGGTTCATAAATAAGATCTTCTTTTTTTATAGACAAATTATTTACTTTTAAAAATCCATATAAAAAATCATGCTTTTCATCTGGATTTGACTCAATATCAAATATATAAAATCCCGAACATATTTTTTCAAATAGATCTTCCGTATTATTTTTATTGGAAATTAAATATGGTTCTCCAGAGATATATGCTTGTGCTTGCTTTACAAATATTGATGCTTTTTCATACTTCTGATCTTTGAATTTAGACAATTTCTCTCCAAGCTGTTTTTCGCTGAACGAAGCTAATGTTTGGGTATTAGTTATTCCATTTTCTTTGAGTAACGAGGCTGTTTTGGACCCTATTCCATCTATATCTGTTAGATATCCATTTTCTTTTGCTTCAAGCAATAAAAAAAATAAATTTAACTTCTAAGGAAGAAATTTATTGGTTAGCAGGTCCAAGTGGATTTGTAAGTGAACCAATTATGGTTCCATCAGATAACTCTTCAAAAGAAGATGAAGGATTTTTATTTATACTTCTATGGAACGGAGAAAGAAGAGGAAGCGATTTAGTGATATTAGACGCAAAAGACTTAAAAGAATTAGCTGTTTATGAATTACCCATTTCAATTCCTCATGGCCTTCATGGATCTTGGGTTAATTGAATTTAAGAAAAAATTTCAATTAAATCTGGAATAATTTTTTTTAATGCTTTACCTCTATGACTACAAGATTCTTTAATATCATTATTCATTTCTGCGAAAGTTAATCTGGTAGAACTCTCCTCAAAAATTGGGTCATACCCAAAACCACTTTTTCCTCTGGGGTTTAAAATGATATTGCCATGACATTTGGCCTCAGATTCAATAATCACTTCACCATTTGGTGAACAAACACAAATATTTGCAATAAAGAAAGCACTTCTATTTTGAACTCCATCAAGTTCTCTTAAAACTCGTTCAATTCTCTTCTGATCATTTTCTGCATATCTAGATGAGTAAATGCCAGGCTTACCACCTAGCGCTTCAATACAAATTCCTGAATCATCTGCTATTGAAAAATTATTCGTTTTTCTCGAAACTTCACTCGCTTTTTTAATTGCATTATCTCTAAATGTCAGTCCATCCTCTTCAACTTCTAATGATTCTGGCTGGAGTAACAATTTACAATTAACTCCAGCAAGCAATTTCTTATATTCTTCAATTTTACCTTTATTCTTACTTGCTAAAAATAAATTTTTCATCCTTATTTTCCTGCCAAATTTATAAATTCTTGACCCCACTCTAATACCTCAATTAGATAAGATTCTTTTGGTGCTTCACAATATAACCTTAAGAGAGGTTCCGTTCCTGAAAACCTAAAAAGAAGCCAAAAATTTTTATCAATTCTCAACTTTATTCCATCGATCTTTGAGATACTTTTTAACTTGTGATTATTAATATTCTCAGGAATATTATCTATGATAAATTCTTTTACGTTATTTTTTTCTGACTGATTTGGAAATTTAATATCAATTCTTTTATAAAAACTTGGCCCAAAATCTTCTTGAATTTCATCTAAGGTTTCATATAAATATTGAGATTTTTCAGCAATTCCATTTAATAAAACCATCGCTGCATATAGAGCATCTCTTTCAGGCATAAAGTCACCAAAACCAACTCCCCCAGATTCCTCTCCTCCAATAAATATTTTTTCTTTAATCATTTTTTCAGCAATATATTTAAAGCCAACTGGAAGTTCAAAAACATCTCTATTTTGACTCTCTGATATATTTTTAATAATATCTGAACCACTAACAGTCTTTAAAACTGGATAAGAATTATTTTTAATTTCGCCCAAAAAGCTAATAAAGTATGGGAGTAAATCTTGGGTGCTAGAGTATTTTCCTTTTTCATCAATTGCCGCAATTCTATCACCATCACCATCAAATATAATTCCTAAAGTTTTCACTTCATTTGTTGAATTTTTCATTAGTGTTTGTTTTAGATTATCTGCATAATTCAAAAGAGGTTCAGGAGGGTTTCCTCCAAAAAAAGGATCAGCATCTTTCCTGATTTCTGAAATAACTTCTAAATCATTAGAAGCAAAAATCTCAGCCATACAATTTGCAGCTGAACCATGCATAGAATCTACAAAAATTCTCAATTTCATTTTTTTTAATCTCTTGGAAATATAGTCAATATCAAAAAGCGATTTAATTCTATCTAAATGAAATTTCTTAATATCTACCAATTGATTAATACCATCTATTTTTTCAATTGAATTTCCAAGGATTAATCTTTTTTCAACTTCACTTGTAAAAGATTCGTCAACAGAACATCCATTAAAGCTCTTTATTTTCAGACCTAGCCAATTATATGGATTATGACTTGCTGTAATTACTAACGCTCCAAGACAACCAACTTCTTTGGCATAGAAACTACAAGAGGGTGTTGTCACAAAGCTATCAGATAAGAGCGGTTCGAAACCACATCCTCTTACAAAAGGCACTATTTGCTTGGCGAATTCACATGCCATAAATCTACGATCATATCCAATAATAATTTTCTTTGAATTAACTTCTTTATAGTATTGATAATGCAACTCCTGACATGCAGCGACAACAACTCTTGAAAGATTGGACAGGTTAAAGTCAAAACCAATAATTCCTCTCCAACCATCAGTTCCAAATTTTATCTTATCTAATTTGTCAGCTGTCAAATTTCAAATTTCCTTGATTTCTTTTAATTATCTATACTAATTTATATGAGTAAATTTTAAAACCGCCCTTAAAAAATAATTTGAATTCTCTTCATTTAAAAAGTTTTACAAGATGCAAAAGAAAAGCATGGCTCGATTTTAAGGGTAAAAAATTTTATGAAGTTTGGTCTCCCCATAAAGCTATAGATAAAATTAATCAGTTTCAAATTTTCTCTGAATTTTGTAATGGTGAAATATATACAGGCTTAAAAGCCTGTGAGAATGGTTATCAAGGGGTAATTGGATTAAAAATCAAAGGAACTCTTTTCCAAAATATAAACGCAGAGATACTTCCACAATTACTTTTAAAGACTAAAGGTAAAAGTAAATGGGGACAATATAAATATTTACCTGCTGTTTATAAGTTAGGCCACAAAACTACTAAAGAACATTTATTCGATTTAGCTTTTTGTTCTATGCTTTTGGAATCTTTTCAAGAATCTAAAATTGAGAAAGGATTAGTAATTTCAACTTTTAATAAAAAAGTTAAAGTTGAAGAAATTTATATAAATAAAAAATTAAGAAAAAAAGTTTTAAATGTTTTATTAGATTTGAATGAATGCTTGGAGGGATTTATACCAGAAATAACTCAAGATAGAAAAAAATGTACTATTTGTTCCTGGCAAAAATTTTGTGACAAAGAAGCAAAAGAAAATGGATA
>MWOO01000142.1 GCA_002025945.1 Prochlorococcus sp. HOT208_60m_813O14 | reverse complement strand
ACCTCCACCACCGCCTGCTCTCAAAGGCATGAAATAATTCGCTACAGGGTAAAGGGCTCCTAACGCTACACCAGTTGCAGTACCAAATGTAAGAAGATTCATAAATTGCCTTCGACCCATTGAAGGGACATCATTGGAACTTAATTGAGTCATTCGCTACTTGGTTCTGTTATTTATTAGTTATTATGAAGCAAATTGTTCAATTTCTGTTGCAAATAGATAGGACTTTTAATAATTTAAAGTAAAAGTTTAGGAAGTCTTAATTAATTGATTTAAATGAACCCATTACTAGTAGATGAAGTTATACATTATTTGATTCATCGCTGGGGGAAAAAATATGATTTTAGACTCTTTAGAAGAGGAAAATTTGTGTATTTTCAGATGATGTGGGGATTTCTTGGACAGGAATCATTTCCTTTGAGTGAACATGAATATAAAAAATCGATAGCTGATAAAATCGAGATTTTAAATAGATGTGGATATTCAGAAGAAGTAAGAGAATGGCTAAAGAAAGCCAATGCTAAGCCAAGGTTAGGTAGAGCTGTCAGCTTGCAACTAAGTCTTAATGAGAAGATGAAAGAGTTTTTGACTTAAGATTTTCTGATAAGTAAGTTAATCCAGTACCCACAAAAAATAAAAACACAATTGATATAGATAGTAATGACATTGTCAATGGGTCTGTTGAAGGGGTAATAACTGCAGATAATATTGCTGAGGAAATTACAACTATCTTCCAATTTGAAATCATTTTTTCAGTTGTGATTATTCCAAGAGAACCAAGAATAAATTGTAATACTGGCAATTGAAAAGCTATTGCAGTGCTAGACATTAATAAGAGAACAAAATCAAAATATCTTTCTATAGACCAAGTTGGTTCAACAATATCAGCACCGAAACTAATGAAGAAATTTATTGCTGCAGGGACTAATATCCACCATGAAAAAATTAATCCTAAAAAAAACAGAAGACCTGAACCAAAAACTGCGGGCAAGATCAGGCTTTTTTCTTTTTTTGTTAAACCAGGAGAAATGAATAATATTATTTGATAAAAAATATAAGGCATAGAAACTATTAATCCGCTGTAACCTGCAACTTTAATAGCGACAAATAAAAATTCTCCTGGAGCAAGTTGTAGTAAATGAATATCACCAGCTGGAATTTCTAAAAAAGATATTAAGGGTTTTATGATGAGAAAACTAAAGAATATTGAAATAAGTATTGAGTAAATTGAGTTTAGTATCCTTTGACGAAGCTCCTCTAAATGATCACTAAAAGTCATCGAATCTGATAGTTTATTTTCACTTTGACCTGTACCTCTCATTATTATTTGATGAAGATTGTGTAAGAAAAAGTTTTAAACCTACATTTGTCAAAGTCCAATTTATTTTTCGATAAACTTAATTATTTGCTTAATTTAGGATTAGTTGGATCTGGTAATAAGAAAGGAGGTGCATCATTTAAAGATGATTCACCATAAGTTTCATATTCTCTATATCCACCCATTTTCCCATTTGTTTTCATTAAAGCGCTTACGAAGGCAAGTAGTAAGAAAACAGTAGGAGCTCCAATTATTAATGCAGCACCAAATAGATATCCAACAATAAATTCTGGAAAACTATGATTTCCTAAAAATTCATGAGTGCCCAAAAGAAAATCAAACATTTAGATTTAAAAATTTTTTTTATTATAAACTAAATTACAGTTTTAAGATTTTTTTTAATGTAATCTTCTCCTCTTGTAGGATTTCCCCAAATAATTTCTCCATTTTTAAAGGAAACGCAACCCGGTCCTCCTTTGTTGATTTTTTGCAAATCTTTAATCTTCACTAAATTAATTGGAACTTTAATGTTTCTTTTTGCCTTACTAAATAAAGCAGCTAAATCTGCAGCTATTTGAAGATCTTGTTCAGATGCTACTTGAGATGAAGACTTCAAAACTACATGACTGCCGGGTGATTCCTGAGCATGAAACCATAAATCCCCTTTCTTTGAGAACTTAAAGCTTATTAAGTCATTTTGCCTCATATTTCGCCCTACTTGAAGCTTCAATCCTGTGGGAGTTTCAACTTGAATTGGTGAAGATTCTATCTCATATGTACTTTTGTGAGCTTCTCTTTGCCTCTTAATATTGATATTAAACTCGTTACAAATTTCTTCCATAATTTCTTCTAGTAGTTTGATTCTCATAAAAAGTTTTTCATGATTTAAAGAATTTAAATTTTCTAGAAGCGTAGTGAATTCATCCAATCTCTCTATATTTGTTTTGTAAATACTTAATCTTTCTTTTATTAATTCTCTAGATCTCTTTAGTTTTTTTGACTTTTTATATAGTTTTTGTCCTTTAATAATATCTTGTTTTTTAATTTCATTTGAAGTGAATATATTATCAGCTTTTTCTTTATATACCTCGTAGTTTTCTGATTTTGTCAGAAGATCATATTGAATTTTTAAATTCTTTTTCTCAATATTGGTCTGTTTAAAAATTATCCCTTTAATTTTCCTTCCCAATAATGCAAATTTTTTTTGTTTCAGATGATAATCATAATAATTCTCTAAATTGGTACATAAATCTATTTTATTATCGCAATTTATTTCCTTATCAAAAAACCAAACGCAATAAAAATCATTGTTAAATGTAGAAAAGTTAAAGTTATTGTTTTTAAACCTATTTATCCAAATCTTCCAATTTTTGAATATCTCCTTTAAGTCAGAGTCGCTAATGAAATCAATATTTTTTCCCATTATTTCTGAATTAACAGTTTTGCTAACAACCTCTAATTGTTTTGTGAGGATAGGGCTAACTCCTTGATAGGTATTTATTAAACAGTATTTCAAAGATTCAGGTACTATTGAAATTGATTCTTTCCATGATTGAAAAGACTCATCTTCTCTAGGTTTTTTTTTGAGATTGACTGGAGGGCCAGAATAAATTGATCCTGTTGAAATTGTTCTAAAACTAGATTGACTTGATTTAATTTGTTTTCCAACTGCAATTATTTTATGTTTATTATCCAAATAAAAAATATTACTATGTTTTCCCATTAATTCAAAAATTAAATATTTATTAATTTCATCTCCAGGTTTTTTTTGCAAAACTAAATTTTATAACTCTCTCAAAATCATCTTGATCAATTGAAATTAAAGCCATATACTTTAATCCGTATCTTATTTGTTTAGAAAGTGTGCTTTCTCTCCCAATCTTTTCTGGCTTATTTATCTTTAGTATTCTAGGAGAGTCTCCATGCCATGAAACTTCTAACCATGTTTGAGAATCAACTCCTCTGAAACATAATTGAATTGTATTAGGCTCTGGTTGTTGGGCAGTCTCAAACTTTGAAGGTAAGATGTTCTCTATCAAATAATGTAAGACAGATCTAATAGATGTAATATCCATTATCTGTGGAACACCTTTTTGCATTATTCCTTTTTTAATTCACCAGATGCTTATTTTACTGTAAAAAATTTAATATGAAAAATCAAAAAAAACTTATCATCCTTACTGGACCCAGCGGGGTAGGTAAAGGAACAGTTGTTAAAGAAATATTAGGCAAAGAAAAAAATTTTTGGCTTTCAATATCTGCAACTACTAGAGAACCTAGAGACGGAGAGAAGGACGGAGAAAATTACTACTTCTTAAATCAAGAAAAGTTTAAAGAAATGATTGAACAAAACCTGTTTCTTGAATGGGCTCAATTTGCTGGAAACTACTATGGAACGCCTTTGTCTTCTGTTAATGAGAAAATAAAAAAGGGATTTACTGTATTACTTGAAATTGAAGTTGAGGGTGCAAGGCAAATAAAAAATAAGTTTCCTAATTCACTTTCAATATTTTTACTACCTCCGGATAAAGAGGAGCTAGAGAGAAGAATAAGAAATAGAGGTACAGAAAAAGAAGAGGCAATTAAAAAAAGACTCTCAAGGGCTAATTATGAGATTTCAGTATCAAATCAATTTGATTTTGCATTAACAAATCATAATGTCGGCGAAACAGCAAAAAAAATAATCAAGTTAATAAAAACTTGATTATTTTCTCTTTTTCAACTCATTGGATGGAATAATAAATCTGGGAAAAACCTATTAAATTCAATAATTATTCCAGCTGTAAGGCTTAGCCAAATTGCTGCTACCACTGGAGCAGATCTGACAAATTTTGTGTTTAGAATTTTGAACATTTTTTTTTTGAGAGTTTTTTAGGGATGTTTAGCGAGGACCATTAAGTGTAATGTTGTTATCTTTTTCTCTTAAATCTCCATTTCTACCTTGTTTATTAGCAAGAAGAGGCCATTGCGCTCCTTTTATAAGACATTTTCTGGCTAAGTCTAGGTCAATAATGATCTCAAGATCTGCTGGATTCTTAGTCTTTTTTGATTCAATGAGATACTCTCTTCCTGACCAACCTATAATTCCAGCAATGTAAATGAACAATACTCCGGGAATAAGTAAATCACCTTCATGACCTCTATTTAAAAGGGCTCCCCATGGCTCAAGAGGAGGTCCAATTATTAAATGTGGAAGACCATCATCTCCGCATGATGCTTTTCCATATCTTTCAAATCTTGCGATGTCTTTTTGAGTAGTTGCAGAATTTGCTCTTTCAATGAATTTTGGATTTTCAGAGCATTTTGTGAGGGCTGAAGCAGTATATTCTGTGCTAGCTCTATCTGCGTTTAAGGCAGGCCCATTGGCAGCTATAGCAATTGGAGTAATTCCGAGGAACAGAAAAACTGAGGTTATGATTGAAAAAAAGAATTTCATAAGTTGCAATCTTTAATTCCTTATAATGTGTTAAGTAAGAAATTAATATTAAAATAAAACAAGTTGAATCAAAAATGCATAAAGTTTTAGCTATTGAAACAAGTTGTGATGAGACATCTGTCTCAATAGTTTCTAATATTGGCGATACATTCAAAATACATTCAAATATAATTGCCTCTCAAATTGAAGATCATTCAAAATGGGGAGGAGTTGTGCCTGAACTTGCAGCTAGAAAGCATTTAGAGTTATTACCTTTTGTTTTAGATAAGGCTTTAGAAGAATCAAAAATTAAAATTGAGGAAGTCGATTATATTGCGTCAACTGTGGCTCCTGGATTAGTTGGTTGTTTACGAGTTGGTTCTATAACTGCAAGATCACTTTGCATGTTACATTCAAAACCATTTTTGGGAATTCATCATTTGGAGGGGCATTTATCTTCAATTCTATTTTCAGAAAACTATCCAAAGAAATCTTTTCTTACACTACTTGTTAGCGGCGGGCATACTGAATTGATAAAGGTTGATGATAGAAGGGGAATGCAAAGACTCGGGAAAAGTTTTGATGATGCTGCTGGAGAAGCCTTTGATAAAGTTGGCAGACTATTAGGTCTTAGTTATCCAGGAGGACCGGCAATTGAAAAGATTGCTAAAAATGGGGACCCAATGAAATTTAATTTACCAAAATGTAAGATCTCAGATAAAAAAGGTGGATTTCTTAAATATGATTTCTCTTTTAGTGGTTTAAAAACTGCCGTATTAAGATTAGTTGAGAGAATTAATTTGGATGGGAAGACCGTTCCAATTCCAGATATTGCCGCAAGTTTTGAGAGAGTAGTTGCAGAGGTCTTGGTAGAGAGAACAATAAAATGCGCAGAAGATCAAAGCTTGGATAATATTGTTGTTGTTGGGGGAGTGGCTGCTAACAATACATTAAGAAAAATGATGATTAGTGAAGCTAGTAAAAAATCTATTAAAGTTCATTTAGCTCCCCTTAATCTTTGTACAGATAATGCGGCAATGATTGGAGCGGCGGCGTTGTTCAGGATCAAATTTAAGGATCATTTAAGTTCCCTTAGATTAGGTGTCGCAGCAAGACTATCAATTGAACAAGCAAATACCCTTTATGAAGAAAATCCTCCTTTCTAATTTCAATGAACAAACAAACTAAAATCGAGATTAAAGATACAAAAAACTTCGTTGATAAAAAGGAACTGAATTTGTGGAAAAGAGGTTTTACCCCTCAAGCTGAAATATGGAATGGAAGGATGGCAACTGTTGGTATAGGAATTATTTTTATAATTATTGCTTTAATAAGCCACTTTTCTTAATAGAAATAAAATTCATTTTCTCAAAAGTAGTTTTGAAAGATTTAATAAAAAATTACTCTTGTTAAGCCTATTAGTTAAATTAAAAAGTATTGTATTTATTGGACTTGAGATAAGATTGTTGATTTAATCAAAATGATTAATATTTTTATTATTTATAATTTTATATGACGCCTGAAAGGCTTGGATTACTTTGGGGGATAACTGTATTTGCAGGTGCTTGCGCTCGATTATTTTCTTCTTTTACAGGATTCCCAAGTGTTGTTATTTTATTGCTTTCTGGATTATTCATAGGAAGATCAGGATTAGGACTTGTTGAGCCTTTAGATCTAGGGCAAGGGCTAGAAACTATTGTGGGACTTTTGGTCTGTTTGGTTCTTTTTGAAGGGGGATTAAATTTAAAACTGCCTGAAGGGAATATAAGAAATACTGTTTTGAAAATTTCATTGGTAAGACTTTTTATTTCATTATCAGCTGGAATTTTTATTGCTCATTGGCTGGCTGGCCTCTCATGGCAAGTAGCAGGAATATATAGTGCCATAGTTCTGGCTACTGGACCAACAGTTGTATCTCCATTAGTGGAACAAATAAAATTAGCTTCCCCACTCTCGGAAGTTTTAAAAGCTGAGGGGTTGTTGCTTGAACCAATTGGTGCGGTACTAGCATTACTGCTTTTAGAACTGACTTTAGGGGACCTTCATGGGATTCAAGATGTGTTCATAGCATTAATGCAAAGATTAGGAGGAGGGGTCTTAATCGGATTAAGCACGGGATGGTTATTATCAGAAATTTTAAAAAAAATAAAAACTGAAGCCTCATTTGGTTTAGAGCTTCAGGTTACAGTTGGATTTATTTTCCTTGTGTATGGAATTTGCGAATATTTTTTACCAGAATCAGGGTTGCCGGCTTCTGTCGCGGCAGGATTTATTGTCGGCAAAAGAGAAGTTATAGATAAGGAGAGATTGGATAACCTAATAGGTGAATTAGCTCAATTAGCAATAACAGTTCTTTTCCCTCTTTTGGCCGCTGACGTTTCTTGGGGTGAATTAAGCCCTCTTGGCTGGGGAGGGGTTGTTTGCGTTTTTATGTTGATGGTAATTGTTCGCCCTATCTCTATCTGGATAGCAACAATGGGGAGAGAATTGAACTTAAAAGAAAAAATATTTTTAGCCTGGTTAGCTCCAAGAGGTATCGTTACTGCAGCTGTAGCTTCACTTTTTTCTATCAGATTAGAGCAGGCTGGTATCCTTGGATCTGGCCGTCTCCAAGGTTTAGTTTTTCTTACAATATTGATGACAGTAGGTATACAAGGTCTTTCGGCTAAACCTTTGGCAAATAGGCTTGGATTAGGCCAAAAAAATAATTTAGATTGATTAAAGACATCTTTCAATTCGAGTTCTATCAGTTTTACTCTCTGCGAAAAGCTCCCAACTTTGAATTAAATCTGGCCCACTGAGAGATCCAAAAAAGGCAACTCTTAATGATTTCATTAACATCCCTTTTTTAATATTATGTTTTTTTGAGATTTCGTTTATTATTTCTTTGGCTTTTTCTTTATCTAGTTTTAAATTATTTTGCTCAATTAAATAATTTAAGATTAGTTTTAGAGATGCTTTGCTATCCTTGTTTTCCAGAAAATCTTGACCTTCTTTTTGAATTGTAGGTATTAAAAAAAATGGTTTTGATTGATCAATTGAATCTTTTAAAAGAGTCATAGAGTCTCTAAGCAAAATTGCTAATTTATAAGCCCATTCTTGAGAAGGAGGCTCCCAACCATTATCATCCCAGTATTTCCTAATGATCTCACTTAATTTTGCTGATTCCATATTTTTTATATATTGAGAATTAATCCAGTTGAGTTTTTCCCAACTGAATTTGGCTCCAGCTTTATTTATTTCTGATAAGTCAAAAATTTCAGAAATCTCTTCAAGTGAAAGTAGTTCTCTATCGACAGATTTTGGAGACCAACCTAAAAAGGCCATGTAGTTCGATAAGGCCTCTGGTAAATATCCCATTTCTCTAAATTCATCGATTGAAGTAACGCAATCTCTCTTAGATAATTTTTTCCCTTCGCTATTTAGTATTAAGGGTGTATGCGAAAAAGTTGGCAAATTAAAATTTAATGCTTTATAAATCAATATTTGTTTTGCAGTGTTAGAGATATGGTCCTCACCCCTTACAACATGAGTAATATTCATGAAATGATCATCAACTACAACTGCAAGATTATACAAAGGATCTCCAATCTCATATCCCTTAGCCCTTCTTGACAAAACTAAATCACCACCCAAATCCTTCCCTTGCCATTTTATTTCGCCTCTTATCAGATCTACCCATTTAATTTCAATTTTTTCATCAATGTTAAACCTTATTACTGAAGTCCTCCCTTGGGATATGAATGTTTCTATTTCTTCTTCTGTAAGATTTCTGTGTCTATTATCATGCTTTGGAGGTAATCCTTTCTTTTTTTGTTCTTCTCTTAATTCAGATATTTCTTCTTCTGTTGTAAAGCACCTATATGCAGCTCCACATTTTAATAGCTTTTTGATATAACTTTTGTGAATCGAAATTCGGTCGCTTTGTTTTATAGGTTCTTCATCCCATTTAAGTCCAAGCCATTTCAAGCCGTCTAATATATTTTTTGTATATTCAGATTTAGATCGAAGAAAATCTGTATCTTCTATTCTGATGAGAAATTTTCCACCTATTTTTTGTGCATACAACCAGTTGAATAGTGCTGTTCGTGCTGTCCCAATATGAAATAAACCCGTTGGACTCGGGGCTAGTCTTAAACGCTTTTCCAAATTTCTTTTAGAAAAAACGGGACCGACGGGATTCGAACCCGCAACTTCCGCCGTGACAGGGCGGTGCTCTAACCAGTTGAACTACGGTCCCAGAGTTTTGTTCTAAATTTATTTAGAACTTCATTCTTAAAATTATCAGATCATAATACTTAATTTATGGTGTTGTAATAAAAAAAATTTATTAATTTGAGGATTTACAGAAATAATTAGTTTGACAGCTGCCTTAATATAAACAACTGTTTATTTTTGAGGTCTAAAACCAGCAGGTTCTATCAACCTAACTTGGTTGCCTCTAGCAGTAAATTCTCTGCCTTGGTCACTTTGTACGACAACTCTACCACCAGACTTAACTCTGATGACTCTTGCACGAACCCATCCTAAAGCTGCTGATTCAAGGACTTTAACTACGTCCCCAGGTTGAAGATCTAACTCCATCTTATGAAAAAATGATTTACATATTGTTGATCAAACGCGTCGTGGAGGACTTGAACCCCCGACATCAGGTTTTGGAGACCTGCGTTCTACCAACTGAACTAACGACGCATTTAAATAATTATAAGCGTCTTTGTGACCAATAAGTTGATTAATTTACAACTTTATCGATCAAAGCGTTGTTTTACGCGAGTAGCTTTTCCTACTCTATCTCTCAGATAGAATAACTTAGCTCTTCTTACTTTACCTCTACGTTCAACTTTTAGAGAGGCAACCTGTGGACTATGTAGCATAAATACTCTTTCAACACCTATACCCTGAAAAATTCTTCTTACTGTAATAGTCTGGTTAATACCTCCATGCCTTTTTGCTATGACAACGCCTTCATAAGGTTGGACTCTTTCTTTATTACCTTCTGTAATTTTTACTCCGACTTTAACAGTGTCCCCAACATATATTTCAGGTAATTCTTTTTTTAATTGTTCATTCTCAAATTCCTTAATAAGATTGGATGCGCTTAAGGTTTGCGTAGTCTCAGAAACCGTATTTTTTTCTTTTTGTTCAACTGCTACATCAACTGATGCGTCAGCTTCAATAACGGTTTCTAATTCCTTCTCTTGGTTCTCTTTGGCCATTTTGGTCTTTATTGTCCTACAAGTTTAATATCTTAACCTTTTGACTCGCCTTTAGTAACCTTTTTGGTAAATGAAATTGTTTTTGAAAACATTTGGAATCCTGTTACGAGCATCCATAAAACTCCAAGGGAATTCAATACTACGTATATGAGTTCTCCATTATCTCCAAGCCATTCGCCCTCATGGAGAGACATTAACCAATGAACTTGTTCTCTAGAGTAACCTAGTAAATCTTTTGAAACCCTATAAAGAAGACCAGTAATTGAAGATATAAATAATGGAAGAAAAACCCAGGGCGCCAAAGCCTTATGAAATTGCCTAGAATTAAGTAAAGTTTTCATTTTTGTTTCTTTCCCATTGTTATTGATAGATTTAAGGTAGCCAAGACCAAAATGGCTATTTTGAATATATTTACCTATTACTATTATTTCTTCCAATGAGACATTTTGCAGATCTTTTGTTAAATAAAAATAATTCCAAAGCTAATGATCAAGTTCCTTTTATTCAGAGGAGAAGAGGAATCGAAATAAAGTCTTCACGGGAAATAAATTTGATGAAAAAATCTAGCAGGATTGTAGCAACTGTTTTGAGGGAAATTAATGACTTAATTAAACCTGGAATGAGTACAAAAGATTTAGATGATTTCGCAGAAAAGAGGATAAAAAGTTTTGGAGCTGTGCCAAGTTTCAAGGGCTACCATGGATTCCCTTCTAGTATTTGTTCTAGTATTAATAATGAGGTTGTACACGGGATTCCAAGTAAAAATAAAATAATTAAAAATGGTGACTTGGTTAAAATTGATACAGGGGCATATTTAGATGGTTTCCATGGAGATAGTTGTATATCAATTTGTGTAGGAGAAGTTAGTCCAAAGGCTCAAAAACTTAGTGATATAGCTTATGAAGCATTGTATGCGGGGCTTTCGAAAATCAAGGCAGGGAACACACTACTCGATGTGGCTGGGGAAATCGAAGATATCGTTATAAAAAATGGATTTAGTGTTGTTGAAGACTATACAGGTCATGGAGTTGGAAGAAATCTTCATGAAGAACCCTCGGTATTTAATTTTCGGACCAAAGAATTGCCCAACGTAGTCCTTCGCGAAGGAATGACATTAGCTGTCGAGCCTATTGTCAACGAAGGGACTAAATTTTGCAAAACGTTGAATGACAGATGGACTGTAATAACCAAAGATGGAAAATTATCGGCACAATGGGAGCACACAATAGTTGTTTTAAAAGATGGTATTGAAATATTGACAGATAGAGATTTCTAGAAACTAAGATTTGTATTTATAAATTATTTGACAATACAAAAAATTAAAGAATTCTTTCAATGGGAAAAGAAGATAGGTTAAAGGGTTTGGACTAATTATTATTAAATAGCTTTTTGAATTAGCTAGATCATAAATCTTTTTGGATACAAATTTGGGACTCATAATTCCGATAGGATTGAGCTCTGATTTAAAGGGTCCTAAGATGATTTTTTTAATGATTAACTTTTTCTTTGTATCTTTGTCTAGAAGATTTTTCTTGAATGAAACTAATTGACCAATAAGTGATTTACTAATCTCATATGATGGATTTAGGGCTGGTAATATTTCTGCTTCAGATGTATTTATCCATATCTCTTTTTTTTTAATTGACTTATTGGTAAGAGCAATATCTTCAAATAAATTTAAAAATTTGAATTTGCTTAATGCATTTATTTTTATTGAGTTTTCATAATTAGAATTTTCTCTACTCAAATCATAGATACCGTGATTCAAAATTAAAATGTCTATCTTTTCTAAATGTTTTTTTAATGAAGATTCTTTCCCACATTCCCATTTAACCCATTCATTTGGAGATTCATTATTTATTTCATAATTAGTTTTACTATGAGTAAATCCAATCACTTTATATCCTTTTTGACGAAACAACTTTGTTAATTCTTTCCCTAGTGCGCCAGAAGCTCCCGTAACCCCAATAGTTTTTTTGTTTTTGGTTGAATTTATCATTTTGTTTGATTTTGATTAGATGCCAAACAACTAAAATAAATTTACCAAAAAAATATTTGTTTATTTGATTAAAACTCATAAATAAATATTTGTTTAGTTCTGAAAAAAATATTATCTTGAATCTATTGATAAGTAATTTTTTTAATTTATGAGCGATATATTATTAATTGGTTCATGTGAGCCATTTAGCGGCAAGTCTGCAATGGTTCTTGGTATAGCAAAAAGACTTTTACAGGAGAAAAAAAAAGTACGCATTGGAAAACCCCTGGCAACATGTATCGAACTTACTAATCTACCTTCAATGTCTTATGAAGGATTAATAGATGATGATGTTAAGTTTATTGGATCTACATTAAATATCCCAGAAGAGAATTTAATCTCCTCAGTAGGATTATTGGATAATATATCAGCTGAAAAAAGAATCAATAATAAAGACTTACTTCCAGGAAAAAATTTTGATCAAATTAAGGGATTGGTTAATGATGATTTTGAAGGACTGAACATTTTAGAGGCAGCTGGAAATCTTCATGAGGGAATGATTTATGGTTTAAGTCTCCCACAGCTAGCTGAGAGTTTAAATGCGAAAGTTTTAATTGTGAATTTATGGGAAGATTGTAAGAGCGTAGATGCATTATTAGGTGCAAAGAAACAATTAGGAGAGCATTTGGCTGGAGTAGTATTGAATGGAGTTTTGCCTCAAGAGGTAGAAAAAGTTAAAAATGAAATAATACCTTCTCTTAAAGATCTGAATATTGAAGTGTTTGGGGTAATGCCTAAATCGCCACTCCTTAGGAGCGTCACGGTCGATGAGCTTGTAAGAAGACTAGATGCCCAAGTAATATGTTGCCCTGAAAAAGATCAATTACTTGTTGAAACATTAAGTATTGGTGCAATGGGAGTTAATTCTGCAATGGAATTTTTCAGAAGAAGACGAAATATGGCTGTAGTTACTGGAGCTGATAGAACGGATATCCAACTTGCGGCTTTGGAGGCTTCCACTCAATGCCTAATTTTAACTGGTTTAGGAGAACCATTGTCACAATTGATCCATCGAGCGGAGGAATTGGAGGTGCCAATTTTAAAAGTGGAATTAGATACTCTTGCCTCTGTCGAAATTATTGAACAAGCTTTTGGTCATGTCAGAATACATGAATCAATTAAAGCATCTTATGCTGTTCAATTAGTTCAGGAGAATGTAAATCTAAAAAAAATTCTCGAAAAGATAGATTTTCCCTGCAATTTTTCAGATAAATGCTAATTTCAAATATAGGAACTATATTATTTTGAGTCGCTCTTTAGATCTTCCAGCAACCCAGGGCGTTGATGCTCTAGCTCAAGAACTTGCAAAACTCCAAGATAATGGGAAAAGGAGGATTGCTTTTTTGGGTAGTAGACACGTACCAGTTGTCGATATTCACTTAATTGAGTTAATAGCAAGGTCGTTAGCAGAAGAGGGACATAATATCCTGACATCTGGATCTCAAGGTGTAAATGCAGCAGTTATTCGAGCTGTGTTAGATATAAATCCATCATTATTGACTGTTTTATTACCACAAAGCCTTGATAGACAAATACCCGAAATAAAGGATCAACTTGAGAGGGTTATGCATTTGGTTGAAAAAAGTGAAAATGATGAATTACCTTTACCTCTTGCAAGCAGTCTTTGTAATCAAGAAATTATTAGTAGGTGCGATCAATTAATATGCTTCGCCTTTCACGATAGTGAAACTTTATTAAATAGTTGTAGATGCGCTGAAGAAATGGGAAAAGTGGTTAGTTTGTTATTTTTTGATTAAATTGATCAATTCCCCCTTGCTTAAAGATGATTTATGCTAATAACATTTAGCGTAAAAAATTTAAGATGGCAGAAAGTTTTTCATTTGATATTGTTTCTGACTTTGAGAGACAGGAATTAGTCAACACTTTGGATCAAGTAAAAAGGGAACTTTCTCAGCGATACGATCTTAAGGGGACAGATACTTCAGTTGATTTAGATAAAGAAAATATTTTTATAATCACTAATAGCGAACTAACACTAAATGCTGTCAACGACATAATTAGACAAAAAGCAATAAAAAGAAACTTATCTTTAAAAATTTTTGACTACGGTGAAATTGAAATAGTTAGTGGTAATAGAGTGAAACAGACAATTCTATTAAAACAAGGAATAAAACAAGAATTAGCAAAAAAAATCAGTAAAAATATTAGAGATCAAATAAAAAAAATTAATGTAAGCATAAATGGAGAAACACTTAGAGTTTCTAGTAAGAGCAAAAATGATCTTCAATTAGCAATTAAGCTTCTTAGTGAGTTGGAAGAGTCTTTGAACATTCCTCTAAAAGCTAATAACTTTAGATAAAATGAATAGTAAGTTTATTTTGGAGTATGAAAGATTATTCAGAATCTCTCATTAAATCACTGATTAAGAAAATAAAAGAATATCCTCGTTTTTCAAAAGAAGAAATAGAGAAATTTTGCTGGATGGCAGTCCATGAGCATAAGCACGGTGTCTTACCCTCTGAATATGATATTAGGGAGATAGATGAGGACCTTTATTTAAAACTTTTGCATGAATTTAAATCAAACATCTTGTAAATAATACTTATATATCTTTTTACAATTATTAAAAAAATATTTTAATTAAATGCCTTATTAATGCACTAATTAGCCTATTTAAATATGATTAACTAAAAGGAAAATTTAATGTCAACATCGTTTAAAAATGTCACACCAACTGGACCAGGGGGGACTGCTACATTATTGATTGTATTGTCTTTTACAGGTTTTCTATTGCTCACTCAAGCTCTCTTTGTGGTTCCGTCTGGACAGGTTGCAGTCGTTACAACTTTAGGGAAAGTAAGTGGCCCTTCTAGGAGAGCTGGTTTAAACTTCAAACTTCCATTTATTCAGTCTGTATATCCATTTGATATTAAAACTCAAGTTCAACCTGAAAAATTTGAAACATTAACTAAGGATCTACAGGTTATTAGAGCTACAGCTACCGTAAAATATTCTGTAAAGCCCAATGAAGCAGGAAGAATATTTGCAACAATTGCGAGTAGGAATAGCGATGTCTATCAAAAAATAGTTCAACCTTCTTTACTCAAAGCTCTAAAATCAGTCTTTTCTCAATATGAATTAGAGACAATAGCTACAGAATTTGCAGTTATCTCTGAAAAAGTGGGTGATACAGTCGCTAAAGAATTAAATTCATTCGATTATGTAGATGTTAAAAGTTTGGATTTGACTGGGTTAGAGATTGCTGAAGAATATAGAGCTGCGATTGAACAAAAGCAAATAGCCGGTCAACAATTACTAAGAGCAAAAACAGAAGTTGAAATTGCTGAACAAGAAGCACTTAGATATGAAACTTTAAATAGAAGTCTCGACGATCAAGTACTTTTCAAACTATTTTTAGATAAATGGGATGGTAGTACACAAGTTGTTCCTGGCCTACCTGGTTCAGAAGGCGGTAGTCCTCCAGTAATAGTTGGTGGAAGAAGATAATTATGAAAAAATCTTTTTAATATTTAATTATTCACTTATTTATTGTTACCAAAAATAAGTTAATGATTATTTTTTAAAGCTTTAAAAGATTGATCGAAGGCTTCTATAGTTTTATCAATTTCTTCCTCACTATGAGCTAGTGATGTGAAACCAGCCTCAAAGGGACTAGGAGCTAGGTAAATACCCCTTTGAAGCATTTCTCTATGTAATTTACCAAAAAGTTCAGCATCATTTGTTTTTGCTTCATCAAAGTTCCTTACTGGCCCATCACATAAGAAAAATCCAAACATGGCGCTTACACTACCACCGTTAATGGCTATACCATTATTCTCTGCAGACTGAATTATCCCTTCGATTAATCTGGAAGTTATAACATCTAGTTTTTCATAAGTACCTTCTTGTTTGAGTAGCTCAAGAGTTTTTATTCCAGCAGTCATTGCTAGTGGATTTCCGCTCAAAGTACCTGCCTGGTAGACCGGTCCAGAGGGGGCTATCATCGACATTATTTCTTTCTTGCCGCCATAAGCTCCAACAGGCAATCCTCCACCAATTACTTTCCCGAGTGTAGTCAAATCAGGAGTGACCCCAAATTTTTCTTGGGCTCCTCCATAACTGATTCTAAATCCAGTCATGACTTCATCGAAAACTAGTAAGGATCCGTTTTCAGTGGTTAATTCTCTTAATCCTTCTAAGAATCCAGGTTCAGGAGTAATAAAGCCAGCATTCCCAACAATAGGTTCAAGGATTACACCAGAAATGGCATCTGGATTTTCAGAAAATAATTTTTTTACAGCTTCAAGATCGTTGTAGGGTGCTGTAAGTGTGTTTGCAGTTGTTGTTCGTGGAACCCCAGGAGAATCTGGTAATCCTAGAGTAGCCACACCTGATCCGGCTTTCACCAAAAACATATCTGCATGTCCGTGATAGCAACCATCAAATTTAATAACTTTATCTCTTCCAGTGAATGCTCTCATAAGCCTTAGAACAGCCATACAGGCTTCAGTACCACTATTGACAAATCTAACCATTTCCACAGATGGGACAGCATCTATAACCATTTCGGCAAGTTTGTTCTCTAAAATACAAGGAGCTCCAAAGCTGGTACCTTTTTCAATCGCTTCTTGTAATGCAGTTGTAACTTCAGGATGGGCATGTCCACATATAGCCGGTCCCCAACTTCCTATATAGTCTATAAATCTATTCCCATCGATATCCCAAGCAAAGGGACCTTTAACTCTATCAAAAACAATTGGTTGTCCTCCGACCGATTTAAAAGCTCTCACTGGAGAACTTACACCGCCAGGCATTAATTCTTGGGCGGCAGAGAAAACTTCTTCTGATTTGGTGCAATTGAATATGTCAGTCACAATTTAAATAAATAAAGATTTGATAAAAATTTTGTCATGTTCTAAATTAGAAATAATTAAAAATTTGTCAATCAGTTTGAAATTCTACATTATGATATTTTTATTGCGATAGCTTAGTTTGTAAATTATTAATTATTTGGAAATTATAATTGAAGTTAATATAATTCTAAATAACTCTTTATTAGTAAGCATTCTCAGGAAATAAAGAATTTATATTTATATTTCGAAAAAATTGTCTTCATCCTCAAAAAAATCTTCATTATTATCATTCAAGCTAAGATCAATCATTACTGGAGCATGATCACTAGGGCGTAGATTTGCCCTAGGTAAGCTGTCTATAACACAGCTTTTTAATTTTGATGATAGTTTTTTACTTATATAAATATGGTCTATTCTCCAACCCTTATTTAACTCATACGCGTTATTACGGTAATCCCACCAACTCCAATGCCCAGTATTTTTTTCAAAAATTCTGAAAGAATCAATTAATCTTCCTTTCAGAACATTATTTAGTGCATCCCTCTCCATCTCAGATGCCATTATTCCTCCTTCATATTTCTTGGGATCATGTATATCTAAATTAGTTGGAGCGATGTTAAAATCACCCATCAGACAAATTAGTTCTCCTTTTTTTTGTTGCTCATCCAAAAAAGAAGCTAAACAATTCAACCAATTAATTTTGTATGCAAACTTATCGGATACTAGCGTTGAGCCGTTAGGAACATATACATTTATAATTTTCAAACCATTTATATCAGCAGAAATTAATCTTTTTTGTTCTTGGAAAATGTCAATATTATGATCAGAGTCTGTACAACTGTAAAATCCTTTTTTAATATTTTCAGCCTTTATTTTAGAAATAATAGCGACACCGTTGTATGACTTTTGTCCATAAACTTCTACTGAATATCCCAATATTTCAAATGGTTCTAAAGGGAAACTATCATCCATGACCTTTGTTTCCTGCAGACATAAAATGTCTGGATTCACTTGATTTATCCAATCTATTATTTGTGACAGTCTGGTTCTTATTGAGTTAACATTCCAAGTCGCTATTAACAAATTTCTACTTAATTAGCTAAAATTAATCTAACAGGAGTTTTTGAGCTTTAAAGAACTTTGCAATCAAATAAAATGAAAAATAATTTTTGTAAACAAATTTCAAGAATTATATCTTCAGTTGTTTTTTTCACATCTTTAATATCCTTCAAAGGTGACTTCCTAAAGGCCGAATCTTTATTTGAAGAATTTAAGATTGATAACTCTACTAAATCCGAAGAAGATGGTTCAGTAATTCCTAATAATCCATTTGAAATTGTTGAAATGATTAGGCGATATAACAGTTTAAATGATGCCACTAATCCCTCTGATGCGATAGAAGATGCGTTAAAGTCATTTAACGAATTGGAGGAATAATAAAAAATTTTTTACCATAAACTTTATTTTAATTTTTAATATGTTGAAAAATCCTATCCCTAAAGTTACATCTAAATTCCAGTACAGAGCTATAGGTATTGTAAATGGCAAATATATCCCCCATGGTAGTGATCAGTTAAATAGAGGCTTCATAACTGATGATAAAGGCGAAAAAATTGAAACTGTAATACTGGGGAAAGCATTATCTCTTCTTAAAAAGCATATTGATTTAAATAAAAGTTATTTTTGGGTTGTTTATCCGAAGAATAAAAATACTCAAAACTTGCACTTACAGGTTTCCGGTATCTGGGATCCTTATCAGCTTAATGATTTTCCAAATGATTCTTCAAAAACAAACTCTTCTAAATTATTAGAGGAATTAGATCTGAAAGATAATTATTTTTCTGTTAGAGGGGAATTAGTTTTTGTAAACACTCAAAGTAAAGAATTTGTCATTAAAGTGTGTTCTGCTTTAAAGGGACAGAATTTAAAAAAGAAAAATTTTAAATTAATCATTAAAGGCGATCTTTCTCTAAAACTTCTCAATAGTTTTGTTAGTTGTGATCTTATGAGAGATGGACATTCTTTGGAATTACTCAATTACGAAATTATTGAAAAATAATTAAAATGAGAAATTGACTTTCATTAAAATTTTTAACAAAGAAATCTAAGATTTATGGAAGATGTTTTTATTGAATGTTCTCCAGGCATATCTGGAGACATGTTACTTGGAGCTTTTTATGACTTAGGTGTTCCTAAAAAAGTAATTGAAAAACCCCTCTCTGATCTTGGATTTACTGATCTATACAATCTAGAGTTTAGAGAATCTAAAAGTTTTTCAATCCGTGGAATTAAGGCAAAGGTTGAAGACATAGATTGTAATCTAACTAAAAGAAGTTGGAGAAGTATTAAAGAACTAATTTTAAATGGGCCCTTAGAAGAAAAATTGCAGCAAATAATTTTTGAAGTATTTGAATCTTTGGCAATTGCAGAAGGCAAAGTTCATGGAATCAAATCTGAGGATGTTCATTTTCATGAAATTGGAGCTATTGATTCATTAGTGGATATCATTGGTGTATGTGCTGCATTGAATTACTTAAATCCTAGAAAGGTTTATTGTAATGCACCAATGTTGGGAAAAGGTTTTGTTCAAATAGAACACGGAAAATTATCTGTCCCACCTCCCGCAGTGATAGAGCTAATAAGAAAAAAAAATATTAAAGTTGTACCTTGCTTTGACTCAATAGAGGGGGAATTATCCACACCTACTGGGATTGCCTTACTTTCTAATTTAGTTAACTCACAGAACCTCCCTTCACAATATTCTATAAACTCTTATGGCGTGGGCATTGGCAACTTACAATTTTCATGCCCAAATTTGGTGAGAGTTTATAAAATTACTTCATTTGAGAATTCTTATATTAACCAACAAATCAACCCAAAGTGTGAAGAGATATCAATTCAAGAAGCATGGATTGATGACCAAACGCCAGAAGACATATCAAATTTTGTAGAGCAACTGAGAATTGAGGGAGCTTATGATGTCTCTTATCAAGCTATTAACATGAAAAAAAATAGAATTGGATTCTCTATTCAAGCAATTGTACCAATAGATAAAAAGGAATACTTTAGGCAATTATGGTTTGCTTATTCCAATACTATTGGAGTCCGTGAAAGGAACCAATCTAGGTGGACATTACTTAGAAGAAGAGGGGAATGTTCCACGACTTTTGGAAATGTAAAAGTAAAACAGACTTTGCAACCAGATGGATCAATCACTGTAAAACCAGAAAATGACGAAGTTTTGCGATTAATACAAGATCATAAAAAATCAATTGATCAAATAAGAAAAATAATAGAAGAATCAAGTAATAAATTTAAAGCATTTGAAAACTGGAAATGAGATTTAAGGTGAGAAATCAATCATATTTGAAATTTTTAAAAAAAATTAATTTTGGTGTTTTAAAGAGTATTTTCTTTATTTCAAGCTTGTTATATTTTTGTATCTATTTTTTTTATAATATTGATCAAATTTCTTTTGATATTAATTTAAAAAAAAATGCAATTAATATATTTTTATCATTTTTGTTTTGTGTCTTAAGTATTTACCTTAACGCTTATGCCTGGAAATATATAATTAAATGGTTTGGGAAAGAACTTAAAAGTTATAACCTAATTTCTTTTTATGTTTTAACAAATATTCTGAAATATGTTCCGGGAGGCATGTGGCATTTTGTTGAAAGATTTAATTTTATAAAAAAAATAAGTAATAGTCATATTGCTTTATATTCGTCACTTATAGAACCTTATTTTATGTTGAGTGGATCTTTTCTATTGGCATCACTGGGAGTGATTTTTTCACCACTTTATATTTTTTTAATTTTGCCTTTAGTTTTTTTAAATAGGAAACTAATTTACCTTATATTAAGAAGATTAGGTTCTCTTAAGGGGAAAATATTTGAGGTATTGAGACTCGCAAATTCAAAGGACCAATTTGAAAAGAGAATAGAAATAGTTTCTTTTTTCCCAACCAAAGCCTTATTACTTGAAATTGGTTTTGTTTTATCAAAATTTATTGGGTTTTATATTTGCTTAAATACTTTTTATTCAAGTAATAATTTGAATATCATATTTTTATTGGTAATCTTTTCTTTGTCATGGTCTTTAGGTTTGGTAGTCCCCGCAGCCCCAGGAGGAGTTGGAGTTTTTGAGGCTTGCCTCCTTTTTTTTGTTGGCCAAAATATTCCACAAAATATAATTCTTATTAGCTTAATTTATTTTAGGATTATATCTACCTCGGCAGATTTATTCTTAAGCCTACCTTTCTTAATAAGAAAACTTTATAAAAGAATTTAGTTTTTTTTCTCTAAACTTGGTATCAATGTAATTGAAGCAATAAAGCCTAAAGTCATGATAAGTATGGCTGGTAATATTGCCTCTACCATTCTTTCATCTCCAGCATATTGATATATCCTCACAGATAAAGTATCAAAATCAAATGGTCTCAAAATAAATGTCATGGGTAATTCTTTTATCGTGTCTACAAAAACTAAAAGTGATCCTACGAATATTGGTCCCCGAAGAAGAGGTAGATGAATTTTTTTGATGATTCCCGGCCAATTCTCTCCTAGTCCAAGTGCAGCTTCATCTAGACTAGGAGAAATTCTCTCAAGACTTGAATCAATAGAACCCTTAGAAATAGTTAGAAATCGAACAAGATAACCCCAAATTAGTAAGCAAATAGCAATGAAATTCAATTTTGGAGAAGAAATGTTTATTAAAGATAAAGCTAATACAGTGCCTGGAATTGCATAACCTATTCCTGCAAGGTTTGTTATTAGTCCTAGTAATAAGCCTTTATTTGGTCGTCTTGCTAAGGAAATTATTAAGGAGAATAACATCGTTATTAATGCAGTAAAAAATCCTAGACTTATGGTTCTTAATGATAGGGTAAGTAATTCTAGAGATAACCCTTTTTGAATTTGATCGATATTGAGGAGAATCCAAAAACATGGAATTCCAAAAGAGAAAATTGGAGGAAATAAAGATATTGTTATTGCTAAAAGAGCTCTTGTTTTTTTTAATTTCCATCCTTGAGAATCTTTTGATGCAGGATTTTCACTCCACCTCTTTGATTTTCTTCTCGAGAATTTTTCAAAAATAATTAAAGTGAAAATTATTAATAAAGCTACCAAAGATAGTCCAATAGCGCTTTTTGGATTACCCTCAATTATCCAATTTTCGGCTATACCTGTAGAAATACTTGGAATATTTAATAATGCAAATGTACCTAACTCATTCATTACTTCCATACACATTAAACTTATTCCTGTTATTAGTGCTGGTAATGCCATTGGAAAAGCGATTTTAAAGAAGCTCCTCCACGGCCCAACTCCTAATCCTCTACTAGCATTGATTTGATTAACTCCAAATTTATTAAAACTTTCGTTAGCAAGAATGAATACATATGGATAAGTAGAAATTGAAAGTATTAATACCCCCCACCATAAACCGGTTACTTGATACCCAAAAATACTTCCTAAATCCTGCAAAACAGCTGTTATTAGGTATGCTGGGGCGGCTAGTGGAATAAGCTGACAAATACGGAGAACTTTTCTGAACTTAAAATCACAATTTGAAAGTAACCATCCATTTAAAGTGCCTAATCCTCCTCCAATAAAACTCGTTAGTACTAAAACTTTTAAAGTTTCTAATACCTCTTCTCCTCCAGCAATGCCTAATGAAAAATTCCCACTTACAACATATTGGACTCCTTCAAGAAGAAAATTGGAAATTGGAATGATTACTAAAATTGCGACAATAAACGAAGTAAAATAAAAAAGTTTTAATTCGGTTAATGCTTTTTTAAATCCTTTAATAAGTATTTTCAAAAATTAATTAAATCCTAATATGTAAACACTAATCTGTACTAAATCTACAGGATGAAAGTTGATTCTTAATAGTTTGATGATCTAAGTTTTTACCAATTAATACTATCTTGTTAGATTTTTCTTTTGTCCATTCTTCATCATCAAGAGAAAATCGTTTTCCGGATAAGTGAAAAATGTGTTTTCTATCACTTTCCATAAACCATAATATTCCTTTCGCCCTAAATACATTTTTTGAGATTTGATTATCTAAGAAATATTGAAACTTCCTTAAAGAGAATGGTTCAAATGTTTCATAAGAAACTGATGTAAAACCCTCTATATTATTTAAATCGTGAGAATGGGAAGAGTGATCGTGGGAATGGGAAGAGTGATCGTGGGAATGGGAAGAATGATCGTGGGAATGGGAAGAATGATCGTTTGAATTTTGTTCTATATTTTTTTTATTTTTCTCGAATTCAAAAGTATCCGTCTCAAATAGACCCACGCTCATTATTGTTTGTAATGCAACTTCACTATTAGTTGATCTCAAAATCCTTGGTTCTTTTTTTATTTTATTTATAAACTCCTCTATTTTCTTTAATTGTTTTTCATTTACTAAATCAGATTTATTAAGAAGAAGGATATCTCCGTATAAAATTTGAGAATAGGCGACACTTGTATTATTAATTTCAAAATCAAAATTTTCTCCATCAATGACAGTGATTATCGAATCTAATCTCACTTTGTCCCTAAGATCACCAGCCGCAAAAGTCATGGCTACTGGTAATGGATCTGCTAATCCAGTTGTTTCAACAATCAAATAGTCTAATTTTTCAGCTCTTTCTAAAACTTTGGATACGGTATTTAATAATTCGCCATTGATAGAGCAACATATACATCCATTATTTAATTCGATCATATCCTCTGAGCCTTCTATTATTAAGTCATTATCTATTCCGATTTCTCCAAATTCGTTGACTAAAACAGCTGTTTTAATACCAACTTGATTTTTTAAAATATGATTTAGAAGTGTAGTTTTGCCAGAACCTAAAAATCCACTAATAATAGTAACTGGCAATAAATCTTTAGACATTTTGAATAGTTGAAAACAAGTTTATATTTTTATTGATCGAAAATTTTGTTGATTTCCGAAGCTAATGTTTGATCCAGATTCGTAATGCCTCCTAGATCATGTGTATTTAATTTAATTATTACTTTTGCATAAACATTTTCCCAGTTAGGATGATGATTATATTTTTCACAGATTAAAGCAACCTTAGTCATAAAAGCAAAGGCTTCAATAAAATTAGCGAAGTTAAATTCTCTTTGGATTTGTTTAGATTTAATTTCCCAGCCAGGTATTTTGACAACTAATTCATTCAATTCTTCATCTTGCAAAATGTAGGGTTCCATTAAATAAGAAATCTGACTTATTACATTATAAATATCTTACTTTTTCTCACCAATTATATGAACATTAATGAATCTTTCCTTTTGATCAAATCGATGTTCCCATAAATAAACTGCTTGCCATGTGCCAAGCATAATTTTCCCGTCTTGAAAACTCAAAGATAAACAAGTGTTTGTTAGGGATGTTTTAATATGTGCTGGCATATCGTCAGCCCCTTCTTGATAATGTTTATAGGATATTTCTTCTCTATTTTTTGATAAAGTTAAGTAGGAATCATAGGGAACTATCGATTGCATATACTTTTTTAGGTCCCTCAGCACATTTGGATCTGCGTTCTCATTAATAGTTAAACTGCAACTTGTATGAAGTGAAGTTAAATTTAAAATTCCGGAATGAAAATTATTTTTTTCAACACATAAATTTAAATCATATGTGATATCAATAAAATCCTCGCCATGGGTTATGAATTTTAATTTTGAAAATATTTGTTCCATATAAGTTAAAACTTAATTAATCAATATCCTATTATGGATAAAGATGCATGTTTTACTGCAGACATTAAAATTTTTATCTTAAGATAAATCTAATTTCCATTTAAATCTTTGGCTGAAACTCATTGGAATAAGCTGGGTGCTTACCTTAAAGAAACACAAATATTAGGTTCAATCCAAAATACACTTTATTGGGATCAGAATACTGGAATGCCAAAGAAAGGTGCTTCTTGGAGGTCTGAACAGCTTACTTATATTGCAAAAGTATTGCATGAAAGAAATTCTTCCGAGGAATTTTCTAATTTAATACAATCTGCTAAAAATGAAGTGGCAGATATTGAACTAAATTCCGATAATCAACTTTTCAAAAAAGATAAAGAAAGAAATATTAGTCTTTTATTGAAGGAATTTAATAGAGAAAGAAATTTAGATCCTAAATTAGTTGAGTCTTTAGCAAAGGCAAAATCTAAAGGGTATGAAAGCTGGCAAGAAGCTAAGGAAAAATCAGATTTTAGAATTTTTCTTCCTTTCTTTGAAGAATTAGTTAAATTGCGGATTGAAGAGGCAAAACAAATATCAGATCAATATTCACCATGGGAAACTTTAGCCCAACCCTTTGAGCCTGAAATAACTTTAAAGTGGATGAGTAAAATGTTTCAGCCTTTGAAAGATACTCTCCCAGAGTTGATTAGAGGGATTAATAAATCCAAGAAATATCACTGGGATTTGAGTCCAGAATCTCAAAATACTTTATGTTCACAATTACTTGATGAGTTTGGGAGAGATAAAGATCTAGTTGTTGTTGGTAAATCTCCCCATCCTTTTTCGATTACATTAGGGCCTAATGATTACAGGATTACGACAAGAATTGTTGAACGTGAACCATTATCAAGTTTTTTAGCAACTGCGCATGAGTGGGGGCATTCTATTTATGAGCAGGGGTTGCCATCTCAAAGTCATCAATGGTTTGCTTGGCCTTTAGGTCAAGCAACCTCTATGGGTATTCATGAAAGTCAATCTTTATTTTGGGAAAATAGAATAGTTAAATCCAAATCTTTTTCAAAAAGAATTTTTAACAAATTTGTTTCGGCTGGATGTCCTTTTAATAATTATTTAGAACTATGGAAATCTATTAATCATTTGGAAGCAGGATTAAATAGGGTTGAAGCGGATGAATTGACTTATGGCTTACACATATTAATAAGAACCGAACTTGAAATAGATTTAATTGAAAAAGGGTTACCTGCTGAAGATATCCCAACAGAATGGAATAAAAGATATGATGAATTACTGGGAATTAAACCATCTAATGATTCAGAAGGTTGTCTTCAAGATGTTCATTGGAGTGAAGGGGCGTTTGGATATTTCCCCTCATATTTGTTAGGACATGTTATAAGTGCGCAAATATCTTCTCAAATGGAAAGAGAAATAGGTTTGATTGACAACTTAATTGAAAATGGTGAATATCAAAAGATCATCTTTTGGTTAAAAAATAATATACATAAATATGGCAGATCAGTTAATTGTATGGAGTTGGTAAGAGCTGTAACTAATGAAGAACTATCGCCAAACTATTTTATTAATCATTTAAGGTCTAAAATAAATGATTTTTGCTGAAACATTACTTTTAAAGAATTTGGTTAGGTGTGAGGATGTAAGATAAACAAAAATAATTTCTTGATGGCAAATCTAAATCAGGCCCCAAGCAGGGTTACCCCAAATTTATTGCATATACTAAATGCTTTCACTGATAGCTCAAATACAATAATAAATACTATTGTTGAATTGAACTCTAATACCATAAATAAATATGAATTAATTACAGAAACGGGTCATCTTAAACTTGATAGGGTAGGTTATTCATCACTTGCATATCCTTTTGCTTATGGATGTATTCCAAGGACATGGGATGAAGATGGAGATCCGCTTGATGTAGAAATTGTTGGGGTAACTGAGCCATTGATACCCGGATCTATTGTGGAAGCAAGGATTATTGGGGTGATGAAATTTGATGATGGTGGAGAGGTCGATGATAAGGTAATAGCGGTTCTCGCAGATGATAAAAGAATGGATCATATCTCAAGTTATGAAGACCTTGGAGATCATTGGTTAAAAGAAACAAAGTATTATTGGGAGCACTACAAAGATCTAAAAAAACCAGGAACATGTACTGTCAATGGTTTTTTTGGGATAGAAGAAGCTGTTAAAGTGATTAAAGATTGTGAAGAGAGATACAAAAAAGAAATTGATCCTAAATTAGTAAATTAACTAATTTTATTTTTCTCTAAATTTTTCAAATATTTCGCTTAATATTTCTTCTGCACCTTGCTGCTTTAATTTTTTAGCTAGTTCTTTGCCTACTTCTTCGGGATAATTAATATTGCCAATATATTGATCTTTAATAAGCCTTTCTCCATCAAGAGATGCAACCATACCAGTAAGGCAAAGTTGTTCATTCTGAATTTTACTATTCACACCTATTGGGACTTGGCATCCACCTTCAAGCTCTCTTAAAAAAGCCCTTTCTGCTAGACATCTTTGACTGGTGGGTTTATCTTCTAAGATATTTATAATTTCTAAAACTTTTTTATCATCAGATTTACATTCAATGCCTAGTGCTCCTTGGCCAACGGCATGAAGGGAAACTTCACTTGGGATAATCTGGTGAATTCTTGATTCAAAGCCTAATCTCTTTAAACCAGCGGCCGCAAGAATTATACAATCATATTCTCCTGCATCTAATTTTTCAATTCTTGTAATAACATTTCCCCTGATATCTTTGAAAACAAGATGAGGGTACTTATTTCTTAATTGTGCAAGTCTTCTTAGGGAGCTTGTTCCAACAAGCGAACCTTCAGGTAGGTTTTCTAATTTATAACAGTCATTTTTTTTGTTTACTACTAAAGCATCTGCAGGATCCTCCCTTTTTGTAATGCATCCTAATTTAAGGCCATCAGGCAAGTTGGTTGGTAAATCTTTTAGAGAATGTACTGCTATATCTGCATGGCCTACGAGCATTTGTGCTTCAAGTTCTTTTGTAAATAAGCCTTTGTCGCCAATTTTTGCTAAGGCTACATCAAGGATTTTGTCACCTTGAGTTGCCATAGCTTCTATAGATACCTCTAAATTGGGAATATTCCTCTCTAGTTGATCTTTAACCCATAAAGTTTGAACCATTGCTAGCTTACTTCTTCTACTAGCTATTTTTAGCTTAAAATTAGTCATTAAATATTATTTTGAGTTTGAATTAAAAATTAAGTCGAATTTATTTTAAGCTATTATTTTGCCAGTTTTTAAAGGTAATTATTATACTTAACTTTTTTTATTTTATATATTCTTTTAAAACCCCATTTCGATTTGGATGTCTAAGTTTTCTTAGGGCTTTTGCCTCTATTTGTCTAATTCTTTCTCTCGTAACATCAAAAATCTGGCCAATTTCTTCAAGTGTTTTCATTCTTCCATCATCAATTCCATATCTCAATCTGAGAACATCTCTTTCTCTTGGACTAAGAGTGGCTAATACTCCTTCCAAATCCTCTCTTAGTAAAGTTTTAGAAACATCTTGCTCAGGATTTTCTATATCAGCCTCTATAAAGTCTCCTAGTCTTGAGTCTTCTTCTTTCCCTATTGGAGTTTCTAAAGAAATAGGAAGTTGTGCACTTTTAGCTATAAATCTTAATTTTTCGATTGTCATTTCCATACTCTCAGCGATTTCTTCTTCACTAGGTTTCCTGCCAAATTCTTGGCTAAGAACTTTTGTGGTTTTTTTAATTCTGGATATTGTCTCGTATAAGTGAACTGGCAATCTAATAGTTCTACTTTGATCCGCAATTGCTCTTGTAATGGCTTGGCGAATCCACCAAGTTGCATATGTAGAGAACTTATAACCTTTTTCATGGTCGAATTTTTCCGCTGCCCTAATTAGACCCAAACTTCCTTCTTGGATTAAATCTTGAAAAGATAAACCTCTGTTCATATATTTTTTAGCAATGGAAACAACTAATCTTAAATTTGATTGAACCATTTTTTCTTTAGCTCGCCGCCCTAAGAGAAGTCTTCTTCTAAATTTGGGAAGAGGCATATCTATTAACTCGGCCCATTCTCTTACAGATGGGAAATGTCCTTTTTCTGACTCATATTGAGTTGCTAGCTCTTCTAATTGGAGCAAGTCAGCAATTTTTCTTGCAAGCTCAATTTCTTCGTCTGGTCTTAAAAGTCTAATTCTTCCAATTTCTTGGAGATAAACTCTTATTGAATCTTCAGTGTAGATACCTTTTGGCCCAAGTTTTATATTCCCGAGCCCTTTATCTTCTTCAGAATCACTAAATTCATTATTGTTATTTTCAATATTGCTTTCGTTTAACTCAGCAGATGTCTGTAAAGTTTGATTATTTTTTTTACTATCTTCTTCAACTACTGTTTCTAAATTTGTATTAATTTTTTTATTGATCTTTTTTTTTGAACTAGGCTTGGAATTCTTTGATTCTGCTGCGACTGGACACATAATAGACTCCTTTCTACGGTGAATTTAACTAGATAAAATTTTATTTAGGGCTAATTTGAACATTTAGTAGTAAAGTCCCCTTAATGTTTAAAAAACTTTCTCACAAAATGAGAATAAGAAAAGTTTTCTAAATTGTTGAAAAATTTAAATAGTGCTATAGATTACCTAAAGTAAAAAGTCTTGGGATTTCTCAGACAGGCAGATCATTTTTGAATTTTCAGTCAATGATCAGAGCTTCATGTCTCCCTTAAGAGCAGGATACTTACAATGTGCAAAAAACACTTTGTGGAATGTTCAACAATCCAATACTAAGAAAAAGTTTTGAAGCCGGCAAGTAATCAGTTATTAAATATCTCCTATAAATTGGAAATTTTGCTTGATATAGGTAGTAGTAATGAAAGCTTTTACTATTTAGATGGAAATAATCTTGGAGTAGAAGTTGGAGATATTGTAAGTGTCAGACTAAGGGGGAGATTATTGAACGGGTTGGTGATCTCCAAAAAAGACTTTTCGACAATCAATAATGATGAATCAAATATTACTGGAGGAAAAAACATAAGATATTTGTTTGTTGAAAGTATTTTGCAGAAAAAAATAATTGATGAATCTTGGAGAGAATTGATAGAATCCCTAGCCTCTTTTTATATGGTTAGTAATTTAAAAATGTTTAAAACTGCATTTCCTCCTGGCTGGATTGGTAAATATAAAAATTTCTCTAAAGGTTTAAAAGATCAAATATGGATTGAAACTAAAAAAGAATTTGATATTAAGAAAAATGGATTAACCAAAAAAGAATCTTTTTTAATAGATACTTTATCTAAAAAAGGTAATTGGCAAAGTGAATTAATAAAGTCTGGTTTTAATTCCACTCTAATTAACTCAATGGTCAGCAAAAATTATCTTTCTAGATCTAAAAGAAAAAAAAATATAAATAGTAAATTAAATTCCTTTATAAAAGATCATATCGCGACGAAAAAACCAAATCTTACAAATGAGCAAAAAATTGCATTTCAAGAATTTCAAAAAATGAAACAAGGAGATGCATTACTTCTTTGGGGCGAAACAGGTTCAGGTAAAACAGAAGTTTACATGAGAATTGCTGAAGATCAATTTCTTAAGAAAAAAAGTTGTTTGATACTAGCCCCAGAAATTGGACTAATTCCTCAACTTATTGATAGGTTTAGTCAGCGATTTAATAATGTTGTTTACGAATATCATAGTAACTGTTCTCCGAATCATAGAACTTTAGTTTGGAAGAAAATTATTAATGCTAATGAACCCTTAATAGTAATAGGAACAAGGTCCGCAGTTTTTCTTCCAATGAAAAATCTAGGAGTAATAATAATGGATGAAGAACATGATGTTTCTTATAAACAAGATAGTCCTATGCCTTGTTATGACGCAAGAGAGATTGCTATTGAAATAGTAAAAAGGAATTCTGCAAAGTTAATTTTTGGGAGTGCAACCCCATCAATGAAGACTTGGAAAAAGTGTAGTTTTGAAAATAATTTCAAATTGGTAAGGATGATTGAAAGGATATCCAGAAATGAGATTCCTGAAATAAGAATTATTGATATGCGGGATGAGTTCAAGCAAGGAAATATGAAAATTTTTTCCAATGAATTATTACTATTGCTTCCTCAACTTCGCTTAAAAAATGAGCAAGCAATAATTTTGATTCCTAGAAGGGGGCATAGTGGGTTTTTAAGTTGCAGAAATTGCGGATATTTAATAAATTGCCCCAACTGTGATGTTCCTTTATCAGTTCATCTCGGTGCACAAGGAAAAAAATGGTTAAATTGTCATTGGTGTGATCATAAATCGAGATTGATCAATCGTTGCCCAGATTGTCATTCAACTGCCTTTAAACCTTTTGGAATTGGTACACAAAGGGTAATAGAGTTTTTAAATGAAGAATTCCCTGACTTAAGAGTACTTCGCTTTGATAGAGATACAACCTTAGGAAAGGATGGCCACAGAGATATTCTTTCAGAGTTTTCTAAAGGGGGTGCTGATATTCTTGTGGGAACTCAAATGTTGGCAAAAGGAATTGACATCCCCAATATTACTCTTTCAGTAGTTATCGCAGCAGATGGGTTGCTTCATCGCCCAGATATTTCGGCAGAAGAAAAATCATTACAATTATTTTTGCAATTAGCTGGCAGGGCAGGAAGGGCTCAAAAAAAAGGAAAAGTAATTTTTCAAACATATAAACCTAATCACCCGGTAATTTCGTATCTTCAGAAAAGAGATTATGAAAGATTCTTAATTGAAAACTCGAGATTGAGAAAAGATGCAAATTTATTTCCATTTTGCACGATTTGCCTTCTTAAATTATCAGGTGAAAATTATGAATTAACTGAATCAATTGCAATAAAATTAGCAAAATATCTACTCACATTTTGTGAGAAAAAGAACTGGAAATTAATTGGTCCTGCTCCTAGTTTAATTGCTAAAGTTGGTAAAAAATTTAGATGGCAGATATTAATGCATGGACCTGAAGGAACAAAGATCCCTTTACCTGATAGATCAATATTATGGAAATTTATTCCAAAAAATGTTTTTTTAACAATTGATGTTAATCCAGCTGAGTTGTAATTACTTTGATGGAAGTTGAGGCAAATCTGTACCTAATTTAAATCTATAGAATCTTAATAAATAAGCAATTATTGTAATTATTAAGATAGTAGATATCCCAATCAAAAGTTTGTTGAGGCTCCAGAAAGCAAATTCAAGACTATTTATCTTCCCTTGATTTAAATTCCAAATTATTAGATTTTTTTTGATTTCTAAATTTGAATTATCTGTATCAGTAAGGATAGCTTTATTAGGGTGAATAATTTTGAAAATGAGTTCTAAATTATCAACACCTTGAATAGAATTTAGATCTAAATCCAACCTGTAAAAGTATTTTTTAAAAAAAATGAAGTTTTTTTGAGTAGTATTAATTTCTATATTTGTTGATCCTCCAGCTAACTCTCCAGCGGTATTTTGTGTAATTTTAAGCACTTGTTTTGTATCTTCTAGATTGAGATTTTTATGTTTCAATGAAAAGCTTGATTCGTCTTGTACAATTTCTGCTTCAGGAAAAATATCTTTCATCTTGTCTTCAAATTTTAATTGCCAAGGAAATTTCTTAATGTATTTACTTTCTATGACTAAATTATTGGTTATTGAATCAATTTCACTAATATCAAGAGTATCCTCAACTTTAACGCAGCCACTTAAAAGAGGAATCAATAATAATAGTATTAGAAAAATGACCAGTGAAAAGCCTTTCTGAAAGGGTTTTGTTTCACCAGTTGGTTTCTCAGTTACATTAATAAATTTTTTTTTCTTCAATACTTCTCTTTTTTTGCGCAGTGAGTTAAGAGATTTTTTATTGAGTGATGGGTCGCTTTCAAACTGTACGTTCCAATTTTCTGGCTTTTTAATGTCAGGAGAGTCTATAACTTCCATCAAATATTTAGCATTTTCTCTAGTCTTAGTATCGTAAGATTTTAGAAGTTCTTTACAAAACCTTTTAGCCTCGTTCCTTTTATTGATACCACATAGAGCAGTAATTAAGATTGTTCTTAAATTTACTCCCTCCTTGCTTGATAAAGGAAATGATTCGATTATGGGCAAAAGAAATTCAATGCAATAATGATACTCACCTTTAGCTAAAGCAAGTTCTACTTTTTCTAAAACTTGCTCATAAGTTTTCATGTGTTAAGCGACTATCATTGTACCTATTCCGGAATTTGTAAAAATCTCAAGAAGTAATGAATGTTCTATTCTGCCATCAATTATGTGAGCTGCTTTGACTCCTTGGGCTAAAGCTCTTATACAGCATTCTGTCTTTGGAATCATACCTTCATTCACAATTTTTTTATCAATAAAATCTCTTGCCTCTTTGAGATTAGTTTTTTCAACAAGACTATTTTTGTTATCTTTTTCTTTTAAAATCCCTTGAGTATCAGTAAGAAGAATAAGTTTTTCTGCATTTATTGCAGCAGCAATTTCTCCAGCAACAAAATCTGCATTAATGTTATGGGAAATACCCTCCAAGGTTGATCCAATGCTAGAAATAATTGGGATGTATCCTTTAGAAATAAGAGGATCTAATATTTCAGGATTGATTTTTGTAACCTCTCCCACTAACCCATGGCTACCATCTCCTAGTTCTCTAGATTGAATTAAGTTGCCATCCAGACCTGATATTCCCACAGCTAAGGATCCAGTTTTATTAATCCCTTTTACAATTTGTTTGTTAACTCTACCCATTAGAACCATCTCGACAATTTCCATTGTTTTTTGATCAGTAATTCTTAATCCATTTTCGAATTTAGGAGATATTTCTAATTTCTTTAACCAATTATTAATCTCTGGTCCACCTCCATGAATTACTATCGGACAAACCCCAACGGTTGATAAAAGTGCAATGTCTCTAAAAAAAGCATTTTTTAAATTATTATTCTCCATAACAGAACCACCATACTTGATAACAATTTTTCTACCTGAGAAACTTTGTATATATGGAAGTGCTTCGCTTAATATTGATACTCTTTGAGAATCATTCATTATTAAAATTCATTAAAACTTGATTGAATTGAGAAATTAGGTTTTTACAAATATATCCCTATATTCAATAAAAGAGAATAAAATCAAATTCTTTTTTATTATCGTCGATAATAAATTCTGATTCAAGACCTTTGACGAAAAATCTGTTTAATCTTTCTTGTTTTTCAATCCATTTTTCTAGAGGGACAGCGTTTAATTCGAAACGCATTCTTAGACCATTTTTTTCTTCCTTTGTAATTTCTTCGATTTCTTTTAGTTGAGGGGGATTATCCTCGTCCCACAAATTTAGAGATTCTAATGACGATTCAAGATGAGCTTTTATCCCATATCTCCATCTTGTAACATCTTTAACTAGTGCTGTTAATTCTTTTGGTCTATTAAATTTATTTGTCGCAAAATTTGTCTTGTCAAACAACTCTACAGGAGGTATTTCGGAAGTCTTTAAACCTAATCCAATTAAAAAAATAGGTACTCCATAAAAAAAAGTAGGTACACTTAAATTTACGGAGTCTGTAAAATAAGCAGTCATTCCTACAAAAGCTAATATACCCCCAGCGGTTACGATTAAGTTTCCGGGCGATAGGTATTTCTTCATTTTGATTTAGTACAATGAGTTTTAAATTGTCTAACAAGTATTATGCAAGATCCTAATACTGCAAATCAAGGAGATTTAATTTTTAAACTTGATCAAGATAGAGCATGGCTATTAGAAAATCTTGATAAGGGTAAATGGCCAGAAATTAGAAGCGAACTTGCCGCACTTGAAAGAAAAATAAGCAAGTTAATTATAAGTGTTCAAGAAAATAATGTTGATATTTGATTTAAAAGGGTATTTCGTCAACTTCAGGTACTAAAGGTGAACTGTCCCAACTTGAATTTTTGGTGCTTTCTTTTTTTTCAAATGACTCACTATTTTCTTTTTGATCAGACTTAATAACATCAACTGGCGATATTTGATGAATCTTTGAAGCTGTTAGTTCTGGTTGCTTCTCTTTCGTACCGTCTTTTCTAGTGACAGAATTCATCTTGAGACGTCCCTCAATAACAATATTTTGCCCCTCCTTTAGTTCATCTACCATTTCTTGGGCAATATTTCCCCATCCTATGATCTTGAGATCTCTGGTTGGATCTTCACTACGTAATCCTTTAAAATTAACAATCATTTCTGCAATTGGAGTTTGGTTTTCTTTGGTATACCTCATTTGGGGAGCGCTATTAATGACCGCCTGAATTAAACAATGATTCATTACTTACTATTTAATTAAAGACATACTGATGCAGAATCAAGGAAATTGCTATAAAAATGTTTGGATCCTATCAGGAACTTCGGATGGACCTGTAATAGCTAATAGGCTTCTTGAACTAAATTATTCAGTCTTTGCAAGTGTTTTAACTTATAAAGCAGGGCAAGCTTATATTGAGAATCCAAAGTTACATATCATTACGGGTAAATTAAATAATAAAGATCAAATAATTAATTTCATAAATAAAAATAAAATCACATGCGTTGTTGATGCTACTCATCCGTTTGCGGTAATAATTTCTAAAAATCTTAATAATGCATGTAAAGAGATTAATACACCTCTTTTACTATTTGAGAGGAAATCTCTCATAAATAACACTAATAATTTTTTTTATATTGATGATTTAAAGGATATAAATAACGTTGATATTGAGAATAAGAATATTCTTCTTGCAATAGGATCAAGATTCCTTAACGATACAGCTAATTATTATATGAATTGTAAAGCAAATGTATTTACAAGGGTGCTTCCAACTTATGAGAGTATAACTAAAGCTTTTGGATCATGTATTCAAAATTCAAACATAGCGATACTTGAACCGAGTAAAAATAATAGAAGCATTCTAGAAAAAAAACTTTGTGATTTTTGGAAGATAGATTATGTTTTATGCAGAGAATCTGGAAGTTATTCTCAGAAAAACTGGGAGACTATAGTTTCTGGAAGTAAAATGAAGCTATTTTTGGTTAAAAGGCCAAAATTCAAAAATGATTTTTCTTACTCTTTTGATCAATATCATAATTTGATAAATCACATAATTAAAAAATATTGATGTTTAATTCATTATGGAAGTATTAGTTATGATCACAACTGAATCAAGTAACGCAAATGCTTTGCGAATGGCTAAATTACTAATACAAAATAAACTTGCAGCTTGTGTTTCGATAAAGCAAATTTTTTCAATTTATAAGTGGAATGAAGATATTGAAGAAACTAAAGAGTTCGAAATCACAATAAAAAGTAAATTAGAATTTAAAGATTATTTAATTGAATTCTTAAATAAAAATTCCACATATGATGTCCCTCAAATTATTTACAAAAAATACCATGCTGAGATGAAATATTATGATTGGTTGAATAAGACTATTTGATTAAATTTATTTTATTAACTCTTTAAGATCAATATCTGATCTAGATCCTAATTGCGTAATTATTTGTCCCGCACATATTGAAGCTATCTCTCCGCATTTTTTTAGGGAATAATTATTGATTAATCCATGGATAAATCCTCCCGCATAGATATCTCCCGCTCCTGTAGTATCAATAATCTTGCCTTTCGTTATTGACTCAATTATTTCAAGATTATTTTTGTTAACAATGAGAGAACCATTGCTTCCAAGAGTTACTATGACTAATTCACATAGGGAAGATATTTCTTCTTGGCAGCTTGATAATTTATCATTTTTTAAAAGACTTAACACCTCGGATTCATTACAAAAAACAATATCTACATATTCATATATTAATTCCAAGAAACTCTCACGATGTCTGTCTACACAAAATGAATCAGACAAAGAAAGAATTATTTTTGTATTAGATTGGTTTGCAATTTGGGAGGCTTTAATAAAAGCTTTTTTAGCTAATTCGCTGTCCCATAAATATCCTTCTAAATATAAGTATTTACTTTCCTTAATAACAGTAAAGTCAATGTCTTTTGGTTCAAACTCTACAGATGCTCCTAGGTAAGTGCACATAGTTCTTTGTGCATCAGGTGTAACCAAAATGATTGAATGAGCTGTTGGAGCACCTTCAATAGTTGGTGGAGTATTAAATATTGTTTTACTTTTTTTTATATCGTCAGAAAAAAAATCCCCAAATTGATCATTTTTCACTCTTCCTATAAACTGCACATTATTGCCTAATTCTGCTAAAGAAACAACAGTATTTGCTGAGGACCCACCTGAAATTTGTTTGATCACTTTGCAATTTTCTAACAATCTCTGAGATTCATCAGAATTAACTAGATTCATTGATCCTTTATCCAGATTATTTATCTCAAGAAACTCATCTTCAATATTTACAATAATATCTACTATTGCGTTTCCCAGACCAATGAGATCAACTTTTTTATGTTCAAAATGTCTAAAGGATTCCTTCATTAATTTGGAACTAAATTACCTTAGCAGTGCTCTTTTAGGACCATGTATTGGGTCTTCAATTACTATAGTTTGGTCTCTATTAGCCCCCAACGAGACAATGGCAATTGGAACCTCCATTAATTCAGCTAAAAATCTTAGATAATTCATAGCATTCTCTGGGAGATCAGATAGTTTTCTGCAATCTGCAGTTGAACATTGCCAACCTTTTAATTTTTTGAAAATTGGCTTACATTTTTTTAAGTCATCTGAATTTGTAGGAAAGTAGTCTATTTCCTCTCCATCGAGATCATATGCAATGCAAACTTGAATCTCATCTAATTCATCTAACACATCAAGTTTCGTAACGGCTAAACAATCAAGACCATTTACAGATACAGCATATTTACCAATAACTCCATCAAACCACCCACATCTTCTCCTTCTCCCGGTAGTGGTTCCAAATTCACTGCCTCTATCACAGAGTTGATCATTAATACTTCCTTGTAATTCAGTTGGGAATGGCCCTTCACCTACTCTTGTGGTATAAGCTTTTGCGACACCTATGACTCTATCAATTAAAGTTGGACCTACTCCAGCTCCAATACATGCCCCTCCTGATATAGGGTTTGATGAGGTAACAAAAGGATAAGTCCCATGATCTAAATCAAGTAGAGTCCCTTGAGCACCTTCGAAAAGTATATTCTTCTTGTTTTTTGAGGCTGCATGGATAGTCCTAGTACAGTCAACAACATGCTTTGATAATCTTTCCCCATAGTCAAGATATTCTTCAACAATATCTTCTAATTTAAGTGGTTTAATGCCATAGATTTTTTCTAGTAGACCATTTTTTTCTCTTAATGGAATTTCGATCACATCACTTAGCCTTTCCTTATTGAGCAAGTCTCTTATCCTAATGCCATTTCTTTGTGATTTATCCGCATAAGTTGGGCCAATTCCACGACCTGTTGTCCCTATTTTGTTTGAGCCTCTATCAGCCTCCATCGCTTCATCTAATATTCGGTGGTAGGGCATTGTTACATGTGATGTTGATGAAATTTTTAACCCTGAGATATCAATTCCATTATCAATTAACATGTCAATTTCTGTAAGTAAGATTTTTGGATCTACAACAGTTCCCGAACCAATTAGACAAGAAGTATTTTTATAAAGTATCCCTGAGGGAATTAAATGTAATTTTAAGACTTTATCATCTACGACTATAGTATGACCTGCATTTACTCCACCTTGATAGCGAACGACAACATCAGCCGAACGACTAAGTAAATCCGTTATTTTACCTTTTCCCTCGTCACCCCATTGGGCGCCGATTACAACAACATTGGCCAATTTTAGAAGAGCATTATTTTTGTGCGAATATTTAATATATTCAAAAATCTTGTTTTACTTTTAAAAAGTAAATGAATTGTATCAACTTTCTCTTAGAACCATTTTTTCAGCAAGAGAAAATTCTTTGGTTAAACGCTCTTTAAGTTTATCTGGTAAAGGTCTACTTGCAAAGTTTTTGTAATGACCTGCCATAGCATTTAATGCTGTTTGCATTGTGGTAAATGATTGCGTTTTATTCACCATCCCTCTATTTCTATATCTGGAAATATAGTCAGTTATGAGTGTAAGAGCCTCACTCCTTATTTCATCTTTGTTCGGAGAATCTTTTGGAGTATCAACAGCTGATTGTAATGTTTTAACAACTGAAATTGTATCTTTTGTGTAGTCACCTGTCATAGCGGTTTTTGCAGCTATGGAAGGGGAACTAAATAATGTAAAAACAACAATTAAGGATATTGCAAAAGATATAGCTTTGGTAAGATTCTTAAAAAATAATTTTGATGTCCATTTCAGTAACATAAATTTGCTCCCAAAAAAATAAGCCTCAAGACTTTTTATTGTACATTATTTCAGATTCGGAAATAAATGTTTCTAACAATTTATCAGTACTAATTTTAATCTTAGTATTATTTGTTCTGCATAAAAGTTCTACTTCTTTATTAATAGAATCTCTGCCAATAATTATCTGAAAAGGAATACCAATTAATTCCGCATCTTTAAATTTCACTCCAGCTCTATCGTTTCTATCATCAAGAAGGACATCAATTTTATTAATTAAAAAGTTGTTGTAGATTTGCTCAGTAAGATCACTTTGAATAGGATCTTTTAGGTTTGTTGGGATAATAATCACTTCAAAAGGAGAAATCTGGATAGGCCAACAAATTCCTTTTTGATCATGATTCTGTTCGATAGCAGCTTGAGCTATTCTTGTCACTCCTATTCCGTAACAACCCATCCATAAATTTTTTAACTGACCGTCCTTATCAGAGAACTTTGCATTTAATTTTTCACTATATTTCTGACCTAGTTGGAAAATATGTCCAATCTCGATACCTTTTTTTTCTTTAAGTTCTTCATCATCATTAATACTTATTTTATCTCCTTTTTTGGCATTCCTTATATCCCCAATTAGATAGTCTTTTGAATAAAAAGAAAATTCTTGGAAAACTTTATGGAAATTAACTTTATTCCCACCACTTATAAACTTTGAAAGGTCACTTGCAGAATGGTCAATTATTCTCGTCCATTTTTTTTCCCAATTAGAACTAGCTTTAATAGTTTTATTATCTAAATCTGGCCCGATAAAACCTAAGGGTAAATCAACTAGATTTTTTTCGATAGTATTTTTGTCTTCAATCTTTTTAAGATTAAGGAGATTGAAGTGATGAAGTTTATTTATTATGTTAAAAAGCTTTACTTCATTAATGTGTTGATCGCCCCTTATGCATGCAAGAATTGGGGCATTAAATTCATTTTCGAACTGTGCAAGGAATATTACTACTTTAATAATCTGACTTGGGTCTAAATTGTTATTATCGCAAACTTCTAGGATTGTTTTTTGATGAGGCGTTTCCAACCACTCTGCAATATTATCTTTTAGTGGAATAGGTTGAGAGGGTAGAGAAACAGCTTTTTCGATATTGGCAGCATAAGAACCACTTTGAGTGAACAAAATGGAATCTTCCCCAGCATCAGCAGTGACCATAAATTCTTTAGATGAAGCACCGCCAATTGCTCCACTATCAGCTTCAACCCCTACTGTCTGCAGTCCGCAAGATTCAAAAATATTTTCATAAGCATTACCCACCTTTTCATAGAAAGAAGCTAGATCGCTTTCTGAAGAATGAAAAGAATAACCATCTTTCATTATGAATTCCCTACTTCTCATCAATCCAAACCTTGGCCTTATTTCATCTCTAAATTTTGTCTGAATTTGGTAAAAACATTGAGGTAATTGCTTATAGGAGTTGATGGTCTCTGATGCAATACTCGTGATCACCTCTTCGTGAGTTGGTGCTAAACCAAATTCTTTACCTTGTCTATCTTTGAGATTAAACATTATTCCTTCACCTGCGGTATATCCCTCCCACCTTTGACTTTTTTTCCATAAATCTGCAGGATGAAGTTGAGGTAATAGTAATTTTGAACAACCAATACTATTAAGTTCTTTCTCTATTATTGCGGATATTTTTTCAATAACTCTAAGCATTAGCGGCATGTATGCATAAATACCGCTGTTAACTCTTCGAATATACCCAGCTTTTAAGAGTAATTGATGTGAAATAATCTCAGCTTCAGAAGGTGTGTCACGAAGTGTCCCCAGAGGAAATGAGGTTGTCACGCGCATACAGAAAAATCCTTAATAATATTTGATTTTATCAATTAAGGCGAAAAAATAATTCAAAGTGTCTTGAGTCCCTCAACACGGCTAGTCTAAGAATATTCTTTCTGCTAACTTCTTCAGTAATGAAGTTCAAACTCTTTAGAAAGTTCATTACTACTTAAACATTTTCTTAAGTTTATGGAAAATATAGATTCCAATATTTCTAGTGAAGAGGAATTAGTAGGTATTGATGAAGTTCAAAAATTCCTAAATAGATCGAGAGCTTCTGTCTATAGGTATACAAATACAGATTTAAGAAATCTAAACCCTAGTTTTAATCCAAGAAAATTAAATCCCGAATTTAGGACTGATCAAAAAGACCCTTTAAAATTCCATCCAAATGAAGTAGCAAGATTTGCAAAAGATATCTTAAGAATAAAGGAAGTTACTGTAGAGGTCTTTAATACACCTTCGTCCGCTGCTCAAAATATACTGGCGCAAATTTTAGACGAACTAAAATCTATTAGGTCTTTGCTAGAAAAAGAGTAATTAAAAAGTCGCCAATCAATGTTTTGATTTATTGACATTTTAAATGTAGGATAATGATGTTGAATTATCTCCTTAATCTTTACTAATTAAGAGTTCTTGAGTTACACGAAATCAAAGCAGTTTATTCAAAGTAAATCAAGCGAAGAATCTTCTCATGGTTCTGCTCGAAATGATTTTGAAAGAGATGATGATGACCCCTTAAGTATAAGGAGTTTATCGATAACATCTTTAGGTATTATTTTTGCCTTTTTGACAATTTTTTTACCTTTAATAAGCATTTTAATTGGTAGACCTTTATCTCAAGGCAACGAGATAATGCATAATCACGATTTTAAAAAAGATGGACCTTAGTTCAATACCTCCATCTCCAATGAAGGGAATAGTGAATATTGTTGTTGAAATACCTGCAGGTAGTAGGAATAAATATGAATATTGTTCTGAAGCAGGAATAATGGCCCTAGACAGAGTATTACATTCTTCAGTGAGGTACCCTTTTGATTATGGCTTTATCCCAAATACCCTTGCTGATGATGGAGCTCCCCTTGATGCAATGGTGATAATGGACGAACCTACTTTTGCAGGTTGTCTTATAAAAGCTAGACCTATTGGAGTTTTGGATATGCATGATTGTGGTGCATATGATGGAAAACTTTTATGTGTGCCTATGGCTAATCCTAGGCAGGCTAATATAGTGAGTATTAATCAAATTGCTCCTAATCAGCTTGAGGATGTTGCAGAATTTTTTAGAACAAGTAAAGGACTCGATGGAAGAACAGTTCAAATTGATGGTTGGAGGGATTTTGATGTAGTTGAAAATTTATTGAAAAGTTGTATGCCTCTAAAAAAGAAAAACTTTAAAGTACTTAAGAAATCAAATATTAGTAAATTAAATTGAAAAAAATAATTTTTTACAGTTATTTAAAATGCTCTACATGCCGAAAAGCTGCAAAGTGGCTTAAGAGCAAAGATTTTGAATTTCAGTTAATTGATATTGTAAAAGAACCTCCAATTGTTAATTATTTAAATCTAGCCTTAGAACAATACGCTGATGATAAGAAAAGGATTTTTAATACAAGAGGTAAAGCCTTTAAAATTCTTAATCTTGATATTGATCGTTTGTCAAAGGAAGAAATTATTCAACTTCTTTTAAGTGATGGCAAATTAATAAAAAGACCATTTTTGATTTACGAAGGAAAAAAAGTAATATTAGGTTTTAACGAAATTGAATATGAAAAAGATTTTATTTAAGTATAAAAAATCAAGATTTTATTAATCCTATGAATGGTTCCATAAAAAGTTTTTTAAAAGAATGGGGGCTACTAATTCTATTAACTTTTTTTGTTTCTTCTTGTAGATCTTTTTTTGCAGAGCCACGTTATATCCCTTCTGGTTCAATGCTGCCAGAATTACAAATAAATGATAGGTTAATTATTGAAAAATTTTCGCTAAGAAACTCTTTACCAAAAAGAGGAGATATTGTTGTTTTTAACTCACCTTATTCGTTTGACAAGAAATTAATTTCATCAAGATCTAAGCCTTTACCAAAAAAACGATATTGTTTTTTTATGAGTTTTCCTCCAATGTCTTTTATTCCTGGTTTGAGGGATCAAGCTTGCGATGCTTATATTAAAAGAGTGGTAGCAACTCCAGGAGAAATTGTAAGTGTAAACTCTAATGGTGAATTAATAATAAATAATAAATTAATTCCTGAACCCTATGTCACTTATAAGTGTTCATTATCCCTCTTTAATAAATGTGGTGAATTTGAAAATATAAAAGTGCCAGAAGATCATTTTTTAGTTTTAGGTGATAATAGGGCAAATAGCTGGGATGGAAGATATTGGCCTGGAAGTAAATTTCTTCATAAAAAAGAGATAATTGGTAAAGCATATTTTAGATTTTGGCCTCTTAGTCAAGTTGGCTTTTTCAGTAAATAAAGCCTTTTTTCTGAATCTTACTTCATCAAAATAAATTTTTGACAAGGCTTATTTTAAAGTGCTCCTGAAGCAGTTGAATCAAGTATTCCCCCTAGGTGTGTTGTAATGTTAAGAGCGCTAATCACAGGGGGCTTATTGGGATCATTAAAAAGGTCAATTACAGTTATGCCGCCATTGCCCTGTTTTATCATCCAAATATTTGAATAATTAATCCCAAGGATTTTGCAAATTAGAGTTTTATTGACTGCATCATGAGCAACCAGAAGGCTAAGATCATTATCCTTTTGAGAAAAACAAATCTTGTCAAAAGCTTCTACGGACCTTTCTGATACATCTTTTATAGATTCACCCTCAGGCATTATTACTTCTTCAGGTTTATCATGCCAATTTTTTAATAAATCGGGCCACTGTTCTTTGATTTCTGCTTCCAGTTTACCTTCCCATAATCCATGACTAATTTCTACAAGTGAATCTATTCTTCCTATTTTTAAATCTTTTCTATTTTGAAGGATTATTTGTGCAGTCTCATAAGGTCTTTCCATTGAACTTGAAAATGCCTTATTGAAAGAAATATTTTTCAAATATTCAAAAGTCTTTCTAGCTTGGTCTTTCCCGTTTTCATTTAAAGGAATATCAATTTGGCCTTGAAATCTACCTTCTTTGTTCCAGTTAGTTTCACCATGCCTTATTAGAAATATTCTGGAATCTCCAATTTGATTCGGAATATTTTTATTCAGATGGGAAGTTTGATTTAAGCATTCAATTTGGGTCTTAAAAGAGTTATCTTCCCTTGAAATATTGAGTATAGATAAAGATGCATTTTCTAATCTTATTTTCCTAAAACCTTGCTTAGGCTTTCCTAATAACGTGAGGATTAAACATCTTAGAATCGCATTATGTCCTACAACTAGAATATTCGCATCATCTTTGTCTAGATAAATTTTTAAAATATCTTCTACAAAATTTGTTGCTTGGAAAAATAAATCTTGAATTGGTTTATAAGTTTGGTTGTCTTTTCTTTTTAAGATTAGATTCTCTGGATCACTTTTCCATATAGGGTAAATTTCTGGAAATTTCTTTTTTATTTCATCAATTTTTAGACCAGACCATTCACTAAGATCTACCTCTAGCAAATTATCATCGATTACAATATCTTGTTCTTTATTGAAGGTCTTTTTAATTGTTTTTGCAGTCTCTGCCGCTCTCACAAGTGGAGACGAATAGATTTTATCGAAGTTTATTTTTGATAATGCTTTACCTGCTTTTCGGGCTTGTTCGTATCCTTCATCAGTTAATAATGAATCGTCTGTTCTTCCTTGAATTAATCCTTTTGCATTGAAACTGCTTAGTCCATGCCTAACTAAAACTAATCGTATAGTCATTATATAAATTTGAAGATTAATATAATTTAATCATGTCATGGCGTGATTAAAATAGATACAAATATAAGGAACTTCAATGCTAACTAAGTATAGTTTTCAATAATATAATTTATTTATGATCTTTAAAAATATTTCTAAGTCAAAACTCACTTTAGCTTTTATTTCTATAGTCATAACTTTTTTTGTATGGCAACAAGGCTTAAGAGATAGTTTAAATAGACCATCTGTCACATTTGATATTAGTCAAAAAGAGCAAGAAATCGCTGAATTATCTCTCCAATCAATACCTGTAAATCTTAAAAAATTTTTTATCATTAATGATCCTGTTGATCAAATAAATAAATCACTCTCTGATGTCTCATTTGAAGAGCTAACAGAAAGAAATAAATTAATTCGAATAATTACTTCAGAATCAAATGATCCTATAATCTATAAAAATATATCCAAAGATTTTGAAAATAAAAACTTTAAATTTCTGATTGATGAGATAGAAAAAAAATCTAATAATAATTCATATAAAACGAGTTCTGATAAATTTGATTTATTTAAAGGTGATAGATTTTTATATCATCTTTTAAGCCGGCAATTTGATTTTGACGATAGCGCATTAATAACAAAATCATTTTCAAGCAAAATGTTTTTAAAGATATTAGCCATAAGATTAATACCACTTTTAACAATACTTATTGGCTCTATTATGGCTTTAAAAATATTATGGACAACCATATCCTTGAAAAAGTTTGGTTGGAAAGAAATTAAATACTTAGATTTAGAATTAATAGATATGGTTTTATTAATTGCAGGTGGATTTGTTGTTTTAGGAGAAGTGGTATCACCTTTGTTTTCTATCAGTTTGGTTGAACTTTTCTCTAAAAATATCTCTAATGAATTGTCTCAATCTTTAAAAATTTTCTTTGGATATCTTTTTATGGCTATTCCGCCGTTATGGATAGTTTATTTTCAAATTAAATCTTTGAATGGTGAATTTTCTTTTAAAAAGGATTATTTACAGTTCAATTTCTTGCCAATAAATTATGCAATTATTCAGGGAATTAAAGGTTGGTTAACAATTGTTCCTTTTGTTTTATTGATTTCTCTAATTATGAATAGTTTGATAGATAATCAAAATGGTAGTAACCCTTTGCTGGAAATTGTTCTTAATAATAATAATTACTTATCATTTTTTCTATTATTTGTAACAACAACTCTATTAGCTCCTCTATTTGAAGAGATTATATTTCGCGGTATTTTACTACCAACTCTTTCAAGAGATTTTGGAGTGATTTCGGGCATCATAGTTTCAGCCTTTATCTTTGCATTAGCCCATTTAAGTTTGGGAGAAATGCCGCCATTATTTGTTCTAGGAATTGGATTAGGAATCACAAGAATTGCTTCAGGGAGTTTGATCTCTTCAGTGATTATGCATTCTTTATGGAATGGATTGACCTTCTTAAATTTGTTCTTATTGAGGACATAAAGAATTTAATTTTTTACTTGCGAATCACACAAAAAGATGTTTATTTTATTAGTAATACTCCTTCCATTTAAAAAATAAATCATTGATGAAACCTTATGGGAATCAACTTAATTTAAAAAAAAAATTTCCATATGTTAGGTAAAAAAGATTCCGAAAAAATATCCATAATTAATATCAAATTAGTACATCAAATTTTTGACACCATTAATGTCTCTTTATTGGTATTAATTTTTACCTTATTTTTCTTATCTTTTGATAGCCAAAGAAAATGGTCAAATACATATAAAATCTTATCTAAAACAAGAGCTATCAATAATAATCTCATTGATTATATTTCTAAAATTGAGGAATTTTATATTAGTGAACTTGAGTCTCTCAACATCTATAGAAAAACCAAACCTGAAGATTTAATTTATATAGATAAACTTAATGAAAAAAAAGAAAGTACATTTAAGAAAAATTTTAGTACCTTCATTGAAGGATTTAGTGATAGCAAATATCAAAGGGGATATTGATGAAAAAATACAAAAAAATTGTTCGTCTAATACCCCTTGATCAACGAAGATTTAAATTTCTCTATATTTTTAGCTTACTATTAATTTTTTGTTTGTTTGGTAGGTTAGTTAAATTGCAAGTCTTTAACGCCTCTGATTTGCAAAGGAAAGCTAGATTAATACAATCTTCTCAAACTAACTCCTTAAAAAAAAGGCGATCAATCGTTGATAGAAATAATAGAGTAATTGCTTATGATAAACCGCTCTATAAATTATGGGCCCATCCAAAATATTTTAATTTTCCTGGTGATTCAATTAACAGAGTTCGCAGTATTGAAGAAGTAATAGAAAAATTGTCACCTATCTTGGGTATTGATGATGAAATACTCTTGAGGAAATTTAAGAATAAAATGAGTGGTATCAAACTTTTGGATAAAATTGCGGAAGAAAAGGCAGAAGAGATTAAGAACCTTCAAATAAGCGGTATTGATTTGTTTAAATATTCGCAGAGATATTATCCGCAAGGGGAACTTTACTCTAATCTTGTCGGTTTTGTTAATGATGAGAATGTAGCTTCAGCAGGTTTAGAACTACATTTAGATAATCAAATTAAAGTTTTTAATAAAAGTAATTTAATAAAAAGAGGAGGAGATGGAACTCCTTTACCGGATAATTCAGCACCAGGTGATTTTATCTCTGATTACAAAAGTTTAGGCCTAACTATAGATTCAAGATTACAGAAAGCTTCATACAATGCATTATCAAAGCAAGTAAGCAAATGGAAAGCAAAGAAGGGATTTGCAATAGTTATGGATGTTAATGATGGTCGGATTCTCTCTTTGGTTACAGTCCCATCATATGATCCAAATAAGTTTTGGCAGTATGATTCCGAACTCTTTAGGGGGTGGTATTCTCAAGATTTATTTGAGCCAGGCTCAACTTTTAAACCTATTAATCTTGCCTTAGCTTTAGAAGAAAAAGTCATCCAGAAAGATGGAGTAGTTGAAGATATTGGAAAGATTAATGTTGGAGGATGGACACTTTCTAATTGGGATAAAAAAGGTAATGGATACATTGACTATCCAAAAGTTTTGCAGGTTTCAAGTAATGTTGGGATGGTAAAAATAATGCAAAATTTAGACCCCACAATTTATTGGGAGTGGTTAAAAAATTTAGGTATAAATAAAAATTTAGAGACTGACTTATTTGAATCAACTGCTGGCCAACTTAAGAGAAAAGATTTATTTGTAAATCAATCAATTGAGCCTGCTGTCACTTCTTTTGGTAAAGGTTTCTCAATCTCGCCACTTAAATTGGTTCAACTTCATGCGTCTCTTGCAAATGGGGGTTTTGAAGTGACTCCTCATGTGACCTCAACTTTCAAAGAAAGATTTAATAAAAATCCAAAAAAACAATTTTTTTCACGCGAGGTTACTAAAACTGTTCTTGAATGGATGGAGAGCGTAGTCGATAAAGGAAGTGGATCTGGAGTAAAAATAGAAGGTTATAGGATAGCGGGGAAAACGGGCACTTCTCAAAAAGCCTTAAATGGTTCGTATACAAGCAAAAAAGTTTGTAGTTTTGTCGCAACCTTACCAGTTAATGATCCAAAATATGCTGTCCTTGTAGTCGTTGATGAGCCATCTAAATCATATTCATATGGTTCAACTGTTGCAGTACCAGTCGCGAAAGAAATTATCGAGACTTTGATAGTAATTGAAAAAATACCTCCTAAAATTGAAGATCATGGAATGATTGTTAAAAAACCCTAAAATTTTCCAATTTTATAAATATTTAATTCACTATCTGATGATTTCATGAGGAATTAAAGCTAGTTTGTATATATATGACTATCTATACATGAAATCAATTTTAGAACAATTATCCTCAATGACCGTTGTTGTTGCTGATACTGGAGATTTAGATTCTATAAAAAAATTCCAACCAAGAGATGCTACCACTAATCCATCGCTGATACTTGCTGCTGCTAAGAATCCTGATTATGTGAAATTAATTGATAAAGCTTTAGAAAGTTCAGAAAATGCATTGCCTCAAGGATTCTCCGAAATTGACTTAATTAAAGAAACAGTTGATCAAGTTTCAGTATTTTTTGGAAAAGAAATATTGAAAATTATTTCAGGGCGCGTATCTACAGAAGTTGATGCAAGACTGAGCTTTGACACTGAAGCTACGGTAGAAAAAGCGAGAAAATTGATTAATCTTTACAAAAATTTTGGAATTGAAAAGGAAAGAATTTTGATTAAGATTGCTGCAACTTGGGAGGGAATTAAGGCAGCTGAAATTTTGGAAAAAGAGGGTATTAAGTGCAACTTAACTTTACTTTTTAACTTCTGCCAAGCGGTAACTTGTGCCAATGCAAAGATAACTCTAATTTCTCCTTTCGTTGGTCGTATATTGGATTGGCATAAAGCAAAAACTGGCAAAACTAGTTTTGTTGGTGCTGAAGACCCTGGTGTTATTTCGGTTACGCAAATATACAAGTACTTTAAAGAAAAGGGATTCAAGACAGAAGTAATGGGAGCTAGTTTTAGAAATCTTGATGAAATAAAAGAATTAGCAGGTTGCGATCTTTTAACAATTGCACCAAAATTTCTTGAGGAACTGAAAAAAGAAAAAGGAGAGTTAGTTAGAAAATTAAATTTAAGTACCCAAATAAATCATTCTATTGACTACGAATTTGCAGAAAAAGATTTTAGATTAAGCATGTTAGAAGATCAAATGGCAAGTGAAAAACTTAGTGAGGGTATCACTGGATTCAGTAAGGCCATAGAAGAATTAGAAGAGCTGCTACTTAAGAGATATTCAGAAATTAAAAATAATAAATTGATTTCTGCTAACTAAATTTAAGTTTGAATTGAGAAAGAATTAAGTCATATTTTTTGTTAAAAGTCTTCTGATAACTCTTTTTGCAATATCTTCATAACTCATTTCTCCTGATAATATTTGAGCAATACGTTTAGGTGCTGTTTTTCTCTTGACACCTAATTGGTATCCAGTTCTGGGAAATCTATAAAATACTTGGGCTATTCTCCTCCCCCAAGCCATAGATTTCCCCCAAATATTGTTTATTTTTTTTGTATAAAGATTTAAATTGTCCTCTTTACCTGATAAGCACTGATCTATATAGTCTGCAGCATAAAAACTGCTAATTAAAGATGGTCTAATTCCTTCAGCTAAAAATGGATCACATAGAGATGCTGCATCTCCAACCGCTAGAACTTTGTCACCATTAATTGAGTGGAAGCCATTCCATATTCTCAATTTCTTACTAATTGTTTTATGAGGAAAATTATTAAAACCGAAGCTTCTGATTACTTGTTTATTTATAGCTTGATTCTCTAGGAGACCATTATTTATAAAAGTACCTAAACCAATATTTAAGCTTTCTCTTAGGGGGAATGCCCATGCAAAACCATATTTTATAAATCCAAACTCAAATCTAACTGCATCTCTAGGTATTTCACCTAGCCCTTTCAATCTCAATGAGATTGTGTTCGCAAATTTCGGTTTTCTTGGCCCTAAATTGAAATAACCCGCCCATTTCGATTGAGACCCATCTGCAATCACAAGAAATTCTGTAATATATTTTATTTTGTTGTTGCAAGTAATTTCCCATTTATCATTTTTTTTTATGATTTTTTCTATCAATAATGGTCTCATTATCTGAGCTCCATTACTCAAGGACTCTTCAAGTAATAATTGATCAAGCTTTTCTCTTTTAATAATCCAAAATGGAGATTCACCAGTCAGATCAGCAGTTACATTATCTGAAGCCTTCCATCTGAATTCAACATTCTTAATTTTTGATTCTATGGAATCTTTCACATCTAAAGGAAGAAATCTTTGCATTGAAGACGCCATCCCACCTGCACATGGTTTGTAATCTTGGAAATTTTCTTTTTCTATAATTAAAACTGAATATCCTTTCTTTGATAAGTTAAGAGCTGTGGAAGATCCTGATAAACCTCCACCAATTATTACGACGTCAAATCCTATCAAACTTTTAGAATTTCCTTTTCTTTCTCAGACAATTTAGTTTCTATTAAGGCAATATATTTATCAGTAATTTTCTGAATTTCAGATTGATTATCTCTCGATTCGTCAATTGAAATGAGACCATCTTTTTCGTCTTTTTTTTCTTTATCAACAGCATCTCTTCTGATATTTCTCAAAGCTACTTTCCCTTCCTCTGCATATTTAGAGGCTAATTTACAGAATTCTTTTCTCCTCTCTTCTGTTAAGGGCGGAACATTTATTCTTATTACTTTACCATCATTATTTGGAGTAATACCTAAATCACTCATGGAAATAGATTTCTCAATCGCTTGTAAACATGAAATATCAAATGGTTGTATTGAAATCGTTTGTGAATCTACAGTGCTTATTGTGGCAAGTGATTTAATTGGTGTTTCTGCTCCGTAATACTCAACACTTACTCTGTCCAGCAATGAAGCATTAGCTCTCCCTGTCCTAATTGTATTAAAGTTTCTTTGAGTAGCTTCAATACTTTTATTCATATTTTCTTGAATTTCTTGTTCTTTCATAATAAAAAAATTTAAATAAGCTTTAACTAATTAATGAACCTATAGGATCCCCAGCAACAGCTTTTGAAATGTTCCCTTTTTTGAATATATCAAATACCATGATAGGAATATTGTTATCTTTGCATAGTGCAATTGCAGTACTATCCATTACTGCGATTTCATCGCTAAGAACTTGCTGATAACTAAGAGAGGAATATTTTTTTGCATCTTTAAATTTATTAGGATCACAATTATATACTCCGTCAACTTTGGTAGCCTTCATAACAACTTCAGCATTGATCTCCGCTGCCCTCAGAGCCGCTGTAGTGTCAGTTGTGAAAAATGGATTTCCGCATCCACCTCCGAAGACCACAACTCTCCCTTTTTCAAGGTGTCTCATAGCTCTTCTTCTGATATAGGGTTCGGCAATTTCCTGCATTTCTATTGCAGTTTGAACTCTGGTTTCAACTCCTACTCTTTCTAAACCATCTTGAAGTGAAATAGCATTCATTACTGTCGCGAGCATCCCAACATAATCAGCTGTAGCTCTATCCATGCCATCTGCAGACCCTTTAAGCCCCCTAAAAATATTCCCGCCCCCAACAACTATTGCAAGTTGCACATTATTTTCTACTACTTTTGAAACATCCTCTGCAATTGACTGGACTATAGCAGGATCAATACCATAAGGTTTTTCACCCATTAGTGCTTCACCACTAAGTTTTAAGAGAACTCTTTTGTAAGCCATTCAATAATTGTACTTTTAAGACCTTAGCAAGTAAATGCACCAAAATTATTTTTTGTTCAGATATTGCTTGCGTCTTTAAACATTTCTAAACTTGCCTAAAGAAAAATTTAAATAATAATTTACTTCAATTAAAATTCAACACATTTTTGTGCTTTTATTCCTTGTTCTTTGAATGGATGTCTTATTAGTTTCATCTCTGTAACAAGATCAGCGTAATTGATAATTGAATCAGATGCTCCCCTTCCAGTTAAAACAATATGATTTTTTCTAATATTTAAGCTTTTTAAAAAAGTGATTATTTCTTCAGGTGTAAGGTAACCAAGTTTTGTAGCAACATTAATTTCATCAAGAATGATAAGTTTATAAGATTCGTTTTGGATGTATTTTTTTGCTAATTGCCAGGCCTCTTTAACTAATTTTTCATCTCTTATTCTATCTTGTGTTTCCCAAGTAAATCCCTCTCCTAATGAATGCCAAGATAGGTTTGAAGAAAAGTTTTTTAGTGCTTTTTCTTCTCCAGTGGTCCAGCCTCCCTTGATAAATTGAATTATCGCCACTTTATAACCATGACCTATCGTCCTTAAAGCCATACCTAAAGATGCAGTTGTCTTGCCCTTGCCATTTCCTGTAAAAACAATCAATAATCCTTTTTTTGTTTTTCTAATTTGTAGTCTTTCGGCTTGAATATCTTTTCTTTCCTGCATTCTTTTTTTATATGAGCTCTCATCGCTATCCGGTGATAATTTACCTCCCATTCCAAGTTTATTTGCTTGATTATCGAGGTTAAGTATTTTCTCGGAAAATGAAGATTTTTCTTGCATATGGCACTTAATTTTATTTAATTATTATAAATCTTTAAATATTTTTAACTCTTTTAACTTTTAACAGTGCATTATTCACTGCCTGTTGTTGATCTCTTTTAGTAATCCAGTGGTGATAAGTTTGAGTATGTAAACTAACCGAATGGCCCATCATTCTGGCAGCCACAGTATCAGGTAAATCATAAAAAATTGTTCTAACTGCCCAAGCATGCCTTAGATCATAAGGTTTTATCTGTAAAGAGTAACGCTTAAACTGGTCTGTAATTTTTTTTCCAATATTCTGTAAGGTTGTAACTTTGAGGTCTCTATTAATGTTTGGCAAAAGTTCTGGATTTTCGCCAAGTTTTGATAATTCGAACTTTTCCACCCATTCAGGATGAAATGGCCAAACTTGATGTTCCCCAGTTTTAGTCGTAGGCAAAACCCTTATAATTTTGTCCCCAAGATTAGTAAGAGAACTTAAATCACAAAAAAATACTTCATGATTTCTTAATCCATATGTAGCCATCAGGCCAAAAACAAATTTCCAAGACTTGTTTGGTATCGTTTCCCACAGTTTCTCTATTAATTCGTCTTTAGGTAAGTCCCTAAATCCTGCTTTGTTGAGACCATATCCTCTAGAATTTAATTTCCAATCTTCTGGTAGTTTAATGTCCAAAAACTTAGCCAAAACACTTAAAGAAGTAGCGCATTGTTTTCTACTTCTGGTACCTTCCTTATAACTTTCAAGTGTTTTTTGAAATATTTTTTCTAAAGCTGCATTCTCATATTCATTGTAAATATTTAAGATTCTTTTCATATATGGTTTGTAAGAACTTCTCCAAGTAGTTTTTCTAGTGCTGGTTCGAAAGTCACTTTTATTTTCTTTAAAAAAAAATTCTTCAAATTGATTTAATCTTTTTGGGAATTCAAAACCATCTTTTATTTCCTTTTTATAAGGTTTGTCTATCCAATTAATCCAATCAAATTGATTCAATTCCAATTGCAAATTGATTAATTGTAATTTTTTTTTGGCTTCCTCTAATCCAGAAATATCGGCCTTTAAACCAAGGGATATTCTTTGAATTTTAAAGTTATTGTTATCTTCTTTGGAGGGTAGTGAACCACGAATATTTAATTTCTCTCCTCTCTTCTCAATTTTAAGCTTGCTGCCTTGAGTAGCAAATTTATCATTGACATTATTAATTTCCTGAATTACGTTCATTTACTTATATAATTGACCATATGATGACGTTTTTAATGTTGATTTTCAATCTCCATAAATTTTAAATGGATAAAATAGGCGTCTTACTAATGAATTTAGGAGGGCCTGAACGCATTACTGATGTCGGCCCATTTTTATACAACCTTTTTTCTGATCCAGAAATTATAAGGACACCTTTCCCTGTTTTTCAAAAGCCCCTGGCTTGGTTAATTAGCACGCTTAGGAGCACTACTTCACAACAGGCCTACCTTTCCATAGGTGGAGGTTCACCTATCAGAAGGATAACTGAACAACAAGCGCGAGAATTACAATCTAAATTAAGGGACAAGGGGTTTAATGCCACTACCTACATCGCTATGAGGTATTGGCATCCTTTTACCGAATCAGCAATCGCTGATATGAAAGCAGATGGCATAGATCAAGTTGTTGTAATACCCTTGTATCCGCATTTTTCTATAAGTACTAGTGGTTCAAGCTTTAGAGAATTAAAAAAATTGCGAGATTCTGATGATGAATTTAAGAAGGTTCCAATGAGATGTGTAAGAAGTTGGTTCAGTCAATCAGGTTATTTAAAGTCTATGGTCGAATTGATTTCTGAACAGATTTTACTTTGTGAATCACCTTCAAAAGCCCATATATTTTTCACTGCTCATGGAGTTCCTAAGAGTTACGTAGAGGAAGCTGGAGACCCTTACAAACAACAAATTGAAGATTGTTCTTTATTAATTATAAATGAGCTGGAAAAATGTTTAGGTCATAGTAACCCACATACACTTTCTTATCAAAGTAGAGTTGGTCCTGTTGAATGGTTAAAGCCTTATACAGAAGAAGTGTTAGCTGAGCTTGGGAGGTCAAATGTTAATGATCTGATTGTGGTCCCCATAAGTTTCGTTGGAGAGCATATCGAAACATTGCAAGAAATTGATATTGAATATAAAGAAATTGCTGAAAAGGCTGGTATTAAAAACTTTCGGAGAGTTAAGGCTCTAAATACTCATCCTACTTTTATTGAAGGTCTTAGTGATCTAGTGATTTCTTGCTTGGAAGGGCCTCTAGTTAATATAGAAGAAGCTTCTCAGTTGCCTGAAAAAGTTAAACTTTATCCTCAGGAGAAGTGGCAATGGGGTTGGAATAATAGTTCAGAGGTTTGGAACGGAAGGGTTGCAATGATTATTTTTCTTGTGCTTTTTATTGAACTCATTTCAGGCTCTGGACCTCTACATAAATTAGGCATCTTATAAAGAAAAATTTATATTTATTTGAAAATTTTTAAATTTTTTAAAAGATTTTTTGAATAAATTTCTGACATTACATTTCTAAATGAGGCAAAAGTATTTAATTGAGTTTAATATTTATATTAAATATTGAATTTCTTTAGTGACCCTTACTTCGAGATCCTTTTCAAAGGGTAGTTCAAAATATGAAAATCCAGTTTGGATAACTGGTGCAGATGCACTAATGGATTCTTTAAAAATTCATGGAGTAAAAGTTATATTTGGATATCCTGGGGGAGCCATACTACCAATATATGACGCTGTTCATAAGGCAGAACAAGATGGTTGGTTAAAGCACTATATGGTTAGGCATGAACAAGGTGGTTCACATGCGGCTGATGGATATGCAAGATCTACTGGTCAAGTAGGAGTATGTTTTGGAACCTCAGGCCCAGGTGCCACAAATTTGGTAACTGGAATTGCCACTGCGCAAATGGATTCAGTCCCTCTAGTTGTAGTTACAGGTCAAGTCCCAAGACCTGCTATTGGGACCGACGCTTTTCAAGAAACTGATATTTTTGGCATAACTCTTCCAATCGTGAAACATTCATGGGTAATAAGGGATCCTTCAGATATAGCGAAAGTAGTGTCTGAAGCTTTTTTTATAGCCTCATCTGGAAGACCTGGCCCTGTTTTAATTGATATACCTAAAGATGTTGGTCAGGAGTTCTTTAATTACCAAAGAGTTTTGCCTGGTGAGATTATTCCTAAAGGATTTAAAAGGAATGGAGAAATTAATGATTGCGATATCAACAAAGCAATTAAATTAATAGAAGATTCTGAAAGACCTCTTCTATACGTAGGAGGTGGGGCAATATCTTCAGGGGCTCATGATGAAATAAAAACTTTGGCAAAGAATTATCAAATACCAGTTACCACAACCTTAATGGGGAAGGGTGCTTTTGATGAAAAAGACAATTTATCGGTAGGGATGTTAGGAATGCATGGAACTGCTTATGCAAATTTTGCTGTTACAGAATGCGATCTTTTAATTGCTATTGGAGCTAGATTCGATGACAGGGTGACAGGAAAATTAGATACTTTTGCACCTAATGCAAAGGTAATTCATATAGATATCGACCCAGCAGAAGTTAATAAAAATAGACGTGTAGATGTTGCAATTGTTGCTGATGTTTCAAAAGCTGTTCTGAAAATTAATGAAAAATCTCTAAAAAACAAATTTACTTGTCTGACGAAAAACTGGTTAGAAAAAATTGATTTTTGGAAACATAAGCACCCTTTGTATGACCCGCCTAAAGAAGGAGAAATTTATCCTCAGGAAGTTCTTTTAAAAGTTAGGGAATTTTCACCAGAAGCTTATATAACTACAGATGTAGGACAGCATCAGATGTGGGCTGCTCAATATCTTAGGAATTCTCCAAGAAAATGGATTAGTAGTGCAGGCTTAGGAACTATGGGTTTTGGATTACCAGCGGCAATTGGAGTAAAAGCAGCCTTACCTAATTCAGATGTAATTTGTATTGCAGGAGATGCAAGTGTCCTAATGAATATTCAAGAATTAGGAACCTTATCTCAATATGGTCTAAACGTAAAGTTGATTATTATCAATAATCGCTGGCAAGGTATGGTAAGACAATGGCAGGAAAGTTTCTATGATGAAAGATATTCTTCATCTGATATGAGTTGTGGCGAACCTGATTTTGTAAAACTTGCTGAGTCTTTTGGAGTTAAAGGATACTTAATTTCTGATAGAAAAAAATTACAGAATGAATTAAAAAATGCGCTTGATCATGACGGCCCTGCCTTGATTAATATCCTTGTTAGAAGAGGTGAAAATTGTTATCCAATGGTTCCTCCTGGTAAAAGTAATGCTCAAATGGTTGGATATGTTAATTGTGAAGACTAATTTTTTTTAAAACTCGTAATTTTAAATAATCAACTTTAAGATAAATTTAAAAACTTAGATATTTCTGAATTGAAAAAATTATCAAAAATTTTAATTATAGTCTGCTTGATTGTCCTTAATCCTGTAATAGTAAACTCGGCCGAAATTCTTCAAATTAAAAGTTCAAATACTATTTTGGTGGGGGATCAAAATAGAAATTTAACTATTGGATTATTTTGTGTAGATGTAAATGAAAATGATGAGATTGAGGCAACTAATCTACTTAAGAGTGAATTCCCAAGGGGGAGCAAAGTGAAAATAAAGCCTTTTGGTTTCAAAGAGAATGTTTTGTTAGCCAAAGTTTTTAATATTAAAGGTACTAAGGAGATGACGGAATTATTAGTCGCCAAAGACTTAACTAGTGAAATTTGTCCAAGTTAACTATCTCTATGAGCAAATAAAATTCCATTGTCTCGAGAATGTTTTGCTCCTTCTCCAGGAATTAAATTCATTTTTTAATTTGTATGTACATAAATTTGAGATGTCTATATTTGTATTGGGAATGTTCTCATTTAAAAGTTGTCTATAAGCAGATCTTTTAAGATCAAGTTGATTTAAGTTTTTTTCTTTGAAGTGATTTGAATCACTTAAACAAAGATCTTTTTCAGTTTGAGTCAAATTTACCATTATGTTTTTTTTATCGGCTTTTCTATAAAATTCTTTGAGTGTCTTTTTATCAACTAGATAATGTTCCTTGGAAATCGCTGGTCCTATTGCAACAAGTAAGTTATCTCTAGATGTTCCTAAATTATCGAAAATTTTAACCAGATTTTTTATTATTTTTTTTTCTAAGCCCTTCCTTCCACAATGCAAGGTTGCTACATTTCTTGTTCTTTTATCTGCAAAAAATATTGGCATACAATCAGCTGTGTAAATCCATAAGTTTTGATTGCATTTATTACCAACAAGGCCATCTGCATCAGTCTTAATACCATCTCCCGCATGTGATCCAAAAACTATCACATTACTGTGAATTTGATTGGAAACACAATTTATGTGATTTTCATTAAAATGATTCCCTAATAATTGAAGAAATTTCTCAGAGCTTGATTTTGTAAAATATGCATGTTTGAAATTATTTTGACTAAGGATAGGTGATGAATAATATTCAAATTTTTTGTTTTGAATAAAAATTTCAGTTTTTGAGAAATATATTTCTTTGTATGGAATAGTTCCTGCTCCTAAGCTGAATTTATGAAATTAATTCAATATCTCTCAAGATCCAGAATCCTGCAAATTTTTCGATGTATGGCGTTGCCTGTATGGAAATAAATTGATAATCAAAAGAATTTTTTTTATTCTCCATAAACTTTGTACTCAAAATGTTTGCATCTTTTTCTGGCAAATCTGTTACCAGCCACTTATCGTCTTCTGAAGCTTCAAGTATGAGTTGGTTCTTATTGATGACTAATTTAATAGGTTCTAAACAACTGAACCATGCAGAAAGTGCTAATGATCTATCTTTGCTAAAAAGTCTTAATCCTGGAACCAAGTAATTATCATCTAAAACTTGCTGAATTGGGAAAATTTCTCCAAATTCAATAGGCCAATTTTCTGCTGATTTTAATTCTCCAATTGATATTTCTGAGATTGTTAAAGCATCACCCCTTACTTCTTCTGGTAAAGGTGTAGGAGGGTTTTCCATTTTAGAAGTAAAAGTAGGAGCTAGTACACCTCTTACATAACCTTTCTCCTTTGGATAAATCTCTTTCTCAAGAAATGCGATTCTATCTAATAAATCGTAAGTTCTCCTACTTACAAGAGCCTCGATACTCACGGCCTCCAGAGATTTCTTAATGATCGATTTCATTGACGACCTCCAGAATCGAACTATTGATGGTTTTTCCCACCCTTGTTTTTTTGCTTCACTAATTGCTTCATTTAGTGCCTTTGTAAGCCATACTGAATTAACTTCATTGGCAGGACATTTTTTATTCCAAAGAAAAATATCTTCTGTCTTATAACTTCTTGTAGAGCAAATAATTAACTCCCACCTTTTTTTTCCATTTGATTCAATAATTGGTCTTGAGTAGAAGTCTAATTCCCAATCTGAAATTTTTAATTTAAGACCTGAATCCATTGTTTTATTAATGTTCATTTATCTTGTTCTTTTTTATCGAAGAGTGCTTTAGTTTTTTGTGCTCTCTCTGTGGCTTCTTGCATAACTTTTTGCTTATCAATAATTAATTCTCCCGCAGAGTTTTCTAGGAGAGCTGTATTGAGACTAATGCGCCCTTTTTCGAGGTCAATTTCAGATATTAAAGCTTTTATCATTTCCCCTTCTCTAAAAACTTCTCTTAAAGAACGAATCGATCCATTTGTTAGTGAGGATTGATGAAGAAGTCCACTAGCTCCCCCTAAGTCTATAAAGAAGCCATATGGCTTTACTGCTAAAACTTCTCCTTCAATTAATTGACCTAATTCTAAACTTGTAAGTTTAGAGACTAGTGATGCTTTCTTTTCAGAGAGAACTAATTTTCTAGATTCTGGATTCACCTCAAGAAATGCTACTTTTAGAGTTTTGCCAACAAAAGATTGATAGTCTTGACCATCTTCAAGTTGGGATCTTGGGATGAATCCTCTCAATCCATCTACATCACACGTAAGACCACCTCTGTTAAATCCATTAATTAAAACGTTAATTAATTTTCCATTTTTTGCGGAACTCGATACCTTTTCCCAACTTTGCCTAAGAATTAATGCCCGAGCGCTCACTGTTACCATTCCATCAGCATTTTGTTCTTTGATAACCAAAACTTCCATTTCAAGGCCTATAGAAAACTTTTCTTTAAAGTTAGTGATGACTCCCAAACCACATTCTTTTTTAGGCATATAACCAGGTGCTTTTCCGCCAATGTCAACATATAGACCATCACTTTCGATTGCTATAACCTTACCTGAAATTGTTTCTCCTGTAGCCCCAATTGGCTCATTTTCATTTAAAGCCTCCAAAAAAGCACTTTCATCAAAATCGAATTCATCAACAGTTCTTTCTAATTGAAAATCTGTGTTTTTCTCAGAAAAATTTTTGGGTCTATTTAAGTCTTGATTAGTTAAATCTTGTTGATAAATATCAAAATCTTTAGTGTTTTCATTTCTGTCATCAATTTCTTTTACTGAATGATCTTGGTTGATTTGCGGTTTGATTGCGATATTTTCTTTTTTAATTTCTTCTTGCGAATTGGTTTGTTCATTATCTTTTTCTTGAGATTTTTTTTGAGGATCTTTCTTGCTTATGTGAAGTACCTGAAGAGGTTTTTTATTGCCCTTTGGTTGGATATTATCTTGGGCATTTTTATTATTGACTCCCATCGTAGGTAAAATAAGTATGATTAATTATTAACATACTCTAAATGTTAGTACTCAAAATTAAAATTAATGAACTTTAAACCAATACCTAATAAATTTGAACATTTAAACTGGCAAGAAATTGAGAGTGTTGCAAAACATAAAAGATCTACAGTGATTTGGCCATTCGGTGCTGTTGAGCAACATGGGCCGCATTTGCCTCTTGCGACAGATAGTATTTTTGTTGATGAAATTATTAGCGAAGTTTTAAAATTATTCTCTGCCGATATTCCATTAAAAAAACTTCCAACTCAATATATTGGTTTTTCTCCAGAACATAAGGGTTTTGCCGGGACAATTTCACTTTCCTCAAATTTAATAACCTCATTGATTAAGGAAGTCGGAAGTCAATTATCGGAAATGGGTTTTAAAAGATTGATATTGATTAATGGACATGGAGGTCAAATTTCACTATTAAATACAGCTGCAAGAGAGCTAAGAAGTGTCGCACCAGGCATGGCAGTTTTCCCTTGTTTCTTATGGAGTGGTGTGAATGGATTGAGTGAATTGTTAACAAAAACTGAGATTGAGGATGGGCTTCATGCTTCTTTAGCTGAAACAAGTTTGATGCTGGCTTTGAAACCAGAATTAGTAGGCGATGAACGCCCAAATGAGGTTAATAAAGGAAAGATTCCTGAAGGTTGGAGTCTAGAGGGCAATGCGCCTACTGCCTGGCTTACTGACGACTTCAGTAAATCAGGTGTTATTGGAGATAGCAGAGGGGCAAATGAGTCTTTAGGGAAAAATTTAAAGGAATTATTGATTAATCATTGGTTCAAATTGATTATGAATCTGATGCAATCAGATTGGCCAAACAATTCTTGAATAAGTTTAAGTAAAAAATGTGACTTAACAATTGAAACTATTTTCATGATATTTAAATAAACTCTCTATAATCGTGTAATATTCATGCATAATGAGCTAAAGATTACTGACATGCAAACTCTAGAATCAAATAAAAAAAATATTGAAGAATCGACTAATCCGATTTCTTTAAATTTGCCCGACTTCACTACAGATTCTTATAAGGATGCATACAGCAGAATAAATGCAATTGTTATAGAGGGAGAGCAAGAGGCTCATGATAATTACATTTCAATAGCAACTTTAATTCCAAATGAGTTAGAGGAGTTAACTAAATTGGCAAGAATGGAAATGAAGCATAAAAAAGGATTTACTGCATGTGGAAGAAATTTAGGTGTAGTTGCTGATATGGAATTTGCTAAAAAATTCTTTTCTAAATTACATGGTAATTTTCAAGTTGCTCTTGAAAAAGGAAATTTAACAACATGTCTTTTAATTCAAGCTATTTTAATCGAAGCTTTCGCGATCTCTGCTTATAACGTCTACATAAGAGTTGCGGATCCTTTTGCAAAAAAAATAACAGAGGGAGTGGTTAAAGATGAATATCTTCATTTAAATTATGGTCAAGAGTGGCTTAAAGAGAATCTATCTACTTGTAAAGAGGAATTAATGGAAGCTAATAAGGTTAATCTTCCATTAATTAAAAAGATGTTAGATGAAGTAGCAGATGACGCATCAGTTTTAGCTATGGACAGAGAAGAATTAATGGAAGAGTTTATGATTGCTTATCAAGATACATTGATGGAAATAGGACTAGATAATAGAGAAATTGCAAGAATGGCTATGGCAGCTATTGTCTAATTACATTTCTAATTAATTAAGGACTTTAATAATTAATCAATCCTATTTAAGTAGTTATCTCTGTGCTATTGTTCATAACATTGTATAGAAACCATTTATAAATTTTAAATGTTTGGGTTAATTGGCCACTCAACCAGTTTTGAAGATGCAAAAAGAAAAGCTTCGATGCTAGGTTTTGATCATATTGCCGATGGCGACTTGGATGTTTGGTGTACTGCTCCACCTCAGCTTGTTGAAAATGTAGAAGTTAAGAGTGCTACTGGAATATCTATTGAAGGTTCTTATATAGATTCGTGCTTTGTTCCTGAAATGCTTTCTAGGTTTAAAACGGCTAGAAGAAAAGTACTAAATGCTATGGAACTAGCTCAGAAAAAAGGGATTAACATTACTGCTTTGGGAGGATTTACTTCTATTATTTTTGAGAATTTTAATCTTCTACAACATAAACAAATTAGAAATACTTCATTAGAGTGGGAAAGGTTTACTACTGGCAATACTCATACCGCCTGGGTCATTTGTAAGCAACTCGAAATTAATGCGCCTCGCATTGGGATAGATCTTAAAAAAGCAACTGTTGCTGTAATTGGTGCTACAGGTGATATTGGTAGTGCTGTTTGTAGATGGCTTATCAATAAAACTGGGATTTCAGAACTTCTTATGGTAGCAAGACAACAAGAACCACTAGCGCTATTACAAAAAGAATTAGATGGTGGCACCGTAACAAGCTTAAATGAGGCATTGCCTCAGGCGGATATTGTTGTATGGGTTGCAAGTATGCCTAAAACTATTGAAATTGATACAGATAACTTAAAAAAACCATGTTTAATGATTGATGGCGGATACCCCAAGAATCTTGATGAGAAATTTCAGGGTGAAAATATTCATGTTTTGAAAGGAGGTATAGTAGAGTTTTTTAATGATATTGGTTGGAATATGATGGAACTTGCGGAAATGCAAAACCCGCAGCGAGAGATGTTTGCTTGCTTTGCAGAAGCTATGATTTTAGAATTTGAAAAGTGTCATACAAACTTTAGTTGGGGAAGAAATAACATTTCTCTTGAAAAGATGGAGTTTATTGGAGCAGCATCTTTAAAGCATGGTTTTTCTGCGATTGGACTTGATAAGCATCCTAAAGTATTAACTGTTTAAATTATGGCTAAACGTTACCTCCTTGATTTTGAAAAGCCTCTTGTTGAACTTGAGAAGCAGATAGAGCAAATTAAAGAATTAGCTCGAGATTCAGAGGTAGATGTTAGTCAACAGCTTCTACAGCTTGAAACCTTAGCTGCTAGGAGAAGAGAAGAAATATTTAAATCTCTCACCCCTGCTCAAAAGATTCAGGTAGCAAGACATCCACAAAGACCTAGTACTTTGGATTTTGTTCAAATGTTTTGTGATGACTGGATCGAATTACATGGAGATAGAAATGGTGGCGATGATATGGCACTAATTGGAGGGATAGGCTCGATAAATAACAGACCGGTGTTGATGTTAGGGCATCAGAAAGGAAGGGACACGAAAGAAAATGTAGTAAGAAACTTTGGGATGGCAAAACCAGGAGGTTACAGAAAAGCTCTTAGATTAATGCAGCATGCAAATAGATTCTCCTTGCCAATTCTTACATTTATTGATACTCCTGGAGCTTATGCTGGTTTAAAAGCTGAAGAACAAGGTCAAGGGGAAGCTATTGCAAGAAACCTTCGAGAGATGTTTGGACTTAAAGTCCCAATTGTAGCTACTGTCATAGGAGAAGGAGGTTCAGGAGGAGCACTTGGAATAGGTGTTGCTGATAGGTTACTGATGTTCGAACACAGTGTTTACACAGTTGCTAGTCCGGAAGCATGTGCATCAATTTTGTGGAGAGATGCTGCGAAGGCACCAGAAGCAGCATCAGCACTTAAAATTACAGGTAAAGATTTACTTAAATTGGGGATAATTGATGAGGTATTACCAGAACCCTCTGGTGGGAATAATTGGGCCCCTTTAGATGCTGGCAATACACTAAAAGAGGCAATTGAGAAACACCTTAATGCTTTACTGCAAATGCCTGAAGACGAATTAATTGAAGAAAGATACAAAAAATTTAGGGTTTTAGGTAGATTTGTCGAAGCAAATAATATTGAAGAGATTTATAGTGAAATCCCCCAAAAAACTGAATAAATTGAAACTAGCTTTTATAACGGGTGCTACTAAAGGTATAGGGAGATCTACAGCAATTACTTTCGCTAATGCTGGCTGGGATTTGATTTTGCTCTCCAGAAACTTGGATTTAATGGAGAAACTAAAGAGCGAACTTTTGACTACTAAATCAAAAATTAACCTAGTTAAATGTGATTTATCTAATCCTCTAGAAATAGAGCATTGTGTTAAAGAAGCGATTAAGAAGTATGGGTGCCCTTCAGTATTGATAAATAATGCTGGTTGTGCGTTTAATGGTCCCTTAGTTGAAATGGATTTAGGTCAATGGGAACAAACTATGCAAATAAACCTCACAAGTGTTTTCCAAATTTGCAGTTCAATAATTCCTAATATGAGAAAAAATGGTGGATTAGTCATTAACGTTAGTAGTCATGCTTCTTATAATGCATTTCCCCAATGGGGAGCGTATTGTATTTCAAAGTCTGCACTAGCTATGTTTACTAAATGCTTGAGAGAAGAGGAGAGATCTAATTCAATCAGAGCCTGCACAATAACTTTAGGTTCAGTAAATACTCCTCTTTGGGACTCAGAATCTATTAATGCTGATTTTGATAGAACTTCTATGCTCTCCTCAAGCGAAGTATCAGATACTATTCTCTATATGGCTCAACAACCTGAATCACAAATGATTGAAGACTTAACTTTAATGCCCTCTGGAGGAGCTTTTTAAATATTCTTTTTGTTTTCTTAATCCTTAAAAAGTGATTTTTTTTAGGGCTACGTGAACCCGATTAAACAATAGAATGTGATATAGTGTATAAGCAATTAAGCTCTTAGAAGATACAGTTAATTAAGTTGCATACGATTTTCTGTCAAGAATTTTATGACCTCTACATTACCCAACGATAATATTAGAAACTTTGACGACCAGATTACTAATAAATTAATCTCCGAAATTATAAGAGACAGAATTAAGAATTCTGGAACCAGGTTTAGTGCTAACGATAATATTGCAGATTTTATAAATCCCGGAGAATTAGAGATTTTAGAAAGAGAAGTTGCCTCAAGAGTTAAGGACTTACTAAAGTCCCTCATAATAGATGTTGAGAATGATCATAATACTCAAGAAACTGCTGAAAGAGTTTCAAAAATGTATTTAAATGAAGTTTTTAAAGGCAGATATCATCAACAACCAAAAGTTACAAGTTTCCCAAATGACAAGAATCTTGATGAGATTTATACAGTCGGCCCAATTTCTGTTAGATCTGCATGTTCGCATCACTTAGTTCCAATCCTAGGAGAGTGTTGGATAGGTATTAAACCTGGGAATAAAGTCATAGGACTTTCAAAATTCGCGAGAGTTGCTGATTGGGTTTTTTCAAGACCTCATATTCAGGAAGAGGCTGTAATGATACTTGCAGATGAAATCGAAAAACTATGTGAACCTAAAGGTTTAGGCATTATTGTAAAGGCTCAACATTATTGTATGAAGTGGAGGGGAGTCAAAGAACCAAATACAAGTATGATTAATTCTGTGGTAAGAGGAGATTTTAGACACGATTTAAGTTTAAAACAAGAATTTTTTGAGCTTGTCAAACAGCAGTCTGCTACTAATAATTACTAATCCCTTTTTAAAAACTTAAAAAGTTCTTCTGTTTTTTTTATATCCTTTAGACCTGGAGAAATCTCAATACTACTAGAAATATCTAGCCCATCAGGTTTGATATCAGTAAGGATTTCATCAATCCATTCAATTGATATTCCCCCGGCTAGCCACCAAGGCTTGCTAAATTGCAAATCTTTTAAGTAAGTAGATTTTATTTTTTTTCCTGAACCTCCATAAGTTTCTTTATTCCAAGAATCAAGTAGTATCGCATCTACAAAATCTTCAAAAGGTTTGATTTTGTCTATGTCCTTTTCTGTTTTTATTCTGAAAGCCTTCCATAAGCCAATATTGGGAATTTTTTCCCTTATATTTTTGCAGAAATCAATATCTTCATCTCCATGTAATTGAATGATGGTTTCACTTGGGTTTCCTAAGAAATTTTTAATAATTAAGTCTATTGGACAATTTTGTACAACTGATACCCTCTCGATGTTTGGATACAACCTTTCTAAGGTTTTAAAAATTTTTTTCTTAATTTCAGCTGATATATATCTTGGGGACTCTTCAACTGAAATAATACCTATAGCATGCGCTCCTAATTTTGCAATTTGAAGAGCTTGTTCTTCAGAAGTTAGTCCACAAATTTTAACTAAAGGATTAGTCTTGGGCATATAATTATCCTGCATGTAAGATTAATATTATTGCTAAATATAGCGGAGATTATTTTTGAGAAGTTGGCAAATTTTTAAAATATGGGGAATTCCCTTTAAAGTTCATCCCTATTGGTTTCTTATTCTCTTTTTATTCTCATGGAGTATAAGTAATCAGGTCAATTTATCTTCTGGCGATATCTTCAATAATAAAGAAGCTTGGATTATAGGGTTTTTAACTTCTTTTTTCTTATTATCTTCAATTATTTTTCATGAGGTTTTTCATACTTTTGTTTCACTTAATCAGGGTGTAAAAATAAAAAAAATTACTTTTTATTTTTTAGGAGCAATTTTACAAATAGATAAGTATTGTCAAACTGCTTTAGGTAATATAAAAATTGCAATTGTTAGACCTCTTTTATGTTTCTCTACAGCATCTATCCTTCTTTTAATTAGTATTAACAGTACATCTCAAGAACAAATAGCAGTTAATGTAATTTCAAGAGTAGGTACATTTAATTTATTCTTAGGCTTCTTAAATTTGATTCCAATTGGTTCTTTAGATGGAGGGAATTTGTTAAAAAGTATTATTTGGCATTTCTCAGGGAGTAAAAATAAAGGAAGAAATTTCCTCAATAAAGTAAATTTATTATTATCTTTTTTTGTTTTATTTTTCGGGATAATTTGTTTATTTAGATTTAACTTTTACTTTGGTTTTATTCTTTCTTTTTTGGGCTTGTTTGGAGTTAATTCTTCAAAATCTGAAAGTCAATTTTTTAAAATTGAAAACATACTTAAATTTAGTAAAGTTTCTGAGATTAAATTAAAACCTTTGAGGAAAATTGAATATGATTCAAATTTCTCAGAATTTAATAAATTCATAAAAAATAAAAAGGATGGATCGGATAAATATTTTTTTGTTACGAATAATGGTAGATGGACCGGTTTTGTTGATGAGAATATTTTGAAAACTGTTTCCTTAAAAAAATGGGAACGGAAATTTGTGGGGGATTTTAAGAAACCAATCGGTTGTTTTGAAAGTGTATCTTATAACGATAAATTATGGAAAACTATAGAAAGACTTGAAGAAACAAATGAAGGTTTTTTATTGGTTCTCAATGCTGCAGATATCCCTTTGGGGATAATTGATAGGTCAAAAATTGGAAACTTTGTATTGAATAAGTTAGGTTTTAATTTGTCTTCAGATATTGTTAACAAATTAAACTTTAAAAATCATTATCCCTTAGGAATTGAATTGCCGAGAATAATTAATTCAATGAAGCAGAAAGGAGATCTTTAATAATTCTTGTCATTAAAATTTTCTATTTTTTATTATCTATGGCAATATTTTTGAAATTTATATTTGGTTTATTTTTCAGGAATGAATTTCTCAAATGTTGAACTATTTCATCATTGGTTAGTTTTAAGTTTACTTTTGGTGGAGCTTCTTCTTTGAATAGTTTGAACCACAAATCTCTTGAAGGATTTGTTTGAATTTCTCCATGTTGAAGGAATGCACCTTTTTTACGAAATTGAGCACTACCTATTCTCTTAAACCCATCCTGATCGACTAAATCGGAAATTAATGAAGTCCCAAAACAATTTGTTTTAATTCTTGATTTTCGTAAATTACCATATTGTAAGTTTAGACCTAATTCTCTAAAACTTTCAATTAACCAATTATTAACCATTTCATAACTTAAGACTTTATAGTAAGTTTTCTTAAATGTTAATGCATATGTTATGCCTCCTGAATGCAGAACAGCCCCCCCTCCAGAAGGACGCTAACAATATTAATTTCACCATTTGACAATAAATTTTTCCAATGAAGAGGAATTTCCTTTTGGTGATAGCCAATTGAAAGCCAATCCCCAGTCCAATAGTAGAACCTCAATGTGAGAATTATTTCAGGATTCGAAATTGTCTGATCTAAAGAATTTAAATCTAAAGCCATTTGATCAAATCCAGGTAAATTATTTGTTGAAAAAATTAAAGCCTGATTTTCAATTCCCAAAATTAACTTTGTAGGTTTATTAATGATAATTTTCAATAAATTTTTTCTTTCAATTTGTTAATTACGTAACATCATTTTGTAATAGTGTTTCAAATCTTCTCTTTTCGGTGGAGAATATAGAAAATAATTTTTTCACCATGGAGCCAACTCAAACAATAAATCTTATTGCATTAAGCCTCATAGTTGTTATGCATGCAGGAGTTTTAGCATTAAGACTAGGAATTAGTTTAGGTAGGAACTAAAGTCCATTAGAAAATTGTAAATTTATAAGGTAATAATAAAGTAAGACTGAATTAATTTATTCAGTAAAATATCTAGTACTTAATTTGTCAAAATCTTTTTATAAAAATAGTATTTCCCACAAAAAATATTTAGGGTCTTTATTTATAAAAAGACAACAGAAACAGGATAATTTTGTATCATTGATTTTTTTAATTATAAAAATTAGCTTTTCCCTTTTAGCAATAATAAGCCTCATTAAACTTGGCTATAGTTCTAAAGTAAGGTTGATCAGATTAAGGGAAATTGAAGACTCATTTTTATACGAAAAATATAGATTTAATGTTTTAACAGATAAGTTTGATGATTTATTCTCTTCTGAAGGTGAGCAAAGATTTATGAAGGATCAGGATCAAATAATTTCTAGGGACATTATCAGAGTAATATGGCGTTGATAAGGATGATCATGAATCATTATCCTTTTCATATTTAAATTAACTTTTTTGCTAGTGAGTAAAAACATTAAGGGTTTAGTCCTAATAACAGGAACAACTTCAGGAGTTGGATTAAATACTCTAAAACCTCTATTAAGATTTGGATGGGAGGTTATAGCAGTTAATCGATCAAATAAAAGAGCTATAAAAATAGCTGAAGAATCCTTGACAAAAGAGGAAGTTGAAAATATTCACTTTATAGAAATAGATCTTTCTAACTTGGATGATGTGAGGAAAGGTTGCAATGAAATATTAGAAAGATTTAAAAAGCCAATAAATTCTCTTATTTGTAATGCAGCAGTTTATAAACCGAGACTAAAGAGACCTGAAAGGTCTGCACAAGGGTTTGAAAACTCTATGGCAGTAAATCATTTTGGGCATTTTCTTATGATAAACCTACTTATGGAAAATATTTTATCTTCTGAAGGAGAAATTGTTTTAAATGGCAAATCAACTTTATTTAAGCCAAGAATTACAGTATTAGGGACTGTTACGGCTAATTATTCAGAACTTGGAGGAAGGATCCCCATCCCTGCCCCAGCTGATTTGGGAGATTTATCTGGATTCAAAAATGGTTTTTTATCTCCAATAAGTATGGCGAATGGAAAGAAATTTAAACCTGGAAAGGCTTATAAGGATAGTAAACTTTGCAATATGGTGACCGTACAGGAATTATCAAAAAGATATCCTGCAGAGAAGATTATTGTAAATTCTCTATATCCTGGATGTGTTGCTGAGACTAAACTTTTTAGAGATACACCTTGGTTATTTAGATTCCTTTTCCCGATATTTCAAAAATTCATAACAAAAGGATATGTTTCACAAAGACTTGCAGGAGAGAGGGTCGCTCAAGTGGCAACTTATAAAGAATTTGCTAAACCATCAGTCCATTGGAGCTGGGGGAATCGTCAAAAAACTGGCAGAAAAGCTTTTTCTCAAAAGTTGTCAAAAAGAATAATTGATACGAAGACTTCTAAACAAACTTATGATTTAACATGCCAATTGGTTGGGTTAGATTAATTTATACTAATCAAATCCTAATAAATCAAAAATCTCTCTATCTTTAAGTGGATTACCTTCTAAAGGTTCTACGTTTTCAAGCATATTTTTGGCAAGAGATAAATATTCATTTTGAACTTCAATAACATCTTCGGTTGGTTCCATTTCAAAAATGGTGCATTTTTTTAGTCTTGATCTTCTGATGGCATCGACATCTTTAAAATGAGCCATGGTTTTTAAACCTGTTCTTTCATTGAATTTATCAATTTGGTCAGTATCTTTTGATCTATTTGCGACTACCCCACCTAATCTGACTTTATAATTTTTTGCTTTTGCTTTAATTGCAGAGACTATTCTATTCATAGCGAATATTGAATCGAAGTCATTAGCAGTAACAATTAGACAATAATTTGCATGTTGCAATGGAGCTGCAAATCCACCGCAAACAACGTCTCCTAGGACATCAAAAATAACAACATCAGTATCTTCTAATAAATGATGTTCTTTTAATAGTTTAACTGTCTGACCGGTTACATACCCCCCGCACCCTGTCCCAGCAGGAGGACCTCCACTTTCAACGCACATTACGCCATTAAAGCCTTCAAACATGAAATCGTTTGGCCTCAACTCTTCGCTATGAAAATCTACCTCTTCAAGAATATCGATAACTGTAGGAACCATTTTATGCGTCAAAGTGAAAGTGCTATCGTGTTTCGGATCACATCCAATTTGTAGAACCTTTTTACCTAATTTTGAGAATGCCGCAGAAAGGTTTGATGATGTAGTTGATTTTCCGATACCACCCTTTCCGTATACGGCAATAACTAAAGCCCCTTCTTCAATATTTATTTTTGGATCTTGCTTTACTTGAACACTTCCTTCTCCATCAAGAGGTCTATTTATAGTACTTGTCATTTAAAGCTTAAAAACACATTATTATTTATATTCTTGCAGCGTAAATACACATGAAATATGTTTCTAAACAAATATGTATTTAATTGTATTAAAAGTGGGAAATATGTTCTTATAACTGAATTTTTAGCAAGAAATCTATTTAATTATGAGTGAAAATACTCATGACTTAAATTTAGTTTATTAGTAAAAATTAGCTGAAATATGCTTTGGCATCGTAAAGAGTTTCATCGCTTATCTCTGGAATTCCTCTCAAGATTGCGTATTTTTCAGTATTTGTTTTAACTTTACCTCTTACAAAAAATGGAACTTTTATTAATTCAGCTCTACCAGATTCAGTCCAGATAATTCCTTCTTTACTATTTTTTTCTTTTTTTTCGTCAGAATTTAAAAATTCCTTTGTGTTTGTCGCTGTATGTCCTAAATGGCTTTGATGACCATCAACAAACTCAAAGTCATGTTTGAACATATCAATAAGATGCTCTTCTAAGCCCATCATTAGTGGATGTACCCAGTCATCAAAAATCACATTTGCTCCTTCCCATCCCATTTGAGGGCTATATCTTGCAGGAACATCCTGAACATGCATTGGAGTACTAATTACTGAGCAAGGAATGCCGAGTCTTTTTGCACTATGCCTTTCCATTTGGGTCCCTAAAACTAGTTCAGGGGCGGCTTTTTTCATGGCATCTTCCACTTCTAAATAATTGTTAGTTATAAGAGCTTCTACATTTAGATCTTTTGCAGTAGCTCTTACTTGCCTGGCCATCTCCCTGCTGTATGTTCCAAGACCCACTACTTCAAAACCCAATTCTTCCTTAGCAATTTTGGCTGCTGCAATTGCATGTGTTCCATCACCAAAAATAAAAACTCTTTTGCCAGTTAGATAATTTGAGTCAACTGATTTTGAGTACCAAGGAAGTTTAGATTTATTTTCTAATTCTTTTTTATTAGTCAAAGGAAGATCTAATTTCTTATGGACTTCATTTATAAATTCAATTGTATTTTTTATGCCAATTGGAATAGTGCTTGTATATTGCATTCCAAAGTTCCGTTTAAGCCATTCGCACGATGCTTCCGCAATTTCTGGATAAAGACAAATATTTATTTCAGCATCAATTAGTCTTTCAATATCATCTGGACTAGCACCTAATGGAGCAACTACGTTTGTATCTATTCCTTGCTCTGAAAGTATGCGTTGGATTTCGATTACATCATCTCTGCATCTAAATCCTAGTAATGAAGGGCCAAGTATATTGACTTTTGGTCTACGCCCAAATTCCTTCCACCTTAGAGGACTTATTTTCTCTGAAAAGCTTACTTTTTCTTTTAAAAGAGTTCTTATTAATTGATAAAAGGTTTCTGAGGCCCCCCAATTTTCTTTCTTGCTATAAGCTGGTAATTCAAGATTCACAATCGGCATATCAAACCCCATCCCTTTCGCAAGAGCTCCAGGTTGGTCTTGGATAAGTTCTGCTGTACAACTTTCTCCGACTAAAAGAGTTTTGGGTTTGAAGCGTTCAACCGCTTCCTTAATATTTTTCTTCACTAATTCAGCTGTATCGCCTCCAAGGTCTCTGGCCTGAAAAGTTGTATAGGTTACTGGAGGCCTTTGCCCTCTCCTTTCGATCATTGTAAAGAGAAGATCTGCATATGTATCTCCTTGGGGGGCATGAAGCACATAATGAATGTCTTTCATTGAAGAGGCAATTCTCATGGCACCAACATGTGGTGGTCCTTCATACGTCCAAAGAGTTAATTCCATAGTTTTTAATGAGTTACTAAAGTTTTTGAAGTTAGTATTTGATTCCTTTTTAAAGGCCTGGAGAAGAGACCAGCCAAATCTGCGGCTTGATCAATTCCATGAATTGGACTGAATACCATTTCTATTGACCACTTAGTACTTATCCCCTCCGCCTCAAGAGGGTTAGCTAAACCCATTCCACAAACTACTAAGTCTGGATTAGATTCTCTCACTCGATCTAATTGTTTTTCTACATGTTGCCCTTCGACAATTTTTGTATTATCAGGTAATAAATTAATCTCCTCTTTCATTAAATCTTTATTTAGGTAAGGAGTGCCTACTTCTATAAGATCCATTTCGCATTCATTATGCAAAAATCTTGCCAAAGATATCTCTAGTTGCGATTCAGGAAGAAGAAATAATCTTTTCCCCTTAAGTATTTCTTTGTGAGATTCAAGAGCAAGTTTTGCCCTATTAATTAAAGGCGAAATAATTTCATGAACTTTAAGTTCACTAATTTTGAAAGCTTTTGCTGCAGCTATAAACCATTCAGTACTTCCTTCGATACCAAGAGGAAATGGAGCTGAAATTATTTCACAACCACGATGTTTTAGGTCTCGAACGGTATCACTTAAATAAGGCTGAGTTAATAAAACTTTTGTATTTTTGCCAATCTTTGGTAGTTCTGTTGATTGACGAGGTGGGAAGCTCTCGATATTGGAAATTCCTAAATTTCTAAAAATCTTTTTAAACCTATCCTCTACATTATTTGAAAGAGTCCCAACTAATAATAATTTCTCCTCATCTGATGAATCCATTAATGGAATTAAAGCTTTTAAGGCGCCATCCTCTCCTTGGGTAAAAGTTGTTTCTATCCCACTGCCAGAGTAATTAACGAATCTCACTTGACCTAAAAATCTTTTATTTAATTTCTCAGCGACAGTGGCAAGATCTAATTTGATTACTTCACTCGGACAAGATCCAACTAGAAAAAGAGTTTTTATTTCTGGTCTTCTCGCAATAAGATCATTTACCACACGATCTAATTCTTCATGAGCGTCAGCAAGACCAGCAAGATCTTTTTCTTCAAGAATAGCCGTCCCAAATCTTGGTTCAGCAAAAATCATAACTCCAGCAGCGCTTTGAATTAAATGAGCACATGTCCTTGAGCCTACAACTAAAAAAAATGCATCCGGCATTCTTCTATGGAGCCAAACTATTGAAGTTAACCCACAAAAAACTTCTCTGGGCCCATTTTCCTTATTAAATTCAACTTTACTCATTAAAAATTTTCAAGAGCTTATATTTCAAGCTTGCATAAACTTTTCAATTTAAGAAAGTAATTAATAAGTTCTCTTACAAAATGAACACATTTAAAAAACTTATATGAATGTTTAAATACTTAAATGGGAATTATGAAAAAAACTTTTTGGGCGTATTTTAATTTCTGTAGAAAGAATTTCCTTGACTTGTTTTTGAAATCTTCCACACATTTCTAGCTATTTTCGTCGCTAATAATCCTGCTCTTTCTAACTTAGATTTCCCGGGCTTTGCCCCAATTAAAGCTGTGACTTCTGAAGTGGTTAAAGGTGCTCCAGTATTTATAGCTAATTGCGTTAACTCCAATCTATCTCTAAGGTTTTTAAGATTTACCTTTTCAATTTTATCTTCTTCTAACCAACTAAAAGATGGGTCTTTCTGAGATAGTTTTTGCATCAAGCTTAGGCTAACTAATCCAAGAGTTTGATCAGGAGTTAATTCTTTTTCAGTACCAGAAACATTCGGTTCTTTTTTTTGAGAAGTGCCCATAAAAATGCATATCTTTTACTTGAAGTTATCGTTTTGTGGGAAGCATGCAAGTAAATTTAATAGAAAAAATGAACCATAATCCGTTATAGTCGCGTGAATGGAACCAACTTCTAGTTTAAACAGAGGGGAACGAAAAAAAGGCAGTTCTCTTGTAACAGGATCTGAGGTGCAATCTCAGGCCAGTGGTGCAAGCTGTTTTATTACAACTGATTCAGAAAAGTCTTTGGTGTCCAGACAAGCAAGTCAAGTTGAGCAAATTGAGTTGAGAACATATGTTTTTTTGGATTCTCTTCAACCTCAATTAGCTGCATATATGGGGACGGTTAGTAGAGGTTTTTTACCTATACCGGGAGATTCATGCCTTTGGATGGAAGTTTCACCTGGGATGGCCGTGCATAGAGTCACTGATATTGCCTTAAAAGCAAGTAATGTAAGACTTGGTCAGATGATTGTTGAGAGAGCATTTGGCTCTCTTGCTCTTTATCACAAAGATCAAAGTACTGTTTTACATTCTGGGGATGTTGTTCTAGATGCTATAGGAAGTGAAGTTAGAAAAAGAACCAAACCTTCAACAAGTTGGACAGAAGTTATTCGAGCTATTACTCCAGATCATGCTGTTTTAATAAATAGACAAAACAGAAGTGGATCAATGATTCAATCTGGAATGAGCATGTTTATATTAGAAACTGAACCAGCTGGTTATGTTTTAAAAGCAGCAAATGAAGCTGAAAAGGCATCTAATATAACGGTTGTTGATGTTAAGGCAGTTGGAGCTTTTGGTAGATTAACTCTCGCCGGGAAAGAAGGAGATGTAGAAGAAGCAGCAGCTGCTGCTATTAGAGCAATTGAAGAAATTTCAAATTATTGAGAATTTTTTAATTTAAACTTTTTTTTAACTTAAACCTATCTCTTTTTTTAAAAAAGGTGACATAATTTTTGCAGCTTTACCTCTACTACCTAATTTATTTAGTTGTGATTGTGAGAGCTCACCGTAAACACAGTTAGACTCTTTTACCCAAAAAATAGATTCGAATTCCCCGTTTGGATATTTGGGGTTCTTAAGAATTTCTCCCCAGCATATTCCTGTTGTATCTTTAACTAAGTTTCCTGAGGGATCGCACAAAACCATACAACTTATAAATCTTGCACTCCTATAAGGACTATCAGAAAGTTCATTAATTAATTTTTTAATTTTCTCATCATTAGTTTTGGCATATCGAGCAGAATAAATTCCTGGCCGACCATCTAAAACATCTACTTCAAGACCCGAGTCATCAGCTAATGCCCAAGTTTTAGTCTCTAAAGCAGCTGCTTTTGCTTTTAGAAGTGCATTCTCAAAATATGTGTTTCCAGTCTCTTCGACATTTAAATATTCTGGTTGCTTCTGAACCTTTAAAGACAAAACATCCAGCATCTCTGAAATTTCAGATACTTTTCTTTGATTGCCACTAGCAATGGTTAGAACTGGAAGGTTCAAAATAACAAATAAATTTACTGTGAATATTATCTTACTTCAAAGATTGATACGGAGACAGGAAAGGTTGAACATTCCACACCTGTATAGACAGGGCCTGTCTCGTACGGAAATAACATAATGTAAATTTTTTCTTAACACAACAGTATGTTTTGATGCACTAACTAATTTCTATAAGTATTGACATATCAATAGTACCAAGGGTGATAAGTTTAACTTATGAATCATAGAAAAAACATTAATGGAGATTTTGTCGAAAACGCTTGACTTATAAGTACTTAATGAAGCATTCTTCGAATTGAACATTCCACATTTAGTATTTAGTAGACAATGGCTACAGAAACAATGGGTATCGCTCTCGGCATGATCGAGACACGCGGACTTGTACCTGCAATCGAAGCAGCAGACGCAATGACAAAGGCAGCAGAAGTTCGCCTTATTGGTCGTGAATTCGTTGGTGGCGGTTATGTCACAGTATTAGTTAGAGGCGAAACAGGCGCAGTTAACGCAGCTGTAAGAGCTGGTGCTGATGCTTGTGAAAGAGTTGGTGACGGTTTAGTTGCAGCTCACATTATTGCTCGTCCTCATAGAGAAGTTGAACCTGCTCTAGGTAACGGTGAATTTCTTGGTCAAAAGGACTAATTAAGTAAAGCAAGATTTATAAATTTTGCAAAATAATTATTTTCCCTACACAGACCTAAATTTATCCTTATGAGTAAGAAGTATGACGCAGGGGTAAAGGAGTACAGAGATACCTACTGGACTCCAGAATATGTCCCCCTAGACACCGATTTACTAGCCTGTTTCAAATGTACAGGTCAGGAAGGTGTTCCAAGAGAAGAAGTTGCAGCAGCTGTTGCCGCTGAATCTTCAACAGGTACTTGGTCAACAGTTTGGTCCGAGTTACTTACAGACTTAGAATTTTATAAAGGACGTTGTTATCGAATCGAAGACGTTCCTGGAGATCCTGAAGCTTTCTATGCTTTTATTGCATATCCTTTAGATCTTTTTGAAGAAGGCTCAATTACAAACGTATTAACATCTCTTGTAGGAAACGTTTTTGGATTTAAAGCTCTTAGACATCTACGTCTAGAAGATATTAGATTCCCAATTGCTTTCATTAAAACTTGCGGTGGTCCACCAAATGGAATCGTAGTTGAAAGAGATCGACTTAACAAATACGGAAGACCTCTACTTGGTTGTACCATCAAACCTAAATTAGGATTATCTGGTAAAAACTATGGTCGAGTTGTATATGAATGTCTTAGAGGAGGTCTTGATTTAACGAAGGATGATGAGAATATTAATTCTCAACCATTCCAACGTTGGAGAGAAAGATTTGAGTTTGTTGCAGAAGCAGTTAAGCTTGCTCAGCGAGAAACTGGAGAAGTTAAAGGTCACTATCTAAATTGTACTGCTAACACTCCTGAGGAACTCTATGAAAGAGCTGAATTTGCAAAAGAGCTAGATATGCCAATCATCATGCATGATTATATAACTGGTGGTTTTACTGCAAATACTGGATTAGCTAATTGGTGTCGTAAAAATGGCATGCTTTTGCATATTCATAGAGCTATGCATGCTGTTATTGATAGACATCCAAAGCATGGTATTCACTTCAGAGTTCTTGCAAAATGTTTGAGACTATCTGGAGGAGACCAATTACATACTGGAACCGTTGTTGGAAAACTAGAAGGTGATCGTCAAACAACTCTTGGTTATATTGACAACTTAAGAGAGTCATTTGTTCCTGAAGATAGATCAAGAGGTAACTTCTTTGATCAAGATTGGGGTTCAATGCCTGGAGTATTTGCAGTCGCATCAGGTGGTATCCATGTTTGGCATATGCCTGCACTTCTAGCGATCTTTGGTGATGACTCCTGCCTTCAGTTCGGTGGAGGAACACATGGTCATCCATGGGGTTCTGCTGCTGGAGCTGCAGCTAACAGAGTTGCTTTAGAAGCTTGTGTAAAAGCACGAAATGCTGGTCGCGAAATCGAAAAAGAGAGTAGAGACATTCTTATGGAAGCTGCTAAGCATAGTCCTGAATTAGCTATTGCTCTAGAAACTTGGAAGGAAATTAAGTTCGAGTTTGACACTGTCGACAAGCTTGATGTTCAGGGTTAACTCAAGTTTCGAAATTGAGTAGATTTATTCTCCTCAAACTTATTAAAATCTCGTTTTTACGAGTAATTACATTCACATTTTGATTAATTATGCCTTTCCAGAGCACAGTAAGCGACTATCAAACAGTTGCAACCCTGGAAACATTCGGTTTCTTACCACCGATGACCCAGGAAGAAATATATGACCAAATTGCCTACATAATTGCTCAAGGTTGGAGTCCAGTTATTGAGCATGTTCATCCAAGTGGATGTATGCAAACTTATTGGTCTTATTGGAAACTCCCATTCTTTGGGGAAAAAGATCTTAACTTGATAGTGAGCGAATTAGAGGCATGCCATAGAGCATACCCTGATCATCATGTAAGAATCATCGGATACGATGCTTACACTCAAAGTCAAGGAACAGCTTTTGTAGTTTTCCAAGGACGTTAAAGCTACTTTTCGTAGTAAATAACTTTCTCCATAAGAACTTAATTTTTTGGAGAAAGTCTTTTTAAAAAGTTTCACAATTGAAGGTTATGTCAATGAAAACTAGTAGAGAAATTGCATTAGAGAGAAGAAAAGCTATGAGTGATAGCGGAAAAAAAGCTGTTGCCAATTCTTCCACTACTAAAGACAGGGTTCGTACATCTGATGATATGCAAATTTCTGGGATAAAATCTTCCATTGATACAAATACTGCGAAAAAACATATTCCAACAGCAAAAATGAATAAAAAATCCTTTTCTAAAAATTTATCCAGCAAAGAACTTGTAATTGAAAGAAGGAAAGCAATGTCAACTCATGGCAAATCAGCCATAAATTCATCTGATAGAACTCGTACAGAAGCTAATAAAAAGATCCAAGTAAATGAAATAAAAATAACTTCAGATAAAAGCCCTGACTTATCAAATTCTGGTAATTCAGAGAATAAAGTTCTAAATACTAAAATTAAAAGAAGGGTAACTCAAAAAAGAAAACCTATCACAAATACAAGTAGAGATATTGTTTTGGCAAGAAGAGAAGCTCAATCTAAACATGGCAAATCAGCTTCTAAACAAAATAGTAGTGCAGCATCTTTAGCTAGAAGAGGAGATCCAGATTTATCAAGCAGAGAAATATCTCAAAGAGTTAGGGAATTAAGAAGTAAAACTGGAGCAACCTCAAAAAAAGGAAATGGTAAATGTAGACCATGTGGTCCAAATAAAAATGGATCAAAAATGAATATTGCTGATGCAAGTTGGAAAGTTGGTAAAAGTGAAACTAATTCTGGACAAACAGTAACTGGAACACAGGCTAATAGATCGTTAAAAACTACTGGTAATGAAGCTAGTACATGTAGAAGCGTCACAGGTACACAATATTTGGGATCCGAAGTACTTAATCAATTTTGCCAAAATCAACCTGAATATAAACAGCCAACTAGATCCTCAGTAACTTCAACATCAGCTGGTAATAAAGTCACAGGTAATGAGGTCGGAAGATCTGAGAAAGTTACTGGCGATGAACCTGGAACTTGCAAAAATGTAACTGGTACTGAATATAGTTCTGCAAATCAGTCAAAGGAATATTGTGGAGAAGTTCCCAAAAATCCCTCAAAGGTTAAACATAGTAATACAGCTGACGGATTAAAAGTATCTGGTTCTTTACCTGGGAGATCTGCACTTGTAACTGGAGATGAGTCAGGATCTGGTCATCAATTAACAGGCGATCAATATCTTGGTTCAGAAACTAATCCTAAAGGGAGATCTCATGAAAAAGTCGGGAAATATAATACATTAAATGGCAATGCATTAACTGGTACAGGAGTAGGGAGGTCTGAATTCGTTACTGGAAATGAACCAGGAAGCTGTAAAAATGTAACTGGCGATGAATATATTGGTTCCCAACAATACGAGTCATTCTGTAAATCCAAACCAAAACCTGAAGCAATGAAGGTTGGAGTTAGTCTTTCAAATAACGCTAATGAGATTAGTGGCACCTTAACTGGAAGATCTGAGAAAGTTACTGGCGATGAACCTGGAACTTGCAAAAATGTAACTGGGACACCATATGCTGGATTAGATCAAGTTGAGGAAAATTGTAATTCTGACTTAATAACTGAATTAAAAGATAAAGGAAAAATTTATTTAGGAGGTAGCTCAAATGCACGCCTTACGGGTATACAACCGGGTATCGGAGGAAGTATGACTGGAGCAGGCAAAGGTGCTTGTCTAAATCCAACAGGAACCCCATATGTTGGAGGAGATCAGTTAGGTAATAATTGTTCCAATCATTCATCCGAAAAAAATTATGCCAATAGTGAAAGAAAAAATTCAAGCTCATGGGAAGAATTTTCTGTAAATTCTCCCTCAAGAGATAAATACTCTGATAAAAAAAGAGATGGTGTAACAGGCAATGAGTATGAAAATGGCTCAAAGATTACAGGCCCATTCGATATGGCTGAGGACACAGTAACAGGGACAGAACAATTTAGGTTTGATAAAAACAAAAATTCCCTACTTACCCCAAAAAAAGATTTAAAGGAATTTGATTCTTCAAAAGAGAGAGCACAATCCAGAATTACTGGCGAGGGTCAATCTGCTGGGTTGAAGATAACAGGGGATGATTGGGCAAGAGGAAACAGGGTAACAGGTACTGAAGGAGCTTCAGCAAGAAAAAGAAATCCTACAAGACCAGGCATGACGAGTGCAATGCCAGTGATGGATATAAAAAGGAATGATGAAATGAAAGAGCCAGATTTCTTGATAACTGGATCAAGTGGCAATACTCGTGAAGGACAACTTGTTACCTTTTCAGGTGGTGCACGAGGGTAATTAAATAATGCCTTTAAGAGGACTGGCAAAAGCCAAGAACTTCACATTGGGGCCTACAGCTCCAATGAAAACTTTTACGGAAAATATTCATACACAAACTAAAAAATCAAACGATTTAGGTAATTCTGGAAAATCTCATAAATTAACTAACAGTATCCAGAATGAAAATTTTTATAGGTATGAAAGCAAAATAAAAAGTGATTTTGATGAAATTGTTCCTACTTTAAAGGAAATTGCTAGAATACAACACCATGAAGATTTTATAAGTAAAGCTCAGGTAATATCAAGAAAAAATTTGGGAATAGATCTACCTCTTCATGTATTAGATAAATCTTGGGTTAAACCTCTCGATATGAGAGCTCTATATGCATGGTGTGCTTTTAAACAACATCAGAAACTTAGTGACAATTTTTTTAAAAATGATCCTCTTGAAGGGGCTTCAGGAAGTAGAGGTGCGGAAGATTTTGAAAAATTTCTTTTAGATTGTGGAATACATTTACTTGATATAACTCCTTGTTCGGATGGTCGATTAGCTCATTCAGTAGCGTATGTAATGAGAATACCTTTTAGTTCAGTGAGAAGAAGATCTCATGCTGGTGCACTTTTTGATATTGAAAATACAGTAAATAGATGGGTAAAAACTGAACATAAAAGATATAGAGAGAATATCCCTAATGAAGCCCATAAAGATACTAGGTACTTAAAGGTTGTAACTTATCATTTTAGTTCTGTAGATCCTTTGCATCAGGGATGCGCAGCTCATGGGAGTAATGACGAGTTAGCTGCGGAAGAAGGGAGAAGTAAACTATATGCTTTTAAAGAGGCTGTAGAGAATAGCTTTTGCTGTGGTGCTTCTGTGGATTTAATGTTAATTGGACTTGATACAGATACTGATTCATTAAAAATACATATGCCAACTAGTGATGGAGGGATTGATTTAGAAAAAACTATTTCTACTTTAGAAATTTATAATTCAACAATAAACTTTTCAAAAGAGGATGCGGAAAAAGAAATTTGTCAGACAATTTCTAAGCAATTTTCAAAAGATAAACTCAGTGGACTGGAAAAATTTATGTATAAATTAATTGTCAATAATATTTCTCAAATTGATTATGTAAAGAGTTTTCATAATGGTTCTTATGAAGATATTGGACATGCAGAGAGGTTTATTGGAGTAGGTATAGGTTTTAAAGAAGTACATCTAAGAAATTTAACTTATTTTGCTCATTTAGATACAGTCGAAGAAGGGGCTCCAGATTTAGATGTAGGAGTGAAGATTTTTACTGGACTAAATGTGTCTCAAGATCTACCTATTCCAGTAGTAATAAGATTTGATTACTCTGGCAAAGTACCCGGCGCAAAAGAGAGGGCAATAAAAGATTGTGAAAGGGTTAATAATGCGATATCAATTAGGTATAAAAATTTAGTTGATCAAGGTTTGTTGCATACTTGCTCTACTATTAGAGATAGAGACAACATTCATTCCGCCCAAATTATTGGAATGTCTTTAGATAAAAAAACAGAGGAGGCTCACTAATTATGTTAATTTGCAAGGTTGTAAAACCACTTGTTTCTACCAATAGGATTCCTGGTTTTGAACATAAACATCTACAGGTTGTTTTGGATGGTTCTTCAAGTAAGGTTGCGGTAGATGCTGTTGGTTGTAAGCCAGGAGATTGGGTTATTTGTGTTGGAAGTTCTGCTGCTAGGGAAGCTGCGGGAAGCAAATCTTATCCAAGTGATTTGACGATTGTTGGAATAATTGATCATTGGGATCCTGATAAGTCATAAAAAAGGAGGATAGAAATTGTGGAAATTATGAAGGTATTAGGAAGGATGGTTTGTACTCAAAGAGTCGCTGGCTTAGGTTATATGAATTTACGAATTTTAGAAAATAATAAAGGAAAGAAATTAGTTGCTGTTGATCCTGTTGGTGCCAGAGAAGGTAACTGGGTTTTTACTTCTAGTGGCTCTGCCGCTAGATTTGCTTGTCCTAATCCAGAAATTCAAACCGATTTAACTATTGGAGGTATTATTGATTATTGGGAGAGTGACTAAAAATTTTAACTTCAAAAATTTATTGAGTAACTTTGTTGAAGGTATAGTGTAATAAGTTTTGATTAAAAAATTTAATGTGGAATGAAAGAGAATCACCTTTAAGGATTGAAAAAAGATTTGAATTTGAGCAATACTCAAAAATTAGTAAATTCATGATGAAAATTGAGAAATTATGCAAAGAAAGGGATGTCTATCCAAATATCAGCTTCGGTAAAAATTTTGTAAGTCTTTCAATTTTTTTAGATAATAAAGAAATATCAGAAAAGGAAAAAAACTTTTCAAAGGATATTGATCAATTTTATTTAGAAGATTAGTTCTTTTTAATAATTATTTGGCTTTGCAATATCTCTTTTGATTAAAGCCATTAAATATGTGGGAGCTTTATATCTACCAGGTAGACATCTATTTAAAGTTTCAAGATGACTCCAACAAACTGTCTTTTCTATATCTTTAACTGAATTACCTTTTAAAATTAAGAGTCTTAGAGCTTTGCAAAATAAAGGATAACCTGCTTCTAGTTCATCTATATTAAGCTTTGCTGCTGACATAGATCAAAGATGAATTATCAACTAATAATCTATACAACTATGGTGCACAATAGGTGCATATTTCAAATTTCTCAATAATTAGAAATTAATCTAGAAATGCGACGCAATCTATCTCAACTAAAACTCCTTTTGGTAGAGATGAAACTTCTACACAGGCCCTGGCTGGAGGATTCTCTGTATTAAAAAAATCATTATATATTTTGTTGACAATTTGAAAATTACTTAAGTCGGTTAAGTAAATAGTTGTTTTAATTACATCCTCTATTGTTGCTCCACCAGCTTTAAGAACTGCTGCGAGATTTTTTAAAACTTGAATAGTTTCCTTCTCTATATCACCTAAACATGTTATTTCATTCAAAACTGGGTCTATAGCAATTTGTCCAGAACAATAGATAAAATCCCCAGCTTTTATTGCTTGATTATAAGGTCCGACTGGATCTGGAGCATTTGATGTTTTGATTACTTGTTTGGGGGACATTTGTTTAAGAAGATACCTATCTATTTAAACCCATAAATCTTTATTTGCTCTTAAAAAAGTAAATTCTTCTAAATTTTTTGCTCTTAAGAAAAGGTTTATTTTCATCTCTTCATCAAGTAAAAATGGAATTGTCAATTCATTAAGAGAAAGTTTTTTTTCAACTTCCGAAAGTTTATTTTTTATATCTTGATCTTTAGGCTTGAGATTCAATGCCCACAATATATTTGCTTTAGTATATTCATGTGCACAATATATGAGAGTATTTTTTGGTAAAGATTTGATTCTCTCTAGTGAATAATACATTTGTTGATAAGTCCCTTCAAAAATTCTTCCACAGCCTCCAGAAAATAATGTATCACCAATAAAAATAACAG
>MWOO01000141.1 GCA_002025945.1 Prochlorococcus sp. HOT208_60m_813O14 | reverse complement strand
ATTGCTGGTCCTGCTAACGCAACTACAGCTAAAGGAATAAGTGTTGCCATGATTAATGAATATGTTTTGTGATACTATTTTTACAAATAAATGACGAAACTGTACTGATACGTTACAAGATTGAATTAAATTATGAAATCATGGACATGTATAGAAAATTGTGGAGCTTGTTGTAAATTCGACTTGAACGAAAGAAACGATTTGGCTAATAAACTTAACAAAGAAGATATAGCCTTGATAAATTCTATGACGGCTAAAGACGGTTGGTGCAAAAACCTGGACAGAGAAAATAAAAAATGCTTAATTTATGAAACCAGACCACATTTTTGCCGTGTAAGTGAATTTTCAATTTCATTTAAAGGATATTTTAAATCTGGTGATAAATTTTTAATAGATTGCTGCAAACAACATATTTCATCAAATTATGGATACCAAAGTAAAGAGATGAAAACTTTTAGAATTGCTGTTTCTGGAAAATGAATAGTAAATTAGAAAAAAAAGAAAACAATCTAGAAAAAAGTTTTTTTTCAATATTTATAACGACTTTTACAACAATTTTTATTGCTGAACTTGGCGATAAAACTCAGATAGCCACATTAATGCTTTCTGCCGAATCGGGCAGGCCAATAGTTGTTTTTCTTGGAAGTTCTCTAGCATTAATAAGCTCTAGCATAGTAGGAGTTCTTATTGGTAAATGGGTATCAAAAAAAATATCTCCTAGCAAATTTGCTTTATCTACTGGTACTTTGATGATACTGATAAGTATATTTTTAGCTTATGAAACATTCAAAAATTATTTATAAATGGTTTTAAGTTTATTACTATCAACATTTCTAACCGTTTTCATAGCTGAATTAGGTGACAAAACTCAACTAGCTACTTTAACTATTAGTGGCACTTCAAATAAACCATTAGCAGTTTTTCTAGGATCTTCTTCAGCACTTGTTTTTGCAAGTTTACTAGGAGCTTTAACAGGTGGTTCTTTTTCAAGTTTTTTACCCGAAGTAGTTCTTAAGTCAATAGCGTCTATTACATTTTTCATCATTGGAATAAGGCTTTTTATCAACTCTTTCACCATCGAAAAAGAAGAAAAAGAAGAGAAAGAAAATAATTAGTTTTAAGCTTGGATAATAAGGTGTAATAATAAATGTATACCACTAAATTAATTTATAATTTCATTTAAATCATGTTCACATCATCTTCAATAATTGATAATCTTAATCAGTCAGAAGGGTTAGAATATAAAAAATTATGCAGATTATTAAAAATAACAAAGAAATCTGATAAGGATAAATTAGATATTGCTTTAACAGCTCTAGAAAAACTTGAAATAATTAATAAAAATGAAAATGATGAATATACTTGCATAAAGGATAATGATCATCTTGTGGCTAAAATAAGATGTAGTAGCAAAGGCTATTGCTTTGCTGTAAGAGGAAAAGACAAAGAAGATATCTACATTAAAGAAAATCTACTTAACTATGCATGGAATGGAGATAAAGTTTTAGTAAGGATAATAAAAGAGGGATATAGAAGAAGATCACCTGAAGGAATAGTTGATTGTATTCTTGAAAGATCAAATCAAATACTTCTTTCTAAAGTAGAAATAATAAACAATGATGTATATGCAATCCCAATAGACGATAGGATCCTTTCTAAAATTAAACTCCCAAAAGAGAATGAAAAATACACTTTCAATCCAAACAATAAGAATATTGTAAAAGTTGAGATTGATAGATTCCCTATAGGTCAAGAAGAAGGACTCGGTCATGTAATACAAGAACTAAAACTAAACAATAATGAAGACTATGACACAGACTTTGTTTTATCTAAAAGCAATATCGTTAAATCATACGATTTAAATCATATTGAATCAAAAAAAATAGAACAAAGGGAGAGGATTGACCTTACAGATAAAAACTCCTATTTATTCAAAAGTTGGAATTCTAATAATTCTCCAATGCTCCCAATGATTCAAATAGAGCAGGGAAAAAATAAAAATACTAAATTATGGATACATACAAACAATCTCGCAGAAAGAGTAGATCTAAATAGTAAAAAATCTCTAGAAATATTATTCAAAGGCTTTGAATCATTACCATTATTGGATGATTGGCAAAACTACCTTGGTGAAGCTATAAGAAATGATTCTGAATTTAAATTTGGTGAAAAGAATGAAGCAATAAGCCTCTGTCTCAATTTAAATAGTGATAATGAAATAATTGATTGGTCATTTCATCTTACTTTAGTAAAATGCACACTTATTGTTGGAAGTGATCACACAGACGCGCTTCTATCTAGAAAAAGCAAATCAAGAATAACCTCTCGGGTATTAAAACCTGTAAAGGAATATGTCGACGATTTAGATAAAATACTAGAAATTTCATGTTCATTCAGAGAAAACCATCTTTTGGATGGTAAGGTGGAAATTCCTGCGCCACTTAATAAGATTGAAGCACTAGAAGAATTTTTTATTCACAATCCAGCTGAATATTCAAAAGGATATTTTGAATCATTAAATAAAGAAGATTGCCAAACATACCTTACACCAATACTATATGAAGCTAATTTAATATGGTTCAAACATTCAAATCAATATGGCTTAAAAAGTGCAGGATACATTTCAAATGGAATTGATTACATTAATGCTAATGAAATTATCAAATATTCAGAATTTATTGATAATGATTTAGAGCTTAATGAAGATGGCAATTTGACATTTAGTCAAGTAATTAAATTATGTGACGACGATAATAAAAAAAGAATGTTACATAAACTTCTAATTAATGAATTTAAGGACAATGAAATAAGGTTGATATCTAAAGATCCTGATAATGATGAATCAGAAAAATTATTTATTTCTCCATGGACAATTCCTGGATTTGACTTCACAAATCTTATAAATCAATACTGTATTTTTAATATGATAATAAATGGCAAGAAATCAAAGAAAAATAATATTAATGGAATTAATATTTCTGAGAGTAATTCATTAGAATTAGTAAATTGGGATATATTTAATTCATCAATTTCAAAAAATCTAGAAATATTATTTAACAAGTTTGTGATAGATAAACTCAATGAATTCAAGTACAAAGTTAATCAATATAAATCTAATTACATAAATATAAAAAAAGTAAGAATAGCAGAAAAATTACTAGGTAATATTTATAGTGGGTTTATTTTATCAGTGCAAACATATGGTTTCTTTGTTGAGATATCAGAACTAAATGTAGAGGGTTTAGTACACGTAAGCACTCTTAATAATGATTGGTATGAATACAGGTCAAGGCAAAATCTATTAATTGGAAGAAAATCTAAAAAATCATATAAAGTTGGAGATGCAATAGAAGTAAAAATAATAAAAGTCGATATTCTTAAATATCAAATTGATTTAGAATTAACATAAATAAATTTTCACAAAATATATTATGGAAATATTAACCAAAAAAATTAAAGATAACTTTTTATAATTAAGTTTAAGAAAAAATATTTACTTTTAACTTTTTTTTTAATAATTATTTTTCAAATTTTATTATATACAAATAATAATCAGAAGACTTCATTTAGATACTTTAAATGGAACCTCCAAGAAGTAAGTATAGGAAAGTTAATCAGTATTTCGTTTTTTTCTGGTTTATTTGTAAGTACTTTATTAAATACAACAATTACAAGTACTAGTTTCAGAAAAAAAACTTTCGAAAATGTGGAAGATGATTTTGTAACTAATAATAATGAGGAAGATATGGAACCAAACGTTGAGATGCCGCCACAAAGGGATATTAGAGAAACTCAACCAACAATTTCTGTTAATTACAGAGTAGTTAAAAATATGAATGATAATAATTTAAAAAAAGATCAAAGTTATTCAAATCAAGATATTAAAGATGACTGGGATAATGCTGATAACGATTGGTAGAAAAATAAATTAATTAAAAAATGTTTTTTTAATTTATAATGGAATAAATAGTTTTTTTTATGGAAGAAAATTTAGACAAAAATAATGAAGTTAATAAAGAAATATCTGACAACACTACTAAATCTAACTCTGAGGAAATAAAAGGACCTGAATCAGAAAAAGTTGTCAATATCGATATAAATAATGGTGATTCTGCTACTAAAGTTGTTATAAAAAATGAAATTAATACTCCCGAAAAACCTATAACAAAACCCAAAAAAGAACTCCCAGTAGAGAAAAAGCCTTTCCAAGAATTTATTAACGTACACCTAATCCCTTCACTTACTGAGGAAATTAATCAACGAGGATTAGAAATAAACAATATTAACCTCACTAACACAAATAGACCTATCGCTGGAGATAAATGTTGGGTAATAAATTGTGAAATTAAAGATACATGTAACTTTTGGTTATCCTTTGAGAAGGATGATATTAGTTCATTAAAAAGTATTTCTTTATCAAAACCTAATCAAAAACCAAGTATTATTGAATCTTTTCTTATTGACGAAAAAAGAATTACCCTAAAATTAATTATTTCAAGAGTGCTTCAAAGATTGAATGGGCAAAAGTTAATAGGAGTTAATTAGAAAAACAATAACACCAAGTTAACTTTTCCCTCGAAAATACAAATCATAGTAAATAATAGTATTAATAAACCTAATAAAAAATGGCTCAATCAACTGTTGAATCAAAAAATAAAAAAGATATTAATAATGGAAAGATACCAGCAAAAGAAACAATTTTGTCTCCAAGATTCTACACAACAGACTTTGAGGCCATGGAAAATATGGATTTATCAATAAACGAGGAGGAATTGGAAGCTATATGTGAGGAATTTAGGAAAGATTACAATAGACATCATTTTGTAAGAAATAGTGAATTTGAAGGCGCTGCAGAAAAATTAGATCCTGAGACAAGAGAGCTTTTTGTTGATTTTCTCGAGGGAAGTTGTACTTCAGAATTTTCAGGTTTTTTACTTTATAAGGAACTTAGTAAGAGAATTAAAGTCAAAAACCCTCTACTTGCTGAATGTTTTGCTCATATGGCCAGAGATGAAGCAAGACATGCAGGTTTTTTAAATAAATCAATGAGTGACTTTGGACTTCAGTTAGATTTAGGTTTTTTAACAGCCAATAAAGATTACACTTATTTCCCTCCAAGAAGTATTTTTTACGCTACTTATTTATCCGAAAAAATAGGTTATTGGAGATACATAGCAATTTATAGGCATCTCGAAAAGAACCCGGATAGCAAAATTTTTCCACTATTTAATTACTTTGAAAATTGGTGTCAAGATGAAAATAGACATGGGGATTTCTTCGACGCATTAATGAAAGCACAGCCACGTACTGTTAAATCTTTAAGCCAAAAAATTACCATTGGCGGCTCTACATTTACACACCCATTATTTGACTACTTCCATAGGTTTAGATATTTTTTGAATAATCTTCCATTAACATCCAAGTTATGGTCGAGGTTCTTTCTATTAGCTGTATTTGCAACTATGTATGCAAGGGATTTGGGAATTAAAAAAGATTTCTACAGATCTTTAGGTTTAGATGCCAGAGATTACGACCAGTTTGTTATTAATAAAACAAATGAAACTGCAGCTAGAGTTTTCCCTGTAGTAATGGACGTTTATGATAAATCTTTTTATGGAAGATTAGATAAAATAGTAGAGAATAATAAGGTTCTTTCCGATATTGCAAACAGTGATGGAAATAAAGTATCTAAAACTTTTAAAAAATTACCTAAATATTTATCAAACGGTTACCAGTTATTAAGACTATACTTATTGAAACCTCTTGATAGCAAAGATTTCCAACCTTCTATTAGATAATCTTTAATACAGAGAAGATTTATAGACTCATATGCTTACGTCACAAATCAAATCAAATGAAATCGTTTTTGGTAGCAGCAATAAAGATTTATTAGAAGAAATTATTTTCTACGGCATTGGACTTGGTGCTGATTTTGTAGAAATATTTATAGAGAATACTGACAACTCAAGCGTTTTAGCTGAAGAAGACTTTATTACAAGTGTAAGTCCATCATTTGGAAGGGGTGCTGGCATTAGAATCTTCAAGGGGAAAAAGGATGGATTTGTAAGTACAAATGATTTAACAAAGCATGGCTTGATGAGATCGGTATCTCAGGCTATTGAGATGTTAGACATAACAGACAACAAAAGAGGAGTATTTAACGGTTTAAATAAACATAGGAACTATAGTTTATCCAAGAAAAAATGGATTAATGAAGTCCCATCTATTAATGAGATAAGTGAAAAATTACTTGTCAGCACAAAGTCTTTAAAAAAAAATAATAAAATAATAACTAGAAAAGGAAGTTACTCAAGAAATCTGCAAGAAGTAATTATAGCCTCCAGTGACGGAACCTATGTCTCAGATATTAGATTGCATCAAACAGTTGGACTCAACGTAATTGCAAGTGATGCCCAATATAGATCTAGTGGTAGTAGAAGATTTGGATCGTCAGGAGTGCCTAATGAATTTAGATTATGGGATCACGAAAAGGCAGCTAATGATGTGTTTGAAAGTTCAATGAACATGTTGTATGCAGATTATGTTGATGCAGGACAAATGCCTGTTGTATTAGCTAATAAATTTGGTGGCGTTATATTCCATGAAGCCTGCGGTCATTTACTTGAAACTACTCAAATAGAGAGAGGAACAACACCATTTGAGAATAAATTGAATGAAAAAATCGCACATGAATCTGTAACAGCAATAGATGAAGGTATATCAGAAGGGTCTTTCGGTTCATTATCAGTAGATGATGAAGGTATGGAACCCGAAAAATCAGTTCTTATAAAAGATGGAATTTTAAAAAAATTCCTATCCGACAGGGCAGGTGAATTAAGAACTGGCCATAAAAGAACAGGAAGTGGAAGAAGACAAAATTATTCTTTTGCTGCAGCTTCAAGAATGAGAAATACTTATATAGCTAAAGGTGAACATTCGAAAGAGGATTTAATCAATAGCATTAGTGAAGGTCTTTACTGCAAATCAATGGGTGGTGGCAGTGTAGGTGCTACAGGACAATTTAATTTTGCGGTAGAAGAAGGATATCTTATTAAAAATGGTAAATTAACTAGTCCAGTAAAGGGAGCAACATTGATCGGTGAGGCTAAAGAAGTTATGCCAAAAATATCAATGTGCGGAAATGATCTCGAATTGGCTCCTGGATTCTGTGGATCCATAAGTGGAAGTGTCAACGTAACTGTTGGCCAACCTCATATCAAGGTTGATTCAATCACTGTTGGCGGAAGATAGGATATGAATTCAAGAGAAATCAAAACTCAAATCTCCAAAGCTGCAGATTTACTAAATCTTAAAAAATGGGATTATGGAGCAAGCTTTTCTAATGATTATTCTGTGCAAGTAGATAAAGGAGAGGCTAAACAACTTAAGGCATCACAAAAGCAAATTTTAACTATAAGAGTTTGGAATCAATCTAATCTAGTTGGTATTACAACAACAAGTGATATTAGTGAATCTGGTATTAAAAAGGCTCTTAAGCAAGCAAATATAGCTTCTGATTTCGGCAATAAGAATGAAACCACAGAATTTTCACCACTAGCGAAGGATCCTATTAAAGTTAAGGAAATTAAAAAAAGAAATCCTGTTGGAATAAAAAAATTACTTACACTTTTAAGAGGAGCGGAATTAAAACTAATAGAAAGTCATGAATCCATAAAATCTGTTCCATATAATGGTTTATCTGAGAGTTTCTTTGAGAGAGTTTATGCAAATAGTGAGGGTGCCTTTCGAAGTTATTCCAAAAGTCAAGCAGCACTATATTTATATGCAAGAGCAGAAGAGAAAAATAAGAAGCCTCGTAGTTCAGGTTCCGTAAAACTTGGATATGGAGCTGGTGATATAGATATAGAGTCGTGTATTAAAGAGGCTTCAAATAAAACAATTTCTCATTTAAATTATTCATCTATTAAAACTGATAAATATTTAATATGTTTTTCCCCAGAGTCTTTTTTAACTATCATTAACGCCTTTAGCTCAATGTTTAATGCTAGAAGCATCATAGATGGAGTGAGCTTATCTAATAAAAATTCAATCGGAGAGAAAATATCAACAGAAGCACTTAATATTTATGATGATAGCCTTCACGAAAAGAATATTTCTTCAACTCCATTTGATGGAGAAGGAACCCCAACCAAAAGACTATGTCTAATTAACAGAGGGAGAATTGAAAATTTTATACATTCTGAATCAACTGCAAGAATATTTAAAACAACTCCAACTGGCCACGCTGGACTAGGATCAAAAGTCTCAGTATCTCCTGATTGGATCGTAGTTGAAAAATCAGAAGAAAACATTGATCTAAAAACATCACTAGATCACTCTACTTATGAAGGAGAATTTGTTTATATTGAAGAATTAAATGCAATCCATGCAGGTGTCAGAGCAAGTCAAGGTTCATTTTCTCTTCCATTTGATGGATGGCTCTACAAAAACGGTAAAAAAATCTCAATAGAATCTGCCACCGTAGCAGGGGATATTAAGTATCTTTTGAAAAATATAGTAAATATTGAATCAAGCCAGGAGGTAACAACAAGTGGGATTTCTCCACATATATGGGTAAATGAATTATCAATAACTGGTGACGCGTGAGAATTATATTCTGGGGAACACCTGAATATTCAATTCCTAGTCTTGATATTTTTATTAAATCTAAGCACGAGGTAATTGCAGTAGTTAGCCAACCGGATAAGAAGAGATCTAGGGGAAATAAATTAATAGCCTCACCTGTAAAAAGCACTGCTGAGCAAGAATCTATAAAAATTTATACTCCAGAAAAAATCATGGGCAATATAGATTTTATAAATGAACTTAAATCACTTTCTTGTGATTTATTTATTGTTATAGCTTACGGGAAAATTTTACCCAAAGAGATTTTGGAAATCCCAAAATTTGGTTGTTGGAACGCTCATGCTTCATTACTTCCAAGATGGCGTGGTGCTGCCCCAATTCAATGGTCCTTAATAAAAGGCGATGAATTTACTGGTGTAGGAATTATGAAAATGAATGAGGGACTAGATACTGGCGACATATTGATGGAAGAAAAAATTAAAATCGATAATGACGATAATTTAAATACACTATCGGAAAAACTTAGTATTTTATCTGCAAAATTATTTTTAAATGCTACATCTTTAATCGAAGAAAATATTAATAAAAATACTAGTCCTCAATTAACAAAACAAAATACTCTTGGAAGAGAAATTACTTACGCAAGAATGATTGAAAAATCAGACTTTAAAGTTGATTGGGGTAATGAGGCAATTAAAATTTCTCAAAAAATAAAAGCATTACACCCGCGAGCAAATACTAATTTTAGAGGTAAGAACTTAAAAATACTTAAAATCAAAGTTTTGAGTATTGATGTAATTAAAAATAAAAAATACCTTTTCATGAGCAATAATTCAAGAACAGGTATTATTCTTGCTGTTATAGAAAATGAAGGAATAATAATTTCAACTAAAACTGATCCGATTATTTTGTTAGAAGCAAAACTTGAAGGCAAAAACATATCTAGCAGAAATCAATTAATACAACAGTTAAAGCCCACAGTGGGTAATTATTTCTCAGATTAAGTTTTAGATTCTTTTTTAGAGAATCCCCAAATGAAAGCAAAAAGAATCAAAATATAAAAATAATAGTCTGGAAGAATAGATTCTTTAATTAAGGTATTTATTAAAAGCTTAATCCCAACAATCAAAATTGCAATGTAACCGGCTGTTTCTAACCTAGAAAATATATCCAGAAGTTTTAGAAAAATCCCAGATGTAAATCTTAATGCTAATACACCAATTACTGCTCCAAATATAATTAATATGTATTGATCGCTGATAGCTACTGCAGTAGTAATACTGTCTATAGAAAATGCAAAATCAGTAATTGAAAGAAGTGCTACAACTCTTAAGAACCTAAAATTATTATTTTTATTATCTGTACCATTTTCAGCGTTTTCTATATCTGAATTAAAAAAAACATTAGAGAAGAATAAGTATATTAAATAAAAACCAGCAAAAACCCTAATAAGAATAAACTTGAGAAGAAAATTAGATAATATGATGAGAATGATTCTAAATAGTAAAGATATTGTTATACCAATATTTAAGGCTCTTGACCTTAATTCTGAACTGTCTAGTGATTTAGTAAGAGAAGCAAGTGCGACAGCATTATCAGCTGATAATAATAATTCTAGAGCAATTAATATTGGTAAAAGCGTAAAGATTTCATACCAACTGTCTACCTCATCTAGCGTGGGTATAAAAGAATTTATTGCGGCTGAATCCATCAAATATTATTCACAATCAGTATAAAATCTAATATAATGTATCGGATATTTGTAATCAAGATTGATATCTATAAATGAGTTTAAATACTTTAGTTGATTATATTTCTAACTCACAAATTACTTCTGAATTAATAAAAAGAATTTCAAAAAATAATGAATTAAATATTGTTGGTTCAAGTAGATATGCCAAATCAATAATCTTAGATAGCATTGCAAAAAAAGAGGAAAAAAATATATTATTAATTTGTCCTAATGTAGAAATTGCCTACAAATGGATTGGTTATTTTGAAAGTATAAATGATAAAGCAGTTTTATATTATCCTCCAACAGATCATCTACCATACTCATCAATCAATAAATCCAAAGAAATTGAATTTAGTCAGCTTACAGTTTTATCAAGATTAATAACAAAAGAGAATAAGGAACTTAATATTGTTATCTCAACAGAGAGATCACTACAACCTCATCTAATAAATAAAAACTTATTTATTAAAAACAAGTTAGATTTGCAAAAAGGGATTCAAATCGAGATTCAAGAATTAGCAAATAAACTTACTTTGCTGGGTTATACAAAGGAAAATGTGACATCAACAGAAGGATTCTGGAGTAGGAGAGGGGAAATAATAGATATTTATCCTGTCAATAATGAGTTTCCTATAAGATTAGAATTTTTTGATAATGTAATTGAGAAGATAAGAGAATATGATCCCCATACACAGAAAACATTAGAAAGTATCGATAATATTGAAATAATACAGGCTGGATTTGATTTGCTAATAAAAGATAAGTTAAATAATTTATCTAAGAACAGTATTTTTAATTCAGAAGATATAAATAAAAATAATCTTGATCGTTATTTAGGAATAATTGAAAAAGAACCCTCAAATATTATAGATTTTATAAATAGGGAGACAATTCTAGTAATTGATGAATTAGAAGATTGTAAAAAATTTGCAAATAATTGGTATCTTGATTCAGAAAGTAATTTTGATAATTGTGCGTATGAATTAAATGAGAACCTTAAAAATAATGATATTAATTTAGAGGCAAAACCTAATTTGCATTTAAAGTTTGACGAAATATTAAATTCACTAGGGAATTTTAATTTAATAAAATTTTATGAATTTGAATCTAAAGTCAATACTAATAATAGGTTTTTGTTAAATGATAAAAGATTAAATTCATACTCTAAAAACATAGGAAAAATATCCAATGATATAAAAAAGAATATAAAAAATAATGAAAAAGTATGGATATTATCAGCACAGCCATTAAGAACTAGGACTTTACTTTTTGAGCACGAATGTAATACAAACTTCTTAAATAATCCTAATGATATTGATGAAGCATTTAAGTCAATTAATACTTCAACTCCTTTAATTATAAAAAACAAGAATAATTACGAAATAGAGGGTTTTTATCTTCCGATATGGAAGGTTGTCCTTATAACAGATAAAGAATTATTTTCACAACAATCTCTTTTTAATAATGTATTCATAAGAAGAAAAAAAAGAAGTAATAATTCAAATATAAATGTAAAAAAGATTATTCCAGGTGATTTTATAGTTCATAAAAATCATGGAATAGGAAAATTTTTAAAAATTGAAAAAATAAATATCACTGGAGATTCAAGAGATTATTTAGTCATTCAGTATCAAGATGGGAAGATAAGTGTCGCCGCTGATCAACTTGGTAGTATTAACAGATATAGATCAAGCGGAAAAATAAAGCCTAAAATAAATAAATTAGGTGGGACAGAATGGGAAAGAATAAAAGATAAAAATAAGAAACAAATCAAAAAAGTTGCTGTCGATATATTAAAACTTTATGCGAAGAGAGAAAAATTAAAAGGGCACAAATATCCAGAAGATGGTCCTTGGCAAGATGAATTAGAGGAATCATTCCCTTATCAACCAACACCTGATCAAATTACTGCTGTAGAGGAAATAAAATCTGATATGGAAAGTGATAAGCCAATGGACAGGCTAGTCTGTGGAGATGTAGGATTTGGCAAAACAGAGGTAGCTGTTCGGGCTATTTTTAAAGCTATTACATCAGGCAAACAGGCAATATTACTAGCACCCACAACAATCTTAGCTCAGCAACATTGGAGAACAATAAATAATAGATTTTCACCTTACCCAATAAAAGTTTCATTACTAAATAGATTCAAAACCGTAAATGAGAGAAAGGAAATCTATGCAGGGCTGAGAAATAACAAAATTGATTTAGTTGTAGCAACGCACCAAATTTTAGGAAAAGAAATTGAAATTAAAAACTTAGGACTACTCGTTATTGATGAAGAACAAAGATTTGGAGTAAGACAAAAGGAGAAAATAAAAAAAATCAAAACCAACATAGACGTGTTAACTCTCTCGGCAACTCCAATCCCAAGAACTCTTTATATGAGCTTATCTGGACTGAGACAAATGAGTTTATTAAATACTCCTCCTCCATCAAGAAGATCAATAAAAACAAATTTATCTGAAATAGATATGGATGTTGTAAGAACTGCAATTAATCAAGAACTTGATAGGGGAGGTCAAATATTTTATGTTCTTCCAAGAATTTCTGATATTGATCAAGCTGTAAACAAATTAAAAAATATGTTTCCAAACTTAAAATTTATTATTGCTCATGGGCAAATGAACGAAACAGATCTTGAAAATGCAATGATTGCTTTTAATAATGGAGAAGTAGATCTAATGATATGCACAACTATCATTGAAAGTGGATTAGACATCCCTAAAGTAAATACAATTATTATTGAAGATTCACACAAATTTGGACTTTCACAACTTTATCAACTTAGAGGAAGAGTCGGTAGAAGCGGTGTACAGGCACATGCCTGGTTATTTTATCCAAATATAAATAAAATTAATGAAGCTGCAAAACAAAGATTAAAAGCGATTAAAGACTTTTCGGAACTAGGAAGTGGATACCAACTTGCGATGAAAGACATGGAAATAAGAGGTGTAGGAAGTTTACTAGGAGAAGAACAAAGTGGAAAGGTTAATGCTATTGGTTATGATTTATATATAGATATGCTCCATGAGGCTATTTCAGAAATTAGTGGGCAAGAGATACCAGAAGTTAGCGACACACAAATTGATCTCCCAATAAATGCATTTATACCTGCAACATGGATATTAAACAGAGAAGAGAAGCTTGAGGCTTACAAATCTGCTACTGAATGTTCAAACAATGATGAGTTAACTGAATTAGCTACAGACTGGGTTAATAGATATGGCACATTACCCAAACCTGTTGAGTCCTTAATTATGATAATGAGACTAAAATTACTATCTAAAAAATGTGGTTTTAATAAGATTAAACTAAAAAAACCAAACATCGTGATAGAAACCAAATTAAAAAATTCTACTTTTAAAATTCTTAAAAATTCCTTACCAAGTAGCGTTCAAAATAAATTTAATTTTGATGAAGGAGAGCAATTATCAATCATAACCATAAGGGGATTGGGAGTAACTGAAATTCAAAATCAAATTGATCAACTAATGTTGTGGTTTAAGTCTTTTGAAACAGAAATAAAGAATTTCGATAAAGAACTTCTTATTAAATGAGAAAAAATTATTAAATAATTATTTAATATCCGCGAAAGAGTTTGATTTCGGTTAGGTTTATTTAAATTTAATTTTTTTATGGGTGAATATATAGACGTCGGAATCCAAACTTCGATTTTACCCTTATCAATTATTATTTCATCAATTGTTCTTGGTATTTTTGCATTATTTGGCGAAGAAACTGAAAATGATGATGACGATTCAGATTCAGGAAGTGGTGGCCTAATGCAACCTATTTGAAATTATTTATAACTTATTTGTTTTGACTTTCTCTTAGATACTCTAAATAACCTGTATAAAGAGCCTATCATTAAAATTAAAGCAGTAAATGAAGAGGCAAAAATAAAAATCACCAAAAATAATTCATAGAGATATGAAAATAAATCAATTAATAAAAAGAAAGATTTATTAATTGTCGTAGGTAAATTCTTTAGCAGCAAACTTTTATTAGGGATTAAGTAATTTATATAAACTAATAAAATACTCAAAATAAACAAGATGAAAGATTCAGTAAATAGTCTTCTTTTAGATTTTCTTCTTAAATTTAATTTTTTTTTAAAAATATATTTATCAGATTTATTATTCAAATTTGGGATATTTAAATCTGCCATACAAGAAGGTAAAAGAACAAATTTGAATTATTCAGAAAAGAAATTAACCTATAATATCGTGTTTGTGTTCAAGATGCTAATGGCTCTTTATTCTGGATTTATTAGTGTATTTTTTTCTTTATCTTCAACAGGATTATAAAAATAAATAATAGTAGAGGAACATAGAATTATGGAAAAAATTGCAATAAAAGGAGGCATAATTAAATTCAAAAATTTTACTTTGTTGGTAAAACCAAATCTTCCTTTTTTAGGAATGTAATTAGATACCACAGTTTTCTTTATTCTTACTCTTGAGGATTCATTTAACTGATCAAAACAATTTATGGTATCTGACAAAGATGTATTACCAATCTTTATATTTAATGGATTTACATTTGGTTTAGAGCTCTTGAGAACAATATTATGTATGTAGAGATTATCGGCTTTTATATCAATTAACTTAGACTCGTATATTGGGGTTTCGTTTTTGATTAAAAGATTTGAATAAATATAAAAAGCATCCATAATAGGCCCTAAATGTTCAATTTTGCCTTCAATAAGTGGTTTACCAACAATGGTTAATTTCCATTGAGAAATTATAGATATTTGATCTTTATTTTCATTATTGGAATAATCTGGCAATCCAATTATTTCGAGAATGGCTGAAGATTGATGAAATGACAATTTATTTTGCATCATATTAAAAATGATATAAAAAATTCTTCAACTTTTGATAACCCTGATTTGAAATGCAAAAAGATAAAATAAGGAGCGATTTTATGATAATTTCCTCATTTTCAGCTTGATTTAAAAGCTTTTTCACTCTCATACTGTCTACATTAAATCTCTCTTGAATCAACTCAATAAATCTCTTATTAAAATCATTCCATATAACTGGATTCTCTTCAAAATCTTCTTTAGATTTTAGTATTTCTTTGATATAAGGATATAGATATTTGGACATTTCAACTGTAATTTTAATTAAGGCATCGAATTCGTTAAGTTTAATATTGTTAATAACATAAGATTTTCTCAATGGATTATTGTTCCTTAATTTCCAAATAGTAACTTTGTTGGGTAAAACATTATTTAAATTAAGCTTATTTGATAAGGCGTAAAGGGATTGGATACCATTTAAGTCAATAGTTTCTAGTATTAATAATAATAAATCAAGCTTCTCTATAGATTTTCTTGATACCTGATTTCCTCTAGTTAAAACTGTAATTGTTCTTTATTAGAATATGGAAAAATTATAACAGAATTATTAATCCATTTTTTGAAATAAAAATGAATATAACTTATCTAGTTCTTCAATAGTTAGCATTCCGTAACTCCATAATAATATTGGTAATGGAGTGTTATTTTTTATAGATAATTTTATCCCAAGTTCAATACATGATTCATCTAAACCTACTACATTAAATAAATAAATTATCATTTCTCTAGATACATAATTATTCATTAGTTCTATTTAATACTTGAGTAAATAAGAGATTTCGTCATTTGATTAAGGACTAATTTTCTTACAAAAAGAAAATTATTTAAAAGTAAAAATGACAATTTCCTTATTGGAAATAAAAAAACGTTTCTATTAGCAAAAATTGATATCAATGAGTCAGTTATAAAAATAGTAAAGATAATATCTAAAATCCTGCTTGAAAAATAATTAAATTTAAAAAATTTCAATTGCATTTTAGTAATAGCAGTATTTTTATTAAAAAGATCATAAATAGTATTAACATCTCTCCAACAACTATTTAGACCCTGACCACCAACAGGATGAAATGTATGAAATGCATCTCCTACAAAAACTAATTTTTTAAAATTTAAAACTGGTAAATTTAAGGATAATGAAACAGGAAAAATATTAAATTCGCCAACTATTTGATCCAACTTAAATTCATCGGGCAAGATAGTTGATAAATTATCCATTAAAAAATTCTTATCAGAATTTAACCTTTCAATTGCCTTTAATGTACTGGAAGTCCAAATTACTTGATATAAGTTTTTTTCTAAAGGTAATAATGCAAGGGGTCCTTCTTTTCTAAAAATTTCGTAAGCGCGCTTTTCACAATGACCTCTAAGAGAAACTTTAAAAGTTAAACAAGACTGACTATAAGATTTTTTTATATCAACAAAATCAAAGAATTTTTTATCAAGTGAGTTTGCTCCTGTTGAAAAGAATTGATAATCAAATAATAATTTTTTACGTAACAATCTCTGTGGTGTCATAAAAAAAATATTTTTATAATTATCAATCTCTTGAAAAAATACGTTCATGAGATCCGAATGTTTCACTACCCAGCCAATATTTTCAGCAGAACTTATATCATCATCTAAGTCAGAAGTTGATAAATTTGTAAAAGCAGAGGTTACGCTATCTGAAATTGAAAGGGTATTAAAGCCAAATAAAAATGGTTCTAATTTTTCCCAAAGTCTAAATTTAGATAAGATTTTTCTTGTTGAGTGAGTAATTGCATAAGTTTTATCTTTATCAATTAATCTATCTTTTGTTAATAAATCAGTTAAAAAAATATTGCAATCAAATTTTGAAAGTGCAATTGAAAGTAATAGACCTGTGGGACCGGATCCAACAATTTTCAAATTGAATTTATTTTTCATCAGATTATATAAGTATCAACTATCTATTCAAATAAATATAGCAAATTTCCTCAAATGCTGGTCTTAATAAATAGGGGTACTCACCAACCCATAAATTAATTTCAGGAAGCCAAGCATCGGTCAAATAAAAATCTCTGTCAAAATTACGGTTATCAGATGTTATTAAACATCTAATACTTGAACCCACCCTAATTTGACTGTGCTTATTTTCCATAGGAAAACTTAACTTTTCCAAATAACCATCTTCATCTTCTAATTCAAGTACTAACCAAGTCCTTTTGTTTTCGATAACTTCTAATCGACCTTGCCTATTAGATTGTTCTCTTGAACTTTCAATCTTTTCTGTTTTATAGATATCTGATATATAGCCATCAAATATAGAAAAAAATTTATATTTTCTTAATTGCAAATTTTTTCTACTTGATTCAAGAATTGGGCCCCAGATAATATACAAAAAGAAACCTACACATAGGAATAACCAGAAATTATTAGTTTGATCTCCAGTCGAACTAATAATTAATGAGATAAATCCACCAATTGAAGAAACTATTATTCTTTGAAGAATTTTTCTCGGATTCCCCAACGCGTACTTAAATTGACTTCCTGTACCAACGGCAGGAATAAGTTTTGAAATTTGACTTGAATTAATTGGAATTAACATTTTAAAAAATCAATTTTTCAAGTCCGTAAACTAAAGTTTCATAATTACCTATTTTTTTAATAGCCTGTAAAACTCCTGGCATATATGCCTTTCTATCAATAGTGTCATGCTTAATTGTGTAAGTTTCACCTGGAGATCCCATAATTACTAACTGATGAGCGAGTAACCCTGGTAATCGTACAGAATGTATATTAATTCCTGAATCTCTCAGCCCGCCCCGTACACCTTTCAATGACTCAGACTCATTTACTAAATTCTGATTAAATTTCTTTGGATATTCTTCAATCATTTCTGCAGTTTTTATACACGTCCCACTAGGAGAATCAGCTTTTTGATTATGATGCATCTCTATTAATTCGATATTGTCATAAAACCGTGCAGCTACCGATGCCGCCTGCTGGAGGAGAACCATACCTACTGAAAAATTAGGAATTATTGCACAACCAACGGAAGCTTTCTGAGCAAAAACAGACAAATCTTGTATTTGCGAAGGGCTTAGACCTGTAGTTCCTACAACTGGTGAGACACCATATGCAATAGCCGACCTGGTATTTTCATATACAGAATCAGGATGAGTAAAATCAACCAGCACAGGTTTGATTTTTGAATTTCTATAATTTTGACTAACAGAACATAAAGTCCCTTCAAAATCATTTGAAACAAAAACATCACAATTTTCAACATTTAATAATTCAGAAATATTTGAGCCATTGTTCTTTTCGTTTATGTCGATGGCTGCAACAAGTTCACAATCTGTAGAATTTAATACAGTATTAACAACTTCGCTACCCATTCTGCCTAAAGCTCCGGAAACTAGTACTGGTACGGGTTTTTTAGAATTTTCAATCATTTTTTTAAAAATTTTTTTTTTAAAGGTTGTTACACGCTATTTATATTGCACACAATAACGTCTTTTCATTCGTAGGCTGGTAGAAATACTTAAAGAAAATCAATGTTTACGCAGGTCCGCTCAGCAAACCGCAGAGTATCTCCTGTTGAGGATAACAAACACAAAGTTGTAATAAAAGCAGTTTATGTTGTCCTTGAGCCACAATACCAAAATTCCTTAACGGAAGCTGCAAAGTCAATAAATAAGATGAATGGGCCAATAGGTATAGACCTTAGCGGCTATCTTATCGAAGAACTGAGGAATGATAGTAATTTTGAAGATTTTAAAGAAGATATAGCTAATGCAGATATATTTGTTGCTTCTCTAATTTTCATTGAAGATCTTGCTCAAAAAGTAGTTGATGCAGTATCTCCATTTAAAGACAAGCTCAAAGCATCAATTGTTTTTCCCTCCATGCCAGAGGTAATGAGACTAAATAAGTTAGGTTCATTTAGTATGGCCCAACTCGGTCAATCTAAAAGTATTATTGGAGATTTAATAAAAAAGAAAAAAGAATCTGATGGAGCAAGTTTCCAAGATTCAATGTTGAAGTTATTAAACACATTACCTTCAATACTTAAATATCTACCAGTAGAAAAAGCTCAAGATGCAAGGACATTTATTCTGAGTTTTCAGTATTGGTTAGGTGGTACCACAGAGAACTTAAAAAACTTCTTGTTAATGATTTCTGAAAAGTACGCTGTTTCAGAGATCATAAAAGATCAAATAGAAGAATTCAAAATTCAAGATCCTGAAACATTTCCAGATTTAGGAATTTGGCATCCTCTTGCTCCTTGCATGTTTGAAAGTCTTAAAGAATATCAAAATTGGGAAAATAATCGGAAAGATATAAACCCTAAAGATGATAAAACTCCAATAATAGGTTTAGTGCTTCAAAGGAGTCATATCGTAACGGGAGATGATGCTCATTACGTTGCTGTTATTCAAGAATTAGAATACAGAGGTGCAAGAGTGTTACCTATCTTCTGTGGAGGTCTTGATTTTTCTAAACCAGTAAATGAATTTTATTATGATTCCATAAATAAAGATCAACCTATAGTAGATGGAGTCGTATCTCTAACCGGATTTGCACTAGTTGGTGGGCCAGCAAGACAAGATCATCCTAAAGCTATTGAAGCCCTAAAAAGGTTAAACAGACCCTATATGGTTGCACTTCCATTAGTCTTCCAAACCACACAAGAATGGGAAGATAGTGATCTAGGGTTACACCCGGTTCAGGTAGCACTTCAGATTGCAATTCCAGAGCTTGATGGTGCTATTGAACCTATTATTCTCTCAGGTCGTGATGATGCTACAGGTAAGGCGCATACGCTCCAAGATCGAGTTGATGTAATCGCTGAAAGAGCAATAAAATGGTCAACTCTAAGAGTTAAACAAAGAAAGGACAAAAAATTAGCCATCACAGTATTTAGTTTTCCACCAGACAAAGGAAATGTCGGTACGGCAGCATACTTAAATGTTTTCGGTTCAATTTATAGAGTTCTCCTTGAAATGAAATCGAAAGGATATCAAATAGATGAACTTCCAAGTAATTCAAAAGAATTAATGGAAAAAGTAATTAATAATCCTGAAGCAATGGACGGGTCTCCCGAGTTAAATATTGCTCATAAGATGTCAGTAAAAGAATACGAAGAGTTCACACCATATTCACAAAGACTTGAGGAGAATTGGGGTAAACCTCCTGGAAACCTAAATAGTGACGGACAAAATCTTCTTATTTATGGAAAACATTTTGGAAATGTTTTTATAGGTGTTCAACCTACATTCGGTTATGAAGGTGATCCAATGAGGTTACTTTATTCAAGAAGTGCTAGTCCCCATCATGGTTTTGCCGCTTATTACACCTATGTAGAAAAAATCTGGGGAGCTGATGCTGTTCTTCATTTCGGAACTCACGGATCACTTGAATTTATGCCTGGTAAACAGATGGGCATGAGTGAAACATGTTATCCGGATTCTCTCATTGGATCATTACCTAATTTGTATTACTATGCTGCTAATAATCCTTCTGAAGCAACAATCGCGAAAAGAAGAGGTTACGCTTCAACAATTAGCTATTTAACTCCTCCAGCAGAAAATGCAGGACTCTACAAAGGACTTAAAGAACTAAGCGAACTTGTTGGATCTTATCAACAACTAAGAGAAAATAGTAGAGGCATTCAGATAGTTAATGCAATAGTCGAGACTTCTAAACAATGTAATCTTGACAAGGATGTTGAGCTACCATCAAAAGATGTAGAAGAACTCTCAATAGATGAAAGAGATTTATTTGTTGGTAACATCTACAAACAGTTGATGGAAATTGAAAGTAGATTATTACCTTGTGGTCTACATACTATTGGAGAAGCTCCAACAGCAGAAGAAGCTGTTGCAACTCTTGTAAATATTGCTTCTTTAGAAAGAGAACAAGAGGGATTAAGATCTCTTCCTGGACTGCTTGCTGAATCCATGGGTATGACTATTGAACAAATTTATGATGGTAATAATAAAGGCGAACTTAAATTTGTTGAGTTAAATGAAAAAATCATAAAGACAGCAAGAGAGTCTATTTTTGCGATGGTCAACTCTTTAAAAATTGTTGATGGCAGAGTTTATTTAGAAAAATCACTTCTTTCCAAATTGTTTGACTTTCTTAAAGTATTTGGACTAAATCTACCTACCCCTTGGCTAAGAGTCTGCAACTTAAATGGATTTAATGAAGTTAACCAGAAGGAATTAAATAAATTATTTGATTATCTACTTTTCTGTTTGGAACAGGTCTGTGCTGATAAAGAAATGGATAGCCTCATTAAAGCATTAGATGGAAATTATGTTTTACCTGGACCAGGTGGAGATCCCATAAGAAATCCTGGTGTTTTACCCAGTGGTAAAAATATCCATGCACTTGACCCACAATCAATCCCTACTACAGCAGCAGTAGCTGCTGCAAAGTCTGTTGTTGACAAGTTAATTGAGAGACAAAAGGAGGAGCAAGGGACTTGGCCTGAAACAATTGCTTGTGTTTTATGGGGTACTGATAACATAAAAACTTATGGAGAGTCACTTGCGCAAATCCTATGGTTTGTTGGGGTAAAACCAAAACCTGATTCTGTTGGAAGAATCAATAAATTAGAATTAATTCCTTTAGAAGAATTAGGTAGGCCAAGAATAGATGTAGTAGTTAACTGCTCAGGAGTTTTTAGAGATCTATTTATTAATCAGATGGCATTAATAGATCAGGCGGTCAAATTAGCTGCTGAGGCTGATGAACCATTGGAATCTAATTTTGTAAGGAAACATTCACTAGAACAAGCAGAAAAAGAAGGAACCTCTATAAGAGAAGCTTCAGCGAGAGTATTCTCTAATGCAAGTGGAAGCTACAGTTCAAATGTTAATTTAGCTGTAGAAAACTCTACTTGGGAGGAAGAAAATGAATTACAAGAAATGTATCTATCACGCAAAACATATGCTTTTAATGCTGATAATCCAGGTGAGATGAATCAAAAAAGAGAGGTATTTGAGTCAGTAATGAAAACAGCAGATGTTACATTTCAAAACCTTGATTCCTCAGAGATTTCATTAACAGATGTAAGTCATTATTTTGATTCAGACCCAACAAAATTAATTAAGACACTAAGAGATGACGGGAAAGAACCAAGTAGCTATATAGCAGACACTACCACTTCTAATGCTCAAGTTAGAACACTTGGGGAAACTATCAGATTAGACTCAAGAACAAAACTTTTAAACCCTAAATGGTATGAAGGTATGCTTAAATCTGGTTATGAAGGAGTTAGAGAACTTTCTAACAGACTTAATTACACTCTTGGTTGGAGTGCGACAAGTGGTCAAGTAGATAATTTTGTATATGAAGAGACTAATGAAACATTTATAAATGATGAAGAGATGAGGAAAAGATTAATGGATCTTAATCCTAATAGTTTCAGAAGAATTGTTGGAACTTTGCTAGAAGTCAATGGTAGGGGATATTGGGAAACTTCAGATGAAAATATAGAACAGTTGAAAGAACTATACCAAGAGGTAGAGGATAAAATCGAAGGGGTTAAAGAATAATAAATTTATTATTTTCTGTAAATCCTATCAGCTACTTTCAGAATTTGATAATTTAGTTCCACGTTGTGAACTCTCACAATATCAATATTAAATTGAGAACAAAGACAGCTTACTGCAAGTGTTCCAATATCCCTTTTTTTTGGGTTTTTCTCATTCAAAATTTCTCCTATGAATCTCTTCCTTGATGCGCCTATCAAAATAGGCAAATTCCATTTTTTAAATACATCTAAGTTTTTTAAGATTTCCAAATTATGAATAATATCCTTTGAAAAACCAATTCCAGGATCAACTATTATATTTTTTTCAGATATATTTTTTTCTAAAGCATTTTTTATTAAATTATCAAGCGAATCCTTAACATCATTCAATACATCTTCGTAATTAGAGAGTTCATTCATATTTTGACTATTTCCACGACTATGAGTGATGACGAATGGGCAATCGAATTTTGATACAACATCCAAAATATTTATATCTCTTCTTCCTCCAGTGACATCGTTTATCCAATTAGCTCCATTTAAGAGAGCTTCGTGAGCTACTTCAGAATTAAAAGTATCAATAGAAATTAAAACATCTGGAAATTCAGATTTTATTAATTTTAGATATGGGATCAATCTTTCTATTTCTATACTTGATCCAACTTCTTCAGCCCCAGGTCTCGTACTTTGAGCACCAAGATCAATAACATCAACACCATTTCTCAAAAAATGATTTACTTGATCTAAAATCTTTTTTGAAGAGTTTAATTCCCCACCATCACTAAATGAATCAGGAGTTAAATTAATAACTCCCATAATTGAAGTTTTTTGGCCCCAGCCTTCTGGCCATGGATTTTTTTTATTGATAATTTGCAATTCTCGCGAAACTATTCGGATCTAATGAAGCTCCTCCAACTAACACCCCATCTATATCAGGCATTGACATGATTTCGTCAATATTATTAGGTTTAACAGATCCTCCATATTGAATAATTACATCATCAAAACCTATTAATTTCCTAATCAAAGAACATATCTTATTAGCGTCTTCTGCCTCGCATGTTTTACCAGTGCCAATAGCCCATATTGGTTCATAGGCAACAATTAAATTAGATGGATCTGTATTTTCTAATCCTTGTTCAACTTGTCTAGTAATGACTCTTTCAGCTTCTCCTCTCTCTCTTTGTTCTAATGTTTCTCCTACACAAACTATTGGAGTAAGTCCACTATATTGAGCAAAAACTGCTCTTTTATTAATTTGTTCATCACTTTCACTAAAATATTTCCTAGGTTCACTATGTCCAACGATTGCATATGAGACACCATGTTCAAGAAGCATTTTTGGAGATATTTCTGCAGTGAATGCTCCTTGATCTTCCCAATGAATATTTTGACTAGAAATATCTAAATAATCAAAATCAGAATGATCAGAAAAGGTTGAAATAGCTGTAAAAGGTGGAGCAATAACAACTTTACGATCGTCATTAAGGTTTTTTATTAAAGGAATAAACTCTTCTAAATAGGTTTTAGCCTCAGCACAAGTCATGTGCATTTTCCAATTACCAGCAATTACAGATTTTCTCAAAATACTATCTCCAAGAAAAATATATTAATACAAAGTGAGTTGAATAAGCTAACTATTCAAAAATTAATTCATTTTTTAGAAATATTACTTTATCTCCCTTATTTAACTTCCTTCCTCTCCTAGTCTCAATTACACCATTAACCTTAACAGAACCGGATTTAATAAAAATTTTTGCTTCGCCACCAGAAGATACCAAATTTTTCCATTTTAAGAATTGATCCAATTTCATTGTTTTTTATACCTAAAGAGATTGATAAAGTAGGATAAATAATAAAATATATAATATCTTGAGACTAATACCACCAGTCAGACAATATTCAGATAGGTTCATTAAGGGTTTTATATGCATGCTTATTTACGTAGCTTGTTGGCCTTTATTAGCTTATTTAGCTGGAAACTTAATCCCAGCAATTGGGTCAGGTAGTCTCTCAAAAGTATCTAGCATAATAATTAAGTCTTTATTTGTATTTTTAGTTCAGAAAACTGCTCAGTTTGGACAGGATGTATTCATAGCCAAACCATCTTTAGAAATTAGTGAAGTGATGAGAGGAAATTTATTTAGTAGAATTCAAAAAATAAAGATGAATTCTGTTGAAAATATTTCGGCCGGGGACATCACATATAGACTTACAGAAGATGCAGACAGGGTAAGCGAAGTTATTTATAAAACAGCTCAAGATACTATTCCATGCACTTTACAGTTGTTAGCGGTAATAATCTACATGTTTTATTTAGACTGGTCGCTAACAGTATCAACAATTGTTGTTGCACCATTGATTATTCTTTCAGTTAACAGTTTTGGAAGGAGAGTTTTAATAGCATCCGAAAAAAGTCAAGAATCAACAAGTAATTTAGCAGGTTTAATAGGTGAATCTATAAATGGAATGTCCACGATAAGAGCTTTTGCTGCAGAAAATTGGATTGAAAAAAGATTTTATAAAAGATTAAGTACAAATAAAAAAGCAAAATATAAAACTTTAAAACTACTTGCATTTCAACATCCAGTTGTAGGATTTGTTGAAGCATTTGGAATATTAGCAATATTAGGTTTAGGAGCCGCAAGAATCAATCTAGGCCTACTAACAAGCGAAGAATTTAGTAGTTTTTTTGCAGCGATATTAATGCTTATTGATCCAATAAGCCATGTAAGTACAAATTTTAATGATTATAAACAGGCAGAAGCCTCAATAAAAAGGTTGAAAAACATAAATCAAGAACCTGTCGAAGATGATAAAGAAAATTTACGAAGGATATCCAATTTTGAAGGCAAAATAAGTTTCAAGAAAGTAAATTTCGCTTACAAAAAAGATAATCAAGTACTTAAAAATATCAATTTAGAAATTAAAAGAGGGGAAGTCACAGCATTTGTAGGAGCTTCTGGAGCTGGTAAAAGTACAATGTTGGCTTTGATATTAAAGTTTATAACTCCAAATAATGGAGACATTTTTATAGATGATAAAAATCTCAAAATATTAAATACAAAAGATATTAGAAAAAACATTGCATTAGTTCAACAACAGCCTTTTTTATTTTCAGGAACAATTATTGATATAATAAGAATGGGCAGAAATTTCACCAAAGAAGAAGTTATAGAATCAGCAAGAAAAGCAAACGCTCACAACTTCATTCAAAAGCTTCCTGAGAAATATGAAACTGAGATAACCGAAAGAGGATCAAATTTCTCTGGTGGTCAAATCCAGAGAATAGCAATTGCAAGAGCAATACTCGGCAACCCCTCAATTCTTCTTTTAGATGAGGCCACAAGTGCGTTAGATGCAGAATCAGAATCTGAAGTACAAAAAGGACTTAATAGAGCTATGAAAGATAGAACAGTTATTGTAATTGCTCATAGATTAGCCACTACTCAAGAGGCCAATAAAATAGTTGTTTTTGATAAAGGTGAAATTATTGAAGTTGGGAAACACATTGATTTAATAAATAAACCTGGAATTTATAAAGAATTATGTGAAAAACAATTGATTAAAAAACTCTAGTTCTATTTTATTAAAAAAGGTAAATCCATGAGCGAAAACACAAATGACTCTGCAAATCCAGTTTTAACCTTTGAAGGCAAAAAATATTTAATAAACGAACTTTCTAATGAAATAAAAGAATCTATAAAAGTATTACAAATAGCGGAGACACAACTTAAGATGCATCAAGATACTCTCAAATTACTTTCAATAAGTCGAAACTCTTTAGTTAATCAATTAAGAGAAAAACTAAAAAACTTAGAATAAAATTTTAATAATTATGGATTTCCTGTAGAGAGTAAGTATTAATTTTATTACATTGCAAAGCTTTAATCGCCTTAATGGCTGCCTTTGCTCCAGGAATAGTTGTAAAAGTTGGAATATTATATTCTAAAGCGGCACGTCTTAAATAAGCATCATCATGAAGAGCCTGTGAGCCAATTGGAGTATTAATTATTAATTGAACAAGTCCCGAACGTATTAGGTCCTCAATATTTGGTCTTCCTTCATGAACTTTTAGCACTTCTTCAACTTGAATTCCTAAATTTACCAAATATGAAGCTGTACCTTTTGTTGCGATTAATTTAAATCCTAAATTCAAAAGTTCTCTAGCAACTTCGTCAAGATTTTTTTTATCTAAATCGTTTGTAGATAAAAAAGCAACTCCTTCTGAAGGAACACCATTACCTGCTGCCAATTCCGACTTGGCATAAGCAATTCCAAAATCTTTAGCTAAACCCATTACTTCTCCAGTAGATCTCATTTCAGGGCCAAGTAATGTATCAGACCCAGGAAATCTTTTAAAAGGTAAAACGGCCTCTTTTACTGCCTGATATTTTGGAGAAATTTCTTCCTTGAAATTAAGATCTTCTAATGTAAAACCTTGCATTAACTGAGTAGCTAATTTTGCAACTGGTTTACCTATGGCTTTTGAAACAAATGGAACTGTCCTAGATGCTCTTGGATTTGCTTCGAGAATAAATAATTTATTTTCTTTATTATTTGTATTTATTACTGCAAATTGCAAATTAATTAAACCAACAACATTTAATCTTTGTGCAATTATTTTAGTCCAGTTCCTTACATTCTCTATTGTGGATGTAGAGAGAGAAATGGATGGTAAGCAACAAGCTGAATCTCCTGAATGGATTCCTGCAGGTTCCACATGTTCCATTAGGCCAGCAATTACAACCGAACCTTCTGAATCGCATAAAGCATCAACATCTATCTCAATTGCATTATTCAAATATTGATCAAGAAGAATTGGATGATCAGGTGATACCTTAACTGCTTCAGAAATGTATCTCGATAATTCATTCTCATCTTTAACAATTTCCATTGCCCTTCCACCTAAAACATAAGAAGGTCTTACAACCAAGGGGAATCCTATATTTTTTGCTACTATTTCTGCTTCATGTTGATTACGTGCAATACCATTTAAAGGTTGTCTAATACTTAATTCTTCAAGAATTTTTGTAAATTCCTCTCTATCCTCTGCTAAATCGATAGAGATTGGAGAAGTCCCAAGAATTTTTGATCCAGTTCTGATCCCATCATTAGATTTAAGCCATTCAAATAGTGGTAATGATAATTTCAATGGAGTTTGACCTCCAAATTGAACAATCAAACCATCAGGATTTTCAGTTTCTATTATGTTAAGCACATCCTCCAAAGTTACAGGCTCAAAATATAAAATATCGCTAGTATCATAATCTGTTGATACAGTTTCAGGATTACTATTAACCATTATTGTTTTATAGCCATTTGCAGTAGCTTGATACGATGCATGACAACAACAGTAATCAAATTCTATTCCCTGACCAATTCTGTTTGGACCTCCACCTAAAATCATAATTTTTTTTGATTTACTATTTTCTGAAATCTCGCTATCAAAAATTTGAGAATTAAAATTAATGAAAGATTCTTCGTAAGTTGAATAATGATAGGGAGTTGAGGATGAGAATTCTGCTGAACAAGTATCAACAGTTTTATAAATTGGAATTATATTAAGTTTTTTTCTATATCTTCTTACTTCAAAAAACTCAGAATTAGTTAGCTTTGCTATCTGTTGATCTGAAAAGCCTAATTGTTTAGCATGCAACATCAAATCCCTATCTAGAGTACAAAGTTCCTTGTCTTTCAAAAAATCATTTTCAAAATTAAAGATATTACGTAATTTTTCGATAAACCATAAATCTATATTTGTAACTTCTTGAATAAAATTATTAGTTTTCCCAAGCTGCATAGCTTTTTTAATTAAGAGAATTCTTTCAGATGTAGGGTTTCTTAAACTATTTTTAATTTGACTCTCATTTTTAAATTCATCTTGTGAATCACATTCCCAACCAAAAACACCTACTTCTAATGACCTTAATGCTTTCTGAAATGATTCTTCAAAAGAACGACCTATTGCCATTGACTCACCAACAGATTTCATAGCAGTGCTTAAGGTATTAGATGAGCCTTTAAATTTTTCAAAAGCAAATCTTGGGATCTTAGTAACTACATAATCAATTGATGGTTCAAAACATGCAGGAGTTTTTTTTGTAATGTCATTAATAATCTCATCAAGTGTATAGCCAACAGATAATAAGGCTGCGATCTTAGCTATGGGGAATCCAGTTGCTTTACTTGCTAACGCAGAGGATCTACTTACACGAGGATTCATTTCTATAACAATTACCTCTCCATTAGATGGATTTATTGCAAATTGAATATTACTCCCTCCTGTTTCAACTCCCACCTCTCTAATAATCTTCAATGACAAATCCCGCAACCTCTGATACTCCTTATCTGTTAAGGTCTGAGCAGGAGCTACAGTAATCGAATCTCCAGTGTGGACACCCATTGGGTCTAAATTCTCAATACTGCAAACTATTACCACATTATCAGCAGTATCTCTCATTACCTCTAGTTCAAACTCCTTCCATCCAATGAGTGATTTTTCAATTAATATTTGATTACTTGGACTTTCCTCTAAACCTGATTTAGACAACTCGACAAATTCTTCAAGGTTAAAAGCAATTCCACCGCCTACTCCACCTAAAGTAAACGCAGGCCTTATTATGAGAGGATAGGAACTTATTTTTTTTGATACCTCAATAGCTTCATCTAGGTTAGATGCAATACCAGATGGACAAACATTTACATTTATTTTCTCCATCGATTCCTTAAATAATTTCCTATCTTCAGCTTTATTAATAGCTCTTAAATCAGCTCCAATTAATTCAATATTATTTTGTCTTAGAAAATCTGACTCTGACAATTTAACCGCCAGATTCAAAGCGGTTTGACCTCCCATAGTGGGAAGAATAGCATCAGGTTTTTCTCTAAGAATGATTTGAGAAACTATTTCAGGAGTCAATGGTTCAATATATGTTTTGCTTGCGATATCAGGATCAGTCATTATTGATGCTGGATTTGAATTTATCAAGACAATTTCATAACCAGCATTTCTTAATGCTTTGCAAGCTTGAGTACCAGAGTAATCAAATTCGCAAGCTTGCCCTATAACAATCGGTCCAGAACCTAGAATAAGAATTTTTTTAAGATCACCTCTTTGAGGCATAATTTAAACTTTCATTTATCTCATGCTACTTATAAATCATCAGATGTTAATCAAGTTACTTGAAAAGCAACATTTGTTTCTATAGTATTGAAAGAAATTAATTTTTTATGAGCGAACTTCAACGACTTAAAAGTTTGTTGCCTCCAGAGAATGAAAGTTGGGTATTTGTTGAAGCTGCTGCGGCTATAGATCCACCTTTAATAACCCTTGAGGAAATCGGTCGTGACGAAGTGGAAATTCAAATAGATTTAGATGAATGGGATAACTTTGCTATTGACCATAGAAATTTATTATTTTGGCACGAGGTTGGAAAAATCCAAAATGACACAATCCCCAGAGATGGATGGGAAATGGCAGCTCTTGCCATAGGACTTGGAGGAGCAATAGGAGAGTTGTGGGTACAAGATGGGTTACTTTTATTACTTGCTCTTGGTTTATCGAGTTTTGCAGGATATAGATTATATTTAAAAAATAATTCTGAAAAAAAGCTTCAAGATGCTATTTATGCAGATGAAAGAGCTATAGATCTTGCTTGTAGATTTGGATACAGCGTTCCAAATGCTTATAAAAGTCTTGGAGGAGCATTAAAGGAGTTAATAGATAAGACACGAAAAAAGAAAAAAAGAAGTTTCTTTGAAGATAGATTAGATGCCTTAAGAAAAAGCGCAGAAAAAGCAAGATCAGAATTATCTCAGCAAGAAGGCTCAGAAAAATCAGTTTCAAGTGAAAATGTTTATGGACAATAAAAGTTTGGTTTTAATAGCAGCCAAAGCATGTAATGAAAAAAAGGCAAGAGATATAAAACTTATAAAAATTGACAAAGTATCATTTATAAGTGAATGGATTTTGATTGCAGAAGGATTATCTGATGTACAGGTTAGATCTATAACTAACTCTGTAGAGGGAGAGCTTAGAGAAAAGGCTAAAGTTGAACCTATACGAAAAGAAGGTATTAACGAAGCGAAATGGGCTTTACTAGATTATGGTGATTTGATAGTAAATATTTTTCAACCAGAAATAAGAAAATATTATGACCTTGAATCATTCTGGAGTAATGGAGATAACCTTTTATTTCCATAATTTTTTTATGAATCAATCTAAATGTCCTGTCCCGAGAGAGCAGCAACCCACAAATGAATTCATAGAATTATCAAAATCTAAAATTTTTTCTTGGCCAAAAACCAAAAAGTCACTAATACTTATATTGATAAAGTTCTGGGTGGGAGCTTTTGTTCTATTTCTTGTTATTTCTTCAGGTAGTGTATATTTTAAAACTTCCCTTTTAAAATATATTCTATTAAGTATTTTTAGTAGCTTATCAATACCTCTTTTAATTTCAATAAGATTATATCTAGGTTGGAATCATATATTTAATAGATTAATATCTGAAAAAGTCGAATACGAGGAGTCCGGTTGGTATGACGGTCAAGTATGGGAAAAGCCCTTAGTTTTGAAAGAAAAAGAATCACTTATTGCCACAATCGAGGTAAAACCTATTTTAAAAAAATTTAATTCAAATTTTTTCTATTATTTCAGTCTTAGCTTTGTCTGGTATTTTGATTTTTCAATATAACAATTTCTAAATGAGTTCTAATTTCAAAAACCTCTACACCTCTAACAATCCTCCCTTACAAGCAACCTTAATGAGAGGATCTAATATTGAGTCGATCCACAAGATTCATGCTGTTATTACTGATAAAAAAGGGAGGGTTTTAATGTGCGCAGGAAATCCAGAATATAAAAGTTTCATAAGGTCGGCACTAAAACCTTTTCAAGCAATACCCTTCGTTAGTAGTGGAGCTTCATCAAAATTCAATAATGAATCAAAATCAATTGCTTTATCATGCGGGTCACATAGTGGATCAAAACTTCATTCAAGGGAAGCTTTCAAAATTTTATGGGAATATGACATTGACATTAACAATCTTAAGTGCCCAATATCAAAGACAAGCCCATTAGAACATAATTGTTCGGGTAAACATGCTGCTTTTTTAGCTACATGCAAAAAAATGAATTGGCCATTAGATAGTTACTTAAAAGGGGATCATCCTCTTCAAATAGAAATATTCAGAATTGTTTCTGAATTACTTGAAATCCCGTCATCTGAAATAAACGCAGAACGTGATGATTGTGGTGCTCCCACTCTTTATTTAAAACTACTAGAAATGTCGAGGTTATATTCACTTCTTAGCAGTTCCGAAAATGCTGAATTAGAACAAATCAGTCGAGCTATCACAACCAACCCAATAATGATAAGTGGCGACAATAAGTTTGATACAGAAATAATTAAAGCTTCTCATGGACAAGTTATTGGTAAAGGCGGTGCAGAGGGAATACAGTGTCTTTGCAAGGTAAATGAAGGGATAGGATTGGCTTTAAAAGTAGAAGATGGTTCAAAAAGAGCTAAACATGCTGTTAGTCTCCACTTGCTTAAACAGTTAGAATGGATATCTGACTTAAGAATTCAAGACATTGAAGAAAAGGTGTTTAATTTTTCTGAAGGAGTGAGAATCGAAGTTAAAGGGCATTTAAAATTCCAAGAATCCTAAAGAAATAGAAAAAAATAACCCTTTCAGATGTATGCTATGAATATAACGCGGGGTAGAGCAGTCTGGTAGCTCGTCGGGCTCATAACCCGAAGGTCGGAAGTTCAAATCTCCCCCCCGCCACCATTTCAAAGCAGCCTTAAGGCTGCTTTTTTATTATTTATTATTTTTTCAGTAATTAACAATGTTACAAGTAAAGTGATGAAATGTATCTTATTAAAAAGAAGTCATTACAAATCCTTTTGCATAGAGAATTTAAAATCAACTCTAACTATTAGACCAATAATTATTAAGAAAATTCCAATGTAAGAACTAAAAGAGAGCTCCAAAATATTTATTTATGGTTATATCTAAATCTTAGCTTAAAAACCATTTGTATTAAATAGCCTGACAATAAAGAATTGGGGAAAATATCAATATGTTGAACTTTTTCTTATTTGAATGTGTAAGTCTTTAAGGTAGAGTGAAATCCATTAATTTATAAATTCATGCAGAATTTGCTACAGCGTGATCTAGGTTCAAGCATGTTATCAATAGCTGTCATATTAGGTTGGTTAGGTCTGTTTTTTGTATTTTTGAGAGTATTAACAATTTCAATAAAGAGAATCCTTGAAGCTGTTTTCAAAAAATCTTAATTATTGAAATAAATCAATAATTCTGAATTAATCGCATAAATCGTTAATCACTAAGTATAATAACCTAAAAAAATGTCAATTTTAGATAAGGTTAAGATAGGAAATTCTGTTCAAGTTAACATAGAACTATCTAAGGATAGACTTAACAAAGAAACTATTGATGCGATTAATGTTTCTTCATTGGGTAAGGTAAGTGATTTCAGAATAACTGATGGCAAAGGTATAGGAGTTGTCTTGCAATTATCTAATGGACAAGAGCAATGGTTTTTTGAGGATGAAATTGATCTTCTCGACGAAAATGGTAATGTAATAAAGAAAAATTATGATAAACAAGAAAATAGTAATTTCATATTTGATTTTTTAAGAGGATTAAATTATGAAAATAAAAATAACGTAAGCGAGTTACTTAATCCAATTAACTTTTTTATCTGGCTGGTTGTATCGTTTAAAGATATTTTTTGATTTGTTAAAAAATTTTCTAAAATAAGGTTAATTTAACAATTTATTTAAATATTAAATTTCAGTAATTAAAAATTTAAATGGTACAAAATATTATCGATGTAAAAAATTTATCTAAGTCATTTGATATCTCTTCCAAAGAACCAGGCTTAAAAGGAACAATTAAACATTTTTTTAGAAGACAAACAAAAAGTTTAAAAGTTATAAAAGATATAAGTTTTGAAATTAAAGAAGGAGAAATAGTAGGTTTTCTAGGTGCTAATGGAGCTGGGAAAACAACAATATTAAAAATGCTTTGTGGCTTAATTTATCCAAGTGAAGGTTCGATTTCGGTTTCAGGCTATTTACCTTTCAGGAGAAGAGAAAATTTCCTAAAGAATATCACCTTAATAATGGGACAAAAGCAACAGCTTATATGGGATCTTCCACCAATTGAATCATTCTATTTGAATGCATCAATATATGACTTAGATAAGTTCGAAGCTAAAAAGAGAATAAAAAAACTATCGGAAATGCTTGAAATTGATGATGAGCTTTTCATACCTGTTAGAAAACTTTCACTAGGGCAGCGTATGAAATCAGAATTACTAGCAGCTTTGATACATGAACCAAATATTCTATTTTTAGACGAGCCGACACTTGGATTAGATATTAATGCACAGAGAAATTTAAGAAAATTCCTTCAAAAATATAATAAAGAAACTAATGCAACGATATGCCTAACAAGTCATTACATGAAAGATATTACATCCCTATGCAAGAGAGTTATATGTGTGCACGAAGGGACGATATCATACGATGGAAAACTTGACCTGTTATTAAAAAAGCTTTCTCCTGTTAAAGAAATATTAATAGTTTGTCGATCAGAAGAGGATGCAATTAAATTAGAAAATTCCGGTTTTACTGTTAAAAACAAAATAAAGAATGAAATCACTATAAAAATTGAAAACAACTCTATTACCTCTTCACTAAAAACAATCCTAAATAATTTTGATATTGAAGACCTTTTTATAAATGAACCACCAATTGATGAAGTTATTGGGAAGGTATTAATCAAAAAAGATTATGATATCTAATTTAATTAACCGAAAATTATTCACTTTATTAAAAGTCCAATATTCAAACATGTTGGAGTATAGGGTAGAAATTGCATTGTGGGCAATTTCAGGGATTATTCCTTTTTTCATGTTAAACATTTGGACAAATAATAATCTAAATGAATCCTTAAACATTAGTGATACATTCCTTTCTAGGTATTTCTTATGTGCTTTTTTTGTAAGACAGTTTTCTGTAGTTTGGGTTGTATTTAGTTTTGAAGAAGATTCTCTTATGGGGAAGGTATCTCCGTATTTAATTCAACCTTTAAATCCATTTTTCAGATATTTTGCACAACATCTTGCAGAACAAATAACAAGATTTCCTTTCGCACTAATAATCGCATTTTTCTTTTTTATTTTTAATCCAGAAAGTATATGGATACCAAATTTAGGTATTTTACTTTTATCGATAGTATCTACTTTCTTATCCTTCTTGATTCAATTTTTAATTCAGTCAATAGTTGCATGTCTATGCTTCTGGACAGAGAAAGCGTCATCGATAGAAAGATTGTTATTTATTCCAACTTTATTTCTCTCAGGTCTTTTAGCACCTGTAGTTTCATTTCCCGCATATGTTAAATCTTGGATTTATTTGACTCCTTTTCCATATCTAATTGATTTCCCTGCAAACTTACTTTCAGGTAATGAAACAAATATTAGTGGAGGGTTAATTATGCAAATTCTATGGATTTTTATACTTTTCCCATTATTTAAGAAAATCTGGTCTGAAGGAACAAAAAAATATACAGCAATGGGGTCATGAATTTAAGGAAATATCTAAAAGTTTATAAAAAATTCTTACATACTTCTTTAGCTTCTGAATTGGAGTATAAGACAAATATATTAGTTGATTTAATTACTGCAATTTTAAGTTTAGTAGGGAGTATTTTTCTATTATCTATTTTCTTTCAAAATAGTGGATATATTGGAGGGTGGAAATTTGAACAGGCACTAATAATTCAAGGTATTTATACAATTTTGAATGGAATAACAAATACATGGTTCAATCCTAATCTTTCAGAAATAGTTAAACATATAAGAGAAGGAACATTAGACTTCGTACTTTTAAAACCTATTGATAGTCAATTTTTTATTTCATTTAAAAAAATAAATCCATCAGGATTTTTAGAAATAATGCTTGGATTTTTCTTGTTGTTCTTTTGCATAAGAATTAATCAAATAAATTTAGATCTAAGTTTTCTGACCCTATCCTTGATTACAATAAGCTGCTCGATTTGTATTTTATATAGCCTATGGTTTTTTATCTCTACTACTACTATTTGGTTTGTTAAGACTTGGAATGCAATAGAAGTATTGAGATCATTCCTTTATATTGGAAGATTTCCTCTAAGTTCATTTTCATTTTCTTTAAGAATTCTCTTTAGTATTTTTATTCCTATTGCTTTTATAACTACAATTCCTTCTGAAGTTTTTCTAGGACTTTCTCAAGTATGGAAAATATTGCTTGAACTTATTGTTGCTTCAATATTTGTTATAACTTCAAGAAAGTTCTGGTTATTTGCATTAAAATTCTATTCATCAGCTTCTAGCTAACTATTATTTAATAGCCTCCCTGCAAAATTCCCAAATTTGTTGTTTACTTTTCAGATTAGAAAGCCTAGATAATTTCTTAAATTGAGGTTTTGATTTTTCAATAGATAAAAGCCTACAGTTGTATTCAATTTTATGATTTCTAGATATGATTCCTAGTTTGAGTGAGACATCGCAAAGGATAATTATTAAATTGAGAAAAAAAAATATACCGAAAAATTGAAAAAATGATTTTGAATAATTTTCTTTTTCAGTTTTTAATTCAAACTTCATTACTTAATTATATGCTGAGGGCACTTTATTGCAGCAATAGCAACAGCCGTAACTTTAAAATTTTCTGATTTTTCAATAACCTTTTTAACCTCTAATGGCCCAAATTTATTACTTGCATCACTATAGGAAAGAAGTAAAGATTTATAGTTATCATGACCTAGATTTCTATACTCACAGAAATTATCCCCAACATAATTCAAAAGAGTTAGTAAAGTTAATTCAATCATTAAAGCTTTTTACTAGCAAAGTTCTTACGAATGATACTGTGCAGGACATTTTTAACAAGTAAAATTACCAAAAAACATTTGGAATAATAAAATAAGATTTTTACTTATAGACTTTTAGATTACAAAATTTTTTCAGAATTTTTGAATTTTAGGTAATAAAATCATTAAAGCACTACCTGTAGTGTTTCGAGATTCTGAAATTGACGCTATAGATAGGGGGTTGCATTTTTTAAGAAATTGGTTTAAAAATAAGGTTCCCCATCACCCGGCCCCACTTATGTGAGGCCTTTTTTTATGGGTTTTAAATTAAGGCCTCTTATAAAGTATTATCTCTAATAAATTATTATTAAATAAACGAGTAATTCAATAACCCCTTTAATGATGAATAAAAATAATTAATTTATTAAATAATAAACCTGCTTTAGATTTTTTTTACAAATTGTACTGCTATTCACAATTAATTTATAAAACTTTTTATGGATTTAATTAATAAGCTAATACCAATTAAAATACAAACTATTATAAAAGTTTTCTTAATTAGGATATTCCCATTTAATTTTGACAAATGAGCTCCGAAATAGCCTCCTGTAAAGGAACCAATTATTAATACTACCAATATATTTGAAGGAACCGATCCTATTCTTGCCAAAAAAACTGCTCCTACAAAATTCCAAAAAATCCCAACAGTAAAGAATGTCATACTTATAGCTCGAAGAAAATCCATTTCAAAAGTTTTTATTAAGAGTATTGTTACAAGCAATCCAGTTCCTGAAGAAATAGAACCATTTAATATACCTATAAGAAAAATAAAAATTAAAAATCTAATTTTATGAACAAAATTAAGTTTATTATTTCCAGATAATAAGCCTAAATCTGGCTTAAGGAATGAGTAAAAAGCTAATAATATTGATATTGTTCCTAAAATTAAGTACAAATATTTTTCTGATATATATTCAACGATAGAAGACCCTAAAATTACTCCTGGTAATCCAAAGATTAAAATTTGCCAAGCAACATTTATATCATTACCTAAAGATTTATAATTTCTTAATGAACCCCCTATTCCTAATGCTACTGTTGCTAATTTATGACTAGCCAGAGCCTGATAATAGGGAATTCCAGATAAAATCAATGCAGGTAATTGTAATAATCCTGCTCCTCCTCCAGAAATCGCTGAGAAAGTATTAGAAAAAAAGGATATTAAAAAGATATAAAAACTTTTAAATATAAAATGATCAACGCTCCCTAATAATTTTGTTGGTAGATAAGGCATTAAGTACAAAAGCTATTATTTTAATAAGTAAAAAATATTCTTTTCATAAGAAAAATAAGACTTACAATATTCTTATTTTATCTTTTTTAATCAAATTTTAAAAAAAACTGTTATTATCAAAAAAATTTTCAAGAATACTATGCATAGTCAAGATGCAATTTACCTTGATCAGTTTTGTCCAAAGATAAGTAATAAAAATTGGAGAGAGTCACTTAATAAACTTACTAAGTTTAAATGTATTTATTGCGGTAAACCATCAGAATCACTCGATCACCTTCATCCAATGTCAAAAGGAGGTACAAGCAGTACAAGTAATTGCGTACCATGTTGTTTGTCATGTAATGGTAAGAAATCAGATTCAGAAGTTCTTAGTTGGTACAGAAAACAAAATTTTTATGATCCTCGAAGGGCTATGGCGATACGAGCATGGTTTAATCATGATTTAAAATTAGCGGCAGTTCTTTTGAACTACTTAAATTAAACAATGAATTGATAAATTCTTTGAGCTAAGGGAAAATAATATTGTATATGGTTTACTAGGATCTTCCTATTTTGGTAAATAATGAATATTTATTTAAATTATTCTTTTACTTTCTGAAACTATTTTATTACTGAAAAATGCAATATTAGAATAATCATCTTTCCACATTATTGGAGAATCTATAACCTTTCTCTCTGGAGACCTTACTGAAAAAATCAATCCAAACACAAAAAGAATAGTAATCAAAATTATAGTCAATACTAATTTGTCTGAAATATTATTCATTAACCTAATTTAACTTGAAAAATTTTTATCAGGAGTGGTTTTTTCGTAAATTTCTAGAAAATATGATTTAAAGTAATCAACTCCCTCCTTTCCAATTAATCCAAATGACCATCCACAATCATTTACAACTCGCAATGAAATTTGATTTGCCAAGTCACTCTTCTCAATCCATTTTTTCTGTGGATTGTAAGAGAAAGATATAATGTTTTCAGTTTTTACGATAGCTGATTTCATTGCTTCATCTTTAGAAAAACCATTTTGAATAGCATTGCAATATTTCTTAGAGAAATTATTAGAGATCCTATTTTGTAGCAAACCAACACTAGGGTCTGACGTATCAAAAGCCAAACCTACTGCAGGTTTTAACTGAAAAATTATAAATAAAAGTAAGCTAAAAAATAATTTTAACAACAGCTACTAAAAAATACTTACAGATCATATAATAGTATTTTTAAATTGTCTTTTCAATTGTATCTGATAATTGTTTAAAGCAATTTAAATTTCAATTTATTAAAAATTAAAAGTATTGCGATAAGTTCAGTAATAATAGTCAGAGGTTTATTTGACTACTTATATGTACGAATCATTGATGACATTGCTATTTTTTCCTGATTGGACAAATGGACTACCTTCAGATTTCTTAATTCTTCATTTTTTTGTAGGCGCTGTGATTTTCCCATTCAACATGATTCATGCTAAAGCAAGGAAAATTGACAGTCAAAACCCACAGGAAGCAGCTGATGGGTATAAAAATTCAGACAATGCTTCATTTTTTGGATACGAAGAAATCAATTAGAATTTCATAAAAATTTTAAGGAATATGTTTATTGATGATAATTATCCTAAATACATCTTTAGATTTGAAAATTTTTAGTCCCAGTGAACCTTTAGGAATATTGATTATTTTTTTAGGGTTAATATTTACTGGTATGATTTTTTACATTATTTATGCAGTAAGTACTAATAAAGAATCACTAGAAGATAAAAAAATAAGAACTAAAAAAGAGTATTTGCAAAAAGAGAAAATAGGAAAATTATTCCCTAAGAAAAAATAAATTTAATTGTTTTATTACTATTTAGGTATTTATTTATATTACTGATGATCAAATCAGTAGGATCCAAAAACATAAGTCTTAGCTCTCTTAAATCAAACATTTTATAAAACTATACATTAACAACTCAATCTTATTTACGAGAAGTTTATATTGTTAATTGCACAGCAAAATTATTTTCATATCAAGGAAAAAATGTTAAAAATGGGAAAAATGATTTGAAATCTTGGAGAATTCACCTCAATATCTATTTCTTGCTAGTGGAGTAAATAATGGAGAAGGTTTTTGGATTGTGGGAATAAAAAATTGCGATGAAAATATCCTTGAGGATGAAAATCTTTTAGATTGCCATAGAAAAGAATTATTAGGTAATGAATCAGCAAAAGATATTCTTTTAGCTATTAATTTAAACGTAGATAATTTATTAAGTGAACTAAGAAACAAAAATTATTTAATTGAAAAACCTGCAATCGGAGTTTCATTTGATATCCCTTTAGAAATCTTGGAAAATATTTTTGATTTTTGGTTAGACATTTATAAAAATCAAGAAGCCTGGGAAACTTGTCTAGGTCTTCTTAAAGTTAGAAAAAGGATTCCCCTAACAGACCTAATTGAAAGCGAAAGTTTAAAAGGTAACTCAAAAAAATGGGCTATAAAAATTGAAACTTTACATACCTATCTTCCTTCTTCACTTAGAATTGAAAAATTAAATACTCCTATGTGGGAATAATTTTATCTTTAAATACTCAAAATATTTACTTCGTTGAATATTTAAGTAAAAATAAAATAATTAATAATTAAAAAATGAATAAACCCTATTCTTTTAGTATCGATCAAATGAACGGGATTGTAGAGGATACATATGCCAAGATAATAAATGAATGTGAAAATTTAAAAAAAAATACTAATTGTCCAAATGAGCAAGTAGTCGCACTTTTAAGCGTAATTGCTTCAAATTACGCTACTACAACAAAGAAAGTAAATTAAGATGATAAGTTATTTTACTTGGAGTGAATTTGATAAGAGCGTAGAACAAATAGCTAATAAATGTAGGTTTAAGGAGTTTTCTGGAATATATGGAGTGCCTCGTGGTGGATTATGTCTTGCTGTAGCATTAAGCCATAAATTAAAAATCAAATTAATTACAGAACCAATAAAAAACTCATTAATAGTAGATGATGTCTATGAAACCGGTCTTACATTAACTAACTTCAAGAATATAGAAGGAGCAATGTTTTTTGTATTAGTTAGTAAAATCAAACCTACATGGTGGAATACAGTATTTATATCAAAAAAAAGCGAATGGATAGTTTTCCCCTGGGAAAATGCACTAAATTCAAAAAGTGAACGCGAAGAGTACATCAAAAAAAGAGGTTTAAGTTGAAAAAGAAATTATATTTGGCAAATCCATATGGATTTTCAAAACAAACTAAAACTCTTTTACATGAATTTATTGAAATCTTCAATGATTTAAATGTAGAAGTATATGAACCTTTTGAGAGAGCCAAACCAAAAACACAACAAGAAAGTAAATGGGCATATGAAGTAGCTAGAAGTAATTACCATGATTTAAAAGAATGTGATTGTATTTTTGCGATTGTTAATGGAAATCCACCAGATGAAGGTGTAATGATTGAATTGGGTATCGCAATTGCTCTAAAAAAGACAATCTTTTTATTCAGAGATGATTTTAGAAATTGTTCCGATAGCGATCAATACCCATTAAATCTAATGTTATTTCTTGGACTGCCTAAAGATGATTGGGAAAAATATTATTTTGAATCAATACAAGATATAAAAAGTAATAAAAAAAGATTTGTTGAGTGGGCCAAAAAATAAGCCAAAGAAACCATCAATCCTTTAGTCAAAGTTTTAATTTATCTAACGAGGTGCTAGAATAATATTTATTTAGAAAATTTTGACACAGGTAACAGTTGGAGAGAATGAAGGGATTGAGTCTGCCCTTAGAAGATTTAAAAGACAAGTATCTAAATCTGGAATCTTTGCAGATTTAAAAAGACTTAGGCATCACGAAACACCTGTTGAAAAATACAAAAGAAAATTACAACAGAGGAGAAAAGCAAGAAGAAGATGATTCTCTAAAAATTATAAGGTTTTATAAATCATTAATGTTATTATTGATTTTTTGGTAGGAAAAAAAATATAACTATTTAAGTTTTTTAAGCTTCTTAACAAGATTTATTCCAACTCCTGATACAGAAAGAAGATCTTTTTCGTCAGCCGCAATAACTGCTTTTGTTGTTTTAAATCCTGCCTCATACAAAGCTTTTGCGCTTTTTGCTCCAACACCAGGTAGTGTGGTTAAAGTTTCAATATTTTTCTTAGAATTAACCGATTTAGTTTTTGTTTTTGTTTTGGCTTTTGAAGTTTTGGCAGACTTAGTTGCTTTTTTTTCTTTTTTTAAAGGCGTATCGGCAGATACTGCACTTTTAAATAGAATTGATTTTAGTTTGCTTAGAAATTTAGAAATCATTGGAAATATAAGTAATAAAATAAGCTCTTTAGTTTAATATTATCAATTTCAAAAAGAAATTAGTAATAAAAATAGCAAATTGAATAGAAATAATTTACTTACAATTATATAAAGACACACATTTAACATTAATGCAAGCTTAGAAGCAGTTGCAAAGCATTTAATATTAGTCTAAAAATTTATCAAAAAAGAAAAAATGTACTCTCAAAAATTAGAGGTATTTTTTAATAGTAAAGTTAAAGTGTTAATAAAGAGCAAATCGTAAAAATGAAGCTTATATTTATAAGTGGTCCCTCTGGAAGCGGTAAAACAACTTTATCAAATAAATTAATAAAAAAAAATAAAAATGGTTTTGTTTTAAGTACCGACAATTACTATAAAACAGGGTTAATAAGTAAAATACTATCAAGATTTGTAGAAGGTTTTTTTGATAGAAGTATTAGTTTTAATTACAAACTATTCAAAAGAGATTTTGATTTTATCTATAAGCATGGGGTTTCAATAAATGATCGTATTTATAATTTCGAAAAGAAAACAATTAAAAACATATTAAACAAAACAAATAATATTAGTTTTTTAATTGTTGAAGGTATTTTTTCCAAAGAATTTGCAAAAACTTTAAATAATCAGAATTATTATTTTTTAGAAATAAAAACAAAAAAAAATGAGTGTATGAAAAGAGTTGTCCAAAGAGATTTAAAAGAAAGGGGCAAGGATAAAAAACAAGCTGAAAATGATTTCTTAAAATCTTGGGACATTTATTACGAAAAATTCAAAACCAAAAGTATAAAAAATAATACAAATAAATTCATTATTAGAAAAAAAACTGATATTAATCACATTATGAAAAAAATTATTTAAATAGACAATTAATTTTTTTCTCTAATATTAAAGAACTTAGAATTGAGCCTTCAATTCTGCCAAATCCCTCTCCTTCAAACCAGTCTCCACAAAATCCAATTCTATATTTTCTACTAAATTGTAAAGATAATGGGACGGCAATTCCAGAAGGCTGTGAGGCTCTCCATTTCATAATAGAGATTTCATCATCAAAATTTAATTTATTTACTACAGAATTATCTTCAAACAGTTTATTGAAATTTGTAATTATTTTTTGTTTAAAAACTTCTTTATTTTTTGCATTTATATAAGAATTAATAAATTCAATATTTTTTGTATGTACTACAATTCCTAATCTATTATTATCTTGCATCTGAAAAATAATTCTTTCAAATTTATATTTATTTTCTAAATTTTTTCCTAAATAAAAATACCTTTGTTGTTTAGAATAAAAATCTTTATAACTATAATTTTCATTTGTATAAATTAAAAAAGTTAACCTAGGAATAAATGATTGTTCTTCTAAAAAATTTAATATTAAATCTATTTTTTTATCATCATTTATAGGAATAGCTTTTCTTAATGGGATTTCATTTATGTTTAATATTTTCAATGACCTTTTATGTAACAACAAATTAGTTGAACAAATAAGATATTTAGATTTAAATGTGTCTCCATTTTTTGATGTTAGTAACCATTCATTATTATTAAACTTCAAATCAACTATTAAAGTTTCAAAGTAGAAATCAATTTTTCCTTTTAAATTATTAGACTCAATTATATTTTGCGATAATTGACTCATAGAATCTAAAGAAAAATAATTAAACCCGCTAGAAAATTCAGATTTTTTTTGTGATTCTGAATTTAAATCTTGGTTTAAAAAAATTATATCTGAGTCGTCAATTTTAATAAATTTATTTTCCAATAATTCATCAATATAACTTTTTAATAGAAGATTATTTTTACTGTTAGATATATTAAAATTTGGGGCCCCATGGTTTAGTTTCCATCCTTTAAATCTTTTGCTTATTCTTGTACTTGATCTCCCTCCAAGTCCACGACCAATTTCAACTAATGCAATTTTTTTTGTAATGTTATTTTTCAGATACTTCGAAGCGAAGACACACGCAGATATTCCTCCACCTATTATTACTAAGTCATATGTAAAATCACTTTTCATAATTAATTATTGACAGAAATTATCTTTCATTTTCTAAAAAACTATAAACAGAATCAAGTTTCTCTGATGATGAAAAATCAGATTCAATTACAGGTGTAATATTATTATTTTTATAAAAACTAACTAAATCGTTTGTAAAATCAAAAAAATTCTCCAAGTCATATAAATACTTTTCAGAAATATATACCTCTTTCCAAGGACGAAATTTAAACCGTGCTATAAATTGTTTAGAAGGAATAAATAAACTTCCAAATAAATTAAATTTTTCTTCTTTTGCTACGTTTTTAATATAAGTCACCTCATTCTGAAGAACTTTAATATCTGTACCATATTGAAACCAAATAGAATTTATTAATCCAGTCGAAATTTTTCTTTCCAACCTTTCTCTCTCTGAAGAAATATTATAATATTTTTTCAAATATGGATTGTAAGATATTCCTAATTTAACTTTAAAATTTTTTTCTTTTTTTAAATAAGCTAATACATTAACTGAGTCAAAGTTTTTTTTCTTATTTGATCCCGACACTAGCAGAATTTCATAATTATTATTACTCTGAGAACTTTTAACAAAATCTAAAAAATCCTTATACGATTTTTCTTTATTTTTTGAATATTGATGATAAAGACTATAGTGATAGGTAACATTAAATTCGTTATAGTTCTTTGATATATATTTAATAGTTGAATTAAATAAATCCTTCTTTATAATTCCTTTACATGGAATATTGATATTTTTTATATTATTTAATTTGCAGAAATTAAGTTTATTGTCTAACTGAGAAATATTTTTAAATGATAATTCAAATCTTATATTATTGTTCATTATTTAGTAGTCATATTTTATCACTTAACATATTAACGAAAACAAGCATCTGCTACTATTCTTATTTTAGAAGTCGTCTTTTTATTCTTAGCCTTTATAAAATAACTGGGGGAAATCTCTAATGCAGCTTTTAAAGAAATTTTATCTTCTGCAGATTTTGCAATAATTTGATTAAAACATTTCCAATTTTCTGGTATTACTAAACCAGGCCAGGATAAATAAAGACCTACAAAAATCCCGAAAAATAAAAATAAAAAAAACCTCATAAGAAATAAAATATTTAATATTACTAATTTAAATAAAAAACAATAGTTTAATCGTATTGGGGAAAAATTAATATATTATTTCCTTCCTTCTTATCGCAGATATTTAATCCATGAAAGATTTTCATGAACTCGAGAGGTTAGAATAACAAAACAGTATTATTTTAGAATATGGCTAGCCAAGATTATCTAATTGCAATAGCTTTAATAGAGCAAAACTTAGTTAGGGCAATGCCTCTTGGAGGTAAAGAAATTAAAGATAATTTAGAGGAATCAGAAAATTTCAAGAAACTTGGAGAAGAGGTAATTTTAAATCTTTTAATGAGAGTGTTTCAAAGAAGTGATGAAGGTGCTTTAAAAAGGGCTTCTGAAGAAAAAGGTTTGCTCCTTGTTCATATGCATCCAAAAAGAATGCAGAAAGAGCTTCCATTCATTAAATCTGAATGGATAAGAGATGGAGATACACAACAGTTTCTAAAATACCTTGGCAATCTCTCAAAAGAAGTATGGACTGTATCTTTCGTAAAATACAAAGGGATTGAATTTACTTCTATTTCGAAGAATGATGAGATATAAAATATATTAAAAATATTTTCTTTTCAAAGAATTTCTTTCTTTACAATATTATTTTCCCTTGTAACTTTAAAGCAGTTTCTACCATTCCCAAAATCAATTGAGGAATAGTCAAAATCATTTTTAATATGCAAGGCACAATTGCCCTCAATACATATACAAGATTCAATAATTTCTCTCTGAATAACATCATAAACGAAAGGTTCCCTCTCTTTCTCTTCATCAAAATGCGGGCAGGCAATACCTTCAACTATACCTAAGCAATCAATTATCGCTAATTCTTTAGAAGCTAAGTCTCTAATTTTATCTCTATTCATTGTAATTTCTACAGTTCTAGCGTTGGGAACAATATTGAATCCTTCATCTTCGAGTTCTTTTAGGGCTTCAATTGAAAGTGCCTCTATTTCTGGGACAACATAGTCAGGCCTAAATTCTTTTATAACATTTTTTAAAATATTTTTATCTCCCATATCAATTACTCTTGAATAATCAGCAACTTGCATCGCAGGAGCTTTTTTATATCGATCAATTGCAATAACTTCTAATCCTAATCTTTTGGATTCAATTACTAATTCTTTTCCAAGCTCGCCACTTCCAAGTAATAAAATTCTCTTTTTAGAAAAAATTGATTCTTTCATATATAAAACTTATTCCTCATCACCAGAAGGTTGTGAAGATGTATCATCTTTAATTTTTTTATCTTTAGAATAACTAAATAAAAAATTCCTACCAAACCAATTTTGTCTTCGCATGCTATTAGTTATTGATCTTGAAATTGTTATTAAAAAAAAGATTCCAATCATTGCCCAAATAATTCTTTCTAAAGCAATTGCAGATGAAAAACCTTGACCGGAATTAATAATTTCAGTGAGTGGGTCCAAAGGGTCCAAATTTAAACTGATTAATAATATTAATTATAAATGGTTAAATAGATGAAAAATTAAAACTTATGAAATAAATAACCAAAACTACTATATAAATTAAACACAATAAAGTCTATACAATGCTATCTTCAAAGGGTGATTTTTTTTAGACATGCAAGTTGACGTACAAAATACTACAGTTCTTTCCGCAGACGGATCATCCATAAAACTAGGTGAATATTCAGGAGAAGTAATTTTAGTTGTTAATGTAGCTAGTTATTGCGGAAATACTGCTCAGTATGAGGATCTTCAAAAGCTACATGATTTATATTCAAGCAAAGGCCTAAGAATACTTGCATTCCCTTGTAATGATTTTGGAAAACAAGAACCCGACTCTCTTTCAGAAATAAAAGATTTTTGCACAACAAAATATGGAGTTAAGTTTGAAATCTATGAAAAAGTTCATGCCAAAGGCAACACCACAGAACCATACACAACCCTTAACAAAGTTGAACCTGAAGGAGATGTTGAATGGAATTTCGAGAAGTTTCTGATAGGGAAAGATAGTAAAGTAATTGCAAGATTCAAGCCAGGTGTTAAACCGTTTGACGAAAACTTAATAGCAGCTATAGAAGTGGCTCTAGATTCATAACAACTTTCTTACAATTCAAATAAAAATATTAAAAAAAAGACTTTTTATATTTAATTAAAAAATAAGCAAATTATTTTAAAATTTCCTCTTTTTTAGGATTTAAGCTTGTCTAGTGTTCTTTAATTTATTTAAATCTTATTTATTATCAGAATCGACTTCTACGTCTATTATTTCATCTTTAACAGTTCTTTTTTTAGGTTTAATCGATTTTACCTCTGGCTCTATTGTTTCTTCTTTAAGTTTACTTTCTTCTGGTTCCT
>MWOO01000140.1 GCA_002025945.1 Prochlorococcus sp. HOT208_60m_813O14 | reverse complement strand
GATCAATACTATTAATTTAACTAATTTATGTCTAATTTAAAGAATTTCCTACTGAGTTCATCTCTATTATTTTCTATTTTTTCATCACCTGTTTTTTCAAATCCCAAAGTTTTAAAAGTTGGAGCAATACCTGATCAAAACCAAGATGTTTTGGACAAAAGATTTAATTTATTTTCAAAAGAATTATCCAAACAACTTGATGTAGAAGTTAAATATATTCCTGTTATTAATTATGTTGCAGCAGTAACTGGATTTAGAACTAAAGATTTAGATTTAGTTTGGTTTGGCGGTTTATCAGGAGTTCAAGCAAGATTACAAACACCTAATTCAATTGTCATAGCTCAAAGAGATATCGATAAGGAATTTAAAAGTGTTTTTATAGTAAACAAAAATTTAGAACTTAACTCAATTTCAAACATTAAAGGACTTAAAAAACTAAAGAATTTAAGATTTACTTTTGGCTCTGAAAACTCAACTTCTGGAAGATTAATGCCAGAACATTTTTTAAATCAAGCAGGGGTAGAAATTAAACATTTTAAAGGAAAAAAAGCAGGTTTTAGTGGGAGTCATGATGCCACTATAGCTTTAGTTAATAGTGGGGCATTTGATGCTGGAGCTTTAAATAAACAAGTTTGGGAAAACAATCTTAAAAATAATCCCAAAAGAACAAGTAATTTAGAATTATTCTGGATCACACCAGAATATGTTGACTATCATTGGGTAGCTCAAGGTGATCTTGAAAATAGGTTCAGGAAAGGGTTTACAAAAGAACTTAAATCAGTAATTCTAAATTTAGATACAAAGCAAAAGTCACATAAACAGATATTAGATATGTTCAATGCAAAAAGATTTATAAACGCAGAATCAAAACAATATAAAAATATAGAGGAAATCGGGAGGAAATTAAATAAAATTCGATGAATAATACTGTCTTAGAATTAGAAAATATATCTTATAAATACAAAAATGATCTGATCCTAAATAAAATAAATTTAAAAATAAATGCTGGGGAAAAAATTGCACTTTTAGGTAAAAGCGGTTCAGGAAAAACTACACTTATATCAGTACTTAATGGCACTATAAAGCCAACTCAAGGTGAAGTTAAATTATTCAATGAAAGTTTCGAGGAATTAGATAGAAAGCAGAAAAGTAAAATAACAACTATATGGCAAGATTTAAGATTAATAGAAGATCTCTCTGCAGAACAAAATGTTAATTGTGGACTACTAGCGGAAAACAATTTTTATTTCGCTTTTAAAAATTTACTAAATATAAGTTCTTTTAAGAAGGCGCATAAATATATGAAATTATGTAGACTTCATAACTCTATTTACGACAAAAAAATCAGAAAACTATCTGGGGGGCAAAAACAAAGGGTGGCTATAGCTAGATCTTTAATTCAAGAATCAAATATATTACTTGCAGATGAGCCTTTTAATAATCTAGATCCCAAATTGATAAAAACAATTAAAAACCTTCTGCTAGAAAATGTAGATGTAAATAAAACAAAAAAATCCCCAAAGACGGCATTAGTAGCATTACATAGATTAGATTTGCTGAACGATTTCGATAAAGTTATTGGAATAAGGGATGGTAAAATTTTTTTCAATATCAAAAGAGATAACTTAAAGAAGATTCATTTAGAGAAAATATATTAATTAGTTGAACAAATTAAAATTAAACTATACGTCATTATCTTTTCTTCCAATTTTGGTATGCATACCTCTAGGGTATCAATTAATAAACAATATTCATTTTGGAGGATTTAGATTATTCCAAGAATTCTTAATTTCTGCATTTAATCCCAAGATCGATAATGAAATTATTATTACCGTAATTAAGCGATTAAATGAAACTATTTTAATTGGTTTTTTTAGTTGGTTAGTAAGTATTATTTTTGGAGCAATTTTTGGAATAATTTCCTCAAATATTTTTTATAAAATCTTTAATATTCCAAATTTTTTCTACAGCATAATAAGGTTTTTTCTAACAATAATTAGATCTATACACGAAGTGGTTTGGGGAATAATATTAATGCAAATATATGGAATAAATTTTTCGATAGGAATAATAGCTATATGTATACCTTATATTGCTGTAAATTCAAAAGTTTTTGCTGAACAATTAGAAACTATTGACTACAAAAGTTTTGAATCTATAAATCAAATAAATGCACCTAAATTTTCTTCTTTACTAAGTTTAATATGGCATCCAATAATAAATACATTTCAAAACTTTGGTTTATATCGATTAGAGTGTTCAATAAGAAGTACTGTGATTTTAGGACTTTTTGGGATTGGAGGAATAGGTACCAGTATTTTTTTATCTTTCCAAACTTTGAGTTTTAGAGAGTTATGGACTTATTTATGGTCCTTAGCAATTTTGATAATTTTTTCTGGATTAATATTAAAAAAAATAAAATTTAATACTACAAATAAAATCCTATCTATTTTTTTTATTGCAGTTTTTTTCATAACAATTTTATTTTCTTTTTCATATTTTCTTTATTTTATTTTTAATAATAATTCTGAAAATTTTAATTCCGTTAGTTCTCTTTTTAAATCAAGCTCAGATTTAGGATTATTTGATTTCTTAAAACTTATATTAGAAACAATAATTTTAAGTCTTTTATCAACAGGAATAGCAATTAGTTTACCTCCATTAGTAATAGGAATTTTTAACAACAATAGTTCTAAAATTTTTATAAAAATTTTTGCATTTTTATTACGTTTAATACCTACACCTGTGATACTTCTAACTCTATTAACTTTTAATAATCCTTCTTTATCTTTAGCAGCTTTATCATTAGGTCTCCACAACGCTGGTATTACTAGCAAATTACTTTTTACAAATCTAGATAGCCAAGACAAGAGAAATTATATTGCAATGAAATCTCTAGGAATCTCAAAAAAGACTAGTTGGCTTTTAGGTTTATTTTCTCAACAAGCAAAAAGTTACTTAGCATATTGCGCTTATAGATCTGACATCATTATTAGAGAAACTGCAATTGTTGGGATTATTGGAAGTATTGGTCTAGGTTGGCAATTGCAAGAATCACTAAGTTCCTTCGCATGGCAAGAAGTCACCATAGTTTTGATAGCTTATAGCTCCATCGCAATAGTTGGAGAATTAATAAATGGTAAAATCAAAAATAGTTTAACTTGATTTGTAAGAATAATTTGTTGAATCAAGTAATTATTTTTTTCGGTAGTAGTGATTAGTTTACCAAAACAGCTTGTTGTAATTGGAGATAGCTCAGTTTATGGATGGGGAGATAATGAGGGGGGTGGATGGTGTGAGAGGCTTAGAAAAGATTGGGGTAATAACCAAAATGGGCCAGTTATTTATCAACTTGGCGTTAGGGGAGATGGGATAGAAAAAGTTTCATCTAGATGGGAAAAAGAATGGTCATCTAGAGGAGAAACGAGAAGAAATAAACCTAAAGCAATCCTACTAAATGTAGGTCTTAACGACACTGCAGCAATTGGCCAGATAAATGGAAGACATCAATTAGATATAGATGGATTTGAATATGGATTAGAGAGGCTAATTAATGAAATGAACTCTCAAACAAATTTATTTGTTATTGGTTTGACACCAGTTGACGAAAGCAAAATGCCGTTCGCAGGATGTCTATGGTACTCAAATGATTTTTGTAATTCTTATGAAAGGAGAATGGAGGAAGTATGCCTCAATCAGAATGTCCCATTTCTTCCTACTTTTAGAGAAATGTACTCTGATAAAAGGAGTAAAAATTGGATTACGCATGATGGAATTCATCTAAATTCCGAAGGTCATTTCTGGCTTTTCCAAAGACTTAAAAGCTGGGAGATTCTTACAAAATGGAAGGGATCTTAGGTCTTTCCGAATATTATTAATTTAAAAAATATGAATATAAAATAAGAGCAAAGATAGCAAAAACAGAAGCAATACTTGTCTGAATAGCATTTACCAATTCATTACTTAATTTATATTTGTTTTGAAATTTAGCACCAATAATACTTTCGGAAAGTGTTGCCAAGAATCCAGAAACTATAACAACTATAAAATGATATTTTGTAGAAATAATTGATAGACGAAGCATTATAAAAGCCATAAATATTGATCCCAAAGCACTAGCTAATGTTCCTTCTATACTTATTCCTCCCTCAGTTCCCCTATCCACCTTTTTAAGTGAAGTAATTAAGTATGTGTATTTACCAAATCTTTTTCCAATTTCGCTACCAAAAGTATCCGCCAACTTTGCAGCAAAACTTGCAGCAAAACCTACTTTAAACATCACTACATTGGCAGCATTAAATTTGGTCATAATGGCAAGAAATAATCCTGTAGCTGCTGAGCCCCATACATTCTCAGGACCTCTCCTCCCGCCTCTTTTTTCAGCAATTCCTTGTGCTTTTTTAAATTTAAAACCTATTTTGGTAACGAGGGATCCAAATAATAAATAAATGACAACTGACATCCATCCCTGCCAAGACAAACATCCCCACAAAATTGTGCCTAAGATACCTGCACTTACCCAACCACTTTTCGTCATCAAAGGAATCCTGCAAAATATATAAATCAAAATAAAATTAATGCAAAAACCTATAAAAAATTGATTTCTAATTAAATCCATATTTATCTAATTCTTTAATTTCAAATCAATTCTCCACTGATTTAGAATTGATGATGCGTTAATACTAGCCGTTGAAGTTCTCAAGATAGTATCGGAAAGCTTAACAAAGGTAATATTATTTTTTTTAAAAAAATCAATTTCTTTTGAGGACCAACCTCCTTCAGGACCAATAACATTCCAAAAAATACCTCCTTTTTTATTTCCAAATTCTTGTTGTTTTCTTAACCATTGATTTAAGTCATATAGTGCTTCTTCTCTAGTTATAGAAATTGAAACTCTTTCTTTATTTTCTCTACTTTTTAGCCATTCAATAATATCCATTCCATTTAAAATAGATGGTTTCCATAATCTCTCACTTTGCTCAACAGCTTCATTGATAATTAAATTCCATCTCAAAAGTTTTCTAGAAAAATTTAAATTTTTGTTTACCTGTCTTTCTGAAAATAATGGCTGTATATAATCAATTCCTATTTCAGTACACATTTTTAAAATATCCTCAAAACCACTTTTTGGTATAACAACAGCTATTCCTAATAAGTGAATTTCTTGTTCTTGAAATAAGTAAGGTTTTTTTGATTTAATTATTTCTAAGCAATCATTTTTAACTTTTATAGCTTTCCATAATGAACCCTCTCCGTTAGCTATAAATATTTTTTTACCATTTTTTATCCTCATTACTTTATTTAAATAATGAGCCTCTTCTTTAGAAAGTTCTAAATTATTGTTCTTAATATTTTCAATTCTTTCACGGGAAATAATTAATCTTGTTAAGTCTTCCATCTAAAACACTTAATCTTTGAAAACTAAATCTTCGTGTTCTTCAACTGACCAATCATTATTTTCACCGCCAATAATTAACTCTTCAATTTTTACATAATTATTTGATATCTCATTCAAAGAATTAATTAAAATATCTATTGAAATGGAGTCTGAAGTTCCAAAATCAACCCAACATCTTCCCCAAAGATTTTGATATTCCATAATTCCTAAATTATGCATTAAGGCTGGAAGAGATGCATTTTTTTGGTCATTATCATAGGACATCCAACTTAGATCGGAACCCTCTTCATGAGTTTGCAAATTTTCAGAATTAAATCCACCTAACCTTCCTAAAACGTACCAACTATCAAAAACACCATCTAAATAATTTTTTTCGTCTTGAGTTGGTGATTCTGAAAACCTGATCCATATCCAACAATTAAAAGGATCAACTTCCCTAAAAATAATATTCATATTGACTAATATCTTTTTAGATCTAAAGCTATTATAAGTAAGTTATTACTAGATTCAAATTCATACCTATAACTAATTAATAATGCTTGATTTAAAAGAAATATCTTATCAACCCCAAACTGGTGAAAGAAAATTAATAGACAATTTAAATTTAAAAGTTCATGAAAATGAAATCATTTTAATTTGCGGCAGTAGTGGTTCTGGGAAAACAACACTACTCGAAATAATAAGCGGATTAACAAATCCGCAAAAGGGAGAAATTACTTGGAAGAATAAAATTTTGTCTTCTAGACAAAGAAGATGGTTTTGTGGAGTAGTATTCCAATTTCCAGAAAGATACTTTATAGGTACAACCATTGGTAAAGAATTAAAAATAGGCCATAAATCTTTAAGAGAAAAAAATATAGAAATAGTTTTAAATAAAGTTGGTTTGAAAAAAATTAATCTGACTCAACCACCAGAACAGCTAAGTGGCGGACAACAAAGACGGTTAGCTGTAGCAGTTCAACTACTTAGAAACCCCTCAATTCTTTTACTTGATGAACCAACTGCTGGATTAGACTATTCAATGAGAAATGATGTGAAGAATTTAATTCTTGATTTAAAAAATAAAAATACAATTATTATTGTTACTCATGAACCTGCCTTATTTCAGGGAATTCCTTCTAGGATATTATTCTTGGAAAAAGGGAAAATCAAAAATTTTATGAAAGAAAATCATGCAGGATAGGATTGTTCGGGCTACTGCAGCCAATGGAGGAATAAGATTAGTTGCGGTCTTAACAACAGAATCTTCTTTAGAAGCAAAAAAAAGACACGGCCTTTCTTACTTAACCACCTGTATCTTAGGCAGAGCATTTAGTGCTTCACTGCTTTTAGCAAGCTCGATGAAAATAATACATGGGAGAGTCACTTTAAGAGTTAGATCTGACGGACCTTTAAAGGGATTACTAGTTGATGCAGGTAGAGACGGGAAAGTTAGGGGTTATGTAGGGAATCCTAATTTAGAATTGGACCTAGTCAAAATAGATAATAATAAATATTCTTTTGATTTCACAAAAGCATTAGGTACAGGATATTTAAATGTAATTAGAGATAGTGGATTTGGAGAACCCTTTACAAGCACTGTTGAATTAGTAAATGGGAATATTGCTGAAGACTTAGCTTCATATTTATATCATTCAGAGCAAACTCCCTCTGCTGTATTTATTGGAGAAAAAATTCAAAATAAAAGTGTTATTTGTAGTGGTGGCGTATTAGCTCAAGTTTTACCTAAAAAAGATACTGACCCTCTGCTAGTCTCACTTCTTGAAGAAAGATGCAAAGAAATTAATTCTTTCAGCGAAGATCTATTTAAGTCAAAAGATAATCTTCTTGAGTTAATTAGAAATATATTTCCCGATATTGACGATAAATCAATCTCTGAAAAAGCTCGTTCTCAAGAAGTGAGTTTTAAATGCAAGTGTTCCAAACAAAGAAGTTTAAATGCGATGAAAATGCTTGATAAGAGCGAGTTAGAGGACATCCTCAAGAAAGATGGCAAAGCAGAGTTGGTTTGTGAATTTTGTAAAAATAAATATCTTATAAATTATGAAGAAATTAAATCTATGATAGAAAATCAATCATAAAAAAATTACGCCTAGCCATAAAATAACCATGGCAGGAATACTTTTAATTTTTTGTATTGATAAAGAGTTGTTTGATACTTCCTGAATGAAAGAATTATTTTCAAGCAATCCACCAAATATTAATCCTATCGAGAGAAAGGTAACACTCCAACCCAGAGAACCTATAAATCTTTTCCCTGATTTAATTTGAGTATAGGTAAGTATTAATGTTGAGATAGAGAGTAAAAGTCTATTATTAGAGTCTGGACTAATAAATAACAAAATTAAAAATAATAGCCCAACAGATATTTTTATTGAAAGATTATCAAGTGAGGGGGTAGTTATTTTTGGCAGACTATACTGACTTGAATTGTTAGAGTTATTATTTAAATTTTTTATCTTAGAAAGAAGTGGGAAGTTATTATTGGTAAATTGATTAATTTGTTTTTCTTTTTTTGAGGCACTCACAGCTTCATAGCTTACATTTCCTGATTGCCGGGCTTTCAAACTACCCATTAGTAATTGATCAAAGGAAGATTCTATTTTCGCTTTTAAAATTAAGTCTTCACCAGCCTCTTTAACTTTAATATCTCTAGCCTTCTGAATATCCTCAAAAGCAGCACCTTCTTTTACACCTAAAATTTCATAAGGTGATTTTTCGTTATTATTTTTATTACTGTTTGAATCCAAAATTTTTTACCAATACTAACAGATTAACTAATTTTATAATCCATTAAGACTTTATAAAACAATTGGTTCGACTCCACTAACAACGGGCGCAACTTTATTTAAATTTAATTGATTATTGTCTTCAACAAACTGATTAAGATTCCACTCATTTTTGAAAAGAATAACTGGCCTATTCCAACAATCTTTAACTATTTTACAGTTGAATATTCTGCCTAGTTTTTCAATGGCTGGCCATCCATCAGAAATCCATCTAGCCAATTGATATGGCATTGCTTCGAGATTTGCATCTACACCATATTCACTTTTTAATCTGTGAGTTACCACCTCCAACTGCAGTTGACCAACAGCTGCGAGTATAGGGTCTCTTTTGCTCTCATCAAAGTCATAAAGAATCTGAACAGCTCCTTCTTCTCGAAGTTCATTAACTCCCTTTCTAAAGTTTTTAAATGCTGAGGGATTTGGATTTCTTAGCCAACTGAATATTTCAGGACTAAAGGATGGTATGCCCTCATATTCCAGATGAGCACCAGTATAAAGAGTATCCCCAATAGAGAACATTCCTGGATTATTTAAACCAATAACATCTCCAGGATAGGCATCATCCACTACTTCTCGATCTTGCCCAAATATTTTTTGTGGTCTTGATAATCTGATTGTTTTCCCAGTTCTGGAATGTTTAACTGACATATCCTTTTCAAATTTGCCACTACAAACTCTTATAAAAGCAACCCTATCTCGGTGTTTTGGATCCATATTTGCCTGAAGCTTAAAAACAAACCCACTAAATTCATCACTTGCAGGTTCAATATCCCCTTTATTACTATTTCTAGAAGTTGGTTTTTGTGCCATTTTTAAAAAACTATCTAAAAAAGGTCTTACACCAAAATTAGTCATGGCAGATCCAAAAAAAACTGGGGTTAAAGAGCCATTAAAAACTTTTTCTTTTTCAAATTTCGACCCTGCCTCATCAAGAACTTCCAATTCTTCAAGTGAGTTTTCAAGTAAATCTCTCTCTACATATTTTGATAGCTCTTTATCTTCAAGACTTAATCTTTTCTCATTCGATTGTTTCCCTCTCACTGCTTTATCAAATAAAATCACCTCTCTCGAAAATCTATCAATAACCCCTCTAAATTCCTCACCACTCCCAATTGGCCAGTTAATAGGTAAAGTATTTAATCCAAGTTCTGATTCGATTTCATCAAGTAAAGAAAATGGCTCTCTTCCTGGTCTATCCATTTTATTTATGAAAGTAAATATTGGTATTTTTCGCATCTTACAAACTTCAAACAATTTTCTAGTTTGAGGTTCTAGTCCTTTAGCCGCATCTTCCAACATAACCGCATTATCAGCAGCAGCTAATGTTCTATAAGTATCTTCGGAGAAATCTTGGTGTCCTGGTGTATCTAATAGATTGATAACTGATCTTTCATATTCAAATTGCAAGACAGTTGAGGTAATAGAAATACCTCTTTGTTTCTCAAGTTCCATCCAGTCTGAGGTAGCTTTTCTCTGATTACCCCTAGCTTTTACTGCTCCTGCCTGTTGAATGGCACCTCCATACAAAAGAAGCTTCTCAGTAAGAGTCGTTTTCCCAGCATCTGGATGTGAAATAATAGCAAAATTTCTTCTTTTATTTACTGCCTCCAGTATTTCTTTGTTGTTTAGAATTTTAGAACTTAAGCTCATCTATATAATATAAGGGTCTTTCACTTAGTTCTTAAACATTACCATAGACTATTAAATATTTATCACCGTCTTCAAAAACATCTAAAGAGGATAAATCATTCTCTAAAGTGAAATTTTTTAGCTCTTTAAAAGTATAAGAAGCTCTTAAAGATGCATAATAATCATTAGTTAAAATCTCATTATATTTAGCGGAACATTGTGCTTTGAGTTCTAAAGCAGACTTTTCATCTAATGGCCTTTTTAAGTCCTTGTGAAAATTTACTGTGATATTACTAGACAAACATCTTATTGTGTTGAAGAAATCTTCAAGATTGGTAATGTGATGGATCAAACTGTTACTTACTAGTAGACTAATTCTTTTTTTAAGTAAAATATTATATGATTCAATGTTTTTGATATCAGAACAAATGTAGCGTAAATTTTTTAATTTTTTCTGATTAGTAGAAATATTTTTATTATACTCTGCTCTCAAAATCATCTCTTTAGAACCATCTATTCCAACGACTTCAGTATTAGGCCATTTTATTGCTAACTTCTCCGAAATATTTCCTGGGCCGCATCCTAAATCAACTATTAAATCTTTTTCACCTAAAGAAATATTTTTTCTCAAAAGATAATAATTTATTTGATTAATTAGATTAACTTCCCCTTCTGAAAAATCAGCTTCGTCATAAGAAATGACCTGCTCTTTTTCTACCATTAATTCAGGTTCAGGGATTCTTTCCATATTCTTTCTTAAAACAAAGATTTCATATTAAACATAATTCTACACAAACCGTTAAATAGTGGTAAGAATGGTTGCAGACGCCACAGGTAGAGTTATTCTTCCAATACGGGTTATTTACATACGTTTTTTTTTATCGTGACTATTGCACCAAATAAAGCTTCTTCAGAGAGCAATTCCAATAATCTTAAAAAAGATGATTTTCCAAAGACTGCGCCAGCTGCATATCCAGTTTTTTTCAGATCTTACAGTAGAAAAACTTCATCTGGTAAAAGGGAGAACTGGAGCGAAGTAGGCGAAAGGAATTTATCTGGATTAAAAGAATTAGGAAAACTTTCTGATGAAGAATTGATCCTAATGAGAGAGATGCAAAGTAACCAAAAAGCCCAACCTTCAGGCAGATGGTTATGGATAGGCGGAACCCCTTGGATTAATAAGAACCAAAATTTCTCAGGAGCATACAACTGTACCTCAACAAACTTAATTGATTGGGAAGCATTCGCATTAATGATGGACTTAGCAATGATGGGATGTGGAACAGGTGCAATAATTGAGCCTCATTTTATAAATAATCTACCTACGGTAATTAACAAAATAAATATTAAATCAGTTAGTGAAGTTGGTATAACTCCTAAAGATCAAAGAGAAGAAAAGTCATCAATCAAAATCAAAGGGAGAGATCTTCACATCAAAGTTGGAGATAGCAGAAGAGGCTGGGTAGATAGCTATAAATATCTTCTTGAGGCATCAAGTAATGAAAATCTTGAAAGAGAAATTGATGTTTATATAAATTTGAAAGATATTAGACCTGCTGGAGAATCATTAAAAGGTTTTGGTGGGATGGCAAATCCTATTAAATTGAAAGATCTCTACTCCAGAGTCGCATCACTTCTTGGAAAGGCAATAGGCAGGAAATTAAGTACAGTAGAGTGTTGTTTATTAATTGATGAAGCTGCAGTAACTATAGTTGCTGGGAATATAAGAAGAAGTGCCGGCATGAGACAATTTGCTTCAGATGATAAGGAAGCAGCATCGGCAAAAGAAAATTTATGGAGTCAAGATGAGAATGGTAATTGGAGAATAGATCCTGAGAAAGATGCCCTCAGGATGGCTAATCATACTAGGGTTTACCATACAAAACCCACTTATCAAACTGTTTTGGATGCTGTAACAAAACAATTCCATTCAGGTGAGGGAGCTATTCAATTTGCTCCAGAAGCAATCGCAAGGTCAAATGCAGATATTCTAAAAGATGATGAATTAAAAAAGGAATTTATTGAAATCTATTCAGAACAAGGTAAAGACGAAGCGAGAAATTGGATAAATACTAGTTATGGGCCATTTTCTGAAGAAGAGTTAGACCACAGGATGAGCAGATATGGACTTAACCCTTGTGGGGAGATCTTGGGAAATGATTTCCACTGCAATTTGGCTGAAGTTCATTTAAATCAGATTGATCCAGGAAATTTTGAAGAGCAAAAAAAAGCTTTTAAAGCAGCAGCTCTTTCTGTAGCATGCTTACTTAATCATGAATTTGAAGTTGAGCGTTACAGAAAAAGTAGAGAATATGATCCTATTGTAGGTGTAAGTTTTACTGGATTATTTGATTTTTGTGTCCATGCTTTTGGCACTCCTTGGTTGAAGTGGTGGGAAGCAGGAAGGCCAAATAGCAAAGAAGGAAAGGCTTTCAAGGAGAAGGAAGCTAAATTCCTAGATTCCTGGAGAAAAATAGTAAAAGAAACTGTCTGGGAATATTGTGATAAACATAATTTAAGAAGACCAAATCGATGTACAACTGTTCAGCCAGCTGGGACTAAAAGTCTTCTAACAGGAGCAGCTCCAGGATGGCATCCACCAAAAGCTCAAAGATTCATCAGAAGAATAACATTCAGGAAAAATGATCCAATCGCTTTAGCTTGCATGGATTATGGTTACTCAGTTGTTCCATCTCAATCTGATAAAGATGAAAATGGCTGCTTACTTGATAATCCATTTGATCCAAGATGTACAGAATGGTTAGTTGAAATCCCTACAGAAGTTAGCTGGGCAAATATTGAAGGCGCAGATCAAATAGACATTAATAATTTCTCAGCATTAGCCCAATTTGATTTTTATATGCAGGTGCAAAAATTTTATACAGAGCATAACACTTCTGCAACCGTAGAATTTAGAGAAAATGAAATCAAGGATCTAGCTAAAGCTATTCACAATGCAATAGAAAATAATGAAGGATATATTTCGGCAGCATTACTAGCTCGATTTAGTGCAAACGCAACATTCCCGAGGTTACCCTTTGAACCAATTAGTAAAGAGGAATATATATCATTGCAAAATAAAGTAATAGAGAGGAAAGTTAATAACGATTTCTTTGATGCTCTCAATAAATATGATGTTGGAGAACTTTCTGAAGCTGGTCCAGCTGGGTGCGATTCAGATAAGTGCCTACTTCCTCTGGCTAAACCGAAAGATTAAGTTTTAGATCATTTGTAAATAAAAAATATAAATTAGTTTTTAAAAATTTAATTTATGGCTACCTCTTAAATAGGTACACAAATTATTCATGACATTAAGTTTAAATATAGGGAACTTGTTTAATGATTCCTCTAGTCATGCGCTAGTAGATGAGCTACGAAAAAGGACCTCAGAAGAAGAAATAATAGACTTTGAAGAAAAATTTAACTCAAAAAATGAAAAAAATCTACACATATATATATGTAGATTTCTAAAAAATAGATCAATATCCAGGGGACTTGCCTCTAAATGGTTAGTAACAATAATCAAAAACAAAGAATCACAAATTAATGCTTTGCAAAAATTAACTAATTAAGTAAGAGTTGAAAGTTTCCACAGAGCAATTCCAAAAATTGAGAATCCCATAATAAAAGTAAAAGCTAAAGCATTTACCAATTGAACTTTATCGTTCATTCTATTTGCAAATGGAAGTAATTGAGCAAATAATGGGGTCTCTTCAACTATTGCAGATTTTTTTACTGTAGGTTTTTTGCTTCTAGAAAACATAAAACAAATTTTATAATCTTAAGAATTTTACATTTAAAAGTTCATTAAATAGAAAATACTTCTCAAAAACGAACAAAATGTAACCTGTAAGCAATTACGAAGGGATAATTCATAAATTTTTGTGGTTAAAGTCAAATTTCATTATTAAAATATTAAGTTTATTAATTAAACGCCTAGACAACTGATTTTCTTAGATGTTACTATTATTTTGTAGCAATAGCTACCAAAACGTTCAACTTGCGTTTAGCAAGCCGCAAATCGACTTAAGCCATGGAACGGGGACTTAAGCGAAACCGGAGCTTAAAAATGACTCTAATTTACAGAGGACAAAAGTACGTTCAGAATAAAGAAGTTGCGAAAAAGCAACATAACGAACTTACTTACAGAGGTAAAGCATACACAAGCTAACCTAAGTTAAAAAAAGGCCTTAATAAGAGGCCTTTTTTATTGAGAAATTTTAGATAGGGTAATATTTATATATTTCAATGCGAGGTAATAGAAAAAGAATAGATTATTAATCTCTGATTTCCATTTGAATTATCCATAACTTGGCATTTATTTTAATTTTTTATAAACATAATATCTAGTAAACTAATTTAAAGTTTTAAAGATAATTACACATTTTCATAAATATCACAAAATTAAAATTCCCTAATGTTGCTGAATCATAATCTAGTCAAGACTAAAATCTATTAATTCTTCACTTAAGCAATAATATTAATTTGAAACTAATCACTTATCAATAAAACATGACTGATAAAAAACCCCTATTCAAAACACCTTATGACATAAAAGACGTAAGTGCTCTTTTCGCAATAGTTGCTATAGTTTTAATAATTTCTGCCTTTTTAGGTAATAACTTATTTGGTTTATTTCAAAAGAATATTAACTTTGGATTTATTTAAATATAAATAGGATAATAATATAATTTAAATGTTTTACGAATTATGAAATGGTAGTATCGTGATATTATTACCTAAAAATCTTCAAAAGAATTTGTGAACTTAGAGAATATTTTTTCTAAACAAAATAAGAATTTATTACTTCATCAACTTTATAAACCCGAGTTTCATTCAAGTAAGAATAGAATAAACATCTCTCCAGAGTCTGAATCACTACAAGTTGCTCATATAAAATTAAATAAAAACCAGACATTTAAAGCTCATAAACATATTAAATTTGATAGGAATATGCCAAGAGCACAAGAGTCTTGGGTTGTAATGAAAGGGAGAGTAAAAATTTATTATTATGATTTAAATAATGATCTTCTTACAACAAGAGAAATGGTGGAAGGTGATTGCACAATAACGTATATGGGAGGGCACAATTATGAAGCATTAGAAGAAAATACTATAGTTTACGAATTTAAAACTGGACCTTATTTAGGTTTAGAAAAAGATAAAACTTTTTTGTTTGATAAATCTATAAAAGAATCATGATTTTTGATTTATGAAAAAAGCTTTTATTACTGGGATAAATGGCCAGGACGGATCATATTTAACAGAGCATTTATTAAATTCTGGATATGAAGTCGCTGGACTTGTAAGAAGAAGTTCTGTCTCAGAAAACCAAACTTACCGAATAAACCATTTGGAAGATAAAATTAAAACTTATTATGGGGATCTAATTGATAAGTCTTCAATTACCAACGCTTTAAAAGATTTCAAACCAAATTTAATTTTTAATTTAGCGGCACAAAGTCATGTAAGACTATCTTTCGATATGCCAGCTTTTACTACGCAAGTCAATGCTATTGGGGCATTAAATGTATTTGACTCAGTAAAAGAAATTTGCCCAGATGCGAGGGTCTATCAAGCTAGTTCCTCAGAAATGTTTGGTTCATCAGTTGATGACGATAATTTCCAAAGAGAGACCACTCCCATGACTCCTGTTAGTCCGTATGGATGTTCGAAATTATATGCTTATAGTATTGCGAGAAATTTTAGAAAGGCTTATGGTCTTTTTATCTCAAATGGAATTTTGTTTAACCATGAATCTCCAAGAAGAGGAACGAACTTTGTCACCGCTAAAGTCATAAAAGGTGCACTTAATATTAAAAAGGGTTATACAGATAAATTAGAAATGGGCAACTTAGATTCATATAGAGATTGGGGACATTCTTCTGATTACACTAAAGCTATGATAAAACTTTTGAATTACGAGAATCCAGAAGATATTGTCATATCAACAGGGAAAGCGTATTCTGTTAGAGAATTATGTGAAGTAGTTTTTAATGAATTAGGCTTAGATTATAAGGATCATATTGTTATCAACGAAAGGTTTTTTAGACCTCAGGAATTGTCCTATTTACAGGGTGATTCGAGCAAAGGAAGAAAAATGCTCAATTGGGAGCCTGAGTTTACTTTTAAAACATTATTATCAGATATGATAAAACATTTTGAAAAAGAGTAATTATGAATATTGACGTATTGCTTCAATATGAACCTGAAATAAATAAAAAAGATATTAAAGCTATAAATGATTACTTACATTCGGGTGGATTTATAACTGAATTTAGAAAAACAGATTTATTTGAAAAAAGAATCTCAGAATTCATAAAATGTGACGAAACTATTATTCTTCCAAATGGAACATTAACACTTTTCAGTATTCTTAAAGCTTTAGGCATAAAGAAAAATTCTAAGGTTATCGTTCCTAACTACACGATGGCTGCGACAGCTTTTTCAGTTGTTGAGACTGGAGCCGAGATAATATTCTGCGATATTGAGTGGCCATCTCTTTGTTTGTCAATTGATGCACTTGAAGAAATCACAGATACGAATAAAAATATTGATGCAATAATGTTTATGAACGCAAATGGGAGATATCCCAGTTATAAAATTGATCAATTAGTTAAATTATGTACTCTAAAGAATATCTATTTAATAGAAGATAGTGCACAAGCATTAGGTTCTTATTATCCAGATGGGAGACATATGGGTACAGCAGGTATTGCTGGTAGCATATCATTCTCAATGCCTAAAATTATTACCACTGGTCAAGGAGGAGCAGTAATTTCAAATAATCAACATCTAATAGAAGAAATAAGACGTTATAAAAACTTCGGAAGAAAAAATTCTGGTGGCTTAGATATTCATGAAACAATTGGCTTAAATATGAAATTTACAGATCTACAAGCGATATTAGGTATTTCTCAATTAGAAAGAATAAAACAAACGATACAAACAAAAAAAAATAATTTCAAAAAACTTAAACAATTAACAAAAAATAAGTATCTTCAAGTATTAGAAAATGATATTGATTTCACAACTCCTTGGTTCTATGAAGTTGTAACCAAATATCGTTCGAAACTCATAGACTGGCTTGAGAAACATCTTATAAAATCAAGAATAATGTACCCAGAACTTAATAAACAGAAAGCCTTCAAAAATCATGCGCAATATAAAAATTCATTTCCAATTAGCCAGAGGATTAGTTCCGAAGGATTATGGCTACCCTCTCATCCAAAACTTACAAAAAAAGATATTGAGAGAATTGCTAAGGTATTAAATGAATTTGACCCAAGAATCATTTAGAAGATATCTATATTAAAAAACCTTATAAAATCAACAACTCAATTCCAGTAAAAATTTATTAGCTAGTTGGTATTTTATCTTCATAAACTTTTTTATAAATCTCTTCTAAATCCCTAGTAAAAATTTTAGATTTAAATATTTTAGAAACTTTAACTTCTTTTTGTAATTTATGTCTAATCTTTCTTAATTCATTGGGGTTATTAGCATAAAAAATAGCTTTTTTTTCATAATCTGCCTTATCCACTGCAACAAGTGATTTCAAACCCAAATTCATAAGAAGACTTGATGATAATCGTGCGTGATATGTTTTCCCATACAATGCTAATAAAGGCAAACCAGATAACAAAGAAAATACTGCGGTAGAGCCAGCATTATAGTTAAAAGTATCAAGAAATAAATCTGCAAGAATTTGCCTTTGAATATGCTCGTCAAACGACACATGCTCTGCAAATATAATCTTTTCAGAAGAAACCCCCCTATCGTTAGCTTCCTTAATGAGGTTTTTCTGAGCTAGTTCGTTTGATATTTTTAACCATAAATAACTATCTTCCACATTCTTAAGTAAATTCATCCATATATCAAACTCAGCGGGACTGATTTTAAAATTATTATTAAAGCAAGCAAAAATAAATCCATTTTCAGGAAGATTGTAATCCTTTCTCTTTTTTTCTGATTTTTTAATATTTAAAGTATCATCACAACAATAGGCATTATTTTTCATATGCAGAATTTTTTCAGAATAAAATTTTTGTTCATCTTTAGGAATTAATATTTTATCTGCAAGTATATAGTCCATCATGTCATGTCCCATTGTTCCTGCATATCCTAAATAACTTATTTGAATTGGTGAAGTTCTCATAGAAAATATCGATGGTCGAGCATCACCTGTATAGCCTAAGAGATCGATTGAGATGTCAATATTATCCTCGCGTGCAAGAGCAAATATTTCTTCATCACTTAAATTCCTAACATCTCTGAAAACATTTACTGCTTTTTTAATTCTCAAAGTCATATCGTCTTGTTTATATGATCCTAAGGAGTAAGCAAAAATCTTAAAGTTCGACTTATCATGTAATTCAAGTACTCTTACTAATAAGTAGGAAACAGGATGATTCCTAAAATCAGATGAAAAATAACAAATATGAATTTTATCTTTCTTTTTTTGATAAATTTTTCTTTCAATTCTTTTAAATTCTCTATCGTAAAGATCTTTAGCAACCCTAAGGTCAATTGCCGGGTCATCAATTAAATAAGCCAAATCCCTAGGTTGTATTTTCATAAGAGATATCTGACCACTAATATGCCATTTTTGAATAGATTCGTAAGATGACCATAAGCAAATCTGACGTTCAACTTTTAATTTTTGAGCTAAAGAGAGAACATGACTTTCATCAATATTCAACGCTGAATTAAAACACATTAAAGAATCCCGATAGTTACCTAATTTTTCTTGAATACATCCGATATTATGAATAGCTTGAACCAACTTAGGATTTAATTTTAAAGCTCTCTGGTAAGATGATATTGATTGATTTGTTAAACCTTGCTTATCATAAACAATTCCTAAATTGTAGTGAGCATAATCATTTTGATTATTTAATGATAAGGTCTTTATAAAATACTTTTTAGCATTAATTAAATCGCCTTGTCGTCTGTGTACAACTCCTAAATTATTATAAGCTAGGTAATTATTAGGATCTATAGATACGGCCTTTTCAAGATATTTAATGGAATCTGAGAACTCATGAAATTCCAAGAGAGCAGATCCCAAATAGTAACAATAATAATAATTATCGGGATCTGTATTAAATGCTTTTTTAAAAAAAGCTAAAGAATCACTTTTCCTTCGAAGTTTTACATATAACATCCCTAATTTTATATAAGCATCTAGATCCTTTGGATTAATAGCTATTGCTTTTTTTAAATACTTCTCACCATTACCATAATCTAAAGTTGAAATATATATATTTCCAAGAAAAAAATAAAGTTTTGAACTATTAGGGTTATATTTAATGCCTTTTAAAATTATTGATTTGGAAAAATCGAATTTTTTATTTTCATTGTAAATAGTAGCCAGATTAATATAAATATCAATATTTTTTGGATTATCATCAGTTATTTTTTGAAAAAACTGGTTTGCCTCTTTATATTTTTCTAGTCTGACAAGAACACTGCATAAATTAAATAAAGCATTATCTAATTTTGGATTAATCGTTAATGATTTTCTTAATAAATTTTCAGCTTCTGATAATTTCCCAATATCCCTATAAATCAAACCCAAATTAGAAAGTACATCTGAAGAATTAGGATTTAATTTGATTAAATTATTATAAATTTTAATTGCTTTATCAAATTCACCTGATTGCTGAAAAATAGCTCCTAAATTGAGTAAGGCTCTTTGATCAATTGGTTCTTTTTTTATGAGATAACTGTAGTACTTTTTTGCGTCCTCAATATTACCTCTTTGATGAAAATCTAATGCCTGCTGAAAAATTAATTCATTCTTTTTGATATTGTTTTCTTTGGAAATACCCTCAATAGATTTTTTTTTATTTTTGTAAAGATCTTCAAAATTATGATTCATTGTATATTTCTGATTCTGACATTATAAACTTACAATAAAATTTTTGTAATTATTATTTGTTTAGAAACCTTGTTTAACATAATATATAAACAAATTGCATAATTTGAATTGAATCCAAGAATCATTAAATTTATTTTATTTTTACCTTTTATAATTTCCTATATTACTAAATACGACAATGCTTATGGGCAAGAAAATATTTATTTAAATAGTAACAATAAATCATATTTAAAAAATAAAACAAATCAAAAAAAAGAAAAATTAAAAATTGGATATAATGACATTAAAAATATATTAATAAACAATAACGAGGATTTAAAAAGATATAGAAGCAGAATAAATCAATCTAAATCTTTAATAAAAAGTAATAAAGCTGCATGGTTCCCAAAAATTAACTTAACTAGTGATCAGCTTCCAAAGTTTACTACAGGTGATTCAACAAATAAATTTTCTAACAATACATCTACTAATCTATTAAGTTTTGGTATTAGCACAACGTTAGAATGGGATCTAATTAATCCATCAAGAAGATTAAACATATCTCTAGCTAGTCAAGATTTAGATAATAATAATTATATTTATGAAGAGAACTTAGATAATTTATATTTTGAGGCACAACAAATATTTTTTGAAGCACAAGCATTATCTAAAGAGATTGAGGTAGCAGAAGAAGCTCTCAATGTTTCTAATTTTGCTTTGAACGAAGCTCAAAGCAGATACGAAACTGGTGTTGGAAATAAGATGGAAGTTTTAGAAGCTAATTTACAAAAAGAGAAAGACGAAATTTCCTTGGAACTAACAATTGCAAATTTAAGAAAAAAAAGAAATTCTTTTTCAAAGATACTAAATTTAAATGTAGATTTTTTAATTGTTGGAGATCCTTATTCACCTTTAATTGGATTTTGGAATTCTTCTTATGAAGAAAGTTTAGAAGAAGCCCTAAAAAATTCGAAAAGTTTAAAAGTAAATCAAAATAATTTATCTATGAACAAAAAAAGAGCAAAAATTAAGTTGTCCGAGAAAAAACCACTTGTAAACCTTTACAATACATTCTCTGTCTCTTCATCAAAAGGAGAAACAGGAGTAGAAACTCCAGACTTAAATAAAATTGCTAAGACTAATACCAATACACTGGGGTTAAAATTCAGTTTACAAATTTTTGATGGAGGAAAAATAAAAGAAGAATATAATTCTATTATTGAGAAAAATAAAGAATTAGAATCAGATTTGAACAAAGAAATTATTAATCTTACTAATGATCTAAGAAATTCTTATATTGACCTAAATATTAATGAAAAAAGAATAATAAATTCTTTCTCACAGTTGAAATCTGCAAAAGATTCCTTATTTATATCATTAAAAAGATTAGAAGCAGGTCTCACTACACAAAGAGAGGTTGTCAATTTGCAAAGAGATTTAAAAGCCGCTGAAAGAAACTTTATTACTTCAATTTCTGACTATAATATTTTGATTGCTAAATTAAATAATCTAACGAAACTAGAAGGGAATAAAGCCTGTGATAAAAAGGATCTAAATTTAGAAACCACAAGCAAAGAATTTATACATTTTTTAGAAAAAAATAAAATCATAAACTGTCTTAATGAAAAAAAATCTTAAAGTCTTAAAATTCTTATAAATTTTCTAGAGAGTCCCAAAATGGCAAAAGTCTTTCTGTAAAAATTGATATAACAGGTCTTTGTCTCAAAATAATATTTGCACTAAGTGACATGCCTGTGATTAAGGGCAATTTCTTGCCTTTATGATCGATAAAAGATTCTTTCAAATTTACTGTAACCGGAAAACGATAATAATTAAATTTTTCATCCGGTTCGAGAACATCTGAACCAATTGAAGCAATCTCACCTTCTATTTCACCAAATTCATTAGCAGGATATGCATCAAGTCTTATTTTGACCTTTTGTTTCTCCTTAATAAAAGCTATATCTTCATTTGAGATAAAAACTCTAGCAACAACATCATCAGTTGGAACAATTTTTAAAATTGGTTCTTGTGTATTAACAACAAACCCTGGTGCTTCAGGTTTTAAATCAAAAACCACTCCATCAAGTGGAGACTTTATAGATTGATATTTTAGAGTTAATTTAGATTCACTTATTTGATTATTGATTTGAGCAATTTGCTTTGTATTCTCCTCAATTTTTGTTGAAAAATCTATTTTAGTTGCTTCGATTGTATTATTCAAACGGTTTTCGGCCTCGTTAAGTGATTCTAAAATTTTATTTAAATCTGCTTTTAGAGAAGCAATTGAACCTTTTATCTGAATAATTTCTTGTTTCTCTTTAAGATACTTTACTTTACTTAATCCTCCAATTTCAATTAGAGATTCTAAGTTGCTTAATATATCCTCTCGAATTTTAAGTACCTCTTCCTTAGACTTTATTTGTTCTTGAATTGATTTTTTTTGATAATTTATCTGCTTAACATTACTTTTTGAAGCATTGATTCTAGAAATATATTCGTTGCTTACAGAATTTAATCTTATTTTCTGATTAGGTGTTAATTTTATATCATTTTGCTTATTTCCTAATTGAAACTTACTAATGTCAATATCTGCATTTATTTGTTTTTTGACTAACTCTAATGCTTTTAATTTTGCTTCAACTGCCGTTGTATCAAGCCTTAATAAAATCTGATCTTTAACAACTAACTGTCCTTCCTCAATAAGAATATCTTTTATTACTCCACCCAATGGAACTTTAATTTTTATTGTTTTTCCTTTTGGCTCTAATTTTCCCTTAGTTTGAACTGATTCATCCACGACGGCCACTGAGGCAAAAATAATTCCAAAAGTACTAACACTTACTAATGTCCAAATAATTCTCCTACTCCACAATCTACTTGAAGATAATACATTCCAAAATTCCCTACCCTCTTCTTTAATTAGATTTTTATTTATATTTTCTGTTTTTTCATTTAAGAAAGGGACAACTTGAAATTTAATATACTTATAGGTTTTATTAAGATTTTCTTTTGCTAATGAGGATAGCTTTCTATATCCTTTTTTTCCAAGAACTTTAGTTTTCTTAGAAATTTTTCTAAGTAATTTTTTTAGACTCAATATATTAGACACTTTAAATATTATTATCTTTGTTCTTTATTAATAATTTAACATAATGAGTTATGTCAGCAATTTTTTATTCTCGATATTTTTGTTGTTTAAACAATGCAAAATATCTTCCCTTAAGTGCCATCAATTCCGAATGAGTTCCTTGTTCCTCAATTTTACCTTGGTGCATCGTAATGATTAGGTCCGCATGTATAATTGAATTCAACCTATGAGTAATAAACAAAACCGTTCTGTTTCTAAAATATTCCATTAAATTCAAAGAGACATTTCTTTCAGTTTTATAGTCAAGTGCTGAAGTAGATTCATCCATAATTAATAGATTAGGATTTTGCAAAACAGATCTAGCTATAGCAATTCTTTGGCGTTGTCCACCACTTAAATTGCTTCCTCTTTCTCCAACATCAGAAGTATATCCTCTTGGTAATTTCATTATAAATTGATCTGCACAGGCAATTTTAGCTGCTGATACTATATCTTCAATTGATGCTTCTGGATCAGAAAGACATATATTATCTTGTACAGAACCATCAAATAATATTGAATCTTGTGGGACGATGCCAATTTGTCCCCGTAAAGAATTTAATTCAACTTTTGATATATCAATATCATCAATAGTTATCATGCCCTCATTCGGTTCATATAACCTTGCTATTAATTTACTTAGAGTAGATTTACCAGAACCCGATTCTCCGACTATAGCTACAAATTTGCCTTTATTTATATTAAGGTTTATCTTCGACAAAATTGAAGGGCCTTTGTCAAAAAATCTAAAAGATACATTTTCAAAATTGACCTTTCCATTAATTTTAGGCATTGGGATATTTAACTTATCATTATCAGAAACTTCTTGGGGAGAGTTGATTATGTCTGATAATCTTTCGATAGATATGTTTACTTCTTGAAAATTTTGGTAGAGATTTGATAGCCGTAATAAAGGTTCTGTTACCCTGCTAGCTATTATGCGAAAAGCTATTAATTCACCTAATGTCAAATCTCCTCTAATAACAAGAAAAGTTCCTGCACAAATAATAACTAAGCTAGAAAACTGATTTAGAAAATTTGTGAGGCTTGTATAAGTAGTAGAGGTTACAGCATTATTAAAACTCTCAGTAATATATTTTGTATATCTTTCTCTCCATTTCCATCTCGCCTTTAACTCAAAATTTTGAGCCTTTACAGTCTGAATTCCAGTAATAACCTCAATAAGGTGATTTTGAGTATATGCATTTAATTCGGCCTTAGACCTAATTTGTCTCCTTATTATAGGACTTACAGAAAAAACAAGTAAAGCTAATATTGGTGCAACTAGTAAGGCAACAATTGTCAATAGTCCACTATATGCAATCATAACTGCAATGTATATCACAGAAAAAATAGAATCTAGAACTACTGTCAAAGCGGTAGATGTCAAGAAAGATCTTATTTTTTCTAATTCACCAAGTCTGGAAGATAATTCCCCTACAGGTCTTCTATCAAAATAAGATAAGGGTAATCTGAGAAGGTGATCAATGACTTGCTCACCAAGCGATATATCAATTCGATTAGTAGTATCAATAAATAAATTTGTCCTTACCGCAGTTAAAATGTTTTCAAAGAAAGAGAAAGACAAAAGTAATATTGATAAAACAGGTAATGTTCTTATCCCACCTTGGCCAAGAACTTTATCAATGATTTGTTGAATTATTAAAGGATTCGCTAATTGGAAAAGTTGGACGAACAAAGAGGCAACTAATACCTCTGTTAATGGTTTGCGATTCTTCTTAATTGCAGGCAAGAACCATTTCAGACCAAATTCGTTTTTTAGAGTACGTGGTGTCTTATACAATATTAGAGTTTTAATCTCTGAATCTGCTTCTGTAATTTCCAAAAAGTCATCAATACTATATGCTTTAATTCCAGATTGAGGTCTTGCTAGTAAAAGTTTTTCTTTAGTTACATCAATTAATACAGCAAGTTCATTATTCTTCAACTGTAATAAAGCAGGAGTATTGACTCTATTAATTAATTTTGAAGGTAAATCTAAAATTTGAGTTTTTAATCCTAACGATTCTGAAAAAACAGCTAGTAAATTAAAGGGTAATGTTTTTGAATTTTTTTTAAGATTATCTATTAAGAATCTCTTAATAAAATCGAACTTTACCGGCACATCAAGAATTTCAGCAATCATTCTAAAACATGCAACAGCTTCGAGAATTGGATCATCAGTGGAGTCAAAAAATTTATATTTATTTTTTATATAGTTATCTTTAAATTTGCTCTCATGATGAACTTTTTTTTCCAATTTATCTTTTACAACCGGTTCATCTCTTGTAACTATCAAATTATCCTGAGGTAAATTTTTATTGGCTGTAGCTGTTAATAATTTTGGGATCCCAATTATCCTCAAGGGAGAATCATTTTTAACTAGTTTTTTTAAATTAAACTTTTCTCCAAAACTAAATGACTCAAACTTTGAAGCTACTAACCACTCAAGTGAAGAATCTAACTTTTCAAGTGGCTCATCGTTAGGTAAAAAAGTTATTGTTTTAGAGTTATATGTAATATTTTTAATAAATTTTCTAAAATCCTTAGTTTTTTTTGGAAATTCGATTCTTCTTTCTCTTATTAAAGGCCAAATATCTCTCGCTAAAACATCTTGATTGAGTAATTTTATTAATTCAGGAAAATCCTTAATGATCTTTGCCCAATTTGAGGATTTAATCTTTAAAAATTCACAATCAGTCGCAGCTGTAACAAATTCTTCCGCCTTTTGACTCTGATTAGACAACCAACCCACGAAGTAATTTGGGTTCTCAACATTTAAGCTAATAAGTTCTTTAGTACTTGGATGTTCAACAAGTTGTCTGACTTGGCCTTCTATTAAGATATAAATATATTCAGGAATTGTATCTCCAAATATTATTGGTTCGCCCATGCTTATTTCTTCAACTTTAAAATATTTACAAATACTCCTTATTCGTTGAATATTAAACTTATCAAATATTTTAATATTTTTTAGAATCTCAAAAACATCTTTTTGATTTTTCATTTAATACTAACTTTTCTGTTCAAGACTTTTTTCTAGATTCTTCATAGTATTCATTATTTTACCTTGTATCCACTCATCATACATTTCATTAATAAGTCTAGATTTCATAGCGTCATTTAGAGTGGCGGGAAGAAATCTCTCAACTCTTAAAATCAGCCAAAAAGATTGAAACTCAAATGGTGGCCATAAATCTCCTGGAGAACTATTTTTAAGACGTTCCGCAATCAAAGGATGAACCTTACCAAACTCAACAGGACCTATTAATCCATGGAATAAATTCTCTACACCTTCTGAATAGGTTGATGCTAAGTCTTGAAAGGTAGACTCTTCTTCTTTTAATCTCAAATGTAGTTCAGCTGCCTTCGCTCTATTTTTTACTCTAATCAAAGAATAGGTCACTCTATCAAGATCCGATTTTCTATTTACAAAAATAGCCTCTAGATGTTCCTCAAAATTTTTCTTTTTAAAAATTTCAATCTTTAAGGCATTATATAAAATTTTATTCATCTCTTTTTCTGATTTATTGTTATTTGAGAGCCAATTTTTTAGTGATTGATCATCTTCAATACCTTCTTTTTTAAGAAAAGTTTTTTGAAAGATTACTTGTTCATCTTTAGTTGGAATAATCTCTTTTGTATATTTAGCTTCATAATATTTTTTAAGAAAAATAGGCATTAAATTTAGTTCTCTTAGCAATACAGGAGTCTCTTTCAATGATATAGATTCACCCTCGATATTAATCCATTCATCATCCATTATTTTTTTAGTTAAATTTTACAGGTCTCCTTTCGATGAAGTAATAGAGCCGGTAACAAGAGAACCATCTGTTACTCCTACTATTTCGGCAAGACCGACAATCTTAAGTTGAGATGCATCAAAGTTGTTGTAGCCTTGATTAGTTTCTCCATAAGTACCTGCGTATACGTAAGCAGAAGTTACTGTTACATCAGAAGATGATTGACCATAAAGAACATAAGTGAAATCAAGATTAGAACTACCTAATGAATTAGGACCAGTTCCTCCACTATTTATTAATCCAGCTAAGTTGGATCTTATTGTGGCAGCATCAGTAGCATTAGCATTAGTTACATAAAGTCCATCATCACTATTGAAATTATCCTCATAAATCACACCATCTCTCATTTTCATAGAGAACGCAGTAGATGTTTCTGAGATATCCCTGTATGGCCCCTTCGTATTGTTAGAGTCATAAAATACTCCAAAAAGATCGTTTTCATTTCCAAAATCGAAGTTGTTAACAGTATTAAAGGTGAAAGATGACTTACTTGAAGTAACACTTCCTGCATTATTAAAGGTTATGTAATCAGAGCTATCTGATAAATTAAATATTAATCGATCAACTGCGGCATCATTTACAAAATCTATTGTCGTTTTATTAGCCTCTGAAAGTACCACTGATAGTTCAACCTGGTTTATCCCAGCATCACCAGTCACACTTAAAGCACTTAAATTAGAAGCACTACTATAAGAACCTAGATCTAAGATACTTCCGGTTGTGCCTGCATTATCAGTCGCAGTAATATTTGTAGCTCCTATAAGGTTTGCGTTACTCATCGCAGAAACATTAGAAACTGTATCTGATATTGAATAACTTACGGTTCCATCACTACCTGAACTAATGGTACTTAAATCACTAGAACTTGCCGTTCCAGTAATAGTAATAGCACCATTATGATTAGCAGCAAAGGTTTCACCAAAGATAGTTGCTAGATCTGTCGCATTTCCACTTAACGCTACTGTTCTATCGCTGAGAGTTATTGTTCCACTTGTTCCTCCGGCAATTGCTTTTAATTCAGTCACCGTATAAGCACTATCTGTTATCGTTATTGCTCCTGTATGGTTGACACTTCCGTCTAACGCTGCTGCTAAATCTGTCGCATCTCCGCTTAACGCAATTGTTGTGTCATTAAGGGTTATCGCTCCAGTCGTTCCTGCATTGATTACCTTTAATTTATTTATGTCGTAA
>MWOO01000014.1 GCA_002025945.1 Prochlorococcus sp. HOT208_60m_813O14 | reverse complement strand
TTTTTCTCTAATAAATCAAGGTAATTATTAGCAATTTTTTGGCGATTATTAATCCACTTAGAAATATATTTAATTTTAATGTTTAATATGGCAGCTTGAATGGTATCCAGTCTACTGTTATATCCAATTTGGGTATGATGATATCTTATTGGGCTGCCATGGACAGCCAGTTCTCTAATTTTTTTTGCAATCTTCTGATCTGAAGTTGTTACTGCTCCACCATCTCCAGCAGCTCCTAAATTTTTAGTAGGGAAAAAGCTAAAACAGCCTATATCCCCGATACTACCAACTTTGGAAGTTTCCCACATTGTGCATGTTGCCTGAGCACAATCTTCAATTACTTTTAAGTCATATTTCTTGGCCAAAGATTTTATTAAGGTCATATTCACTGCATTACCAAATAGATGAACTGGCATAATTGCCTTGGTATTAGAATTTATTTCTTGTTCTATTAGTT
>MWOO01000139.1 GCA_002025945.1 Prochlorococcus sp. HOT208_60m_813O14 | reverse complement strand
TATAGTGTGCGTACCTTTTAGCATTACCCCCTTAGAATTATCTTCTTTTCTTGCTTTTAGACAAGAAAATAATTTATCTGTTTGATCTAATTCGTCTTGGTTGAATTTTATTAGGAAGTTATTTTTTTGATTATATGTTTTTTCAATTAATCGCAAAGTTCTTTCAGGACTTGGGCTAAATTCACTGTTGAATTCTAGTTTTTGAGAAATTTGTTTCAATAATGGAATTGATTTGTAAGCACTAAAATTATTAAAACTAATAGATATGAATTTTTCGCAATTTCTTCCGCCATCAGGAGAAATTAAATGAAGTTTACAGCCTAGGCTATGACCAATTCTTATTGAAGGAATTGATGCCCCTATTCTCTTGGATAAAGATATTCGGCAATTCTTAAAATCTTTCCATGCTTTGATAGCAAGTTGTTGGTGATCAAATTGTGGTGTGTATTTATATGCATGTACTGCATAATTTTTATTAATTAAATTCTCTATGAATCTTCTATAAGTTAAATCTGGCTTAGAAGCTAAATAACTTCCACCAATAAATTCAACAATTTTTTTTGGATTTGAAGGCCAATAACAGAAATTGTTATATTGAAATTTTGTAAAAGTCATCTTTCATAAGCTAAAAATGTATCAAAAAATATTTTCTAGACTGTTTTTTAATTTATATTAATTTAAAAGAAATATTTATTAAATGCGTCAAGATAAATGAAAGTATTTTAGTGAATTGGAACTATTTAACAAAAACGAATTAAATCAATTGGATTTTCTTCATGATCAAATTAACACCAATCCCTCTGAGGAGAGAGTAACGAATAAAAATAAAAAAATTGAAAAAATTTTAATTATTGACACTGAAACAACAGGTTTAGATGAAAATAAAGATGAAGTGATAGAAATGGGTTGCATCTTTTTTGATGTATCTTTTAAATGTGTACTTTCACAAGTTTCTTTTTTATTTCCAGTTAATAATAATGAAGCCGAACATGTAAATGGTATATCTGCAGAAGTAACTAATATCTCTCAACCATGGGAAGATGGATTGAATTTCTTTCTAAAACTTGTTGATTCTTCGGATTTCATCGTTGCTCATAATGTGGAGTTTGATAAGAAATGGTTTGGAAAAGGAAGATTGCCTAAGCTTAATAAGAAATGGATATGTAGTTTAGAGGATATTAATTGGTCTTTTCAAAAATCACTAAAAACAAGACCTTCAGTAACTGATCTAGCCTTATCTTTTTCAATACCAGTTTGGAATTTACATAGAGCTTTATCTGATTGCTTTTATATATCTGAGGTCTTCAAAAAATGCGACAACTTAGAGGAACTTTTACTTAAAGCTACTGAACCGAGGTTTTTATACAAGGCTTTGGTTAGTTATGAAGATAGGTCTTTAGCTAAAAATGCTGGGTTCAGATGGAATAGTCCTGTGCAAGGAGCTTGGTCAAGAAAATTAACTACTGATGAGGCAAAAAATCTTGATTTTAGAGTTGAGATTTTGAATTAATATTATTTTAATTTTTACTAAGAAAATATTTAGTGCATCTTACAAGGCATCCATTTATTACCCATTTTATGTGCTCCAATACATCCGTATTTTGGAGCAGCCTTTTCAGCTTCTAGTTTAGTGTTAAATAGATCTGACATCATATTTTCCTTATTTGGATTTGAAATTTGTTTGGAATGATTATGATGATTTTTATGAGAATTAGGTGAATACTCCCATATCCCCATAGTAGTAACACCGGCAGAGATAATTCCCATCCCGACAACTGATAAATTGACTATTCCCATTGCGACTGCACCAAAAGAAAATACACCCATTGGAACTACCCCTATACTTATTACTCCCATTGGCACTATTCCTATTGAAACTATACCAAGAGGTGCTATTCCAAAAGCAATTTTTTTTGGTTTTGTACCGCAATGTTGATTCTCTTTAATTTTATTAATTCCCAATAGTTTTTCTAAATGTTAGATTAAAATTGTCTCACAAAATAACCAATCAAAGATTAATTTCTAGATGAATTAAAAATTTTGAATTATTTTTTAGAACTTTGAATAACTTAAAAAACCTAAGAGGAACAGTTGACCTATTTCCTGATCAATTAATAAAGTGGCAAAACGTTGAAAAAATTTTATTAGAGCAGCTTTCTAGAGCATCCATCAAAGAAATAAGAACACCAATATTGGAAATGACCGAATTATTTATAAGAGGAATTGGTGAAGGAACAGATGTTGTCAGTAAGGAAATGTATACATTTCTTGATAGGGGGGAGAGATCTTGCACTCTAAGACCTGAAGGAACAGCCTCAGTCGCACGAGCGTTAATACAAAACGGAATATCTTCTAATCCTCTTCAAAAACTTTGGTACATGGGTCCTATGTTTCGATACGAAAGACCTCAAGCAGGCAGGCAAAGACAGTTTCATCAATTAGGTGTTGAGTTTATAGGACATGATTCAGTTAGAAGTGATGTTGAAATTATTGCTTTAGCTTGGGATATATTAGGCAAATTAGGAATAAAAGAACTCAATCTTGAAATAAATACGTTAGGTGATACTAATGACAGATCAAATTTTCAAAAATCTTTTTTAAAATGGTTAGAAACAAATAAGGATTCTCTAGATTTAGATTCTCAGAATAGAATTGCTAAAAACCCTTTGAGGATTTTGGACTCAAAGAATATTCAAACTAAAAAAGTTCTTGAAAACGCACCAAGATTATTTAATTTTTTATCTGAAAAAAGTCATAACAGATATTTAGACTTAAAAAGACAATTAGAGGTTTTAAAAATACCTTATGTAGAAAATTTTAATCTTGTAAGAGGTTTAGATTACTACACTCATACAGCTTTTGAAATTACTAGTGGGGCTTTGGGCTCCCAAGCTACAGTTTGCGGAGGAGGGAGATACGACGATTTAATAAAACAAATGGGAGGGCCAAACACTCCTGCAATTGGTTTTGCTATAGGTTTAGAAAGATTAATTTTACTCGCAGGAAAAGAGCTTGAAATTCCAAGAAATACTGATATCTATATCATTAATCAAGGCTTAGTTGCTGAATCATTAGCAATGGATTTATCTAGAAAATTAAGAAATTACGATTTGTTAGTTGAGTTAGATTTAAGCGGAGCCTCATTCTCTAAGCAATTTAAAAAGGCAAATAAACTTAAATCTAAAAGTATTATTGTTATTGGTGATGATGAGGCAGTTAATGGGGAATTTATTATAAGGCTCTTTGATCAATCAGGTAATGGGAATAAAGAGGAGGTTATATCTTTTGAGAATGATATTAAATTAGAAAATTGGATAAACAATAACTTACTTGTAAAATGATGTTCTTGAAGATAGTGATAATTTTTCTTTTTATAATTATTTTTTTTAATTTAAGGAATTTTCTTAAATTAAATAGAAAACAAAAAGTTTTTAATTCTAAAAAAATAACAACTTTCAATAAAAAGAATCTTAATAATTGGATGAATTTAACTAAAAAAGAAAGATATAACTTAACAAAACAAGATTCTCTTAACTACATGGATAAAAGAAAACTTTTATTAGACGAAATTAGAAATGAATATAAGAAAATATCTAGAAAAAATTCTGAGGGGAACATTAAGAAAAAATAATTATGGAAAATTACTGGACTTCTAATAAATCTATAAATGGATTAAGACATTTTGTTTTAGTAAATGAGACTAAAAAAAAAGGAAATATTAGTTTTTTAATGGTTTCAGTCCTTGATTCTGAAATTAACTTAAAAACTACTTATGAAGAATTAATAAATAGTGGAAATTGGCAGAAGGGTTGGATCAATCTTTCAAAGCATCAATCGATTACAGAAGAATACGTTAACTATAAATCCATCAATAAAGGAAAGGGTATCGATGAGATATTCATTAATGAAGATTCTTTATTTAATATTTCTTAATTTGATATAAATCTTTCAAATCTTTTTTCTTTGTAAATACTAGGTTTTTTGTGACTTAATAATTATTTAAAAGTTTTACCCCTTTCAAAAAAATAAAATTAACGTTATCAAGGATTAATTATATTTACTTAATTCAATGTTAGGGGATATGTGGAGCTCATCTGAGTTGACCTCTGAAAAATTGGGAATAACTGAAATTAAACTTTCTTTTTTACGTGAAAATGGAATACTCAAGCCTGGGATTCATTGGAAAAGCTCTCCACTCGGTCAGAAAAAACCTTGGAAACCCAAAGCGCTTTACAATGTAAAAATGTGCAGAGAAATAATTAATAAATTTGATTCTGAAGAAAACTATAATATCGCAGCCTAAAAAATTATATTATCCTGATTAATTTGGGAAAATATATAAAATATTCATTCGATTAGATTCTCATCCTTACAATCAATAAGAGTGTTTTGCAAAGTTGGATATAAGTTAATCATATTTATATATTGTTTCGATTTTCTGTAAGATTTTGCAGCCTTTTTGTAATGAACTTCAGATTTCATTTCTAGTGAAAACTTTCTAGAAGACTCTTGAGAAGTAGTCATAATATTAAATGTCTTATCCCATATTTAATAATTGTTTGAAAATCAGGCAATAACCTCCATGGTGTAATGAAACAAAACATCGTTTAATGTCAGCAAAATGAAATTTTTTTGACTTATTTGAATTTTAAAATACTGGTTTATTTGATAGAACTTATATCTCTGAGAATAATTTTTCTTCATTAAATCTACCTTCTTTACTCTTGTCTTGCCCTACGAATAATTTTTGTTTATTAATAGTTAGGATTAATAACCTTTACAATTTTGTTATGAATTCAACTGTTTGGTGAAATATAAAGTATTCTCAAAACGTTTAAGCTAATCAATTCCTAAATGCAAACCTATGGAAATCCAGATACTACCTATGGATGGTGGGCTGGTAATTCAGGTGTAGCAAATCGCTCAGGAAAATTCATTGCTGCTCATGTAGCTCATGCAGGATTAATTGTTTTCTGGGCGGGTGCATTCACCCTTTTTGAACTTTCACGATTTGACCCAAGCGTCCCAATGGGTCATCAACCTCTAATCGTTCTTCCTCACTTAGCAACTCTTGGAATAGGGTTTGATGCTAATGGTGTTGCGATGGGAGATACTAAACCTGTTCTAGCGATAGCAATAGTTCACTTAGTTTCTTCTATGGTTTTAGCAGCCGGAGGACTTTTACACTCTTTACTTCTTCCTGGAAATCTAGAAGATTCTGATGTAGCAAGAGCTAGAAAATTCAATATTGAATGGGATAATCCAGACAAATTGACATTTATTCTTGGTCACCATCTAATTATTCTTGGTTTCGCAGTTATTGCTTTTGTCGAATGGGCAAGAGTGCATGGAATTTATGATCCAGCTATTGGTTCTGTAAGACAGGTTGAGTATGAATTAAATTTGGCCAAAATTTGGAATCACCAAACAGACTTTTTGACTATTGATAGCCTTGAAGAAGTAATGGGAGGTCATGCTTTCCTTGCTTTCGTTGAGATTACTGGTGGTGCTTGGCATATTGCTACTAAGCAAGTTGGTGAATATACCAAATTCAAAGGTAAAGGACTTCTCTCTGCAGAAGCTGTTCTCTCATGGTCACTAGCTGGAATAGGCTGGATGGCTATTATTGCAGCTTTCTGGAGTGCAGCTAACACAACAGTTTATCCAACTGAATTCTTTGGTGAACCACTTGAATTGAAGTTTAGTATTTCGCCTTATTGGGTAGATACAGTTGATCTCCCTGATGGTGAGTACACTTCAAGGGCATGGTTAGCTAATGTTCATTACTATTTTGGATTCTTCTTTATTCAAGGTCATCTATGGCACGCTTTAAGAGCATTAGGCTTTGATTTCAAGAGAGTTACAAATGCTATCAGTAATATTGATAGTGCAACAGTTACTCTTAAAGATTAATTTTCAAATTTTCTTACCAATATCAAAAGGCTCCTCTTATCGGAGCCTTTTTTATTTGAAAAATTTTGTTTATTAATTTAGATTTAGAATTATATGTTTTTGAAATCATTGAATATTTTTTCGATACAGAATAAAGATATTTTTTCAAATTCTCTATTGATAAGTGTTTTTGGATTGTTAATTATATTTTTTTTGTTGATTTTTGGAAGGAAATATAAACTAGCTGTTCAACTCGAGAGATTTGGATTGCCGATAGCTGTCATATCAGGAATTTTAGGTATATCTATAGGCCCATTTGGTGCGATACACTTTTTACCAAAAGAAACAATAAATGTTTGGAGTAATTTTCCTACTCCTCTTTTATCATTAGTCTTCGCAACTTTAATGATGGGAAGACCTATACCGAATATAAATGGTTTAGTTAAACCGATTTTCAATCAATTTCTGTTAGCTCTTTCACTAGGTTTCGGACAATTTTTTGTCGGCGGCCTTGTTGTTAAATATTTTCTGCCTCCATCTATGGACGCAAATCCTCTAATGGGTTGTTTAATAGAGGTAGGTTTTGAGGGCGGTCATGGAGCCGCATCAATAATCGGTGAAAGTTTTAATAAACTAGGTTTCCCAAATGGTTTAGATCTTGGTTTGGCTATGGCAACAATGGGTCTTTTATCCTCTTCAATATTGGGTAGCATATTTATCTTTATTGGTAGAACTTTAGGCCTTTCAGATACTGAGGAAATTCTTGAACAGAAAGATACTTTAAATGGAAAAAATAAGATTAGAATTTTTGCAGATTTTAGAATTTTTATAATAAATCTTGGATTCTCTGGTTTGGCAATTTCTTTTGGTGTTTTGCTTCTTAAATTTTTAAGGTATATTTCAAGTTCTTTTGGTGATTTTTCAAAGGAAATTATTTTTTCACTACCAGTATTTCCTTTTATCCTTATAGGTTCGCTCCTTATTAGATATATTTTAGAAAAAACCAAAAATACAGAATTTATTTCAAATATTCTGCAAAGGGAGATTGGTATTTTATCAACAGACTTATTGATTTTTACAGCTATGGCGAGTTTAGATATTGCAGTTGTTTTTGATAATTGGATACTTATTTTAGTATTTACTATTTTCGGTTTATTTTGGAATTTAATCTGCATTGCTTATTTCGCATACTTTATTTTTGATGATTATTGGTTTGAAAAAAGTTTGATAGAATTTGGGAATTCTACTGGTGTAGTAGCTTCTGGGTTACTTCTTTTAAGGCTTGCAGATCCTAAAAATATTTCTAAGACTTTACCAATTTTTACGTCAAAACAGCTATTTGCTCAATTAATTCTTTCTGGGGGACTATTCACAGTTCTTGCACCATTAATGATTTCTAAAATTGGGTTAGATTATTGGACAGAAATTTGTGCCTTAATTACATTCGCAATTCTTTCTATCGCATTGATTTTTAACAAAATAGAGATGAAAAAGTTTCAATAAGAACTCTAGAATGGTAAAAAGCATAAATTTTTTATTTTAATGTCATTTACACCCTACGATATTCCACCTCAAGAAAATAAAGGTAAGTGGTTTAGGAGTCATTTACTTGGAAGGGAAATAGAACTTGGTGAATTGTATAGCCTTGGATCAAATGATTTAGATTTGCTTATGGCGGAGACCGCAGAAATCAGAAGCGATCTTGATTTTAAGGAAAAAAATATAGGCAAATTTAGGACCGCAGGATATTTTTTGGAGTTAGCAAGAATAATTGAGAAAAGGAAGTTGTTAGAAAGTTAATTAGATGGAAAATAATTCTTTCTAGAATTTGGTTCCCATAATTCGTATTTATACATTAACGACTTAAATTCTCTATTTTTCTCAAACGAATCTAACCAGTTTTTTATTGAGGACTCGAAATAATTTGTTCTTTTTTGACTTTCACAAGCGATTCTGAATTGTCTTACAAAAGGCCAAATAGACCAATCAGCGATTGTTGGGCTATCTCCAAAAAAGTATTTTTTTTCGGCAAGAAGTTCGTTCCATCTCTTTATAAATTTAATCGCATTTGTGAAATGAAATTCTTGATCACAATCTTTATATCTTGTGGCATATTTAAATCGATCTAAATGATATTTGAATACGTTATCGTTTTCATTAATAATTTCAAAAATATCTTTCTTTTTGTTTTCAGGTAAATAAATTAATTTGATGTTTTCCTTTTTCGACTCTGAGAGAGCCCATAGGATGATTTCAAGACTTTCTTCAATAACTTCACTATTTTTTTTTATAAGAATTGGCACCGTTCTCGTCTTTGAATTATTTAAAAAATCTAGAGGTTTATTTTTTAAATCAATTTCTCTTATCTCTACTTTTATTTCGCAAATTAATAGGGCCCATCTTGCACGAATTGCATATGGACATCTTCGAAATGAATATAAAATATCGTTTTTCATATTGTAAAAACTTTTAATTTCCCTAATTCTTTTAGTATTATCTAAATAGGAACAGTATTAATTTTACAACGCAAATGTCGGGATATGTTTACCTTATTAGAGTAGGAGACCTTTATAGGATTGGGAAGACGGATAATCTTGAAAAGAAAATTAAAAAATTAAAGCCAGATGAATTATTAACATCAATTATGACTAAGGAGCCAGAAACTCTTGAAGCAAGATTACTAAGAAAATATAAGTCGCAAAGAATTCCTGAAACTGGTTATTTAAAGCTTTCTAAAAGACAAATTAGAGAATGTAAAAAGCAATTTGAATTAAAGGGTAGCTTACCTCACACTTTAGATGCTGAAGTTTCTATAACTCTATTTGCATCTTTTTTATTGTTTTCATTAGGTTCTTTTATTTTTAATTATTTAAATTTTGGATTTGTAAGATCTATATCTTATTCTTTCGGAATGGCATCTCTACCAATGGTTATATTATTTATTACAGGTAGTTTTGGCGGATACTTTTCTGAAGATTTATCTCTTTTTTCATTGTTAACTAATCGAATAAAAGGTTTATTTATTGCAATTGCAATGCTTTCAATGGCTTACTTAATTTTTAATTTAGGTTAAATTTCATAGTTACAATTTAAGGCGATTTCAAATGGAACTGATTGGGTAGGTAACTTAAGAATAGTTGAGCATATTTCAGCAATATCTTCAGGTTGTGTCATGCTTGATTTGTCTAAAGAAGAGATATTTTGGGCCATTTTTGTATTAACCCAGCTTGGACAAATTGTAGAAACCCTTATATTTTTATCCCAACCTTTATTTTTCATAGTTTGGCATAATCCCATCAAAGCAAACTTTGAAGAAGAATAAGCGGCTAAATCACCTTTGGATCTTTTCCCACTCATTGAAACTAAAACAATAATTCTTCCTCTTCCAGAGGTACATAAATGATCCCAAGAAAGCCTACATAAATGCCAAATTGCCAAAAAATTGATATTTAATGTATTTAAAATATCTTCTTCATCACCATCTTTGTATAAGAAAGGAACTTTCGATAATACTCCAGAACAATTTATTACTGAATCAAATCCTCCAAATTCATCTACGGTATTCTTTATCCAATTTTCGGCTGTAATTTTTTTTAAAGCATCATAGTGGTTGATTATAATTTTCCCTTCGGGCCATTTTTTGGGATCAATAGCACTTCCTTTTAATGATTCTAAATCTCTTATGCCAACACTAATTCTATTGCCTTCCTTTAATTCTTTATGTGCAATATTTAGTCCAATACCTCTACTGGCTCCACTTATTAATATGGTTCTCATTTTTTAACTATATGTTTGGAAATATTATCCTAAGTAACATTTTAAATTCTCTCCCATGCATAATCATAAGACCTTTCTTTACACTCCATGGAGCCTTTATAAACATAACGCACATTGCATATACAATCTCTTTTAAAGAAAGAGTGTCAGTTAGAAACCCATACCATTGATTTTTAGGTAGTTGGAAAAAACTGCCAAAAAATTCTCTCAATAGTTTCTCATCAAACCTCATGAGTTTTTCTAATCCAAATTGGTAAAGTGATTTCTTCCTAATCAATTCTTTTGACCATAAAGTTTCCCAACCTTTTCTAGCAATATGATAGGTACTTAGATTTTTGTTTTTAATTGCTTCTGAGACTGCCTTTGCTACAAGTGGAGCTCTTCTTAAAACATTACCAATTAAATATCCAGATGCAGGATGGACCATTGAAGCAGCACCACCATATCCAAGTATTTGTTGTTTGAAATCTGGGATTGGCATATTCATAGGAAGAAATAAGCCAAGCTCTTCGTGCTGCATGCTTGTGATTGAGATATTTCGATAAGAAAGCCTCTTCTCTAGTCTCTCTTTTAAATTTTCCATTGTTAGAGGATTTACCAAACCAAGAGATGTCTCTTCAAGAAAATATTTCCCATCCCCCATATCCATGGCATAAAGAAAAGTTGGAGGTTCTTTTTTTTGCTCATCGTTAAGATGATCATTTCTATAGTCCATTAATACAAACTGCCCTTTCTTAAGTGGAGGTTTACTAAAATTACCTACTATCCCATAACAAGTTTGGACTGCTAAGGGACCACAGGATTTTAATTTAAGAAAAACAGGATCATACCCTGTTGCATCTACTACTAATCTTGCAGAGTAAGTTTTGCCATCTTTTGTAGTTACTGTACTTTTGTATTTTTCAAAATTTATTTTGTTTGCAAAGCCTTGATGCCATTTAATAAAAGACTTATTGCATTCGTTAAACCAATAATTGTGGAGTTTCTTCTTATCAAATAGTCCATAATCTAGTGAATGTTCCGTGGCTTTATTCTCGTCGTCCTGCTCTTCTAAAGCGCCATGCCCAAAAAAACTTACAGTATTCTTCCATCTATATTCAAGTAAATCCTGAAGCCCGAGTTGATCAACTTCTTTCCCCCAAATGCCATATGTATTTGGCCAAGGTTCATCTGGTCCATTTGGAGAGAGCACTTCAACATCTAATTTTTCCTTCCCTAAAGCTGAGGCAATAGCCATACCTGCAGGCCCTGCACCCAAAACAAGAACATCTGGCATATTTTTTTTTGACATTAAATATAAATCTTATGATTAAAGAAATTTATGGAACAAATTATTACTTCTGAGCCTAGAATTATATTTTTCATCCAATACTTATAATGAGAGTAGATTAATAATAATCAAATTACTCAAATACTAGTGACTAAGTTTTCAGTGTTTTAACAATAATTTATAAGATTACAAAATAAAAAAAAACTTTATTTATTTTTTTATCATAAAAAAAATATAGGAATTTAAATGATTAAAAATAAAAATATTCTAATTACTGGAGGTAATTCAGGAATAGGGTTTTTTGCCATTATTAATTTACTGAAGACGAAAAATATTTTATATGTTGTAATAAAAAACGAATTTAGAAAGAATGAATTTCTTAGAAAAATCGAGAAACATTTTGATAAAAGTTACCTTAGTAAATTTTTAAATATTATTGAAAATTGTGATCTTTCAGATCTAGAGAATATTAAAAAAATTAAAGATTACTTTATTAGTAAAAAGATTTTTTTAGATGTTCTTATTTTAAATGCAGGATTGCAATATACAGGCTCTTTTTACCCTAAAGTATCAAAACAAGGCATAGAACTAACTTTTGCAGTAAATCATCTTGCACATTTTTACTTGGTAAATGTTCTAAAAGATTTTATTAGAGATAAAGAAGAATCTAGAATCATTATTACATCATCAGATGTACACGACCCCAAAAGTTCAGGTGGCAATATAGGAAAGAAAGCGGGACTTAATAACCTAGTTAATTTAAGAAAAAAAGTAACTGGGCAATTTTTAAATTTTAATGCTGATGAAGCTTATAAAAATAGTAAGTTATGTAATATTTTGTTTGCTAAAGAACTTGAAAAAAAATTAAAAATTTCCTCTAGTAAAATTTCTGTAATTACTTGGGCTCCTGGTCTAGTAATACCAAATGATGATCTTGGCTTTTTTAGATACAGTAAGCGTTTTAATCTCTTTGGATATTTAATTTTTTCTAAAGCTGCAAAAAATATTTTAGGAATTTCTGAAAGTATAGAAAATGCTGGTAAGATACTTTCTGAAATTGTTTTTGATTCAAATTTAAATAATATTGGTTACGTTCATTTAAGTAATAAACTTATATCTTTTAAAAGACATAAATTAGTTGAAAGTAAGGTTAGTGATGAGGCAAGTAATTCTGAGTTGGCTTCAAAACTCTGGATTTTAAGTGAGGAGATTTGTAGATCATTTGGCTTTGTTACTTTCAATATTTAAGGTTTGTGTTGGGAATGCAAACTCTATATTATTTACCGCAAATTCCTCAATAATTCTTAAATTTATAGATTGTTGAGCTTCCATTGCGGCGAGATAATTATTTGTTGGGATGTAATAAACAAGTTCGAAATTAAGACTGAAGTCGCCGAAATCTGTGAAATGACATCTATCAAAAGACGCATCTTTTGTCTCTTCAACTATTTTTTTAATTATTATTGGAATCAATTTCATAAGTTTTGGAGAGGTTTCATAAACAACTCCCAATTTATGCACTAACCTTCTTTTCTCCATTTGTGCGTAATTTGAAATTATTCCATTAGTTAGGGCGCTATTGCTCATTACTATTACTTCTCCATTAATACTTCTTATCCTTGATGATCGTACTCCCACTCTCTCAACCATTCCGAGGACTCCATCAGATTTTATAAACTCACCTTTTTGAAAAGGTTTATCAAGCAAAATTGTTATATATTCAAAGAACTCCTGAACTGGATCTTTTAAAGCTAATCCTGCTCCAATACCTCCTGCACTTAGTAAAGCCCAAATAGCAGTCATTTGAACACCTATATTTTGTAAGAAAAAAATTGAGCCAATAGTCCATGTTAATGCTTTTATCAATGGAGTTAGTGAAGATACCATCGAACTAATTGAGGAATCATTTATTTTCGAAGTCGATTCTGTTAAAGATCTTATTAAAACTTTGTTGAGAGCTTTTATAATGATTATTAATATAAATAATTTCAAAATATTCAATAAGACAGAGATGAAAGTTATTTCATCAGCAAAAAAATAGTCAATTGAAAAATAAAATGATAGGAGGAAACCTATAGGTTTTATAATTCCAGAGATCACCTCAAAAATAAAATCATCGAAATTTGTTTTCGTTCTTTTGGAAATCTTTTTAAAAAATATTTTCGAAACTTTTGAAATTATTATCGATAATAAAGTTCCAATAAAAAAAATAGATATTGCCAGAAGGAAGTTTTCAGTAACTAATTTCATATTCAAATAAAACCTTAAAATTTATCTCTAATAAAATTTTAAATTATCTCAAAACAACAAACCAGTCTTTATTTTTCTTTAACTAATTATTATGTTTCTAATTTCTTTAAATTCTTCTCTATTCGCAGTTTTGCATAATTCAAAAATTATTGATTCAGTTGTTGTTAAGATCGCCCCACTATGAGTCATTCTTTGTAATGCTATTTCATGATCTACCCTATTTCGACTTCCCATGGAATCTGATATGAGAATAACTTCAAATCCTTTTTGTAAACAATCTAAGACTGTTTGTTGAATACAAATATGCGTTTCGATTCCACAAACTATCAAATTAGTAATTTTCTTATCTTTAAGTTCTTTTAAAAAAACTTCTAATTTAGCGAGGCTGAATTCCATTTTCTCAAATTTTCTAAATTCTGCTTTTGGTAATAATTCAGGTATCGTTACTCCCAATTTGAGTGGGTTCTGTTCAGATATAAATATGTTTTCTTCTAAAATTTGGTAAGCATTTATTAGCTTTTTAATATTTTTGATTATTGAATCCTTATTGAAAATTGGTCTTATTATTTTTTCCTGAATATCAATAATTATCAAGGCGTTTACTTTCGATGATAATTTATCAGAAGAGATTTCTTGATCATTCATCATTTACATATAAAGATACATTTAACATAATGTTTTGAAGAACTTTAGTAAACATTTTAAATAAATAAGTTGTTTTACTCTCATCTAGAGTTATTATTGAGAATAGCCAAAGGTTAATTTTGTCATTATCCTCTCAATACAAAGTAATCACATCTCCTCTTGGTGATGGATTACATAAAGATGGGAAGAGATTAACTCCTCAGAGGTTAAAGGTTCTTAATCTATTTGAAAATATTGGCTCTGGAAAGCATCTTAGTGCTGAAGAGGTTCATGAAAAGTTAGTTAAAACAAGCTCCAAAGTTTCACTAGCAACAATTTATAGAACTTTAAGACTTTTAGTGCAAATGGGTTTGCTTCATGAATTAGAACTCAGTGAGGGTGGACACAGATATGAATTGCTTAGTAACGACACACCGGATCATCATCATTTGATTTGCATTAGGTGTGGAAGAACAGAAGAATTCGAAAATGATGAGGTTTTAGAGGCAGGCAAAGTTGCAGCAAAAGTTAATGGTTTTAAACTAATTGAATCCTCTTTAAATGTAAGAGCAATTTGTCCTAATTGCATTTAGCAGGTTTTAACTTAAAGATCCTCCACAACTTGACCCTGCGCCTGCAGTGCAAGCAAAACAATGTTCTTTTACAGTTACCCCGTAGTCAAAAGTAAATGATTCATTCAACAGATCAAAAAGTGTTTTTGGTCCTTTATTCTCTCGTAAATTTATCTGTTGGTTGAAGTCACAATCATAAATTTCTCCTAGCCAATTTACGCTAATTGTCTTTTTACACATTAGATTTTCTAAATTTTTTTCATTAAAATTTTCTTTTAGTAATTTGTAATAAGTATTTAGTTTCCCTTCTCTTCTAAGAGATTCTTCATATCTATTTATTGGCATATTAGTTATTGTGTATAAATTATTAAAAACGATATTGTATTTTTCGAATAGGATTTTTTTATAATCCTTCTCCAATATTTCCTGAGAAGGAGGAAGAATTGGGCTTACAGGATTGTAAACAAGGTTTAATTGTAATCCATTTTCTTTCTTCCCATAGCCTAAATTATTAAGAATTTTTATGGCATTAATACTTTTTTCAAAAACGCCAAAACCCCTTTGAAAATCTACATTATTTTTTTCATAACACGGTAGAGAAGCAGTAACTATCACTTTATTTTTTGCAAGAAATTGAGGTAGATCTTCATAACCTTCTTCAAAAAAAATTGTCAAATTGCACCTATCAATAATATCAACTTGTTTTGTGCTCAAACTGGTTATTAGGTTTTTAAATTCTGGGTGAAGTTCTGGAGCACCACCTGTAATATCTAAAGTCTTGATTTTGTATTTTTCAATTATCTTTGGAATAAGAGATATCATTTCATTGGACATCTTTTCAGTCCTTAGGGGACTCGAATTGACATGACAATGCTTACAAGCCTGATTGCATTTATAACCTATGTTAATTTGCAATGTTTCTATAGGTTCTTTATATATTGAGGGGAAATTTTTTTTCATGAATCTATTATTTATAAATTGTCATTCGAAAATAAAAAAGTCAACTATTTTTTTTAAAGTTTGATCTCTCATTAGCAAGTTCAATAAACCAACTTATGTATTCTTTGGGACCATTTTTAAAAACTATGTCAAAATTTAAGTTGTCATGAACATCACTGATCCCTATTAAACCAGTTTTTTTTGTAGAGGGTCTTTCAACTTCACCAGAACTACTATCTACAAAAATTATTTTATTATTAATCCCAAATTCATTACCTAATATTTGTATTAATTCTAGAAAAGACCTGTCACTTCCTCCTCTTGAATAACTCTTTTCATCATCATTTTTTTTTGATGTGACTGTGTCACCAACTCCTACAATCAAAGGCATATCTTCTTTTTGAATAGTTCTTTTGCATAAATCAATTTTTCCCATAACAGAATTTGGAGAGTTTCTAAAATTAAAATTCCTTCCAAAAGGAGCTTTACCAGTTTTATCCGCAATAAATTTATTTATAAGAAATAAAACTCCAGAATCTTTAACTGCTCCTTTAATAAGTAATTGTATGTCTGTTGATCCGATATCATCTTGAGAAGAAAGTTTAATTGTTTCTCTACCATTTTTATTCCCTAAATTTGGTGAAATATGAAGGAAAAATGAGTTTTTGAGGCCTTCGGATTCAGCTTCTAAAATGATTTCATTCATCATTTTTTCAAAACTAATTTGAATAAGCTTTCTTTTATAAGAATCTTTATGAACTAAATCAAACAGACTATTGAAATTAATCGTTGGAGAGAAGCGTGTTTCACAGATTGATTTTACTGCGTGAAAATTG
>MWOO01000138.1 GCA_002025945.1 Prochlorococcus sp. HOT208_60m_813O14 | reverse complement strand
TTTAGAAGCGTTATTAAAGGATTCTCGTGAATTGAAATCAGCTTTAGTTATTAAAATTTGAGCAATATTATGACCTAATTTATTAAATACTTTATCGTATAAGGACATTAAATTAACTTGACCTACTGCAGCAGTAGCTTGCAGGGTACTTAAATCATTTGGTCTCGTTTTAATATTTAATTTTTGGCAACCTAAGCCAACGGCTCCACTAGTTACTAAAATTAATTTGTTTCCTTTTGAAAGAAAACTTGTAAAGGATCTAGAAAGGTTTTCAATAATTTCTTCTGTAGATGTTTCCTCTGTTCCTCTTAAAATACTAGTACCAATTTTTATAACCCAAGTTTTCATTTTATAAAACGAGAAATTAATTTTTCTATTATCAAAGTTAAATTAAATTTTATAGGCAAGCCATCTTTATTTAATCGCTTAACTAATATTGTTTTTATATCACATCTATTCCCAACAATAATATCTGTAAAAATTCTGTCGCCAATAATGGCTATATTTTTTGGCTCTCTGCCAATTTCTTTGATAGCAGACAAAGTTACTTTTTTTCTTGGTTTTGATGCATTGTATTTATACCTTAAATTTAATTCTTTTGCTATTTTTGCGATTCTTTTTTTTGATGGATTATTACTTATTAGATATAAGGAGAAAAGTTTTTTAGATTCTATGATCCAATTTTTTACAGTTTTTGGGATAATATTAGATTTTCTATTTACTAGAGTCCCATCCACATCTAGCAATAAAGAATTAATTCCTTTTTTTTGCAACTCAGATTGAGAAATATTATATATTGGTAAGTTTGAATCCCAATAGACATTAAGGATAGATCTCATTTATTTTAAGAACTACTTTTTTCAAGCTCGGTTTCAATCAAAGGTTGAATTTTATCGAACTCATCATCTTCAACTAATAAGGCACCTTTGTCTTTTAATTTACCAACAATAAAAAAAGGATCTAGTGGTATATATAAGCCATATTCTTGGTCAAAAAGATTAAAGTTAACGAGCAATTCATAACTCTCACTATCATCATCGACGTAATCTTCTTCTAATTCATCGTAAATTGGTTCTTCAAGTTCTCCTGATACTGTTAATGTAACTGCTGATCTGATAAGTCTTAAATCATGTTCTTGAAGGACTGCTTCAGCATTTTTTAGTATTTGTTCATTTTTATCTATCTTCTCAATTAGTTCAGGTTCATCTTTTTCATTTATCTTAAAAAGACTTACTGGTGTATCAACTGGCGTTAATAAAGCATATTCTTGGCCTTCAACACTTACTAATTGTTCAAGATAACAAAATAGCTCGTTTCCATTTGAGTCATTTAATAAAAGAGTCTGTGCATCGTAATTATCATTTGAATTGGCTTCTTTCATTTAAAAATTATCTATCCTTTTTAATACTAATATTTTATCTGACGTTTACCAGCTATTTCTTCTAATTCAGGACCTTCTTCGATCCATTGCTCAAGTATTATTTTTGCTGAAAAACTATCAATTAATCCAGATTTATCTTTTTTTATTCCAAATCTTTCTGAAGATTCCCAAGTTGTACTATGTTCGTTGACATAAGAAAATGGAAGCTTTAATTCATTTGAAAGTAATTGACCGTAATTTTTGCAGTCAATCGCTTGAGTGGTCATTTGACCTTCCTCATCTAGCGGAATACCCACAATAAAACCAGTCAAATTAAATTCATTTATATAATTTCTAATGATTTTAATCTCTTGATTATTTTCAAATCGTTTTACTGCTGGAAGTATATTTGATGTTATGCAGAGGGGATCACAATAAGCTAATCCTATTCTTTTGGTACCTATATCCAAACTCAAAATTGACTTGGGTTTGGGTTTGCAAAATTTCACTTTGTTTTCAATGGAAAAGGAGATGGATATGGATTACTTTGTGGACTTAATTTTTCAAAGATTGATTCCAAAGATTGATTTATTATATTTACTTGTTTGGTTTCATTCTTAATTATTGTGTTCCTAATAAGAATTATTTCTTGATTTTTTTCTTTGATATTACACTCTTCGAGAAAAACATTTAATTGAGAATTTTCTTTATAGGTTTTTAAATATGAAACAGGTGATTTTTCAAAAAATCTTTTTATAAATTCTTTTAAAATAGAATTGAATCTATTATCCCAATATCTACTTATAGTTAAAGTATAAATTTCCTCATTTTGATAATTAATATCTTTTAAAATTGTACATAAAACTGAATTTTCATATATTAAAGCACCACTCTTGGAGTTATTTCTTTTAAGAATGTCGTCTTGATCAAAATCTAAAATATTTCTTATTAAGGGAGATTGATTTGATCTTATGAAATTAACTATTTTAAATATATTTTGTTTATTAATGTTTTGGAATTCATTAATAAATGTATAGGCATTGGTATTTTGATTTGTAGGTTTATTTAGATCAGATCCATCCCAAAGGATTATCTCTCCTAACGGTTGAAAGCCTAATTCTCTTGAGTTTGATATGAGGTCAACATTATTTATATCTGAATTAATTATCCAACTCGAAGTTTTGATTTCTTTTATTGAGATAGATTTTTTTATCAATCCTAAAGTTAATTGTTTATCGGTTAAAGAACACTTGTTATTAATCAACTTGGGCTTAGATATTTTTAAGCAAGTCTCTTTTTTGTTTAAAGGAAAAATATTCAAATAACCAATAATTTCGTTTCCATATATAGCAATTATGCATTTATTTTTATTTTTCTTAAGATTATTCAAGAAGATTTTTAAGTCATCAAAGGTATTGATAATTGCCATCTTTAAAAACCAATTATTCAATTCCTTATTTTTAATATCTATTAAAAGATTTATATGCCGTATATGGAGTTCTTCAAAAGTTACTTCCATCCCTTTTTTAGATTGAAAAGAATAAGAGGTATCTTTTTTCATTTACTTTTTTTCTCTTATTAATACTATAGGGGTTTTTTCATCTCCATTGCCAGCTGGATTAGATAATAAGTTTCTTTTAAGTATTTTATTTACTTTTTTATTTGAACTTGCTAGGACTTTCACTCCTCCAAGATCATTAACATCGACAACAGCAACATCTATATTTAGATAGTTCGAGACCTCCTTACAAAATAAATCCGCATTGAGAGGACCCATAACTATACTCTTGTCGTAGGGAGTAACTGTGCCGCTTATATCATCAATGAGGGACGATTCTGAACCAGTTAACCTGTAAAACATACCCTTAATACCAATTAATTTAAAAAGACATCCAACAAATAGTGCAAAGGTTATTCTTGTGACTCCGATTCTATTTATTAATAATTGCATGCCGCAAGCCGTTGCGAGACTGCTTGTAGGGTGAAAAAAGTAACATAAAGCTTTCGAAAATAAACTATATTCTAAATTTTGAGGGGAAATATATCTATTTTGCATAATCGCTAGAGGACTCTCACCGATAGTTAAAATATCATTTTTTTCTACAATTCCTTTGCAGTATTCAATCACAGTGTTTACTGGGTTATCAAAGCAACCAAGTAAATCAGTTTTAATAGCAAAAGCTTTATATTTATTATTTATTGGAATTTCAAAAACTTCTTTAGGGCTTTGTCTGTGACCATCTAGATTAATTAAGAAACAATCCTTATTATTTGAAAAACCAAAATGTCCATAGTTCTCCCAATATATTTTTAACCATAGATATTTTATTTTTTTTCTAAAATTGTCATTGCTAAATTTATATATGATCCTTACAAATAATTCTGAATTTGACTTGATAATTGTAGTTGGCCAGTAATTATTTAAATTCTTAATTTTATTATTTTCATATATATAAATATCTTCTTGATAATTAAAATTTTGGCAATATTCGTTACCTTTACTTTTAAAAAAATCTAATTCAAAATTTATATTTGATACCATCGTCTCTTTGGTTTTACTTTTATTAGTTATTTTTAAATCAATAATTAATTCGTTTAAACCATCCTTTTTTTTGATTTTGTAATTTATAGGTACCAGATTTAACTTTGATTTGGGTGAGTTTTTAATATATAAATCTGAAAGAATTAAAAAAATTAAAAGAACTAGGAGGATATTTATTAATATCATATTTTAGATTAATTTTTGTTTTTATCTTTTTTTTCGGAAATGATACTGTTGTATTCATTAAAACTTTCTACAGAAAATGTAGTATCTTTTATATCAATTCCCTTTAGTTCTCCTATAACTTTGTTTAATTCATCTATATTAATCATTCCATTTTTATCATATTGCACTTCTCCATCACTATTTAAAATAATGGTTTGTGGAATTAATCCGTTCCAATAATAATTAGGTTCATTTCTAAGATCAGACTTTTCTTTATCCTGTAATTCATCAGTAGTTAGAGCAATGATATCTATATTATTTCTCCATATCAAATCTAAACCGGATATTATCGGAGCCATAGATTTACTATCTGAGCTGTCGTCAAGATAAAAAAATAAAACTGCGACTCTTTTATTTTTTAATGATTCCTGAAGAGTTGTCTGGGGAGGAACTATAGCCCCATTACCTGCGTATATAGGAAAAATGTTGCCGTCGTAACTATCAGAATCTCTAGAGGCATTTGCTTTATATGGACTTAAGAAAATTAATGCTATTAGGATCCATTGAACTATTTTCATTAAAGTTTAAAAACTTACTTTGAACTTGATCTTCCTAATCCTTGAAGGATTCCTTTCCCAACTAAACCGATAGCTTTGCCAACGACCTTTGTAAGGAAAGTTACGAAAAGATTACCGATATATTTTACAGCAACTTCTAACTGAGGTGCTACGGCATCTCTTATCTCAACTAACAATGTAACTTGTTTTTGTAGCCATTCTAGATTTTCTAATTCTTTCTCCCTATTTTCATTTTTGAAGTATCGGGTAAATTTTTTATCGATAATATCAATATATTCTCGTTTACTCTCATACAAGTAGATAGGCATATAAATATAGTCATGCCAGCGATTGTAGTTATTAATATTATTTCTAAATCTTTCAAAATTTCTTGTCGATTGTAATTCTGGATTTATAAGTACAGTCCTTAATTCAGGCCAAGAAGAACAAATGTTAAAGATTTCAGAAGCTAATAAATTACAGTTCCTTATTGTCCAATTTGAAATTATATTTTCTAGAATCAAAAACGATTCTGTTTCATATAGAGGGAGTAATTTGCCATCATAGTCAAGAGCTTCATTTTTAATAATTGGCTCAATAAACATTATTGATTCATGTGATTCTCTATCTATCTCTTCGCAACTTACTTCACTATAAATAAAATCATTTATTGAAATAGACTCGCCTCCTTTTTTTAATCTAAAATAGCTGTCTGTGATATTTGAAATTGTATTGACTTTAAGTTCTTTTATAAGAGAATTTAAATCATCTTTAAAATCTTTCTCCTTATAGTTTTCCTTAATATTTTTTACTAAATTATCTAACTCATCTAACATTTTGCAAATTAGTCGTGAAATGAATTCTTTCTTTATCCCAGAAAGAATGATTGATGAATTATTAAATTCAACCTGTAAGTTAGTTGAGCTATACCTTTCTTTTAGTCTATCTAAAATTAAATTCCATATTTCTGTTGTGTTTTTATCTTTAATGAATACAGTGTTCTTATTTTCAAGATCAATTTTGTTTTCAGTGTAAACTGCCTCTGTATAAAGTTCTAGTGAATTACCCCATAAGAAAATTAGAAAAGATTTTGCAGTAATAAGTTCTCTTAATCTTCCTTTTAAAATGAATTTATAAAATTCTGGTGTTGAATCAGAGTTTACATATTTGAATATATAGTTAATTTCAGAATCTATTTGTTTAAGACCTGAAGTTAGAATTTTTTGACTAAAGGTGAGAGGCTTATTTTTGTTTAATTGAACTCGGGTATTATTTTCCATATCAAATACCCTTCCTCCATTTAAAATGGTATCAATAGATTCAAGAACTTTTTCTGCACTGGGATTTAAAAGAAAACCTTCAGCATTTAACGATGGAGTGGTATTTGCTTCATAAACAAGTTCGCCAGAGAGAACTATAAGAAACTTTGACTCATCATATCTTTCTCTTAATTTTAATAATTCTAACCTTATAAGATCTTCTGATTGGAAATTAAGAACATTCCAAATAACTAAATCCGGAGTTTTATCACCTGTACCATTATTAAAATTAATTTCTAAATTTTGGTCTAGTGATGTTAACTTAAGCGATAAAGATTCTGCTATTAAGCTTGGAGCAATAATCAATATCGATTTTTTTGAAATTAATTCCAAGACTAGATTTCTTATCTCTTATACAAAATTAACTAACAATTACTGCAAACACCAGCCTTAAATCAATTTTTATACTCTTTTAAGCGTAGTAATTTCTGTTTAAATCAAAGTCATTTAATCTCTCTGATGACAATACATTATTCGCTTCGTTTATCGTGAATTTATTTTCATATAGAGCTTTACCTACAATTACTCCAAAGAGTCCAGAGTTTTCGAATTTTACTAACGATAATAAATCAGAAATTGAACCAACACCTCCCGAGGCTATTACTGGAATATCTGTAATTTCAAGTATGTTTTTTATGAAGTCTTCATTTGCCCCTTCTAACGTCCCATCTGTATTTATATCCGTAACAATAAAACTAGCAATTTTAAATGAAGAAAACTCCTTTACTAGATCTGTGGCCAAAATATTAGATTGCTCAAGCCACCCCCTTGTACTAACTTTTCCATCTTTTGCATCTATCCCAACAATTATCCTTCCAGGAAATTTATTTGATAAGTCTTTAACTAGTTCTTTATTTTCTATCGCAGAGGTTCCCATGATAACTTTATCAATACCATAAGAAAATAGTTGTTCTATCCTTTCTTGAGATCTTATCCCTCCACCTATTTGAATAGGTATGTTAACTGTTTTTGCAATCTTTTTTATTGATTTATCGTTTGTTGGGGATCCAGTTTTTGCAGCATCCAAATCAACTATATGTATATATTTTGCCCCTTCGCTTTCCCAAAATTTAGCTTGCTCATGAGGTTCTTTGGTGAAGTCTTTTCTTTTATTAAAGTCGCCTTTAAAAAGCCTTACACACTTACCATTCATTAAATCAATTGCTGGTATTAGGTCCATAGAATCATCCTTTTCATTAATAACTTATTAGTAGTACTATTCAATATGTAATTCTATTTAAGATTACTACTTCAGTTAAATATTTTTTGAATATGAAAATTCTTGTAATGGGCGGCACTAGATTTGTTGGCAAGTCTTTGGTTGGAAAGTTATTAAGTAAAAATTATGATATTGATATTTTCACTAGAGGCAATAAAAGTAATCCTGAAAAAACAAATTTAATTAAGGGTGATAGAAATAATTCAGAAGATATAGTCAGACTAAGAAATAAAAAGTATGATGTTGTTTATGATATTTCTGGTAGAGAGTTAGAACAAACCAAACTTCTTATAGAAAATTTAGATAACTCTTTCCAGAGATATATATATGTCAGCTCTGCAGGTGTTTATAAAGATAATTGTGAACTACCCTTATCCGAAGTTGATCCAATTGATCCAGAAAGTAGGCATAAAGGAAAGTTTGAGACAGAAAATTGGTTAAAAAACCAAAAAATTCCTTTTACAAGTTTTAGACCTACTTATATTTATGGACCAGGAAATTATAATAAAATTGAAAATTGGTTTTTTGAAAGGTTATTTACTCAAAAATCTATACCAATCCCTGGGGACGGTTCTTTAATTACGCAGCTAGGCCATGTTTCGGATCTAACTGATGTAATGATTAGGTGCATAAATTTTGAAAATTCCAAAAATAATATTTACAATTGTTCAGGTGAAAAAGGAGTAACAATCAAGGGTTTAATTTATTCCTGTGCGAATGTTCTTGGATTAAACCAAAATGAGATTTCCTTAAGAACATTTGATTATCAAAAATTAGATCCTAAGTCTCGAAAGGGATTTCCAATTAGATTAAATCATTATCAGACTGATATCTCTAAGATAAAACGTGATTTAGAGTGGGAGCCAACTTTTGATTTACTTAATGGTCTAAAGGATAGTTTTTTGAATGATTTTAATAATAAAAAGAGTGAGGAGTTTGATGAAAATTCAGATAATATTCTTTTTAATTCTTAAATAGCCTAATAAAGTCACAAAAGTCAGGATGAATCCTAACCAATAAAAAATTAAAGCTAAATTATTCAAAAAGCTAAATTTTAATGGTGTAAAGAAGGTAATTACTGAAATAAAAAAGAAAAATGTTTTATATTTTCCTAGCATTGATGCTGGTAAACCGTCTTTTGTAGAGTTCCTTAGACTAGAGATAATTAATTCTCTAAATAAAATTAATGATAATGACCAGAAGGGTATAAAATTATTTTTACAAAGGAAGGTCAAAGGAATTAAATAAAATACTTTATCGCTTAAGGGATCAAGGATAGCTCCTAATCTGGTTTTAAGATTAAATTTCCTTGCTATTAACCCATCAAAATAATCAGTTAAACCTCCAATAATAATTAATATAAAGACATAAAAAGGTGTGTTAATTTCTAAAAAAAGTATTAATGGAAATACAAGGAAAAGTCTAGAAATCGATAATAAATTGGGAATATTCAATGTCAATTTTTTAAGATTTTTTCTTAATAACAAATTAGTTTTTTGTATATAAAAAATATATTACACTCTCAACAAGCTTAAATTTTTAGTAAAAATATTTAATGGTTTTGATGCTAAATTCTAAAATTTAATTTAAATCTGAATCCTAAAGATTATAAATTCAACTTCTCTTTATGTATGATGATGTTTTATATTACAAAATTATTCCTTAAATCTAATGCAGCCTCATAGCATAAAGCTATCTCCAGAATCTGATTTGATAAATTCAATTAAAGAATATTCTTTATCGAATAATTTATACGGGTATGTTTCTGGAGTGGTTGGTAATCTTAGAACAGTTTGTATTCAATGCCCAGGTAATCAAGAGATAAATAAATTTGAAGGAAATCTAGAGATAGTTTCTTTAAACGGACATTTTAATAAAGGAGATGTTCATTTACATTTGAGTTTTGCAGATGAGGGATGTAATGTGTTTGGCGGGCATCTTGAGGAGGGATGTATTGTAAAAAAGGGTACTGATATATTATTACTTTCTTTTGAACAGAAAATTATTAATATCTCAAATCATGATTTAATCACTAATGAATCGCGTGTAAAAGCATATATTTTAAAGGATTGTCCTTGGTCTAAAAGAGCAATTAGGTTGCTTAATTCTTTATCTATCCCTCATGAAGTTACTCTAATAGACAATGATGAGAGCTTTCAAAAAATAATGGATCAAAGTAGCCATAATACTTTCCCTCAAATATTTTTGGATAATAAATTTTTTGGAGGATATGATGAACTTTCAGAACAAGCAAAATTGGATAACTTAATTTCATTTAAGTAATCTAAATTTTTTAACTATCACGATTATTAAGCTTTTCAGCAACTAATTCGTCCTCTAACTGCTTGATTAATCTTGATACAAGACTTTGAAATTCTGGTTGACAGCCTTTAAATGCAGCTTTATGTCTTATTGGCTCATTTCTAGTTCTTAAATCAGTAAGCATTAATTGTAATGCGTCAATTTTGGGATTTATTTTCATAGTTTTAATTTATATATTTACATCTTTTAAATCATTTGCATAGCTTTTTTAAAAGATATTTTTTTATTATCATTCGAACTTGTAACTTCTATTAATTTATTTATGGATTCTTTGTTTTTTAAAGAATCTATACAACATTGCGCAACTAATCTTCTTGGGATTGATCCATTAATTTGAGTATCCTCTTTTGAATAATTTATATTTTCTGATTTAATATCTTCATTTTCCTTTAATCCTCCAGGTCTAATAATAGTCCATTCAAAATTTGAATTGCGTAGAAAGTTTTCACCTAATTTCTTCCAAATAAGAATTAAACCAAATAAGTTTAATGGGTGAAATAATTTACCAGTACAAAGGGAACTAACTAAAATAACTCTTTTAATACCAACTCTTTTGCAACTCTCCAATTGCCTGTATACACCTAATGCATCAACCTTTGCAGGACCAGTTAAATCTAATGATGCTCTCGCTCCAGTTGCAATTATCAAAGCATCAATATCTTTTAAAGCTTCATCAAGTTCTCCTTTTTTGTCTAATGAAACCCTAACTGTTTCTATACGCTCTAATCCTGCTGAGACTTTTGAATTCTTTCTGATGATTTGCTTTACTTTATATCCTTTTTTAACTGCTTCTTCGGAAATTCTATAACCTGTTTTCCCCGATGCACCAGTAATTGCTATTTTCATGATAAAAAAAACTAATTTAAGTATTATATAAATTTCTTAAGGCTTTTTACATATAAATTTCTTTTTTCTTTTGGGATAAAGAGTGCGACATAAATAACATTTTGTTCCATCACAGCCTCTTGCTGTGCAGAATTCTCTGCCATAAAAGATTATTTGCAAATGTAAGGTATTCCAATCATTAATAGGAAATATTTTTTTAAGGTCTTTTTCTGTTTGAACTACGCTATCTCCATTTGATAGCCCCCATCTTTGTGCCAACCTGTGTATGTGAGTATCTACTGGGAATGCGGGTATTTTAAACACTTGAGACATTACAACTGATGCTGTTTTATGACCTACCCCTGGAAGAGATTCAAGCTTCTCAAAAGAATCTGGGACCGCACCATTATGCTTCTCAATCAATATTTTAGATAAGTTATAAATGTTCTTTGACTTTTGATTAGATAGACCTAAAAACTTTATGTATTTGTAAATGCCATCAATACCTAGCTGTATCATCTTTTCTGGATTATCTGCAACCTTAAATAAGCTTTTTGTTAATTCATTAACCTTCTTATCTGTTGATTGAGCACTTAAAACTACGGCGACTAGAAGTGTATATGCATTTGTATGATCAAGGGGTATTGGAGGCGATGGATATAGCTTTTTGAGTTCCCTGCGTATTATTTCTGCTCTTTCAGACTTTCTCATTAAACTTGAAAATTAAACGGTGTATAAAATTATACAAGGGATATTTTAGGTGAATAATTTCTGCTAACTTAATATATTTGAATAAGAAGAACTTAGTGAAAAAGGATGCGTTAATAATTGATGATTTGCATCATAAATATAATAAGCAAGAATGTTCAAATTGGATATTAAACGCTATTAACCTGAAAATTGAAAATGGCGAATTGTTAGGGTTGCTTGGTCCTTCTGGTTGCGGAAAAACTACTCTTTTAAGATTAATCGCTGGGTTCGAATATCCCTCCAGAGGGAGGATTTCTCTAAATGATAAGGAAATTTCAAGTGGAAAAAAAATTCTTAGTCCAGAGAAAAGAAATATTGGTATGGTTTTTCAAGACTATGCACTTTTCCCTCACTTAACTGTTTTGGAAAATGTAATTTTTGGTTTAAAAAACAAAAAAGATAGATCTAGAGTTGACTATTTATTAAATGTTGTAGGTCTTGATAGTTTTATTGGAAGATACCCACATGAATTATCTGGAGGCCAAAAACAAAGACTAGCAATTGCGAGAGCTCTTGCTCCTGGGACTAATTTTATTTTATTAGATGAACCATTTTGTAGTCTTGATATGCATGTCAAACTAAAATTAAGAAGTGAACTCCCAAATATCCTAAAAGGTTGTAATGCAAGTGGATTGATGGTTACTCATGATCCGGAAGAGGCAATGTCAATTTGCGATAAAGTTGCCGTAATGAATGAAGGAAAAATACATCAAATTGATACACCAATTAACCTTCTAAACAATCCCAAGACCCTATTTGTTAGTAGTTTTATTTTGGGTAATAATATTATTAATCTTAAAAAAAATGGTAATTCATATATGTCTTGTTTAGGTGAAATAAATAGATCGGGGGTTTTACAAAATGCAAATATTAAAAGTATGTCAATTTCTCCTAAATTTATTTCAATTAAAAGATCAGAATCTGGTGATGCGATTGTTATATCTAAAGAATTTCTTGGAGAATTTCTTATATATAAAGTATCTATTAATGGAAACATATTAAGGGTTAGAACTGATATTAATAATCTCCTTAATAATGGCGATAAATGTTCTCTTTCTATTAATAAAAATAGTTATTATTTTTTATATCCTGGAGCATATAAGGAATATATCTAGACTTTTTTTATAGGCAATTACACTTGCCCCCCTTCCAATTAGAGCATTTTTTCTTTTTACATTTCTTTTTTTTACTGTTATATATTTTATTAGTTAATAGCAGTTCAGAAAATCTGTACTGTAAATTCATTTATAGTATTGAGATTGATTTTCATTATCATATTATTTAATTTAATTTAAAGGATTAATTAATTACTAATTTATACAAAATGTTGTATTATTTAATTAGTTTCTTATATGGCAATGAAAGAAAATAATCTAAAGTTAAAGAAATTAATTAATTTTGGTCCATCTGGAAGAGCTGTCGCACAGCCAATTGACAAAAGTTTATTAGATAATATTTTTGAACACTTAACAATGGAAAGATATGCAAATGTTCAATATTTTTCCATATACCTCTGGTTTCAAGAACGTGATTTAAATGGATTTGCTTCTCATTTTCTAAGTGAATCACAAGGTGAAATGGAACATGCGCAGAAATTTGCAGATTACTTAATCGCAAGAGGACAAAGCGTAAAATTAGATGAAATTCCTGCACCAGTTCAAGCATGGGATTCAATAGAGGATCTGATTTCTTATTCTTTCAACATGGAGGCTGATTTAACTTCATCCCTGCAACAACTTTATTCTATTTCAGAAAGAATTTCTGATACAAGAACTAACGTATTTTTAGATCCAATCATTGAGGCTCAAACTAAATCAGAAGATGAATTCGCAAACATACTTGGTAAAGTAAAGTTTGCTTCTAATCAACCCTCTGCAATCTTATTGATAGATAGTGATTTAAAGAAAAAATAGATTACTTTCAAATTTATTTTCATTCAATGTTCTTTTCGTTATTTCAAAAAGTAAATTAGAAAAGTTAATTTTCTCAGTATTGTATTTATTTAAGAGCTCAGCTATTTTATAAATCTCATTAACTCTTTTAAAAAGATTTTTGTTTTCAGAAAATAACCTTCCCTTCAATGCTTTATTTTCTGTAGATTTGTAGGATTGCTTGATATTTCTGAGTCTATTCGTTAAAACTTCAACTTCCATTAACAAGTTGTTAGTAAGTGATTGTGATTCCTTCATATTTTTATAGCGGCGATGTTTCAATAAAAGAAGGAGCAACACTAACTGTTTGGGTTCCAATAGGAGCTATTAATAATTCAGATGATCTTAATTTAGAAATTAATCTTGTTGATGTTACTCGTGTTGAACCGATTAATTCACCAATCCTTTCATGAGTTAACCTAAAAGGTAACTCACACCATTGACCACATCTTCTCCCTAGACGATTTACTAGTATTGAAAACAACGCTTGTAATCGCTGTTCTGCATTTCCTAAGTGTCTAATCCTAAGGAGTTGCAAAGTCCATTCATTTACTGCATCGAAACCAATATTCTCATCAATATTTACATTGCTGTGAAAAGACAAATCTGTTAGCGCTTCTACACAGACACCTTCGCTACATAAAAGGTCGGTTCTTAATTGATCTCCTGATTGTAAAAATGCGAGTGTCATTCCTTCAGTTTCTTCACATGGACAATAAACTCTTGCAATTCCACTTTCAACTTCTAGGCATGTCCCTTTTGGCCTTGATGAAGGATCTATTAATACGGATTGTCCAGTTATTATCCTTACTGATTTTGACGGAGAGTCTCCATAACTATGGAAATTCATTAATTTATGATAATGAGAATTATTATCAATTATGCACTAAAAAATTACTTATTGCAATAGATTCTCATTATCATCATAATTCTGATGTTTTTCTTTACAAAGTATTTATGAATATAATTTAGGTAGAATTTTAAATATTTTTTTTAAATGAGCGTAAATAGAGTTTGCTTAAATTGTGGAAGTTCTTCATTCGTCTCAGACCGTTCTTTAGGAGGAAAGATTGTATGCTCTAAATGTGGATCTTCTTCATTTAAAAACAAATCCTTTTCATTTTTAAAAAGTAAAAAATTAGTATTTCTTGCTATTGCGATAGCTATTTTTATAATTGTTATTTAGATAATCTGTTTATATTCCAAAGTCCATTATTATTAGTTACCTCTACTTGAATACCAAATAACTTATTAAAATTTTCACTATTCATAACCTTATTTTGATCTCCATCAGCTATTATTTTGCCATCTTTTAGCATTATGACCCGGTCATAAATTTTGGTAATCGTTGAAATATCATGAGTGACGCATAAAATTTTCGTATTTAATTTTGATAATTCATTAACCTTATCAATTAAAAAAAACTTTGATTTATAATCTAAATTTGCAATTGGTTCATCTAGGATTAAGATTTCCGGTTTTTTGATTAATGCCCTTGCAATGATAGAAATTTGTTTTTCTCCATCTGATAAATAGGAAAAATACTTTTTAGATAAATTAGAAATATTCATTTTCTTCATTATTTTTTCTACCTTGTAAGAATCTCTTTCAGATTTTTTTTGTACGTAACAATATCTTCCATATAGTCCACTTAAAATTAAATCAAAAACTTGTAAATTTGGATTTATTCTATTTTTTATATCATTATTTACGGTACTTATTTTATTTCTTAGTTCCCATAAATTTATAAGTTCTTTGTCAAATATCTTCAGTTTCGATTCATTAGCTACTACTGGGTATATGTTTCTATTAATTATTTCAATTAGGGATGATTTACCTGAACCATTTGGTCCAATTAATATTACATTTTCTGAATACGATATCTTTAAATTTAAATCTTTAATTACTCTAAAGCCATTTTTAAAACAATTTATATTTTGCGCGTCAAACCAAAATTTATTAAACACTAAAACTTATTACTCCAAAATATAATCAATTGAATCGAGCTCAAAACAAATATGAAGAGATAAAGCCAATTCAACCATGTAGGTCTATCTACTTTCTTCATAAATTATATTATTAACATAAAAAATATAAGTGGAGCAGCGAATCTTACAAATGTTTTTCTAATAATATCTATATTATTTGCAATTTCTAACTTCTTTATCTCAGGAGGATATTTCAATATCACTTTGTCATATACATCAAGATTTTGGGTGTTTTTATTATTTTTCCATGGTTCATCTTTATCTTCAGACTTCTTGTACCACTTCCAAAAATAATTTATTATCCTATCTTCTCCCAATAATTTAATTTCATCCTTACTTATAAATCCCATATCGTGATTATATGTTTGTGTTTTTAAGATCATATAATCCTCATCGAATATCTTATAAAAAATCTTTCTTTGTGTCTCTTTAAATAATAAGAGATTATTAAGCAGTTTATTTTGTAGAAATTTCCTGTAGTGTCTAACTATTACTCTTGCTTTGTTGTTTCCTAGAGGGATATGATCTAAAACTTGTAAATATCTTGATGAAGAAGGATCGCCTTTGTAAATTAATATCCTTCCTGGAGGTATATATTTTATCCTAATAAATTCTTTTGTAGGGTCATTTTTGTAATAATAAATACTTTCAATGTATTTGGGATTAATATTAATTTTCTGATTAAAACTAACTAATACGTTTTTATTCACATCTTTATCTGGGATTGTATCGCCATGAACCCAAAAGATATGAAGTATATCTAGGTGATTTTCAATAATCCTTGACCAATCACATTTGAAGTCGACTAATACCTCCTCAAAGACATAATTCTTATGTAAAAAACCATTTTCTAATAATTCGTAGTTACTTATTGGTGTATCTTCACTTATATTATTTAAATCAGTCTCAGATTTTTTAGAAAAATGTACAAAAATATATCCATTTTTTTCTGATGTTTTGTATTGAGATAAATGAATTCTTTTGGCGTAGTTATCGTAGTTATTATCAACTATATGGCGACATGTTATTCTGTCGAGATTTTGGCAACTTCCTCCAGATGAAAACTTAGCTCCATGATATGGGCAGGTTATTACTCCATCTGATAATGTCCCTCCAAAAAAGGAGGCCCCTCTATGTGGACAAATATTTTTAATGCACCTAACGTTTTTATTTTCATCTCTATAAAGAACAAGAGGCTCATCATAGAGTGAAAAATAATATAGCTTATTTTTTTTTAGTTCTTTAGAGGGACAAATTGCATACCAACCAAATAAACCTATATTTAAATCTTTTTGATTTTCTCTAATATCAAACGAGTCAATTTTTACTACCGTTCCTTTTTTAAATGGCTTAAGAACGGTATTAAAGTCTTTTGATTTAAAAAAATTAATTTGTCTGTTTTCCATAAATTAATTTCTTTTTTTAAATGACTGTTTATCTTTCGGAACTATAACCCAAGTAAATAATCAATTTCTTATAAAAAGAAAATTCTCTATTATTTGTAGCAATAATTATCTAGTTATCGAAAAATATTGAGTCTCTATCTTATCTATGTATCTTTATTTAATGTTTTTTGTATCTTTTGAGATTCTTTCAAATTTTTTATGTAATCAATAGCATCATCAATATTTTTGTGGAAATTACATTGACCCAAATAACAACCTATAAATCTTAAAAATTTTCTCTTGCCACCACTAATTTCATATCTATGTATTGTTCCTCCATCTATAGGAGCATAAATAAGTTCTGGTAGTGCCATATTAATTTTGTATTTAATAATTAATTAAACAATAATTCATGTTTAAATACATTTCCATAGCTCAATCCATATATTTAATAATTAATTTACTTATTTTTGGATAATTATTTATTGAATATCCATATATTATTTGTTAACTATTAATAATTGATATGGATTTTTTATTATGTCAAAGCATTTAGGCGTTTTTTAAAAAAATTACCAAAAAAAATTCAAACTATAAAATACTCATTTAGAGAGTTTTTATCATCCAAAATATGAAATAGCTGTTTTAGTTAATAAATTTTTAATTTCTATAATTTTTAATAAAACATAGTAGGCAGAGTTAAATTTTAAACTATATTAAATTTGAAATTTTTGAAATATTATGATCAAAAGCGTTTTTGCGATATTCACTTTAACTTTGCTTTTTCTATTTAGTAGTCCAGTTTACTCATTAGATACTTCTTCTAAGACTCTTGAAAAGTATACTAAAAAGATTTCTAACAAATTCACTAGAACTTACTGCAACACTACAAAATTCGGTATTTCTTATGAAGGAGCTTTGGCATTTGCTATTGGAGAAACTAACAAGGAATTTAAAAATAATAAACTCAATAAGTTGATAGATTATTCTCTTCTAAAAAATTCAATAGTTAATGATTTAGAAAATAATTGCCAAGTTTATGATTTTGCTTTAAGTAATTTAGAAAATTTAAAATTTAACTAGAAAAATGTAAATTTTTAAAGGCTTATTTTTTACCTATCCAATCATTGGGTTTCTCCATCATCCATTCGAAAACACCTTTAGCATCTAGGTTTTTAGATGCGTAAACAAATAAAATTGGAAATATTAAAATTACTGCACCAATAACTACTAACTCTATTTTACCGATCCCCATCTCAATTACTGTTAAGGCAAAATAATTATTCATTATCTTTATTGATATAAAAATTTATATCTACATAATTTACAAAAAATTTTGATTCTTTCGCTTCTTTATAAAAAATCTTAATTGTTTATAGTGAAATATATTTGTATAAAGTACCTATTTTATTGATTCAGAGTTTTTAATAATTTATATAATATATTTATGTTTGATGGTTATGAATCATGAAATTATTATTTTCACACCTATTTTTGTATTATTGATGGGATCTATATTTTTTTCAATTTTAAAAAAAAGAAAAAGATCAGCTAAAAGTATTTATAAATTAATAGATGATTTAGAAAAAAAATACATATATTAATCTTTTTTAGGAGCTAAGTTTAATCAAACTCTATACCTACTTCTTCTTTTAAATCTCTCTCCAAATCTGGAAGATGAGGTTCAACCCAATGATCTTTATTATCAATACCAGCTGCATTTACATAATTCATGATGTGTTTATCCACTTGCTTGTAAAGATCATGCAAATTTAAATCCATACGTATATCGTGTGCAATTTCAGAGACTTGTTGTTCTGTTAGACAATGATCTGGATGAAGTAAATCACAACAAGGAATTCTCTTCTCAATCAATTCATTTAGATTGATTTTTATTTCGTAATCTTGATGGACAGTCATTTAATTTAAAGCTCTATTAATATTCTAATTATGTTTAAGGTTTTGTATATCTTTAGTCAAGAAACAAAGTTCTTTAATGCATATACAGTAATTTTAAATAAATAGATCTTCCAAATCTTTATACAAATCATCATTCTCTTTTTGTTTTTCTAGATGATCATGGTGATCTAGTGAGATTTCTTTTTTTGAGGTGTAGAAAAGATATCCAAGGGCTCCTAAAAGTAATGTTGTTGGTAAAATCATTAGCATTTAATTGACTTATAATGAATATAGTGCAACACTTATTACAGTCAAGTGCTGAACTTTAATTAATCTTTAAATGCCTACCAAGAAAAAAAGAGTTGGTTTTATTCCTAGAGAAGATGTTATGAGAATAATTGACAAGTTGAGCATAGAGAACAATTTAAGTAATTCAAAAATAATAGGTATTTTGGTAGAAGAAGCACTTTCTATAAGAGGTATGCTTAACAAAAAAAATGGTAAAGCAACTCAATCATATCAACTAAATGAAGATAATATACAAAACTTATTTGATAATTCTGGTGACTTTTTAGATAAAGCAAAACTTTCAATTGATAATAACTTAGGCAAGCATTTTATTCCTAGTAAATCAACCCATTTAAATAAGGAGAATCAGGAGGCTTTTGACTTGCAAACTTATAAAAAGTTTTTATCATTCCTAAAATTTCAGGAAATGATGGATAAATATAACACTTAATAAAGTGTTGCTAAGTGATACACTGTGCGTTAAATTTAATTTGTATTTATAGGAGATTCGCATATTAAAGTTATTTTTCGAAATTTCAAAATCTAAATTCATTTAATCTAGAAAATATTTATTCCTATGAATTCATCTCTCCCAGTTTTATCTGTAAATCTACTCCCTCCAGACAAGTTATATTGTAATTTTAGTTATTGGAGTTCTTTGTTCTCTCAGGATATGCAAATTTTATGGGATAGAGCGCATGGAGTACCTTTAGAAAAACTGCCAAAAGGGATTTCTGATATGATTTTTCCGTATTTATTGCTTGCACTCTCAGACTATAAAACTTCGCAAATAAATAAAATGAATGGAATAGGATTAGACAATCTATTGAGCCTTTGGTTTGATAAGTACTTATTAAATAAAAATGGTTACTTCGAGCTAATTAAAAAATAAATTTTATATACAATTTATAATATCAACTTTGATTGCTATAAAAATTTATTGCGTTTAAATATTATTTAAGTGATTCTTTACGAATTGGCACATCAATAGTCTTGCTATAAATATATTAAATGGTTTGATGATGAATTCTTTAAATTTCTTTTTAGCAAATATGTGTATTGTCGTTTTGATATTGCTAATCAGGAGAGATATAAAATTAAGAAAAGCAAGATAAATGAAATTTAATTCAAAAACCCTAAGCTTGATATTAAATCTGTTATTTTGCTTGTTTATTTTTATTATTTAATTTTTTATTCTTTATTAATTTATTTTTAAAAAATTCAAAAATTAATATTCAAATTTGGTTGACTTTTGTTGTTAATGCGATGATAATGGCAAAAATAATTTTTAATTGTGAATTCTCTTTCAGATACTTTTGATGATTTTGTTGATGATCTACTCTCATCAGATCTTGATTTGTTGAAAGGGGAACTTGATTTTCTGGTTATGCAACATTTATTTAATTCTATAGATTTGAAGCGTATTAATAAAACTGAAATTAAAAATAACGAATCATTAGCTGCTTAATTTTTTATGAAATTTTTTTATGAAAAGTTTTGGGTACCAGTTTTTGGTTATATTTTATCAAAATTTGTTTTTTTAATAGAAGGTAAAAAGCAAGATTCTAAAAATAAAAAAAAATAGATTAATTACTTTTTATCTTTAGAATGTATTTTTAATTACATAATTTAAGTCAATATATTTTGATAACAACAAAAGTTGTGCTTTAAATTTACGAATAAATGCATGGTTGAGATATATATAATTGTTTTTTTAGCAGATTAAAATGAACAAAAATAATATGTTGAAGCCATATACAGTTCATTATCGTGATTTTCAAAATATAAGATTAGAAAATTGTTTTTATGCTTTTGACGCTTACGAGGCTAGAACACTAGCAATGGAATTTAATAAGTATATTAATGAGCATCCAAACAGTATAGACCTTATAAGATGCGAAAAATGATTAAAGATTTTTATTAATTTAAAATAATAATCTATTAAACACTCAAGAATTTATCAATAACCGCCTGACTCAACTCACTAGTATTTCCGCTTGCAACAATACCTCCGCGTTGCATCGCATAATATCTATTGGCTTGTCTTACAAAATGCAAATGTTGTTCAACTAATAAAACGCCAATTCCTGTATCTCTAATTATCTGGTTAATTGCATTTTCAATGTCTAAAACTATATTCGGCTGAATGCCTTCTGTTGGTTCGTCAAGTAATAGAAGTTTAGGTTTGCCTAGCAATGCTCTTGCAATGGCTAATTGCTGTTGTTGTCCTCCACTAAGATCTCCTCCTTTCCTTTGAAGAAAATCTTTTAGGATTGGGAAGAGATCATAGATAAATGGATCTATTTTCTTGTTCTTAGACAATCCACCTGGTAGAGACTCCATTCCTAACATAAGATTCTCTTCAACTGATAGGTATGGAATAATTTCTCTCCCTTGAGGAACGTAAGCCATTCCTTTTCTAGCCCTCTGATGAGGCGCTTTTCTGTTGATATTTTCACCAATCAAATAGATATCGCCTTTTTTTTGTTTTAACAAACCAATTAGTGATTTCAATAAAGTTGTTTTGCCAACACCATTTCTTCCAATCAAACAAACCATTTCTCCTGATTTAACATTTAAATCTACATCTCTAAGAATATGACTCTCGCCATAATAAGTATTTAAGGATTTTATTTCGAGTAAATTTTCCATAACTAGTCCTCAGGTCTTCCTAAATAAACATCAATAACTTTTTTGTCTTTTTGTATGGTTTCCATAGTTCCCTCACACAATACTGTGCCCTGATTTAATACTGAAACATTGCTATCAAGTCTTCTTATAAATTCCATATCGTGATCAATTACCACTACTGTATTTTCTCCTGATAAAGATTTTAATAAATCAGCTGTAAGATCTGTTTCTTCATCAGTCAAACCGGCAACAGGTTCATCTACTAACATCAAATCTGGCTTCTGGCCTACTAACATGGCTATCTCGAGCCATTGTTTTTGGCCATGTGATAAAGATCCAGCTTTAGAATCAACTTTTTGAGCTAAATTAACAATCTTCATTAGACGATCAATCTCATTAAGTTGCTCATCCTTAATACTTTTATTTATAAGGTTTAAGGGACTTTTAGGAGTTGTCACCGATATTTCAAGATTTTCTTTAACTGTTAGATTTTCAAAGATTCTTGGACTTTGGAACTTTCTTCCAACACCAAGTCTGGCTATTTTATGCTCCTTTTTACCTACTAATGATTCCCCTTTAAAAATCACCTCACCATTTGTTGGCTTAACCTTTCCAGTAATTACATCAAGAAATGTTGTTTTACCTGCGCCATTTGGTCCTATTACAGCTCTTAATTCTCCTTTTTTCAAATTTAAATTAAGTTTGTTGAGAGCTAAAAAACCCTCGAAACTAACAGTAATATCTATTAAATTCAGAAGATCTTTATTATTCATTATTCCCCTCCTTATTGTTAACTTCTAAGCTTGGATAGGTTTCAATCTTTCTTTTCAATCCAAATCTTTGAAGAAGATTCCTAGGACCATCTCCTTGAATCCATCCTAAAACTCCTTCTGGCAGAGCTGTTACAACCAAAATAAATAACCCTCCTTGAATAAACATCCAACTAGCAGGTAAAGCTTCACTTACAAGACTTTTTGCATAGTTGATGAAAACTGCTCCTAGTATCGCTCCCAATAAAGTTCCTCTTCCTCCAACAGCAACCCATATAACCATTTCTATAGAAAAGGGAACCGTCATAAATTGAGGGGATACTATTCCAGACTGAACGGTATATAAAGCTCCCGAAATTCCAGCAAGACCTCCAGCAATAGAAAATATTATTGTCTTAAATATCACTGGATTGTATCCTGTAAATCTAACTCTTGGTTCATCATCTCTAATTCCTATAAGAATATTGCCGAATCTACCTTTAACTACCCACTTTGCAAAAAACCATGCTGCTATTACTAAGAAAGCAGTTATCCAAAAGAACAGTCTTTGCATGGATTCAGAACCTACCATTTGACCAAAAAGTTGCGTTACATCTGTTTTTAATCCGTTTGTTCCATTTATAAGTTTTTGTTGTCCATTAAAAAAGTTAAAGAATACAAGAAGAGAAGCTTGAGTAAGTATAGAAAAATATACCCCTTTGATTCTATTCCTGAAAACAAGAAATCCAATTAAACCAGCAACTAATGCTGGAATTATCCAGATAGCGAAGAAGGTAAAAATAGGCGATCTAAAAGGTTCCCAGAAAAAAGGTAATTTTTCAACACCATATAAAGCAAAAAATTCTGGAATATTATTTGGAAATTCAGAGGAGCTGGTTATTTGTAAATACATTGCTGCACAATATCCACCTAGTGCAAAAAATATACCTTGTCCAAGACTTAGTAAACCTGTATATCCCCAGATAAGATCAACACCAAGTGCAACTATGGATAAAGACAAGTATCTCCCTAGGAGGTTTAGTCTAAATACAGGGAGTAAAGTTGGTGCTGCAATAATTAAGGCTATTAATATTATCCAAAATGATAATACTATTTTTTTATCAAATTTAATTTTACTTAAGGACATTAGTTTTCAACCATCCTTCCTTTTTGAGGAAATAAACCTGTTGGTTTAAATTGTAAGAATATAACAATTAGTGCAAATATCATTACTCTTGCCATACTTGTGGTCGCAAAAAAGTTGATTGTGTTTGATAAAGGTAAAGGCATATCTGGCCATATTGATAAGAGTCTGCCAGCTCCAATTAAATCTGTCATTATTCCTATTCCAAATGAAGCAAGTACTGTCCCTAATAAATTTCCTACTCCTCCAAGAACTACAACCATAAAACAACCAACTATATAGTTTCCGCCAACATTAGGTCCTACAGAACCTAAAAGAGATACTGCTACCCCAGCAACTCCTGCTAAGCCAGATCCAATTCCAAAAGTAATTATATCCACTTTTTCAGTAGATATACCCAGACAATCACTCATTTGTCGGTTCTGAGTAACTGCTCTTATACGCATCCCCCAAGCACTTTGATTAAGAAATAATGTTATTGCTATTACAGAGATTAGAGTAATTACAATTATCATTAATCTTGTTTTAGGAAATGCAGTGCCTATTATTTCAACTTGACCTCTCATCCATGAGGGTGCAGTTACATCAACATTTCGAGCGCTTGCTCTACTAAGTTTGCTGACAGAGGATGAGATTATGCTACCTGTTAGGACTCCAGTTAAAGCAGCAAATATCCAAGAACTAAATTTAAAATATTTGAAATTTATTGATTCTTTTATTTTTGAAGGGAATGTTGTTGGTAAGAATAAACCAATTAACAGACTTATAACTAGTCCTGCCCCATAAGCTAAAGGTACACTTCTGACAAATTGTTGAAGGATTAAGCTTACTCCCCAAGTTGCGAGAAGTGTTTCTAGTGGACTTCCATAAAGCTTTCTTATTATAGTTTTTTCAAGGAGAATACCCACTACTCCACTAACAATAAAAGCAAGGAAAATAGAAACTATTATGTACGAATTGTAAAAAGGTTTTAATATAGGTAATTTGAAAATTAATTGTGTTACATATGTTGTGTAAGCCCCAAGCATCATAAGTTCTCCATGGGCTAGATTAATTACACCCATAAGACCAAAAACAATTGCTAGACCTAATGCAGCAACAAGTAGTACAGATCCGATTGCAACACCATTAAAAAGACTATCGAGAAGTAACTCCAATTTAGAAAAAGAAAATATTTGATTATATAAAATAAAAGGAGGCGTTAACCTCCTTTTATTTTGAAGTATAGGTTTTAATTAAATTAAAGCTTATACTTTTCCCCTTTTGAAGGATCTGTCCAGTCGCATGCAAATCCTTTTGAACTTGGATGCTTTTGGTTCCATGCTTGAGGAAGAACAACTCCTGTCTCTTCAAGGATTGTAAATCCACCCTCTGCATTAATCTCCCCAATTCTTACTGTTTGAGATAAGTGGTGATTAGGCATAACTTCAACAGGACCTTGTGGAGCATCAAACTTTTGTCCAACAAGGGCTTCTCTTACTGCGTTGTCGTCGAATGTTCCAGCATCTTCTACTGCCTGTTTCCATAAGTAGACCATGTTATAAGCAGACTCTTGAGGATCAGCTACAACCCGATCTGCTCCCCATCTTTTCTTGAAACTTGCAGCAAATTTCTTAGATGCAGGGGTATCAATTGACATCATGTAATTCCAAGCGCCGTAGTGTCCTTCAAGGAACTCAGGACCAATTGTACTAATCTCTTCTTCAGCAATTGAATAGTTCATTACGTAGTAACCACTTGAAGGAGTGATACCTGCGTCTTGAATCTGTTTGAAGAATGCAACGTTTTGGTCACCATTAAGAGTATTAATGATTATTCCACCGTCAGGCAAAGCTTTTTTGATTTTTGAGATAATTGGAGCAACTTCAGTATTTCCTAATGGAAGGTAATCCTCTCCAACAACTTTACCGCCTAACTGTTTTACCTGAGCTTTTGTGATTGTGTTTGAAGTTCTTGGGAAAACATAATCAGAACCTACAAGGAAGAAATCTCCACCAGCTGCAGGAGAACGCTTATACATAAAATCTGTAGCGGGCTCCGATTGTTGGTTTGGTGTGGCTCCTGTATAGAAAATGTTGTTAGAACATTCTTGAGCTTCATATTGAATTGGGTAGTAGAGGAACGCATCTTTTGATTCGTAGACAGGCAACATTGCCTTTCTACTTGCAGATGTCCATCCACCAAATACGACAGGAACTCCGTCTTGGTCTATAAGTTTCTTTGATTTTTCAGCGAAAGTTGGCCAGTCAGATGCACCATCTTCAACTATGTATTCTATTTTGTAGCTTTTGCCGCCAACTTTAACTCCACCAGCAGCATTTATCTCTTCAATAGCCATTTTTTCTGTATCAACAAGAGTTGATTCAGAGATAGCCATTGTTCCGGATAACGAATGCAAAATGCCAACGGTTACTGTGTCATCGAAACTTCCGGAGGTTCCGCCTCCACCACAGGAAGTTGCGGTGACCGCAAGTGAGGCAGTTGCTAAACCTGCCAAAATACGCCTTGAAATTCTCATGAATTAGGATAAATTAGGTAATTGACCCTCATTAGGGGGATAAGTTAAAAGTTATTAACGAGTGAGAATTCGTTTTGTATCAGTCGTAACTTTTTGTTGAATCCAATATATTATTAATGAACATTTTTCTAGTTTCTATAGTTGGGTATATGTGATTCTAAAAATTGAGTTATTTCTTCAACTCCTATACCGCTACTTAGGTTGGTAAAAAACCAAGGTTTCCCTTTTCTCATAAATTCAGTATCACTTTTCATAATATTTAAATCTGCACCAACTTTATCTGCTAAGTCAATTTTGTTTATTAATAATAAATCCGACCTTGTTATCCCTGGTCCCCCTTTTCTAGGGATTTTGTCTCCGGCAGATACATCAATTACATATATTGAAATATCTACAAGTTCTGGACTAAAACTAGATGCTAAATTATCACCTCCACTTTCTACAAAAACAAAATCTAAAGGATTATATTTATTTTCTAAATCTAAAACTGCATTTTTATTTAATGAACAATCTTCTCTTATCGCAGTATGAGGACAACCTCCTGTTTCTACACCAATAATTCTTCCTTCCTCTAAAACCTTTTTATTTATAAGAAAGTTAGCATCTTCTTTTGTGTAGATATCATTGGTGACAACTGCTATCTCATAATTTTTTTTCATGTTTAAGCATAGATTCTCTACTAATGCAGTTTTCCCAGAACCTACAGGCCCAGCAACACCTACTCTCAATTTGCTGCTCATAAGTTTAAGTTAATTTCTAAAAAGTTTTGTATAAAGGTCATTATGATTTTGTTGTGCCATAGCTAAACCTACATTGCCAAAATAGATGTCATCAATTTCTTTGTCCATAATTTCTTTAGAAACTTTTGAAATTATTGCTAATAAATCTCTCTGAATTAATTGTGCTTTTGTTGACCCAATAGGAATAATTCTTAATGCAGCACTAAGTTGGTTTGCACTCCACGCATAGAAAAAATTCTCAACCATTTCTAACTTAGTAATTTCAAAACAATAACAAGCCCAACTCCACGCTAATGACCAGGAATTTTTTTTATTATTTTCATATAGATATTCGAATCCAAATTCTTTGGTTAAATCAAAGAGAGATTTTGCCATTTGTATTTGTTGTTCTCTGATTTCGAGAGAGTCCTTTGTTGAGAGGATCCATTTATCCAAACTCATTAGCTTTTGCAAATTACCTTTTAAATTTTTGCGGTCGTTTATTTCATTGAAAATATCAAAAAAATCTAGTAAAAGTCTTGCATCTAGTCTTATCTGACCAATTTTTAATTCACTTATTATTAAGTCTTTTACCGAATTTGAATCTGTTAAATTTTTATTATGAAGATAACTCTCCATTCCCTCTGAATAACAAAATCCTCCAATTGGTAAATTAGGACTTATTAATAAATATTTTAATAAGTGACTTTTACTCATGACTATGGGCACCTCTTTCTGGATAAAACTTTTTTTTCGTATTTTTTATATCAACTTTAAAATTAAGAAGCATGTTTTTAATAACATAATCACTTTTTGTTAGAAGAATACCTTCTTCGATTTCTACTTCCACGTGTCTATTTCCAAGATGATAAGCAGTTTTAATAAGTTCAATTTTAGAATTTGAACTTATTTCAATTAAATCTTCTATTTTGGCAATTATCTCTACATAAAAATTGGACTTATTAGTTGAAAGAATATCTCCATCATTTAATTTGCCTTTTCTAGGTAGTTGTAAAATTATTTCTTGATCACAATCAGTTAATCTTTTACCTCTTAAGATTCTTCTTTCATCTGAACTTAAGGTAAGTTTTAAAAATAAACCTGCTTTCGGTTTTTCTTTAATCCAATCAGTTACAACAATTTGTTTATTCATTCTCATACTCAAAAATTTTGGTTACTTTAATTTAGTAATTAAAGAAAACAATTTATGATTAAAACTTCATGGGAAGGTAATTGTTTCTTAGATTTTTTCAATAATAAATCAAGTTTAGGAAATGTTGATAAAACAATCTTTAAATCTAAATCAACTTCTCCTTATAAGTTATTGAAGTCTACTCATGATCAAGAGGGCAGATGCATTTTGCCTGTTCTACATACTGCAGGGGGATTGGTAGGAGGTGATTTACTCGATTTTGAGGTAAATCTTAAAAAAAACTCTAAGGTTTTGTTGACGACTTCTTCAGCTCAGAAAGTATATGGATCAGTTGGAAGATCTAAAATCAATCCAAAAGGAAGTTTTTCAAAGCAAAATATTCTCATAAACATTCTTGAAAATTCTCATTTAGAGTATCTTCCACAAGAAACAATAATCTTTGCAAATGCTTTATATGAGCAAATTTTTAAAGTATCTATTTCAGAAACTTCAAGTTTTTTATTTACTGATTTAGTAAGACTTGGAAGATCTTCTTCCGGAGAATCTATTGAGAGTGGAGTTTTTAGGTCAAAATTAGAAATCATGAGAAATAATGATTTACTTGATGATTGGGAATATGTTGATCAGATTGAATTATCTAAGGCAAGTTTTGTGGCCAAGTCAGGTATGGATTACCTACCGGTTTTTGGATCCTTAATTTGGATTTGTGAAAAAGATTTTTCCAAGTCAAAAATAAATAATCTAGTAGGAAATATAAAAAAGATTTTCAATGAAACTAAAAATAATTTATCTATTGGAATCCTTGAAAATGGAATCTCTGTAAGATTCCTAGGGAGTTCTTCTCAAGATGCTAGAAAATGTTTTTTTTGTATTTGGAAACAAATTAGGTCTTTTAGTGGATTTTGTGAGCCAAAATATCAAGGTGTATGGCCTTTACAAGATTCTATGAATTATTAATTATGTTCAGAAAGAACCTTTTTTAAGAATTTATAGATTAATTTTTTATTATGCATCTTTCACCTCAAGAAAAGGATAAATTATTGATTTTTTCTGCTGCGCTCTTAGCTGAAAGAAGGCTTAGTCGAGGTCTTAAGCTTAATTATCCTGAAACAATTGCTTTTTTAAGTTTTCAAGTTCTTGAAGGAGCACGGGATGGTAAAAGTGTAAGTCAATTAATGTCAGAGGGAACTACCTGGCTTTCGAAATCACAAGTTATGGAGGGCATTCCTGAAATGGTTGATGAAGTTCAAATAGAAGCGGTTTTCCCTGATGGGACTAAATTAGTTACTATTCACAATCCGATTAATTAGTTATGAGTAATTTAATTCCTGGCCAAATAATTCCTGAACAAGGTGAAATCGAACTAAATCTAAGTAAGCAAGTTAAAAAAGTAAAGGTTTCTAATTCTGGAGATAGACCTGTGCAAGTTGGATCTCATTATCATTTTTATGAAGCAAACAAGGCTTTAATTTTTGATCGAGAATCAACACATGGTATGCGTCTTGACATTCCTGCAGGAACAGCAATTAGATTTGAACCGGGTGATACAACAGATGTCAAATTAGTGCCATTTTCAGGTTTAAGAAATGCATATGGTTTTAATTCATTAGTTAATGGTTCTTTAGATAGTTAAAATTATGTCTTATAAAATTGATAGAAAAACTTATGCTCAAACTTACGGACCCACTACAGGAGATAGAGTAAGGCTTGCTGATACCGAACTTTTTATAGAAGTAGAAAAGGATTTAACTACATACGGAGATGAAGTTAAATTTGGTGGAGGTAAAGTTATTCGAGATGGGATGGGACAGTCTCAAGTAAGAAGAGCTGATGGAGCTGTAGATACCGTAATAACTAATGCTTTGATCGTAGATTGGTGGGGAATAATTAAGGCTGATGTGGGTATAAAAGATGGAATGATTTTTGAAATTGGTAAGGCTGGCAATCCTGATATCCAAGATAATGTTGATATTGTTATTGGTGCATCAACAGAAGTAATAGCTGGAGAGGGGCATATTCTTACTGCAGGTTCGATAGATACCCATATTCACTTTATCTGTCCCCAACAAATTGAGACAGCATTAGCCTCTGGAATTACAACCATGTTGGGAGGAGGAACTGGACCTGCAACTGGCACAAATGCTACTACTTGCACTCCTGGTTCTTTTCATATTTCAAGAATGCTTCAATCTGCAGAAGCCTTTCCTATGAATTTAGGTTTTTTTGGAAAAGGAAACTCAACAAACGAGAGCAATCTTATTGATCAGGTTGAGGCTGGTGCATGTGGATTGAAACTCCATGAGGATTGGGGAACGACTCCCTCGACAATAAATTCTTGTCTTAATGTCGCAGATAAGTTTGACGTACAAGTATGTATTCATACTGATACTTTAAATGAGGCAGGCTTTGTTGAGGATACTATCAAGGCTATTGCAGGAAGAACTATTCATACTTTTCATACCGAGGGTGCAGGTGGAGGTCATGCACCAGACATTATTAAGATTTGTGGAGAAAAAAATGTTCTTCCTAGTAGTACAAATCCAACAAGACCCTACACCAGGAATACATTAGAAGAACACCTTGACATGTTAATGGTTTGTCATCATTTAGATTCTAAAATCCCTGAAGATATTGCATTCGCTGAATCAAGAATAAGAAGAGAGACTATTGCAGCTGAGGATATCTTGCATGATATAGGTGCTTTTTCAATTATTGCTAGTGATTCTCAAGCTATGGGAAGAGTTGGTGAAGTAATTTTAAGAACTTTTCAAACCGCTCATAAAATGAAAGTCCAAAGAGGACCGTTGTCGCAGGATTCTGATAGAAACGATAATTACAGAGTAAAGAGATATATTTCTAAAGTCACAATTAATCCTGCAATAGCTCATGGTATTGATAAACATGTAGGTTCTATAGAAAAGGGTAAAATTGCGGATTTAGCATTGTGGAAACCTTCCTTTTTTGCTGTAAAGCCTGAATTAGTTATTAAAGGAGGATCTATAGTTTGGTCCCAAATGGGTGATGCAAATGCTTCAATTCCTACTCCAGGACCTGTACATGGTCGACCTATGTTTGCAAGTTTCGGCCAATCGCTTATTAAGAGTTCTTTTACCTTTTTAAGTAAAAACTCAATTGATCAAAATATTCCAAATAAATTAGGCTTAAAAAAGAAATGTATTGCCGTAGAAAATACCAGAAATATCAATAAATCATATTTAAAACTCAATAGTCAACTACCAAATATTTCAGTTGATCCTCAAACTTATGAAGTTTTTTCTGATGGGGAACTTCTCACTTGTGAACCTCTTGATGAAGTCCCAATGGCTCAAAGATACTTTTTACTTTAGAAGTTTTTAATTAATTCTTTTTCAGTTTTCTTTATATCTTGTGACCCAGCAATTGCCAAATCTTCTTGCAGTTTGTTCTCACAAGATAGAACTCTTGACCAACTTGGTAACTGCTGTGTCGTAGGGCAAGCTAAGTAATCTTCTGTAGCCGGTCTCAATAGTTTCGCAAATTTTTGTACTGATAGCTCTTCTTCATGCCTATCGTATGGAAGTTGATTAACTGCTGAATCTAATCCAAATTGTTTTACCCGATCTTCCCCAACTCTTTTGTAAAGAACTTCTAAGGTTGCTAATTGAGTACTTGTTAAGGTCTCTGCTTGATGCTCCATGAGACCTCTTAAAACACTTGAAAGTATTTCTGTACACATTTTTTGTAATCCTTGTTTAGATGAATCGCCAATATTCTTATGTTTATGATCAAACAAACCTAGGTCAACTTGGGCTATTTTGGAGGTTCTTACGTTTCTATAAACCTCTGATAATAAACCTATCTCTAAACCCCAGTCACAAGGAATTCGTAAGTTCATAGCAAGGTCTTTAGTGAAAGCAAATTCACCTGCTAATGGATATCTAAATGATTGAAGATATTGTAGAAAAGGACCCTTCCCTACTAACTGCTCAAGACTTGCCAATAATGGACCAACAAATAATCTTGTTGCCCTACCTTGTAATTGATTGGTCTCTAAGGATAACCTGCTGTAAAAAGCTTTTACATAAGAGATTCCATATGATTCGTCCAGAAGTGGAAGTATCATTCTTGAAGGATACAAAGGACTAAAAGTTCTTATATCAGCATCAAAAAGAGCAACAACTTCTGATTTTCTAGTAGCAACTCCAATTCCTTGCCATACCGCCCATCCTTTACCTGGAGTTCCTAAAAGTTCTAAACCATTTTGTTCTTGGCTTTTTAATAGTTCTATTACAGAGGGAGAATTAGTCCATTGAATGTGAACTGGAAATGGCATTGAGTCAAAAAATGATTTTGCTGATTTAACTTGCTCAACAGTTTTTGCAGAGAGAGCAATAACTAATTCATTTAATCCTGTAAGGTCTTTTAAAACTTCTCTTATGTCTTTTAATGCTGGACGCTCAAATTCTTCATATAAACAAGGTATTAGAATACTAGTTGATCTTTTTTTAAGACTTTTGTTTAATTCTTTAAGTAAATTTCTTGTAACTCCATATTCATGTATTGTTGTGATTAAACCTTGTTGAAAGTCCATTTTCTGATTGATGTGCAGAATAGTATTAATACTTCGTTGATTTTTTCAAAGTGAAGCAAATTGATTCAGAGAAAAAATTAAATAGATTAAAGATTGATAAATTGTTAAAAACAATTTATTCAAATAATACTACAGAAGAAATTAATTTTATTTCAAATCAATTATTACAGATTCTAGATGATTTCTCAGAGAAATCTGCTTTTGAAGAAATAAGAGGTAAGGAAAGATGGAATGAATCTCATTCGGTATTGATAACTTATGCAGATAGTATTTATAAAAATGGCGAGGCAACACTAATAACTCTTAGTGAGTTGTTAAGTAAACATTTTTGCAGTCTCTCTAAAGTTGTACATATTCTTCCTTTTTTAAAATCTACAAGTGATGGAGGTTTTGCAGTCTCAAGTTATGATTCTCTAGAAGAAAAATTTGGTGGTTGGGATGATCTCAAAAGTATTTCTAAAAATCATGATTTGATGGCTGATTTAGTACTAAACCATGTCTCATCATCCCACCCATGGGTTCAACAATTCATTAAATCCCAAGAACCTGGAATATCAAATGTTTTTTCTCCGAAACAAAATCTTGACTGGTCGAATGTAGTTAGGCCTAGAAGTTCCTCTTTGTTTTCTCAAATAAATACTGAAGATGGCCCTAAACAAGTTTGGACAACTTTTGGCCCAGATCAAATTGATTTGAATTGGCATAATCCAAAAATGACTCTTGAGTTTTTAAATTTAATTATTACTTATTTATCTAATGGAATTAAATGGTTAAGGCTTGATGCTGTAGGTTTTATTTGGAAGGAATCAGGGACAACTTGCTTGCATTTAGCTAAAGCACATTCAATTGTGAAACTCTTAAGAGTTCTTTTGAATGATCTTCTTGATGAGGGAGTTTTAATAACTGAAACTAATGTTCCTCAGAAGGAAAATTTATCTTATCTGATTCCTGATGATGAAGCCCACATGGCTTATAATTTCCCATTACCTCCTCTTCTCCTAGAGGCAATTATTACTTCAAGAGCTGATATTCTTAACTCATGGATTTTTGATTGGCCCATATTACCTGAAAATACTACTTTATTTAATTTCACTGCATCGCACGATGGTGTTGGGCTAAGAGCTCTAGAGGGTTTAATGAATGAGCAGAGAATTAAAGATTTATTAATTAATTGTGAGAAAAGAGGTGGATTAGTAAGTCATAGGCGTTTATCAAATGGTGATGATAAACCTTATGAATTGAATATTAGTTGGTGGAGTGCAATGGAAGACTCCAGTAGAGATGCAAAAAAATTTCAATATGAGAGATTTATTTTGAGTCAATTATTAGTAATGTCTCTGAAAGGGGTTCCTGCATTTTATTTGCCAGCATTACTAGCTTCAGAAAATGATATCAAAAGTTTTTCTAAGACGGGTCAAAGAAGGGACCTTAATAGAGAAAAGTTTAAATTAGAAAATCTTTTAGCCGTTTTAAATAATCCTGAATCTAATGCAAATAAAAACTTAAAATATCTTCGCAATGCTATGGATATCAGATCAAAATTAAAGCAATTTCACCCTAGTTCAGTAATGAAATGTTTGTCTAAAGGTAGAAGTGATATTGTTGTAATCAAAAGAGGTAAGGGTCCTGAGTCTGTTTTTGCAATCCATAATATGACTGAAAATAAAATTAATTATCAATTGAATGATAATGATCTACCAAAAATATTTGATAATGATTTCAATACCCATGATTTTTTAACATCCAGTAAATATAATTGCAAAAATATTATTCTTGATCCTTTTCAAGTAATTTGGCTAAGTGCTTTATAAAAATGATAGAAAATTCTTCTATTTGGGTAGTAAGTGATGTAGATGGTACTTTAATGGATCATTCATATGATTTATCACCTGCTAAAGAAACTATTAAAACACTACAAAAATTATCTATACCCGTAATTCTTTGTACAAGCAAAACTGCTTCTGAAGTAAAAGTCATTAGAAAGGAACTTAACTTGACGGATCCTTATATTGTTGAGAATGGTGCGGCAATATATGGTGAATCTCTTAAAAGAGTAAATGGAGAAATTATTCTTGGATTAAAATACGAATCTCTTGAAGAAATCTTAAATTTTATTTCTAATGAAATCGATTATAAACTTACTCCTCTTAATAATCTCACTGATCAAGAAGCCACTCAACTCACAGGTTTAGAAGGCAACTCATTGAACTTAATGCGTGATAGGCATTGGAGCATGCCTTTTTTAAATCCACCAAGTGATTTAGAAGAGAAAATTAATATTTGTTGTAAAAAGTTTAATGTTGATATTTTTAAGGGAAATAGAATGAGTCACTTATTATCTACAGAATCGAATAAAGGTAAAGCAATAAATGTTCTTAAAGAATATTCAAATGTTCAAAACATTGAAATTATAGGTTTAGGCGATTCTCCAAATGATTTACCTCTACTTTTAAACTCAGATATTAAAATCGTTATCCCTGGAATAGATGGACCTAATTTAAATTTATTAGATCAATTAAAAGATTTGGAATTTACTTTAGCCTCTGAACCAAATGGATATGGTTGGAAAAATGAAATCAATAAATTGATAAATAAGCGAGTACTATTATAAAAAGATGAAAGATTTGGATATTAATTTTCCTCTTGATAAATTTGAAAAATTAATTATTGATATTGGTTGGGAATCTTTGGATGATTGGTTCAATTTTTGGAATAATCAGAAAAATATTCTTTCAATTGATCAATATTGGAATTATAAAGTAAATGATGATTGGATTTGGGGTTTAGCTTTACCTCTTTTATCTCAGGCTTATAAATTTCAAAATAATTTTTCTGATAGAAAAATAATTGGAATCTCAGCTTTACCTGGCACAGGTAAGACAACACTAGGTAAATGGCTTGAAGCTATATCGTTAAAATTAAACTTCAAGATTTCTGTTATTTCAATTGATGACTTTTATCTTCCATCAAATGAAATGAAATTAGCAATTAAGAATAACCCTTGGAATGTCTCAAGAGGGTTTCCAGGTAGTCATTCAGTAAAATTAATGCATGAAAAATTATTAAATTGGAAGATAAATGGGGAATTAAATGTACCAGTTTTCGATAAATCTTTGAGAAATGGTTTAGGAGATAGATCTCATTGGAGATTAGATAATCCTGATTTATTAATTCTTGAGGGATGGTTTTTGGGAATAAAGCCTTACTCAACTAACACAAATGATCGACCCATTAATACAACAAATTTGAGTCTTTCTGAATCTTCTTATGTATTAAAAATCCAAAATAACCTAAACGAATATTTAGATACCTGGACTTTAATAGACAATATTTGGCACTTAAAGCCCTTGAAGATTGAATATATGAATATGTGGAAAATAAATCAGGAAAAAGAAATGTTTTTACAAAAAGGTAAGGCCCTTCAAGATGAAAAATTATTTAATTTCTTGAGAATGCTTAATGTCTCAATTCCTCATAAAAGTTTTGATTTGATAAAATCTTATGCGCTTTTACTAATAGATCAAGAAAGAAATTTAGTTGAGGCCGGATTAAATTTGTAGCATTTTCTAAATTTCTTTTTTTTCAGTAATTTTTTATACATTTTTTTTATCTCTAAGTAGTGTTTAATTGAAGATATTTTGTTGTTTAGGAATGGTCGAATTTTCTTACAAAAATGAAGGTTCTAGAATGGTTGTTTTGAGATGTATTGGTCCATCAAATTTTTTTTTAGAGAGAGTTTTATTCCCAACTGACATTCTTACTTTTATGGCCCCAAATGATTCAAGAGTTGAAATCTGGGGAAACGAATTATATGGGCCCAAGTTGGAAGAGAGAATAAGAATTTCTGCTGATAACGAAGATTCGACTTTAGTCGCTTAGAAAGGATTTTTTCTAATTGTCTTCGAGTCAAAATTTTTTACAAATACCTAATTTTTATTGATATTATCTAACTAGTTTTAGTTTTTATAGATGTTTTATTTTTCTTCCTTTGCAATAGGAGGCTTTGTCCCTTCTGCAGCTATCGCAGGAGTTTTGCTTTTAGTTGGGTTAGGAGCCTTCTTTTATCTTGGTATTAAAGGACCTACAGATTACTAAACATTATTTAATGAACAAATGGTTATTTTAATTTTCATAACCTTCCTAAAAAAGTTAACACAATGGATTTAACAACTATTTTATTTATATTAAGCTTACCTTTCGTTTTATTAACAGTTTATTTTGGTACCAAAAATGATTTTTACGAGAGTGAAAACTATAAAGGAGATGGTTGTGCTCACGATGTTAAAAGGTAACTTTATTATTAATCACCTCTGAATACACAGGTCCATCTACTATCAAATTGCCAAACAGGTTTATAAATTTCATTTGTAATTTTTTCACCTGCTTCTTTACAACTATCTAAGTCTTTCATAGGTATAGAATGTAACGAAGGACTTGTTATTCCACTAACCTCTGGCCTCCTTCCGGGACCTTGTCGATAAGTTCCAATTATTAACCAATAATTAGCTTTCGCAAAATCAGAAAAGATTAAGGAAAAAAGAAAAAATAATATAAACAGGTATTTTTTTTTCATTTTTCTATACTAGCTTTTAATTGTTAAATGTAAATTGCTATTAATTAATTAGGTAATTTAATAATTTTTTGGAATATTTAAAATTTTTTTTATATGGCTTAATTCAAGGTTTTACGGAATTTATTCCTGTAAGTAGTACAGCTCATTTAAAAGTTATATCTCTTTTTTTAGGTATTGATGATCCTGGAGCGTCTTTCTCTGCTTTTATTCAAATTGGAAGTGTTTTAGCCATAGCTTTGTATTTTAGGAATGAAATTTTTAGTTTCAGAAGTCAATCTTCTAAAAAATTTCTTGAATATCTATTACATCAAAGATTATTAAGGTCTATTTTGATTGGTACTATCCCAATTGTTTTGCTTGGTGGAATTATAAAAATATTTATCCCGTATTTTTTTGATAACGCTCTTCGTTCAAATTTATCAATAGCACTGTTCTCATTTCTAATGGCTTTTTTTATGTATTTGGCAGATAGTTCGAAAAGAGGTTCTATAAATATTAAAAACCATAATTATGCAGATAGTTTTTTGATAGGTTTCTCTCAGGCATTTGCCATTTTCCCAGGTGTTTCAAGATCGGGAGTTACTATTTCTAGTGCTCTAATATCAGGATGGGAAAGAAAAGATGCTGCGAAATTTTCATTTCTTTTAGGGATGCCAGCTATCTCTCTAGCTGCGATTGTTGAGTTTATTTCTTCTTTTAATGATTTTTTTTTATTAGGTTTTCTTCCTCTTTTTGTTGGTCTTGTTACGACATTTTTGTCTTCGTTATTAGCTATAGATTTTTTATTAAAGTATTTTTCTTCCAATGGGTTGAAAATATTTATTATCTATCGAGTTATTTTTGGTTTTGCAATTCTTTTGAATTTATAATTGGTTGTGAAAATTTTTTTTTGCAATTGTGTTAAGGTTTAAAAAAATTCTTTCTAATGAACATTTTTATATCTTTTCAACTAGGTGAAGTGGAAGTTTCAAATTTTACTATATTGGTTTTAGCGTTTTTTTCTTCTTTTACCTTTATAGCTGTAGGCATTAGTTCTTATAAACTATATAAATCCCTTATAAATGAAGACGAAAATTAATCGGAACGGCGGGATTTGAACCCACGACCCCCACTACCCCAAAGTGGTGCGCTACCAAACTGCGCTACGCCCCGTATCTTAACTATAAAGATAAGATTGATTTAAATGTTATTCTTTATAGGATTGTTATCAGATCTCAATACACACTTATCTACATCCCAATTAAAGTTTTCCCATATATGGTCTTTTAATTTATAGTTGCTTCCAGCAAAAAATCCTAACTTCACTTTTGTAGGTGACGCAGAACAATACTGCCTGCTTCCAGCTGATGCAAGATATTGTTGATGATATTGTTCCGCATAAAAATATGAATCTGTCATTTTTATTTCCGTTTCAATTAAACCCAAATTATTTTTATTTAGTTCCTTTTGATATTGTTCCTTACTGGCTAAAATGATTTTAAGATTATTTTCATTTGTGTAATATATTGCAGATCTATATTGAGTTCCTATATCATTTCCTTGTCTATTTTTTTGTGTAGGATCATGACATTCCCAAAACATTTTTAATAAATCACTGATGTCTATTATACTTTTATCCCAGATAACTCTCACAACTTCTGAATGACCAGTCAAACCGGAACATACTTCATAATATGTCGGGTTCGATTTATGACCACCAGCATAACCTACGGAAGTAGTTACAACACCTGGTAGTTTCCAAAAACATTTTTCAGCTCCCCAGAAACAACCACACCCAAATATTATTTCATCTTCTCCAGGATTAAGATCCTTTTTAATATCAGTTTTTAAAATTCTATGAATTAACTTAAACTCATTATTTAGAGTTGATTCTTTACTATTCATAAATTTTTTTAGAAAATTGTACATAACTTTAAACTAAACAAGTAATTTGAGAAATTAATTTTAGCTTTTAACAATTTTAGTAGCTATTTCTCTTTCCCAGAGTTTTTTATATAATCCTTTTTCCTTTACTAAATCTTTATGAATACCTTCTTGTACTATTTTACCATTTTCCATTACTAAAACCCTATCACAAGTAGCAGCTACAGATAGTTGGTGACTAATCATTAAAATTGTTTTATTACTTCTTTCTCGCATTTCTTCGATTATTTTTGCTGCTGTTTTATTGTCTACGCTTGCTAAGGCATCATCTAGAACTATTATTTGAGAGTTTACAAGTAATGCTCTTCCAAGGGCTGTTCTTTGTCTTTGTCCACCACTTAGTGTTATCCCTCTTTCTCCAACAATTGTTTTAAACTTTTGAGGAAAATTATTGATATCGTCTATCAATCCAGACTTAGTAGCACTTTCTTTGACTAAACCTTTGGAAGCTTTGGGTTCTCCAAAACGTAAGTTTTCTGAGATTGTAGACGTAAATAAGAATGCTTCTTGAGGAACGATTGCAATGTTTTTTCTAAGATCATTTAATTTAATAGTTTTTATATCAATTTCATCTAAAAATATTTGACCGTCAGGAATTTCGATAGTTCTTCCAAGAGATTTTGCAAGTGTTGTTTTTCCACAACCTACAGGGCCAACAATTGCAATAAGTTCTCCAGGATAAATTTTAAAGTTTAGACCATTTAATGAATTAATTTTTGAATTTGGGTATTTTATTATTAAGTTTTTTGCTTCTAAAAGTCCCTTAACTTTTTTCTTTAAAGATTTAGTGTTTGTTCTATCTACAATATTTGGTTTGGTTTGAAAGATCTCTTCTACGCGATCTAAACTTACTTGACCAAGTTGAAAAGTATTTAATGTGAATCCTAAAAGAGCTGTAGGAAAAACCAGTCTTTCGACGTAAAGAATTAAAGCTACTAATCCACCTATCGAGATAAATCCACTCTCTAGTTGAAAAGTTCCTAAACCTAAAAGGATCAATAATGAAATTGAGGAAATACCTTGAAGTAATGGAAATAGCGTGCTTGCTGTTCTTGCAAGTTTTATAGCTGAATTTCGATAAGCTTTATTGTAAATGTTAAATTCTTTCATCTCAGCATTTTCTTGTGCATAAATTTTAATAGCGCTTATTCCAGAAAGATCTTCTTGAATCAGATCACTAAGTTTTGATAATGATTCTTGTTGTGCTTTTCTTTGATTCACCATTCTTCCTCCGAATAAGCTCACAATCCCAAGGATTATGGGAAATATCATTAATGCAGATATTGTTAATGTTTTGTTTATAGAAAACATCGATGGAATTGTTAATGAATACGCCAATACTATGTTGCATAAACTTAAAACCGTAAAACCTAAAAGTCTTCTTATGTTCTCGACATCGCTTGTAGCTCTGCTAATAATATCTCCACTTCCTTTTTTCTGGATCCATTCTGGGTCTTGAATAAGCAAATGATCGAAAAGTTTTTGACGTAAATTTACTTCAACTTTTCTACCTATGCCAAAGACAATCTGTCTAGAAAATAGTCTAATTAAACCCATACAAGTTGCTAAAAATATTAACCATATAGATTTAGAAATTACAAAATCGGAAGAAAACCCATTTTGTAATTGGTCAATTATATTTTTAACTTCCAGAGGTATTACAACACTCAATATATTCACAACTAAAAGAGCCGCAGCTCCGTATAGAAATTCTTTTTTGTATGGTCTTAGATATTTTGATATAACTTTAAACTTTAAATTTTTCATTTAATTTTGCCAATATGGTTAAGATAATGTTTCAAATTCAAATATGTGAGCTAATTTTATAAATGATTCAGTATTTATCTATGAGTAAAGAACAAACTCATCCTTTACATGCAACAGACAAGAATATTATAGATTCTCTAATTACTAAAGAAAAACCAGAAGATCTTGACTTTGTTAATTTAGCTAGATTAATAAATCGTTATAAAAATTTCCCTGGCGAAATTGAAATTAAAGATGATATTGAAAAAATTTTAAAATTTTGGCAAATTACAAAAAATGATCTTTTTTCTAAAACTAAAAAAATTTGGTCAAAAAGCTTCAGGCCTTCTAATACAATTAAGGAGTTAGTAGGTTCAGGTTTTGATACTTCAAATTGATTTTATTTTCTAAACCCCTTTATAAATAAATGTATTCGAATTTATCCAATGCTGAAATCTTAAATAATTTATTAGAAGGTAGAGACCTTGATGATCCCATAGCTAGATCTTTAATGCAAAGATGGCTTAATAATGAGATATCTGATGTTCAAACGGGAGCTTTTTTGAGCGCTTTGAGAGCTAAGGGTTGTACAGGGGTTGAATTGTTTTCAATGGCTGAAGAACTATTAAATGTTTGTCAATTACCAGTAGCAAGACCAAATTTGTCTATGGTAGATACTTGTGGTACTGGAGGTGATGGGGCTAATACCTTTAATATTTCTACCGCAGTTGCATTTGTAGCTGCATCATGTGGTGTAAAAATTGCAAAGCACGGAAATAGAAGTGCAAGTGGAAAGGTTGGCTCTGCAGATGTTTTGTTAAATCTTGGCTTGAATTTAAATTGTTCTTTAGAAAAAGTAATCTCTGCTATTAATGAAATTGGCATAACTTTTTTGTTTGCACCTGTTTGGCATAAATCTTTAATCAAACTAGCTCCATTAAGAAAATCTCTTGGTATTAGGACTGTGTTTAATCAACTTGGACCATTAGTTAATCCTTTACGACCCAATGCACAAGTTTTGGGTGTGGCTTCTGAGGATCATTTAGAGCCTATGGGAGGTGCACTATTGAAATTGGGAATGAATAGAGCAATAGTTATTCATGGATCTGGAGGCCTAGATGAAGCCTCACTTCAAGGTGAAAATAAATTAGTTTTTGTTGAAAATGGTGAATTAAGATTTTCAAATATAAACATTTCAGATTTTAATTATGAAAATATTTCAAACGAAAAGCTTGTAGTTTCTGATAGTGAATCTAATTCGGAAATATTAAAGTCTGTTTTAGATGGGTCTGGACATAAATCGCATAAAGATGTTGTTGCCTTAAATGCTTCTTTAGTTCTATGGGTTGCAGGAATAGAAGATGATTTACATGAAGGATTTAAAAAAGCTTTGTTTTCAATCAATCAAGGAAATCCTTGGAGAAAATTTTTACTTTTAAAAAATTATTTAGCCAAAGATAAATTGATTTCAAATTGATGACTAATCCATATAAGAAAAATGCCAAATTAGTTTTAAATAATGGAATTGTATTCCCTGGATTTTCTTTTGGAGCTTCTGGTACTGCTGTTGGTGAAATAGTTTTTAATACAGGAATGACTGGTTATCAGGAAGTTATTACTGATCCAAGTTATTATGGACAAATTTTAACATTCACTTACCCTGAAATTGGTAATACAGGTATTAATCTTGAAGATTCAGAATCTAGTATGAGTGTAAAAGGAATAATTGTCAGAAATTATTCATCTAATAACAGTAATTGGAGATCTCTAAAGAATTTCAATCAATGGTTAGTTGAGAATAATATTATAGGAATTTACGGAATTGATACAAGGGCTCTTGTTAAAATCTTAAGATCTAAAGGTTCTATGAATGGGGTAGTTACCTCTGAGGATAAAACTCATGAAAGCTGCTTAAAAATAATTTCCAAAACTCCAAAAATGGACGGATTAAACCTATCAAAAAAGGTTTCAACTAAGCAACAATATTTTTGGCAAAAAACAACAGAAACAGATTTTGATGTTAGAAAAAAATATTCACACAAGCCCTACAAATTTAAAGTTGTAGCAATTGACTTTGGAATAAAAAAATCAATCTTAAATAGACTAGTCTCTCATGGCTGTGAAATTTTAGTTTTACCTTCTAGAGCTTCTTTAGAAGATGTTCTATCTAAAAAACCTGATGGGATATTCTTTTCAAATGGTCCAGGCGATCCATCTTCTGTTAATGAAGGTATAGAATTAGCAAAATCACTTATTGAACATGGTGAAATACCAATGTTCGGAATTTGTCTTGGTCATCAAATATTTGGATTAGCATTAGGCGGTCTAACTTATAAACTCCCTTTTGGTCATCGAGGTCTAAATCACCCTTGTGGCAAGAATAATCAAATTGAGATAACTAGTCAGAATCATGGTTTTGCCATTGATCCTAACTCACTTTCAAAGGACTTAGTCAAAATTACACATAATAATCTTAACGATAACACTGTTGCAGGATTGGAAGTTAATGATAAGCCAATATTTAGTGTCCAATATCATCCAGAAGCAGGCCCTGGACCACATGATTCAGATTATTTATTTGAAAAATTTGTTTCTCTAATGTTAGAAAGATGTTGACATATTGTTTTCTTTTGATTTGATAATTACATTTGATACATTAATTTTTTGGAGGAATTAGATCATAGAAGATTTCCAAAAGCTAACGGTTTCGTTAAGAGGAAACCTAGATTTTAAAACAAATATCATTGTTTTTACTTTTAAAGGCCAACTTGATGCCTTCTCAGAGAAACAATTTAAGACTTTTGTTACTAATAATTTAAATAATGAACTACCAATAGTTATTGATCTTTCAAAAATTGATTTTTTAGATTCTTCAGGTCTTGGAGCTCTTGTTCAGACCGCTAAAGAATGTACAAAGTTGAAGATAGGTTTTTCAGTTGTTGGCAACTCTAGAGTTGCTCAAACAATAAAACTTGTTCGTTTAGGCGAATTTCTTAATTTAAATTCGAGTCTTGAAGATGCCTTATCTTATTTAAAAAATTGAATTATTGGATTCAAAATTTGGTTCCATATGGATCTCCTGAAGAAATAGGTGTTATTCAACTTGCATGGCTTGGCGATTCGGTATGGGAACTTCATCAAAGATTAAGACATGTTCATTTTCCCTTAAAATCAAAAGAACTTCATTTATCAGTAGTAAATGAAGTAAAAGCAATATCTCAATCAAAATCATTAGACCAAATTGAACATTTGTTAAATGATAATGAAATGGATTTAATTAGACGTGCTAGAAATAAAACAAAAAGATACCCAAAGTCATCTGATCCCAATGTTTACTCAAGAGCAACTGGATTTGAAACTCTTATCGGTTGGTTATTTCTTAAAGATCCAAAAAGATTATCAACTCTTTTTGAATACCTTGAAATTAAAATAAATTGAAGTTATGAAAAAATCATCAAAAAACAATTTTTCTGGAAAAAATAAAAAAAAACAACATAATAATTCTGGTTCTAACTTTTACTCTAGAAATCCAAATTCACCTAAAAATAATGATAGATTTCCTATTAATACTTATAAAAATAAGGGGTTAAATGATTTTAATGAAAGTAATGAAAAGAAAATCAAATATTCATCTTCAAGAAATAAGCCAATAGTTAAATCTAATGTAAAAGTAAATCGGAGATCTAATGATATTTATCAAGAGTTAGCAATTAAGAAAAACTTTGATGATTGGATATGGGGTAAAAATTCGGTTTTTGAGGCTCTTATTAATGAAAGAGCTATTAACAGGATTTGGTGTACATCAGAAATTTATTCTTCCGAGAAGTTTTATATTTTACTCAAAGATCTAAAAACAAAAGGAGTCTTAATTGAAGAAGTTTCTTGGAATAGGCTTTCACAATTAACTTTTGGTGCTACACATCAAGGTGTAGCATTGCAGTTGTCTTGCTCCAAGACAATAACCCTTGAGAAATTAATCGAATTTTCTAAAAAAAATTCTGCAAATCCGATTATTTTGGCTTTGGATGGAATAACTGATCCACATAATGTTGGAGCAATTATAAGATCCGCAGAAGCATTTGATTGCAAAGGTCTTATCATTCCTCAAAGAAGATCTGCCGGCTTAACGGGAACAGTCGCCAAGGTGGCTGCAGGAGCCTTAGAACATTTGCCTGTAAGTAGAGTTGTTAACTTAAATAGGTCTTTAGAAGAATTGAAGAAAAATGGTTTTCTCATTATTGGATTATCTGGAGATGGACAATTATCGATTTCAGACTTTAAAGAAAAAACTCCCTTGGTAGTAATAATTGGATCTGAGGATAAGGGCATTTCTTTAGTAACACAAAAAAAATGTGATTTTATATTAAAGATCCCTCTTAAAGGCAAAACATCAAGTTTAAATGCTTCTGTAGCAACGGCTATATCTCTATTTCACTTAACAAGCAGTTAAATTTTTTTTAAAAACACTTTTATCTAATATTCTTTAAAATATTATTGTTTCAATACATTTATGTTATTAATGAAAATTTATTGAATTTTTACGACAAAATTGTATAGAATTTAACAAGAATTGTACCCTAAAGGCTAAATAAATTGATTAGAAACTTTGGAAACAAACTCGGATTAGCTTGGTGGGCTAAAATTCAAACAGAACAGCCTACTACTACTTACTGGTATGGTCCATTTATAACAAAGCGAAGTTTAAAAGAAAATATCTCTTCTTTTATTAGTGATCTTTCCGATGAAGGTTCTATTAATATTGAATATAGCTATATTCGTTGCAAAAAAGAAGAACCTTTGACTGTTTGATAATCTTTAATTTTAAAAATTATTTGAGTAATGAATTTTAATTCTTTAAGAAAAGAAATTAACAATAGAAATGTTTCTGTTAAAGAATTAGTTAATGATTTTTTTTCAAAAATTGACTCTAAAGATCCTGAAATTAATTCATATATTTGTACTACAAAAGAAAATGCTATTAATCAAGCTGAAAATATTGATAAATTAATTCAAAATAACGAGATACTCCCTCCTCTTGCGGGAATACCATTAGCAATTAAGGATAATATTTGCACTAAGGGTGTTGTAACAACATGTGCAAGTAGAATGCTCAAAAATTTTGTGGCACCTTATGAGTCCACAGCTTCAAGCAAATTATGGTCTTCAGGTTGTATTTGTTTAGGAAAAACAAATTTGGACGAATTTGCAATGGGTAGTTCTACGGAAACTTCTTTATTTGGGGTTACATCAAATCCTTGGGATATCAATAGAGTTCCAGGTGGAAGTTCAGGAGGAAGTGCTGCTTCCGTTTCCGCTGGATTATGCGCTGCCGCTATAGGTTCTGATACAGGAGGATCAATTCGACAGCCTGCTTCTTTTTGTGGAGTTGTGGGACTTAAGCCAACTTATGGAAGAGTAAGTAGATGGGGTTTGGTAGCATTTGCTAGCTCTCTTGATCAAATTGGTCCTATTACAAACACCGTATCGGATGCGGCTGAAATTTTATATTCAATTTCAGGGAAAGATCCCTTAGATTCAACATGTCTTGATAAGCCTGTACCAAATTATTTGAGTGCTTTAAATAGATCTATAAAAGATTTAAAAATTGGAATTATTAAAGAATGCTTTGATCACCCTGGCCTTAATCCTGAAGTCAAAGAATCTGTTCTTTCAGGAGTTGAGAGATTTAAAAAATTGGGAGCCGAAATTATAGAAGTTGAATGTCCTAGGTTTAACGATGGAATTGCAACTTATTATGTAATTGCTCCATCTGAAGCATCTGCAAATTTAGCTAGATACGACGGTGTTAAATATGGTTATAGATCTACTGAAGGTTCTAATCTTTTTGATATGACTTCAAAAAGTAGAGCTGAAGGGTTTGGAGATGAAGTTCAAAGAAGAATTTTGATAGGAACTTATGCTTTGTCAGCTGGATACAACGATGCCTATTATAAGAAAGCTCAACAGGTTAGAACACTAATAAGAAAAGATTTTGATAATGCTTTTGAGAAAGTAGATATTTTATTAACTCCAACTTGTCCAACTACTGCTTTTGTGAAGGGTGATTTTGTTAATGATCCACTTTCTATGTATTTATCAGATCTTTTAACAGTTCCAGCTAATTTAGCAGGACTTCCAGCTATCAGTATCCCTTGTGGATTTGATAAAAATGGATTACCTATTGGTCTTCAACTAATAGGTAATGTATTAGAAGAAGATAGGATATTGAATGCAGCACATATTTTTGAAATTGATGCTCAGGTAATTAAGAAAAAACCTATATTTTAAATTTGTAGTAATAATTAATTTGTAATCAAAAAGTATAGATATTTTAGAAATTTTCTCTATCTTATATATATAAATTGATTGAGTATGGGTTTCGTTCCGCTCCATAATCATAGTGACTATAGTCTGCTTGATGGAGCCAGTCAAATATCTAAAATTGTTGATAGAGCTAGTGATCTTGGAATGGATTCTATTGCTCTGACCGATCATGGTGTTATGTATGGGGTTCTTGATTTAGTCAAGAAGTGTGCAGAGAAAGGTATAAAACCAATAATTGGTAATGAAATGTATGTAATTAATGGTTCTATTGATGATCCTCAACCAAAAAAAGAAAAAAGATATCATTTGGTGGTGTTAGCAAAAAATTACACTGGTTATAAAAATCTAGTGAAGTTAACAACAATTAGTCACCTAAATGGGATGAGAGGTCGAGGTATTTTTTCTAGACCATGTATTGATAAATCTCTTTTAAGTAAATATAGTGATGGTCTAATAGTTTCTACAGCTTGTCTTGGTGGAGAGATACCTCAGGCTATCTTAAAAGGTAGATTAGACGTAGCAGAGGACATTGCTCTTTGGTATAAAAAATTATTTGCAGATGATTTTTATCTAGAAATACAAGATCACGGCTCTATTGAGGATAGAATTGTAAACGTTGAATTAATAAAAATTGGTAAGAAGCACCAAATAAAAGTCATTGCTACCAACGACGCGCACTACTTATCAAATATGGATGTTGAAGCACATGATGCTTTGCTTTGTGTATTGACGGGAAAACTAATAAGTGATGAAAAAAGATTGAGATATACCGGTACAGAATATATTAAAAGTGAGAATGAAATGCTGGAACTTTTTAGAGATCATATTGATGATGAGTCAATTAATGATGCAGTGAACAATACAGTAGAAATTTCTCAAAAAGTTGAAATATTTGATTTGTTTGGTAATTATAGAATGCCAAAATTCCCTCTTAACGAAGATACAGATTCATTTTCTTTCCTAACACAATTAACTTACAAAGGTCTTTTAAAAAGACTTAAAAAAAATGATCTTACAGAAGTTGATGATAACTATAAAAATAGACTATCTTCGGAATTGAAAATTATTAAAGATATGGGTTTCCCAGACTATTTCTTAGTTGTCTGGGACTATATCAAATTTGCTAGGGACAACTCTATCCCGGTAGGTCCAGGTAGAGGTTCTGCAGCAGGTTCACTAGTAGCTTATGCTCTCCAAATCACAAATATAGATCCCGTTGAGCATGGATTATTGTTTGAAAGGTTTTTAAATCCTGCTAGAAAGTCTATGCCAGATATTGATACCGACTTTTGTATTGATAGGAGAAATGAAGTTATTGATTATGTTACTAATCGTTATGGAGAGGATAAGGTTGCCCAAATAATTACTTTCAATAAAATGACCTCTAAGGCGGTTTTAAAAGATGTTGCAAGGGTTCTGGATATTCCATATGGAGAGGCGGATAAATTGGCTAAGTTAATACCGGTTGTAAGAGGGAAACCTTATAAAATTAATGAAATGATTGATGATAATTCTCCGAGTCCAGAGTTTAGAGACAAATATATTAATGACAATAGGGTCAAAAAATGGGTCGATTTGGCCCTGAGAATTGAAGGAACAAATAAAACTTATGGAGTTCATGCTGCTGGTGTTGTTATCGCATCAGATCCTCTTGACGAACTTGTACCTCTTCAAAGGAATAATGAAGGGCAAATAATAACTCAATATTCTATGGACGATATCGAATCACTTGGATTATTGAAAATGGATTTCTTGGGCCTTAAGAATCTTACTATGATTGAAAAGACAGTTTCTCTTATTAATCAATCAACTGGAAAGAAAATAAATATCGATGAATTACCTCAAAATGATGGTAAAACTTTTGAACTTATTGGGAGAGGAGATCTTGAAGGTATTTTTCAACTCGAATCTTCTGGTATGAAACAGGTCGTAAAAGATTTCAAACCTAACTCTCTAGAGGATATTTCTTCCATACTTGCTCTTTATAGACCTGGTCCTCTTGATGCAGGCCTTATCCCTAAATTCATAAATAGAAAAAATGGTAACGAAAAGGTTGATTTCCCTCATCCCTTTATTAAATCAATTCTCACTGAAACCTATGGAATTATGGTATACCAAGAACAAATCATGAAAATTGCTCAAGACCTAGCCGGTTATTCATTGGGTGATGCTGATTTACTTCGAAGAGCGATGGGTAAAAAGAAAGTATCTGAGATGGTAAAGCATAGAAATATTTTTGTAGAAGGTTCTATGAAGAAGGGTGTAAATGAAAAATTAGCCAATGATCTTTTTGATCAAATGGTTTTATTCGCAGAATATTGTTTTAATAAAAGTCACTCAACTGCATATGGTGCTGTAACTTATCAAACTGCTTTTTTAAAAGCCCATTTTCCTGTTGCTTATATGGCAGCCCTTTTAAGTGTAAATTCTGGCTCTAGCGACAAGATGCAAAGATATATTTCTAATTGTTATTCAATGGGAATAGAAGTTATTTCACCAAGCATTAATTTTTCTGGAGTTGATTTCACTATTAAGAAAAATCAGATTTTATTTGGGCTATCTGCAATTAAGAATTTGGGAGATTCTGCAATAAGAAACATAATTGAAAACCGAAATAGTTTTGGAATCTTTAAGTCATTGTCTGACTTGTGTGACCGTTTGCCTTCTAATGTTCTTAACAAAAGAAGTCTTGAATCTCTTATTCATTGCGGAGCACTTGATGAGTTTTCAAATGACAATAATAGAGCTCAGTTATTATCTGATCTCGAACATGTTATGGAGTGGGCCTCTTCGAGAAATCGTGATAGATTATCCGGGCAAGGAAATCTATTTGACTCTAAAGAAGAATTTTCTAATGTTGCTTTTTCAGATTCACAATTAGCTAGGGTTGATGATTATTCACTCATTGAGAAGTTAAGGTTAGAAAAGCAGCTATTAGGCTTTTATTTATCTGATCATCCTCTAAAACATTTAACTAAGCCAGCAAAATTAATTTCACCTATAAGTATTTCGCAGTTAGAAGAAACAAAAGATAGAACAAAAGTCTCTTTAGTTGGGATGATCCCTGATTTGAAGCAAATTACAACGAGAAAAGGAGATAGGATGGCTATAGTTCAGTTAGAAGATCTTTCTGGAAGTTGCGAAGCAATAGTTTTTCCAAAAACATATCTCAGATTATCAGAATTTCTTTTGACTGATACTAGATTGTTGGTGTGGGGAACAATAGATAAAAAAAGTGATAAGACTCAATTAATAATTGATGATTGTAGAGAAATCGATAACCTTAAATTGCTAATTATTAATCTTGAAAGTTCTCAAGCATCAGATGTAAGGATACAAAATACCTTGAGAGACTGCCTAATTAAATTTAAACCCGATAAAGGTAAATGTGGAATCAAGATTCCAGTTTTAGCTGCAGTAAGAAATAAAAATAGTGTTACCTACGTTAAATTTGGTGAACAATTCTGTATTGGAGATATTCAAGGAGCCCGCAAATTATTAGAAGATAAATCATTCCAAGTTAATTTGAAATCTTTAGTTTCCTAGATTAACTTTTATCCTCAAAATTTTGAGTTGCAGGTTTAAAGGCAGCTTTTGCACGTTGTATGTTCATTGGTATATTTTCAATACCAAAAAAAGATCCAGGCTCTTTATCCCAACTTGCTGATAATATTCCAAAACTCAATCCTGCTAGACCTAACAAGAAAAACAATGCTGAAATTGCGATGGTTGAGGACGGAGGTATTTCAGCAATATTTTTTGTAACTATAATGTAGCTAACAACAAAAACAGACATTCCTAATATTGTCGGTATTCCAGCTGTAAAGAATATTCTTCTTGCCATTCTGTCAGCAACATATTTTGGGATGCCACTTGATGATCGCTTTGGCTTGGTTACAGGAATAGATGTTTTTTCTAGATTAGCGAAAGCAGCAGTTTCAGAATAGTTTTTTTTCTTTTTATTTTGTGTATTTTTTTTTGTGTTTTTGCTTTTTTTTCATTAATTGAGATCATCCTCTGATTCCAATTTTCTTAACTAGTTCTTGATATTTTTGAACGTTTTTGTCTTTTAAGTATGAAAGTAATCTTTTCCTTTTACCGATCATTTTTAATAATCCTTGCCTTGAAGCGAAATCATGAATGTTTCCTTGAAGATGATCACTTAATTTCGATATTCTTTTAGAAAGCATTGCTACTTGTACTTCAACTGAACCTGTATCAGTTGGATGCACTTGATGATTTTCAATCAGCTTCTGTTTTTCAGCTGTATCTAATGACATAAAATTTATTTCTTTTTATCTATGATACTACGTCATCTAGTTATATTACTACTATCCTCATCCAGATAATGCATAGCTAACTTCAATAGTTTTTCAAATGATAAATTATTTTCATTTTTACCTAGGAGATCTACTTCTTGAATAATAATTGGCAAAATAGTCTTTATTTCTTTATTTTTGTAATTTAATGATTGAAGGGTTAACTGAAGGTCCTCCATCATTTTATTAATTTCAGGATCCTTAATCTCTAATTTATCTTTGCTTTTTTCTTCTTCAATTAGAATTTCGCTTTTAAATTTACTTTTTAATTCTAAAATTAATCGATCACTCATTTTTTGTCCTACACCAGGTACAGAACAAATTAATTTTTTGTTTTGTGTTTTTATTGCATTGATTATTTCACTAATAGAAAATTTATTTAATATCCCCATACTAATTTGAGATCCAACACCTCTAATACTTAAAATTTCAATAAAGAAATTCTTTTGATCCTTTGATGTAAAACCAAATAATAAATCTGAATCTTCTTTCTTAATATGTTTTATCCAAAGGGTTATGTTTTTATTAAATTTCTGATTTGTTTTTAATTTTAGAAAAAAGGATTCCAGTATTTGTATTTGGTATCCTAACCCTTGACAATTTAATAAAACAAAGAATTTTTGGTTAGTTTGCCATATATCAACTAAATCCCCATTTATCCAACTAATCAATTAACCACCATCCACCTGACATCCAATTAATGCTCCTGCAGTACCGCCAACAGGTACGGCCCAAAACCTGTCTTTACCTCTAGATGAGGATAAAGCTATCCCAGCACCAAGAAGCCCACCAATAACAGAACCTTCACTACAATCATTTTCATCTATTTTTTCAGCTTTGCTTTGACCCCCACAAGGTATTACAACGTCCACTTCATAGCTCTTTACGTATCCTGGGTTTGATTTCGTTCCAGGAATGTATTCTTCTCTATATTCAGTTCTTGTACAAGTTACTGATTTTGGGGTAGTTGCATTAACTTGAACGATAGGAGAAAAACAAAATAATAAAGCTAAATAGTAAAATTTCATCATTTTTTTTTACCTTACTAATATTCTATGTCTTTTTGATTATTTTGGTAGTAGATATAGTAGTTCCTAATAAAACCAGTGAGGAGCCCAATAAAAAATTTATGTTTATTATTTCACTAAAAAACAAAATCCCCCAAATTGAACCGAATAAAACTTGTAAATAATTAATTGTTGATGCTTCAGATGCAGGTAAATTTTTTAATCCTATAGTTAAGAAAGTCTGACCTAATTGAGTAAATAAGCCAATCCCTATTATCCAAACTAGTTCACTCCAATTTGGGGTAACCCAATTGATTAAAACAATTGGTAATAGAGTTATAAAAGAAACAAGTGGAAAATATTCAATAATTACATAAATATTTTCAGTAAATGAAAGTTTCTTAACTGTAACGTAAGCCAATGCGGTACAGATTGCTCCAAGAAATGCTACTGAAATCGAAATATTTTCAATTTCAACGTTTATATTTGATAATTGGCTTGGATTCAAGATTATTAATATTCCACTCCAGCCAATAATTAAAGCGAAAATTATATTATGAGTTATTTTTTCGTTTATAAATATGCCAGCAAATATAGATATAAAAATAGGATATGTGTACTGAATTACAGTAGATATACTAAGAGGCATATTTCTTATCGCATAAAAAATACAAACTAAAGCTAAAGTTCCTAAAACGCCTCTTAAAATAAGTAATGGTTTATTTTTGCCCCAAGGATTTATATTTTTTATATTAATTATAAATAATGTAATTATTAAACTTAACAATGATCTGAATAAAACCAATTCATAAATAGGTATCCTTTTATCAATATTTTTTACGCACAAAGTCATTAAACTGAAGAAGAATGAGGCAAATACCAAATTATACTTATTTAATGAATTAATTCTTTTTTCTAATTCTTTGATATTTATCATTTAAAAAAATAGCTTTTTTGTGAAATTAAGTAGATTCTTATTTGATTTTGACCTATAACAAATAAATCATTATTTATTTTTCCGATAATAATCTCAATGGTTCATTCTATACACCCAAGAACTATTCAAGAGGTTAAGGAAAAAGCAGATATTGTTGACGTTATATCTGAACATATTGTTCTTAAGAAGAAAGGCAAGGAATTTGTTGGGATTTGCCCTTTTCATGATGATACTAAGCCATCTATGACGGTATCACCAAGTAAACAATTCTATTATTGTTTTTCTTGTGGTGCTGGTGGTAACTCTATTAAATTTTTAATGGAATTTACTCGTGCAAATTTTTCAGATGTTGTACTTTCTCTTGCTAAGAAGAATAATATTAATGTTGAAAATCTTGAGGGTCCTCAAGTAGAAGCTTATAAAAAACAATTATCTAGAAAGGAAGAGCTTTATAAAATATTAAGAGTCACTAAAAATTGGTTTAAGTCTCAATTAAATAATTCTCTTGGTTTTGAAGCTATGAAATATTTAACAACCAAGAGAAACTTGAGTCACCAGATTATTGATAACTTTGAATTAGGTTTTGCCCCAAATTCATGGAATGATTTATTTAACTATCTATCCAAGGTAGAAAAATTTCCTATCAATTTAATATTAGCTTCAGGCCTTGCAATTTCTAAAGATAATTCTGATAAGATTTATGATCGTTTTAGAAATAGATTAATTGTACCAATACATGATATGCAGGGAAGAGTAGTTGCTTTCGGAGGAAGATCTCTTGATGGTCAGGAACCTAAATACCTTAATTCTCCTGAATCAGAGATATTTGAAAAGGGCAAAATGTTGTTTGGATTCGAAAAAGCTTCTAGCAATATTAGGAAAAGAGATAAAGCCATTATTGTGGAAGGCTACTTTGATGTTATTTCTCTTCATTCAAAGGGTATTACTAATTCTGTGGCTTCTCTCGGTACCGCATTAAATAAGTATCAAATTTCTCAACTATGTAGATGTACAGATAATAAAAATATAATTTTAAATTTTGATTCTGATAATGCAGGTATTTTAGCTACAAAAAGAGTAATTAAAGAAGTCGAGAGTCTATCCATTCATGATCAAATTAATCTTAAGATACTTCAACTAACTGATTTCAAAGATCCTGACGAATATTTAAATAGTCATACTCCTGAAGATTATTTTAATTTAATTGATAATTCATCCTTTTGGATTGATTGGGAGATTGATCAGATTTTTAAAGATAAAGATTTAACTAAGTCTGAAATTTTCCAGAGTGTTATTTCGTCATTGGTAAAATTATTGAGTAAATTACCTCAATCATCAACCAGAACTCATTATCTACAAAAAGTTTCCGAAAAATTAAGTAAGGGACAAGCTAGGTTAGCAATACAGTTTGAACAAGATTTAAGAAATCAAGTAAAGGGATTTCGTTGGCATGGTAGATCAAAAAAATTTGAACAACCAAATGAAATTTCCCGACGGGAGAAAAATGAATCAGAAATAATTTTTTATTATTTACATTGTCCAGATCTTAGGCTATTTATTCGTGATGAATTTCTCAAAAGAGAAATTAATGTTTTTAATACTAGTTATATTCAAAGTCTATGGGAATCTATTTCAAAAATTGAACAAAATAATTTAGGTTTAAACTACTTAAATGATTTAAAACAATCAAATAATCAAAATCTTCAAAAAGATTTTTCTTCTATTAACTTAATTTCACTTCTGCCTGATTACTTAGCTCTCAATAATCCTGAATCATCAAATAAAATTAATATTTTTATTAATCCAAATGAGTTGTTTTTAACATTGCTGAGTAATCCTAAAGACAATTTACTAGGAACATTATCACTTCTTGAGAAATATAATTCTCTTAAAAGATGTAGACACTTAATCGAATCTTGGGGATCTCAAAGATTAAAAACTTTAGAAAATTGTATATCTATTTTAATTGATAATCCTTCTTCAGGTTCTTCGAATACAAATAAAGAGATAGATGATCTTTTTAAGGATTTAAACTCAGATGCGATCAAATTTCAGGAATTATATTACTTAGAAAGGCAACATATTAATTTTTTAGATAAACAACGTTGTGGCAATTTCATCGCTAGTTAATATAAAAATTTTTAATTTATAGGCAGTATTTTTTAATCAAGTTTTTAACTTTTTTGGGTTTATCCTCAAGAACATAAGCTTCTACTTCTTTCGCATAAGTCCCAGAAAAATTTGAACTAGAGAACTCTAATGCTTTTCTTTTACTTTGATGCAATTTACTTTCTAATTTTTTTATATCCCCTATTGTTTTATTGTCATTACATTTTTGTATCGCATGAGTTGCTTCGTGTCTTAATGCTTTTCTTATCGCCCTTTCTGTTTTGATGTTATCTTTATTTGGTTGTTGATTCTTATTTCTATAATTTGTTTTCCTTTTTGCGTTTTCAGTACATATTATTATTTTATTTTCTTTAAAATTATGTAGCCCTTTTATTTCTTTGTTTAATAGACATTCAATTTTATTTTCTTCAACTATGTAGTTTGCTTTACTTAATAAGTTAAGAATCTCTTTATCTAATTTGCTCAAAAATAATATAAATTCCATTCTATTTTGTTTACTTCACTATAGTTGGGATTTTTTCTATATCAGTTGTAGATGAGCGACTTAAGAAATTCTTATTCATCTTCCAACTTTGTGGATTTTTTGTAATGGCCCATGTAATTGCATTGTTATTAAATCTTTTATTCAATAAATCAATCGTTCTCATAAGATTTGCTGATTTTTTTAAGTCTTTCTGAGATTTGTAATTGATAACTGATTGCTGTAAATATTCGCTATTAGTTAAATCCTGCATTAAAACACCAGCTTTTGAGAATTTATATTCAGGATTATAAATTTCTTCAGATAATTCAACTACTATTTTTAAAATTTTATTTGTGTCATCTGTTGCATTTGTAAGTTTTCTATGGACACTTCTTTGATAATTTTGACTTGAATATTTACTGGTTCTGGCAAATACTCTAATATCAGATGATTGCAAATTCTGACTTCTCATTTTTTCAGAGGCTTTTATTGCGTGAGTTGCCAGTGCTTGAGTTAAGTCTTCTAATTTTGTGATAGGCGTGCCGAAACTCCTGCTCACCTGAATTTCTTTTTTTGATTTCTTGTTTTTTTCTATGGGCAGGCATCTATGGCCTTTCAGTTCTAATTGCAGTCTTTTCCCTACGATGCCTAATTTCTTAATGATTTCATTTTCTTCCATATCTCTTAGTTCTCTCGCATTTTTAATACCTTTACTTTGCAACCAATTAGAGGTTTGTTTCCCAACTCCCCATATCTTATCTATACTAATTCTTTTTAAATAATTATTCTCATTTTCGGTTCTAGCTAAATCAAATATTCCAGCTGAATAATCAATATTTTTAGCTAGTTTATTAGCAATTTTTGCTCTTACTTTATTTTCTCCTATTCCTACTGTTATGGTAATCCCTAGATTCTGATATATTAATGATCTTATGCTTCTTGCCCAAGGATATAGATTTTCATCATTAGGTCTAGAAATCGAGACGAATGCTTCGTCAATAGAATAAATTTCTATCTGTTCACAGTAATTTTTTAGTAAATTCATTAGTCTTCTGCTCATATCCCCATAAAGCGAGTAGTTTGAGCTTAAGACTGCTACATCTAATTTATTTAGTCTTTCTTTGACCTTAAAATACGGAGTTCCCATTTTAATTTTTAAAGCTCGCGCTTCAGGGCTTCTTGCAATGATACATCCGTCATTATTAGATAAAATTACTACTGGTTTATTTCTCAAATGAGGATTAATATTTTGTTCACAGGACGCGTAAAAATTATTAGCATCTATAAGAGCTATTGCATCAATGTTTGAAATTCTCATAAATAGCTATGTATTGAATAAATAACAACTCCCCATATCTGTACATCAATATGGTTTTTAAATCTAAAATCAGGATAATTATGATTTTCTGCTTTTAAATATAATTCATTATTTTTTATAGATAATCTTTTTATTGTAAATTCTCCGTCTATCATTGCAATAATGATATTCCCTGGCCTGGCTGTTAAGCTCTTGTCTACTATTATTAAATCTTTATCTTTAATTCCTGCATTTATCATTGAGTCACCTTTAACTCTAAGAAAAAAAGTGCTAAACGGATTAGATATTAAATGTTCGTTTAAATCAATATTTTCTTCTGTATAGTCATCTGCAGGAGAAGGAAACCCTGCTGATACCGAATCGGTTAATAAGGGGATTTTAAATTTTTTAGTGGCTGAATCAAAAGAATCCAAGGTTAAATTAATAGTATATATGTACTATATAGCAAAAATTCAAAAAATAGTTAGTTATTAAACTTTTATAGATTAATTTTAGATTGAATCTAATCTTTTTAGGAACGATGATAAGGGGAGTTGTTAGATATAGAAATTGCTCTATAGATTTGCTCTATTAGGATTAATCTAGCTAATTCATGAGGAAAAGTTAAAGAAGATAGACTTAGTACAAGATCTGATTTTTCTTTTATATCTGAACTAACTCCATCAGTGTCACCGATTAAGAAATTAATTTTTTTATTTTTAAAATTCAAGAGTAAGGAACATAGTTCAACTGAATTAAACTGTTTCCCTTCTTCACTTAGGCTGATAATAATATTATTATTTGATCTAAGATTATTTAAATTAAAAGTCTTTAACTCATTAATGACAAGTTCAGGCATTCTTTTTTTGTATTGATTAATTCCATCTCTAATCCAAAGTTTCTTTATTTTGCCGATAGCATAAATTGTTAATCTATTACTCTGAAGCATAAGTAAATATTAAAACTAATTATTCATCAAGAAGATAATTAAATTCATCATATAGTTCCTCTTCGGTTGTTAATTTCTTGGATAAATTATGTTTTTTAGAATTTATATTAATTTGATTAATCTCACTTTCTCTTAGTGAGTTATTAATGTTAGAAGTCTCTTCTAAAGATTCTGAATTATCAATTAACGAATAAAAAATTTTATTGGGATCTTCTGAATTAAGTGGATTGGTGATTAAATTATCATTATTATTTATATTTATATTTTTACTTTCGTTATTTAAATTTTTCTTTTTTTTAAATTTATTGAGTTTATCTAAATTTTTTTTTGATAAGCTCATGATATAAAGTATTAAATAAATTCATATTTAATTTAAACATATTATTTATCTTTTAGATGAATTCTAAAAACCATCATCAAAAAAAAAGATTTGGACAACACTGGTTGGTAAATAAAAAAATATTAGAAAAAATTAAAGAAATTGCTGTTCTTAATGAAAATGACTTTATTTTAGAAATTGGTCCTGGTAAAGGAGCTTTAACATCTAAGTTGTTAGATTCAGAAATTAAAAAATTACATGCAATTGAATTAGATAAAGATTTAATAAATTTATTAAATGATAAATTCAATAATAATGATAGGTTTTCACTTCAGCAGGGAGATATTCTTTCTGTAAATTTAGATTCGATTAATAAAAAGATTACAAAAGTGATTGCAAATATTCCTTACAATATAACTGGCCCAATATTGGATATTTTTATAGGTCGATTGGGCACTATAAGAAACTACAATTACGAAAAAATAATATTTTTGATGCAGAAAGACGTTGTAGATAGGATTTTGTCAAAAGAAAGTAGTCCCAATGCTGGTGCGCTTAGTATAAGAATGCAACTGTTATCAAAAATAAAAAGAATATGTGATGTGCCGCCTTCATCATTTAGTCCGCCTCCAAAAGTTTTTTCTTCTTTAGTAGTTTTCGAACCAATTAAAAATGATTTAAGATTAGATATTAATCTAGAAAAATATATAGATAAACTTCTTCGAATTTCATTTAATTCAAGAAGAAAAATGCTTAGAAATACTCTTAATTCAATACTTTCAAATGAAGAGATAAATGAATTATCTGAATCTTCAAAAGTTTGTTTTAATTTAAGACCACAAGATATTTCAATTGACCAATGGATTAAGCTTGCAGAAAATTGTATTAAAATTAAAAAATAAAAATTTAAGTATATGCAAGATTTAGCTAAAACGAAAATTAATATAAAATCTCCTGCCAAAATAAATTTGCATCTTGAAGTTATTGGTAAAAGAGAGGATGGATTTCATGAGTTAGCAATGATTATGCAAAATATCGATCTTTCTGATTATTTAGAATTTGAAATTAATAATGAAGGTTTAATTAAACTTGAGTCTGATTGTAATGATTTAAGCTTATCTGATGATAACTTAATTGTTAAATCGGCAAATCTATTAAGGAAAAAATCAAATATAGATTACGGTGCGAATATATTTTTAAGAAAAAATATTCCAATTGGCGCAGGATTAGCTGGTGGATCTAGTAATGCAGCAGCAACATTAATTGGTCTTAATAAGTTATGGGATTTGAACTTAGATCAAAAAACATTATGTTCATTAGCATCAACTTTAGGATCTGATATTCCCTTTTTTATAAATGGTGGTATTCAATTATGTTTTGGAAGAGGAGAAATTTTGGAGAAATTAGATTCAAACTTTGAATATGGAGTAATTCTTTTAAAAAATCGAAATGTATCAGTATCTACAGCTGAAACTTATAAAAAATATAGTAATAGATTTTGTGATCAATATCTTACTGATAGAGAAATGATTGAAAACATAAGAAAAAATTTAAGACATAATGGTTTAAATAACTTAAATTTTAATTATCAACAATTATCTATTAAAAATGATTTGCAGTTAGTTGTTGAAAATGAAAATGATTCTGTAAAGCAGGCATTATATTTACTTTCTAAATTAGAAAATTGTCTCACATTTTCAATGAGTGGATCAGGACCTACATGCTTTGCTCTCTTTAAAGATATAGAGATTGCAAAAAAAGAATTAACTGCAAATTATAAATTATTTAGAAATAAAGGTTACGATTCATGGGTTTGCACTTTCCTTGAAAAGGGAATAACATTCATTTAAATTTTTATACAAAATTTATTGTGGCTGTAAATAGTAATGAGAATATTGAAAAAAACATTCCCGAAAAAGGACCGTTAAATTTTATTCTAGGATCATTAACAAGTTTTTTATTATTTATATTTTTTTACTTTTTAAGTAATAAAATTGCAATTTATTTTTCAGTACATAAACCATCTAATTCTTCTGAAATAGTTCAAAATATTTCTTCTAGTATTAATACCTTAATAATTGGATTATCATTTTTGCTCACTTTCTCTTTTGCTTTTATAGGTATAGGACTTTTTATTGTATTTATTCGCAGTTTTTTTCTGAAGAAAAATTGAATTGCCAATATTATGAAGAAAATACTCTCTTTTAATGTCTTTACATGACTTAGGCCTTTTAGTCCTTTTGCTGTCACCTGGAATGATTTTATCAATATTACTGCTGATAACCTTCGCTGAAGGAGGTTGAATTATTCAAAGTGGTAGGATTATATATGTGATTAATTAGGTAATTAATTGTGGCTGGAACATTATTATTTAATGCTTTGAAAGAGGCAATTGATGAAGAAATGGCAAATGATGTAAATGTTTGCGTTATGGGAGAAGATGTTGGTCAATATGGAGGATCTTATAAGGTAACTAAGGATTTATATGAAAAATATGGAGAGTTAAGAGTCTTAGATACTCCAATTGCAGAGAATAGTTTTACAGGTATGGCTGTGGGTGCAGCAATGACTGGCTTAAGACCAATAGTAGAAGGAATGAATATGGGTTTTTTGCTTTTAGCTTTTAATCAGATATCAAATAATATGGGTATGCTTAGATATACAAGTGGCGGAAATTATAAAATACCAGCAGTAGTTCGAGGACCTGGAGGAGTTGGTCGTCAACTTGGTGCTGAGCATAGTCAAAGACTTGAAGCATATTTTCATGCAGTCCCTGGCATAAAGATTGTTGCATGTAGTACACCCACAAATGCTAAAGGTTTAATGAAAGCAGCTATAAGAGATGATAATCCGGTTCTATTTTTCGAACATGTTCTTCTTTACAATTTGTCTGAAGAATTACCTGAGGGTGATTATACTTGCGCTTTAGATCAGGCTGACGTTGTAAAAGAAGGGAAAGATATTACTTTATTGACTTATTCAAGAATGAGACATCACTGCCTTAAGGCTGTAGAAGAATTAGAAAAAAAAGGAATAGATGTTGAGTTAATAGATTTAATAAGTTTAAAACCATTTGATATGGAAACCATCTCAAAATCAATAAGAAAAACAAATAAAGTAGTTATTGTTGAAGAATGTATGAAGACTGGAGGTATTGGTGCAGAATTAATTGCCTTGATAACAGAAGAGTGTTTTGATGATCTTGATGCCCGACCAATTAGATTATCTAGTCAGGATATTCCAACTCCTTATAATGGAAATCTTGAGAATTTGACAATAATCCAACCACATCAAATAGTTGAGAAAGTTGAAGATTTAATTAGTGGGAGTATATAGAAAATGAAAAGAAGGCAAGGTTGGCTTTTTTTTATTATATTTCTACTTACTTTATCTGTTTATCTCTTAATAAATTATCCCTTACAGTTGGGATTGGATTTACAAGGGGGTTCTCAACTTACACTGCAAATTATTAAAGAGGAAGGTAAGGTAACAAGGGATGAACTTGAAGCAGTTAATTCGGTTATAGATAAGCGCGTTAACAATTTAGGAGTTTCTGAGTCTAATTTGCAAACCCTAGGGGGAGATCAATTAATTTTAGAATTACCAGGTGAACAAAATCCATTAGTTGCTTCAAGGGTATTAGGTAAGACTGCTTTATTAGAATTTAGAACCCAAAAAGAAGGAACATCTACAGATTTAAAAACCTTGCAACTACAGAGATTGAATATTAAAGAATTAATTGAACAATATTCCTTTGCAGAAAAAAGTCAAAATGATAATAATTTAAATGTTATTCAAGATGATCTTAAAGATATAGAGCAAGAATTGAATTATTCATTTACAAGTAATGATTTATATGGGAAATTAATTGAAATCAAAAAATATGTTGATAAAGAAATTACAAATTTATTTAATAAAACAGATTTATCTGGTAAGGATCTTATTAACGCAGGAAGGAGACAAGAACAAACAAATAGTAACTGGGAAGTTTTATTAAATTTTAGTAATTCAGGAGGTGAAAAGTTTGCAGAAATTACAAAGTCAATTGCTGGCACTAATCAACTATTGGCTATCATTCTAGATGGTGAATCAATAAGTGAAGCCAGTGTTGGTAATCAGTTTGTTAATACTGGGATTACAGGTGGATCAGCAACAATAAGCGGTAATTTTAGTGCTGAAAATGCTAGAGAATTAGAAGTACAACTTAAAGGAGGCTCATTACCGTTGCCAATTGAAATCGTAGAAACTAACACAATAGGGGCTCTGTTGGGATCCAAAAATATTTTAAAAAGTCTTTATGCAGCTATTAGTGGGTTAATTTTTGTTGGTATTTTTATGATTTTTAATTATAGAATTCTAGGTTTTGTTTCAGTTCTTTCTCTATTACTCTATGGTTTCTTTAACTTAGCCCTATATTCTTTAATTCCTGTAACTTTGACTTTACCTGGAATATCTGGGCTTATACTTAGCATTGGTATGGCTGTTGATGCAAATATTCTAATATTTGAGAGAATTAGAGAAGAATTAAATGATGGTAATACTCTTACAAGATCAATTGATAGTGGTTTTATGAGAGCTAATTCATCCATAGTTGATGGACATATTACAACTCTTCTAAGTTGTTTTGTTTTGTTCTTATTGGGAACAAATTTTGTTAAAGGATTTGCTGCAACTTTAGGTATTGGAGTCTTAATAAGCTTGTTTACCTCATTAAATTGTTCTAAAACTATTTTGCGATTTTTTACAACATATCAATCATTAAGACAAAAAAATCTCTATCTACCCAGGAATAATTTTTCAAATTAAATTTTTATTTCTAATTTTCACATGAAATACAATCTCGAACTAATAAAAAATAAAAGAAGGATAATTGGTTTTTCAACTGTTCTTATTTTGTTTAGTCTTTTAGGAATTTTATATTCTACTTTTAATACTTCTTATAAGAAACCTATAAATTTAGGGATGGATTTTGTCGGGGGAAATGAAACTAGAATAGAGAGGGTTTGTGAAGAGGCATGTTCTAATTTTTCCCCTGATACGGTTTTACAAAATTTAAGAGAAATTTCTAAAAACAAAAAAGTTTTAAATAATATCAAATTACAATTCCAAAATAAAAATAAATTAATTTCAATAAGAACACCTTATTTAAGTATCGAAGAATCAAATAATCTTATTTCTAATCTTGATAATATTGTTGGACCTCTGAATTATGAGAGTAAGGATTCAAGATTAATAGGTCCAAAGCTTGGGAAAAAATTACTTACTAATTGTGTTACTTCATTGGTGGTTTCTTTATTTGCAATATCTTTATATATAACCATCAGATTTGATAAAAAATATGCATTATTTGCATTACTAGCTTTATTCCATGATTTATTAATTGTTTTCGGTATATTCTCTTGGTTGGGAATTATATTATCTGTTGAGGTAAATAGTTTATTTGCAGTTTCCTTGTTAACCATTGCTGGTTATTCTGTAAATGATACTGTTGTTATTTTTGATAGAATTCGAGAAAATTTAAAATCAAAGAAAGAAGGCTATAACGAAACTATTCAATTATCAGTAAACGAATCATTTAGGAGAACAACTTTTACCAGTATTACAACCCTTATTCCTTTATTAAGCATAATTTTGTTTGGATCTTACTCGCTATTTTGGTTTTCATTAGCCTTATCATTAGGAATTGCAGTTGGCAGTTATTCAAGTATTTTATTAGCTCCATCTTTGTTGCTTAAAGACTGAACTTAAGCTTCTACTGGTATGAAATTAAATTACTATTTGATAATTTTATTTTCTTTAGTTTTAATAGATCTTTCTACTGAGCTAAGAATATTATTTGATCATTTTACTTTTAGTTCACTATATTTTGCTATTGGTAAACATCCCTTAGCTTTCTTTATACTTTTTTCCTACCCATATTTATATAAAAAATTAATTAAGTAGAATTTAAATATCTTTAATTGATTCTTTGATTAAAACCTGTATAACTACAGCTAACGGGAGAGAAAGTATTAAGCCTAATGGTCCAAAAATGAAGGTGAATCCAAATTGTGATATTAATGTTAAACCAGGAAGTAAATTTGCTTTTTTCTTCATTATAGATGGCATTATTATATAGCTTTCGATATTTTGTATGATTATATATGCTCCTAAAACGGCCAGTGGTTTCCAAAAATTATCTAGTAGTGCAATTGAGATTGGAAATATACCACTAATAACTGGACCTATATTTGGAATAATATTAAGAACCATTGCTATTAGAGCATTTGAGACAACATATTTGACATCTAATATAGACAGAACTATTAATGATAATAGACCTACTGATAATGAGCTTATGACCATAGAAAAGGTCCAATTTGCTAATGCAGTATTGCATTTTTCCAGAATTTTTCTAAATTTGTTGCGATAATTCTTTGGAATTAGTAAAAGTATATTTTCTTTATATTGTTTTGGTTCAATAGAAATCATTAGACTCACTGCTAATACGAATATTAATTTCAAAAGGCCTGAACCCAGATTCCCAGCTATATTTATTAAATTCTTAAAACTTTCTTGTATAGCTTTTGCAATAGTTGAGGCATCTGGAATGGTAACTACATTATTTATAAGAGTGAATATATCTATAACATTTTCTGATTGATCGCCATAAAAGAGGCTATTTAATTTGTTCAGATTAGTATTAATCAAAATATTTATTTTTGATAAACCATTTGGAATATCAACTAGTATTTCATTGAATTCTTTTATAAAAGGAGGCAATACAAGAATAAAAATAGTAAATACTATTACTGATATAGTAGTTAAGACAAGAAACAAAGAAAGCGATCGGGGAATTTTTAAACTCTTCCGCATTTGATTACATAAATTACATACAATATTTGAAATTACTAAAGAGCATATTATTAAGAGGAGAAAATCTCTTAAAGTCCATATTAATAGAGATGTGATTAAAATTACTACTAACTTAAAATATGACTGACTACTCAATTTAGATAATATTCTACTTCTTCTCAGAATATCCTAATCCATTTGATTTGGCATAACTATTTGCAAATCTCATGAATCTATCAAAATCTGAAGTGTTCTTCCAAACATATACTGCTTCTAAAAATATTGGTTCACCATCAACAAACTTTACTTTTACTTCCCTTGTTAATATCTCACCTTCAGTATCAATCATACGCATTCCAGTAATTTCTCCATCTGTAATTGATGATAATGCCTGAGGTTTCTCAAATGAAAATAATGCTTGACCAGTAGTCCCATCCTTGCTCCTTGTCAGTCTTATTTCAGGTACTACTGGTTCATTAGTACCTTCATAGAATTGTATTCTTGCAGTTTTATTTGCTGGCATAGTGTCTATTAATAATTACTTATATTAAGAGATATTTTTTGCATTCGTTTATAAATAATTTCACAACATATTGTCTATCAATTTTAAGATGTTTTCATCATAATTTTTATCAGTTAAATCTAATAACTTTATATTTTCCTTGCCGACCTTTTCATATTCATAACACCTATCATAATAATCTAAAACTGATCTACATACTAAATCCCATTTCTCATGATCAATTGATTCAAGTGCTATTTTTGTTCTTTGAGGACCTAATCTTTTTTTAATCCTTAGCACAGATTCTTTTAGTTCCTCTTTTTTAAATACACTATAAGTATCTATTAACTCATTTAACCTGTTTGATTCGCTCCTTAATATCTCAATTCTCCTCGATTTTTTCATCTGATTAAAAAATTCATGAGGAATTTTACATTTTCCTATGTTCGCACTCTCTGCTTCTACAAAAATATTATTATTTGTTTTAAAGGAATATAATTTTTCAGCTATTTTATTTTCAAATTCTTCGTTTGAAGGTTGATCTTTCATTCCTAAACCACCAAATGTGCTTCCTCTATGAGAAGCAAATCCTTCAAGATCTATAGTTTGATATTTATATTTTTCTAGTAATGATAATAACCTTGTTTTCCCCGAGCCTGTTTTACCGCCAATAATAATTATATTCCACTTTTTTGAGAAACTATCTAATATCCATCTCCTGTATGTTTTATATCCTCCCTTAAGTGTTATTGGATTTAATTTATATTTTTCTAATAACCAAGCAATGCTTTGTGACCTCATTCCTCCTCTAGCACAATATATTCTGACAAATAATTCATTATTATTTTTTTTAGTAATAGTTTTATAAGAGTCGATATTAATGAACAAATTATCTAGAAGAAAATCTATTTTCTTTTCAAAAAATTTTAATCCCTCTATAACTGCTTTTTTTCTACCGCCTTTTTTGTAAATTGTCCCAATTATTGATCTTTCATCATTATCAAATAATGGAATGTTAATAGAATTAGGCATATGTCCTTTATAATATTCACTCGGGCTCCTAACATCTATAAGTGGTCCTTTAAAACTCCTAAATTTCTCTAGTTCTTTTCTTTTGAAATGCATGGATTTTTATTTTTAGGTTAATTTATTGAAAATGACTAACAAAGAACAAGATAACAATAGTAATGCTACATTAGATCTGATAAAAAAATTTGTAGATTCTAATCAAAGAAAAAGATTAAATTTATTAACTCAAATAGAATCTGAAGCAGAAAATATTTATAAACTTGGTCCCACATTGTTTGAAAACTTTGATAGTAATGGAGATGACTGGGCCGCAGGCTGGTTATTGCAAGTTTTAAAAAAATATAAACCACATTTTTTTGAAAATAATAAATTCAATAATTGGTTTAATACATATTCAGATGTTGATATAAATTATGATAAATTACAATTAACTTTAGTCGAGCAACAATTTGAAGAAGCTGATAGATTAACAAGTTCATACCTCCGAAAATTAGCTGGAAAATTAGCTGAAAAACGTGGATATGTTTTCTACAGTGAGGTTGAGAATATGTCAGGTAAAGATCTAAAAACTATTGATAGATTATGGAATATTTATTCTACGGGTAGATTTGGATTTTCAATTCAAGCAAAGATATTAAAATCAGTAGGGAAAAAATACGAATTAATGTGGCCGAAAATAGGTTGGAAAAAAGAGGGCTTATGGACTAGATATCCTGGATCTTTTTGCTGGTCATTAGATGCGCCAGATGGACATATGCCTTTAGTAAATCAACTACGAGGAGTACGACTTATGGATTCCATCTTACGACATCCAGCTATTGCAGAGAGACATAACAATATTCTTTAAATGGAGGTATTTAATAAGCTAAAATTAAATTAGTTTATAAATATTATTATGTCCTTATTTCGGGGCAAAAATATTTTAAAAAAGTTTTTTATAAGGCCGAAGATTAACTGGTCGAACTACGAATTAGAATCATCATTACAGTTAAATGAATTTGTTGATCAATTATTAGAACCTATAAAAAATTCTCAATCAAGCTATCTTATCAAACTAGGTTTACATGAAGCTCTCGTTAACGCTGTAAAACATGGAAATAAATTAGACCCTACAAAAAATATAAGAGTAAGAAGAATAATTACTCCTAAATGGTGTGTTTGGCAAATTCAAGACCAAGGTAATGGTTTAGAAATAAAAAAAAGAAACTACAAATTACCAAAAAAAATAAACAGTGTAAATGGCCGCGGCTTATACATTATTAATGAATGTTTTGATGATATTAGATGGAGTAGTAAAGGTAATAGGCTTCAGTTGGCTTTAAAAAGGTGATTTTTACTGGGGCAAGGCTTATCTACGTTAATTTCTTTTAACCACTTAATACTTTCTTCAATATACTCAATAGTTTCCTTCTCATTACAAGAAATAATTAATTGGCATAATGCCGCAGAAATTAATTCTGCAGATCGTTTATATTTATTACCCTTATCTTTATGCCATTTAAAATGATCAATTTTTAATTTTTCATTAAGACTTTGAACAAGTTTAATAGTGTCTTTATCCCAATAGCTCATAGAAGTTTTTAACTTACTTTACAGCAGACCATACTTTGGTCATAAAAAAGGAATTTGATTTTACATCTTTAAATCCTACTTCCTCAATTTTAGAATCTATATCTTCTTTTATATAATCACAATAAAAAGGCTCATGAAAAGATTTATAAAAGCTCTCCATAACTGATATAAAGTCAGGAGAATCACTTATTTGAATCGAATCTGCTAATACTAAAATCCCCCCCGGTTCAAGAACTCTAAAAAATTCATTTAATACTTTAGCTCTAATTGTTCTAGGTAATTCATGAAATAAGTAAACACAAGAAATGCATTGAAAACTATCATTTTCAAAAGGTAATTCCTCAGCATTACCTTTTATTAACTGAATTAAATCTCCATCTAAATCTGAAATATATCTACTTGCCTCTTTTAAGTATGAATCAGATAAATCAATTCCTGTAATTTTTTCATTAGGAAATGCTGCTCTTAATTGTTTTAATGTTCTTCCTGATCCTGTAGCCACATCAAGTATTCTTATAGAACTTTTTTTTCTATCGCTAAACATTTCAAGTCCTTCTTTTATTGGCTTAATTATTCTTCTCCTCATAGAGTCAGCAGTTCCATTGAAAAGTATTTCTACTTGTAGGTCATAAATACTAGCTGAAAAATCTGATAAATAACCATCTGTTTGATGATGAAAATTTCTTAAGTAATATTGAGGATAATTATCTTTATTAATTGATTTTGGAAGATCATCAAAGTTTTGTTTTCTTCGTCTATCCCATGTATTAGGCATATCGAGCCAAATTTTAGGATATTGAGTTAGATATCTAAGCCATGGTTCGTCAAACAATAATTTTTTTGGATATAAATTTTTTTCTGCATCATTCCAATCTTCTTCTCTTAAGATATCCATTGAATTTTGGATTTGTATTAGAAGATCCTTATTTATATCAAAACTTTCAAGATTTGAATCGGGAAGAATAAAATTCATTAATCTTGAACTTATCTGCTTGTGAGCGAAACCTGCAATGCTTTTGCTTTGTTGTAGAGTTTTATATGCAATTTTTGAAATAGATTCTCTAGCCATTTTTCAATTTATATATATATATTCCAACAAAAAAAAAATCAATTTGAGAATATTTTGTGATATTTCTCAAATTGATTAATTTAAACTAATTAGTTCTTTTAATTATGCATCGTAATACATGAAGAATTCATGGGGATGAGGTCTTTGTCTTAGTTGTTGTACCTCTTCATATTTTATATCGATAAAGTTATCAATAAAATCTTCAGTAAATACTCCACCAGCTAATAAATAATCCTTATCTGCTTTTAGGGCGTTAAGTGAGTCATTTAGAGATGAAGGTACTGTATCAATTTTTGCAAGTTCATCAGCTGGAAGTTCAAATAAATCTACATCTACTCCATCACCAGGATCAATTTGATTTTTAATTCCATCAATACCAGCAAGCATCATTACAGAAAATGCTAAGTAAGGATTTGCAAGTGCATCACCTGATCTGAATTCTAATCTTTTAGCTTTAGGGCTTGGACCTGTTAAAGGTATTCTTACCGCTGCTGATCTGTTACCCTCAGAATAAACTAGATTTACGGGTGCTTCGAATCCTGGAACCAATCGTTTATAACTATTTGTAGTTGGGTTAGTAAATGCTAGGAATGAAGGTGCATGTTTAAGTATGCCTCCGATATACCATCTTGCTGTTTGAGATAAATTTGCATATGATCCTTCACCAAAGAATAGCGGCTGTCCACTCTTCCATAAACTTTGGTGTACATGCATTCCAGTTCCATTGTCGTTAAAAACAGGCTTGGGCATAAATGTTGCTGTTTTTCCATATTTTTTTGCAACATTTCTGACAACGTATTTATAAGTCATAACGTTATCAGCAGCATTTATTAACGAATCAAATTTCATTCCAAGCTCATGTTGACCTGCACCAGCAACTTCATGGTGATGTTTTTCTGTAGGAATACCTAATTCACCCATAAGAAGAAGCATCTCAGATCTTATATCTTGCGCTGTATCATTTGGAGCTACTGGAAAATAACCTTCTTTATATTGTATTTTGTATCCTAAGTTTCCACCTTCTTCAATTCTCCCTGTATTCCATGGCGCTTCAATAGTATCTACACTATAAAAACAACCTCCCTCTTTAGAGTCATATCTAACATCATCGAATAAAAAGAATTCTGGTTCTGGTCCAAAAAATGCAGTATCTGCTATACCAGTCGAGTCTAAATATTTTAATGCCTTTTGAGCTAATGCTCTTGGACACCTATCATAAGGATCCCCGCTTCTTGGCTCTTGAATAGAGCAAATCATACTTAGAGTTTTATGTTTATAAAAAGGATCTATCCAAGCTGTACTTGCGTCGGGCACCATTGACATATCCGAGGCATTAATTGCTTTCCAACCTCTTATTGATGAGCCATCAAATGCCAAACCTTCTGTAAAAGAATCCTCCTCTATCATGTCTGATGTAAGAGTCAAATGTTGCCATTTTCCATGAATATCAGTAAATTTTAAATCGATGAGTTCAATTCCTTCGTCTTTAATTTGACTTAAAACATCTTGAGGAGATTTAGACATAATTTTGTGATACCTTATATGAAATTAATAACTTGATGATTCTTGTTATGTATCAATGGTAACTTTTTTTAAGAATTGATGTCTTCTTTTAGTGTTTCAAGTCATAAGTTTAATAATTGTTTACCTAAATATTTAAATTGAATTAATTTCTTTAAATAAATATCGCTTATATGTCGATATTAGTTTAATTTAAGAGTAATTGAATGTAATGCTTTGACAGAAGCAAAACTTATTTCGGCTTTAAATGAAGAGAATTTATCTCATTTCTCGAAGACTTATGTTCCCTCTAGACTTTTATTAGGTCCTGGTCCTTCAAACGCTCATCCAGAAGTCTTAAGCGCTCTTTCTTTGAATCCTATTGGTCACTTAGATGAAGCATATATTTCATTAATGTCTGATGTTCAACAACTTCTAAGATATACCTGGCAATGTAATAATCGTCTTACTCTTCCAATGAGTGGTACTGGAAGTGCAGCTATGGAAGCTTCGATAGCTAATTTTATAGAGGAAGGAGAAAAAATTCTTATCGCTAAAAAAGGATATTTTGGAGACAGACTTGTTGATATGGCAACAAGATATAAAGCAGATGTATCTGTTATTGAAAAACCTTGGGGTGAATCCTTTTCTTATGAAGAAATCAAGTATGAAATAGAAACTAAAAAACCAGCAATCTTTGCTATTGTCCATGCTGAAACATCAAGTGGAGTTTTACAACCTCTTGATGGTATTGGAGATATTTGTAGAAAAAATAACTGCTTATTTTTAGTTGATGCAGTTACTTCACTCGGCGCTTTAGAACTATTGATAGACGAATGGAAAATTGATCTAGCATACAGTTGTAGTCAAAAGGGATTAAGTTGTCCCCCAGGATTAAGCCCTTTTACAATGAATAAAAGAGCTGAAGAAAAACTAAGTTCAAGAAAAACAAAAGTCCCTAACTGGTATTTAGATTTATCTTTATTAAATAAATATTGGGGATCTGATCGTGTTTACCATCATACTGCGCCAGTAAATATGAATTTTGCTATTCGTGAAGGTTTACGGTTAATTGCGAATGAGGGTTTAGAAAATGTTTGGAATAGACATAATACTAATGCAAAGAAACTATGGAATGGTTTAGAAAGACTTGGAATGGAATTACATGTACCAGAGGATTATAGATTGCCAACTTTAACCACAGTTAAAATACCTCCAGCAGTTGATGGAGATGGTTTTAGAAATCATCTCTTAAGAAACTTTGGAATAGAAATAGGAAATGGACTTGGAGAATTATCCGGTAAGGTGTGGCGTGTAGGGCTGATGGGCTTCAATTCATGTGAGGAGAATGTTGACAGATTATTAAACCTATTTGATACTGAGCTAAAGAAATTTACTATTTTTGAGTCCTCAACTTTTTAAACCAAATCTGTAGAGTTTGACTACATTCATCTTCTAGGATACCTCCAATTATTTCCATTTTGTGATGAGCACTTTCATGTATTGATAGATCAATAGAGCCACCCAATCCACCTCTTTTCTTATCGTAAGCCCCGAAAATAACTTTACCCATACGTGCTTGAATAAGAGCTGAGGAACACATAGTACAAGGTTCTAAATTTGTGATAATAGTACATTCATTAAACCTCCAATCATTTTTAATTAGAGATGCCTGTCTGAGTGCCATTATCTCGGCATGACCTAATGGGTCTTTATTTATATTCCTCTTGTTCACCCCTCTTCCTATACATCTTCCTCTTTCGTCTAAAATTATTGAACAGATTGGTAGTTCAACTTTTCCAATTTCTTTGGATCTTCTTAATATCGAATTCATCCACAAAGTGTATTTTGAATTATTTGTTTTTTTTTGTTGATCTTTACTATTTCCATTTTCAAAAATATATTTCATTTATCAATATTGAGAATACAATTATTAATAGATATCTTATCTGATGGCTGAAGATTTAATTAATAATAAAGATATATATTTCCCCTCATATTTAGGGACTAATGACAAATTGATTTCTCTTCTAAATAGAGCAAGTCAAACTCTCTGTGAATGGTTCTCTAAAGCTGATAAAAATGGTCCTTTACCATTTGATGAAAGTTTCAAGTGCATTATGCCTGCGGAAGATGGTAACTCTGAAGAAGAATTGTTTTGTGAGATTGAATCTCTTTTGAATAATTCATTTAATCCCGTTCATCCTGGCTCACTAGCTCACCTCGATCCCCCACCTTTGATTTTTTCTATTTTGGGAGATTTAATTGCTGCTGGTTTAAATAATAATCTTCTCGCCTACGAGTTATCACCAAGTGTGACTTTGCTTGAGGAATCGTTATGCAAATGGTTTGCTAAGAAAATAGGGTTTAATGATTTCTCAGGAGGTATAGCTGCTAGCGGAGGTACATTAAGTAATCTGAATGCACTTATAGCAGCTAGAAATAATGCTGGATTAGGTTCAAATCCTAATTCTGTATTACTTGTTAGTGAAGATGCTCATTCTTCCTTCATTAAATGCATAAGAGTAATGGGTCTTGATAGTACGAATCTTGTCAGAATTAAAACTGATAATAAAGGTCGAATGGACATAAACTATCTCAAAAAGTCTTTAGAAAAATGTTCATTTGAAAATAAAAAAATTTTTGCTATTGTTGCCACCCTTGGAACAACTGTAAGAGGAGCCATTGACCCTATTAAAGAAATAAGTGAAATCTGTAAACAAAGAAAAATATGGTTACATATTGATGGTTCAATTGGAGGGATTTTTGCTATAACTTCTATTCCAATAGAAGGTCTAAATAATATTAATCAAGCTAATTCGATAACGATAAATCCACAAAAAATCATTGGCGTTACAAAGACTTCATCTTTGTTATTGGTTTCAAATATAAGTACTTTAGAAAATTCTTTTAATACTGGACTACCATATATATCATCTAACAAAAAAATTATAAATAGAGGTGAAATAGGCATACAAGGTTCTAGACCTGCAGAGGTTATAAAACTTTGGCTTGGGTTACGTTTTTTAGGGCTAAAAGGAATAGAAAATGTATTAAAATCATCAATTAAAAGAAAAGATTTTTTTATAAAAAATATTAGTAAAAATAAATTTGATATATATTCAGGTCCTCTTCATATAGTTTCATTCTTGCCAAAGAAACTTGAGCCAAAAGACTCTGATGCCTGGACTCAAACTAAAGTTAATGAACTAATTAACAATAATTTTATGCTTTCTAGACCAAAATTTAAAGGTAAATATTTTTTACGGGTTGTCATGGGAAATTACAATACAAAAGAATCTCATATTAAAGAACTTTTGAGACTTTTAGATCCTTAACTAATGAATTATGGGTAGACCAAAAATTATTGCAATATTAACAGGGTTTATCTCTATAGCTATTTGTATTGCTTATTTACTCTTAATAACTATCTTTGATTTCAGAACTTATCTAAATGATCAATTATCCAATTTTAATTAGTAAATGGAGGCAAACTTTTATTTGATTTAAAATATTTTTTCATTTCAATTTTTGAAATAGCTTCTTTTACGAAGTTATTTAAAATATCTTCCCTCTTACTTATTCTATAGATCTTATCTACTACTTCTTGAATTCCTCCATCTCCCCAATCTTGCCCATTTTTAAAATATTCAATCAAACTTAGTCCTACTATTCTTATTAACCAGCCTGCTATAACTGATTGTATAGATTTAGATAATATTATTTTTGTCAAGCTTGTAGCTAAAGCAGGAGAAAGAATAGCGAGCCCCCCTTTTAATATTCCTTGTTTAGCCAAGGCGCTTAGCAATGAAGTCGCCAAATCTTTTGCATCCTTTTTTGTTAGCTTTATTTCATATATTTTTGATAATTCCATTATCATTTGAAGGTTTACGGAGGTAGTAGTAAGGAAATCAACAGCGGGTAGTGGATTAACTAGTATTACTCCTCCTGTTATCCACATATATTTATTAATCACTTTATTTGATATTAAATATCTTTGTTCTTGTACGAAACTTTTACTTTTAATACCTAACTTATTTGAGCGAAAAAGAATATTATCCGCCAATAACTCTTCACCATTATTATCGAGCGTTTCAATTATTTCTCTAAATAAACTTCCAACCTCTGGAACTAAATTTAAAGAATCTGATTTTATATAGGGAGATTGTTTTGGGACTGCAATTGTTTGAACAACAGAAATTTTATTTTTTCTAGAGGAGGTTATAGAAATTATATTTTCTTTGATGAGGTTATTTTCTTCTCTAGATCTCAAATCACATTTATTTAGAACTATTATTATTTTTTTCCTTAATTTTAATAATTCTTTAATTAAATAGTTTTCGTATTTATTTATGTCGTGATCTAACACAAAAAGAATTAAGTCAGAATTTGATGCTTGTATAATTGTTTCTTTTTCTCTTTCTTCTCCTAATTTAGATGGTTCGAACAAACCAGGTGTATCAACTATATTAATGTTTCTTTTTAAGATTGGGATACAAATTTTATAGCTATTTATTTGCTTTGTTGTACCTATTTTTGCTGAAGTTTTTCCGACAATATTTTTCAATAAAGATCTTGCTATAGATGTTTTTCCTGAGGAACCTGCTCCAAAAAGAGTAACTTTATAATCTCCGGTCTTTAATTGGGACTCTAGTTTATTTTTTTGGTAATTTAACAATTCAACTTTTACTTTATCGTTAATTTTTTTATTAATTTTCTCGACCCCCTCCAAACTTATCTTGGCAGCTCCATATGTATTTTTGAATGAAAGGGTATTTTTTTTGTTTTTATATAAAACTTTATAAACTATTTTTTTAAATAATTTGCTATCAATATTGTAAAAAGTATAAATAATTATTATTAAAAATAAAAGGGTATAAAGATTTATTATTCTTACAAATATGGAAAATAAAATATATAAAAATAATATCAATATCAGATACTTAATATACTTTAATTTCAAGTAATTCATTTTATCGATTATTTTTAAAAATGTTATACAGTAAAAAAATAAATCCAATATTAATAGATATATCAGCAATATTAAATACTGGAAAATTTATAATATTTAAGTTTATAAAATCAACTACAAAACCTTTATATATCCTATCTATACCATTACCAATAGTTCCCCCAAGAATAAAGCTGTAAGAATATAGATCGAATGAGTTTAAAGTATTCTTCCTGAATATCAAAAAAATAAGTAATATTGAAAAAAAAATACTTATTAAAGATAAAAAAATTCTACTACCACTAAATATGTTAAATGCTGCCCCGTAATTTTTTACAAAGTCTAATTTGAATAAAAGAAAATCTTTATTAATAAATTTTTTATTATTATGAAACATTAAATGTTTGGTAAATTGATCTAGTAGAACAATAAAAATACTTAAAGATAAAAAATATAATTTTGTTTGTATTTTATCAATCATTATTTGCTACGTTTTAAACGTTCTATAGGTTCAATAAGTAATAATAGTGGTAAAAGCATTAAAAAATGATAACCAATTTTACCTATAGAGTATTTTCCCAAATTATACAAAAATATATTAAATTCTCTGTAAAATATAATTTGTAAAAAGTTGTAAATTATTCCAGTTAGATGCATAGCACTTATCGCTATAAATCCTTTTTTTAAAAAGTTGGCAATATTTATTTTATTTATAGAATTCAAATTATCAATTATTTTAATTAGAGGAAATACTCCTAATAAATATCCAAAATTTGGTGTTAGCAAATATCCTATTGAACCTCCTTGATGAAAGATTGGAGATATAAATAAACCCAAAATTATATATATAGAAAATGCTCTGAAAACAATTTTTTTATGAAATATAAGTGTAAGTAAAATTACAGTTGGAATTTGCCATGTAATTGGCATCTCAAAGCTATTAATAGATTTATCAATAAATTGTAGTGGAATATAAACAGGTAGCATTGTTGTTGTTACAAGTAATTGAAGACTCACAAGTATCTCAATTGATTTATAAAAATTGAGCATGATTATGAGTTATATTTATAAACTTCTCAATGCAACAATTGGATCTAATTTAGAAGCTCTTTTTGCGGGTAAAACGCCAAAGATTAAGCCTATTGATCCTGAAATGATCATCGTGGAAATAGTTGTAGTAATTCCTACAGATGCAGGAAGAGGTGTTATCAGAGATAAAAGAAAAACACCTGATAAACCAGTTGTTGTTCCTATTAATCCTCCAATAGTAGATAAAATCAATGCCTCAATTAAAAATTGAATTAAAATATCTGACTGTTTTGCTCCTATTGCTTTTCTAAGACCAATCTCTTCAGTTCTTTCGCTAACAGAAACGAGCATAATATTCATGATTCCTATGCCTCCAACGACTAAAGATACTGCTCCAATACCTGCCAATAAAAAAGTTAACCCGCTTGTTATATTGGTTACGATATTCAAAGCATCTTCTTGTGATCTAACTGCGAAGTCATCATCTCTTATTATTTTATGTCTTTGCCTTAATAAGTTAGTAATTTGAAATTTTGCGGCACTAGTAGCATTTTTATTAATCGCCTCTACACTTATAAAGCTTAAACTTACACCATATGTAGGATCTTTCCCAGTGATCCTATTAACCATAGTTGTTAACGGAATATAAGCATTTTTGTCTTGATTACTTCCAAATACTGCACCTTTTGGTTTTAATATTCCAATAATTTCATAAGTATGATCTTTAATTCTGATTTTTTCCCCTAGTGATGAAGATTTGTCATTGAAAAATTCGTCTTTAAGATCAGGACCTATCACTACATAACTTCTTGCACTATTAACATCACTTTTTGATAAAAATCTTCCTTTATCTACTTCAAAGCTCCTTACTTCAAGAAATTCAGGAGTAACTCCCGCAATTGATATATTTAGACTTTTGGAATTTGATTGTACTATTTCATTAGCAGAGATTTGTGGTGCAACTTTTTTAACTGTTGGGACTTGATTACTTATTGCTATTGCATCTTCTAAAACAAGGTTTTTAGGAAATGAAATACCTCTTCTTCTTGTGTCATTATTTCCAGGAACAATGAATAAAACATTCGCACCTAAATTACTTAATTGATTTTTTGCTAAAGTTTGAGCACCTCTTCCAAGCCCAACAAGCGTAATAACTGAAGCGTTTCCAATAATAATACCAAGCATTGTTAATGAACTTCTCAATTTATTTGATACTAAGGTTTTTGTAGCCATACTTAAGGCTTCTTTTATTGAGATATTTCTAGACATATTTATATTTGTCTATTGCATCATCATCATCAATTTGTCCCATGTATATAACACCTTCATTAAGCTGCAATGTAATTAGGTCGCCATTACTAATTTGATGATTATCTAAATTTTCTAAATTACAAATTGTGGATATCTTTTTTTTGTTTTTATTAAACAAAGCGTAAACATCATTTACATTTTGGTTGGTAACAATACCCGCTATATTTTTACTCAAGGGAATATTTATCATTAATTCCTCTGGAACAAATAATATTTCTCCAGGACAAATTAAGGATATATCAAGTTTATTTTTTATTATTCTTGCTTTACCTGTAACACCGATTTCCCCAATTGAAATTCCTCTTGAAACAATCTTCCTTACTAAACCCACTTTTATTAAATCTGTAGAACCGCTTATACCAGTTAATGTTCCTGCTGTTTGAACTACTAAATCTCCTTGCTTTAGGATCCCCATTTCCTGAGCAATTTGCATAGCTAAACTAAATGTTTTTGCTGTTCTTTCATCATTATTAACAACTAATGGAGTAACTCCCCAAACTAATTGCAATCTTCTCGCTACACTCCTCTCTGTCGTAGTTGCCAATATAGGTGTTGGTGGTCTAAATTTGCTGACATTTCTAGCCGTAGATCCTGATTTTGTTAAAGGGATTATTGCTCCTGCATCAAGTTGTCTAGCTATATTACTTACTGCTGCACTAATAGCATTTGGGATCGTACTTGGTAAGTGGCTATCAATAGCTTTAAGTGGATAATCCCTTTCAATTCTTCTTGCAATAGTTGCCATCGTTTCTACTGCCTCAACAGGGTAATCGCCAACTGCAGTTTCGTTTGAAAGCATTACTGCATCTGTACCATCCAGAATTGCATTAGCAACATCGCTTACTTCGGCCCTAGTTGGTCTTGGATTCGAAGCCATAGAATCAAGCATTTGAGTCGCTGTAATAATTGGGATACCTAATGAATTAGCTTTTCTTATTAATTCCTTTTGTAAAAGAGGAACTTCTTCAGCTGGCATTTCTACTCCCAAATCACCTCGGGCAACCATAACCCCATCACATAAGGGTAATACTGTATCGATCTGATCAATTGCTTCAAATTTTTCTATTTTCGCGACTACAGGAGTTGAATGCCCATTTTTATTTATTAAATCTTTTATCTCATTTATATCGGATGGATTTCTTACGAAACTTAGCGCTATCCAATCAACTCCTTCAGATAAACCAAACTTTAAATCCTCTTTATCTTTTTCAGTTAATGCTTTTACTGATAATTGAACATCTGGGAAATTAACACCTTTATTGTTTGAAAGAACCCCTCCTACAGTTACAATGCACTCTAGATTATTAGCTTTATTATCAACTTTTTCTACAATCATTTCTATTTTTCCATCATCTAAAAGTATTCTTTTCCCTTCGCTAACTTCTTGAGAAAGTTTGTCATAGGTTACATTCGCAATAGTATTTGTACATTCAACTTCATTTGATGTCAGTGTGAATTTATCGCCTTTTTTAACTTTTACTGGCCCATCTTTAAAGCGCCCTAATCGTATTTTAGGTCCTTGAAGATCTTGCAATATTCCAATATCTATATCTAACTTTTTTGATACTTCCCTTATGGTTTTTATTCTCTCAGCATGATCTTTATGATCTCCATGTGAGAAATTTAATCTGAATGTTGTTACTCCAGCTTTAATTAAATTTGTAATTATCTCTTCAGATTGAGTTGCAGGGCCAATAGTTGCAACTATTTTTGTTCTTCTTTTTAGATCAATATTCGACATATATAGATAATATTGCTAGATATAAATAAATTTACCATACCCAAAGTTAGTTATTTAAGTCATGGATTTTAAAACTTATCAGAAAAAAGCTAGAGAAACAGCACAATATCCAGATTTAGGTTCAAATAATATTTATCCAACTCTTGGTTTAGTTGGAGAGGCTGGTGAGGTGGCAGAAAAAGTTAAAAAGGTTATAAGAGATAAAAAAGGAATATTTGATAACGAATCAAAATTAGGAATTAAAAAAGAGTTAGGAGATGTTTTGTGGTATGTATCAAATCTTTGTACAGAATTAAATTTCAATTTAGAGGATGTTGCATTACAAAACCTTGAAAAATTAAAAGTTAGAGCTGCTAAAGGGAAAATAAGAGGTTCTGGAGATGATAGATAAATTCAGCTATAACCTAAGCTGGCATACTGGAGGTTTGTAATCAAATTTTGAATAACATTTAAAAGTAAAAAAGCTAATAAAGATGAAATATCAAATCCACCTATTGGAGGGATAATACCTCTAAAAATATTTAAATAAGGATCTGTAATAGAAGTTAATGCAGATAAAACACCGTTACTCCAATCAATACCTGGAAACCATGTAAGTAAAATTCTTATTATCAATATGAAAGAATAAATTGATAAAGTTTGGCCCAGAACTGCAAAAATCTCAGATAGCATTATCTTCTCGTAATTTAATATATCCTAACATTTACTTATTATTGCTGCTTATTATTACTGCTTCCTATATTTGAGAGATATTCATTACTTACAGCAAAAGTTTGAAAAAACTTTTCTGATAATGATAACCAATACGATCTACCATCTTTTTGCTTACGTTTGACGATAAATTTCTTTTCTAATAATTCTTTAATATGATCATAAGCACCTGAACCTCGAAGAAGTATAAGATCCGATTGTAGGATCTTTTTTTTGATTGCAATAGTTGCCAATGTCCTTAATTCGGATGTTTTTAAATCAGAAGGAAGTAAATCATCGACGAATTCATTAAGACTAGATTTTAGTTCGAGAGAAAAACTATTATTAACTGCATTTAATTCAATAGCTGAGTTGGGATTAGAGTATTTATTTTTTAAATATTTAATTGCATCATTTATGGAGTTTATATCAGAATTAGTAATTTCTGAAAGATCCTTTTTTGTTATTGGTCTACCTTTCAAATATAGAACAGCTTCAACTTTAGTAACTAGATCTATATCAGATATTGGCGTGGTATTTAGATCAGATTGATTGATTTTAATTACCGAAATCTTTCCTAATTTACCTTAAATTTAATCTGATGCACCAAGGAATAATCTATATGTATCGTTTTGAGTTTCATCCCAGAATTTATAGCCTAGAATTCTTACAAATTTATTCCACTCTAAAATGTCATTTTTATCTATTAATACTCCAATAACAATTTTTCCTACATCAGCACCATAATTTCTGTAGTGAAAAACGCTTATAGACCAATTTGATTTCATATTATTTAAGAAATTTATTAATGCTCCAGGCCTTTCAGGAAACTCAAATCTGTATAAAAGCTCAACAAAGTTTCTATAATTCATTTCTTTAAAATTCCTTGGTAATCTTCCACCTACCATATGTCTGAGATGATTTTTAGATAATTCATCTTCACTTATGTCAATAAATGAGTACTCAGAATTTCTAAATAAATTTAATAGATTTCTTTTATCATTTAACCCATAAACTTGAACTCCTACAAAGATCTGTGCATTCTTAGAATTTGACATCCTATAGCTAAATTCAGTTAAATTTCTATTATCAAGTAACTTACAAAAATCAATTAGACTTCCAGCACGTTCAGGAATTTCAACCGCCATCATTACTTCTTTACACTCTCCAAGTTCTGCTCTTTCTGCTACAAATCTAAGCCTCTCAAAATTCATATTTGCGCCACATGCAATCGCAACCATTTTTCTATTTGAATGATTCGAATTTAAAATATCTTTTTTCATTCCTGCTATTGATAAGGCACCTGCGGGCTCTAGTATAGATCTAGTATCCTCAAAAACATCTTTTATAGCAGCACATATTTCGTCAGTATTAACCCTAATCATCTTATCTATATATTTTCTAGCAATATCAAAAGTATTTTTACCAATTTTTTTTACCGCCACTCCATCTGCAAATTGACCAACAGAGGGTAATTCCACAATTTTTTCTTCCTCCAACGATTTTGTCATAGCGTCTGCATCTTCAGGTTCTACCCCAATTATTTTTACTTGAGGCCATATTTTTTTTATATATAAAGAAATTCCTGATATTAATCCACCACCACCAACAGCAATATAAATTGCATAAGGTTTTTCCGTAAGTTGCTGTTCAAGTTCAATAGCTATAGTTCCCTGTCCTGCTATTACATCTGGATCATCAAAAGGATGAATAAAACATAAATTTCTTTCATGACTAATCCTTATTGCCTCTTTGTAAGTTTCATCATAATTATCACCAAATAATATAACATTTGCTTTTAAATTTTTTACTGCATTAACTTTTACTAGAGGTGTTGTAATTGGCATTAATATGGTTGCTTGGCAATTTAATTTGAGAGCACTAAGTGCAACACCTTGAGCGTGATTGCCAGCACTAGAAGTAATTACTCCCTGAGTAAGCTGAGATTTACTGAGCTTACTCATCTTGTTGTATGCACCTCTTATTTTGAATGAAAATACATCTTGAAGATCCTCTCTTTTAAGAAAAACTTCATTATTAAGTGTTTTACTTAAATTATGTGCTTTATCTAGCGGTGTTTTTTTAGCTACTTCATAGACTTCGGCTTGAAGTATTTTTTCAAAATAATCGTTCATATATATATTTTTAGCATTAATTATTAATCTAATAAAACATTACATGATCTATTTCAAAAAAAATACTCATTTTGCACCTTCACGTTTTAGATTATATAGATACCAATTTTTGTTAAATGCTTTTAAGTGAGTTAAGTCATCCAAATCAACTTCATGGCTTAACAATTTCACAATTAGAGGAAATTGCCTGTCAAATTAGAGAAAGACATCTTCAGGTGGTTTCTACTAGTGGTGGACATCTTGGACCTGGATTAGGTGTAGTGGAACTTACATTGGCCTTATATCAAACTCTTGATCTTGACTTCGATAAAGTTGTTTGGGATGTAGGACATCAAGGTTATCCTCATAAATTAATAACAGGACGTTTTAGTCAATTTGATACCCTAAGACAACAAAATGGAGTGGCGGGATATCTTAAAAGAAGTGAAAGTAAATTTGATCATTTTGGTGCTGGACATGCAAGTACTTCTATTTCTGCTGCTTTAGGAATGGCAATAGCAAGAGACAGAAAAGGTGAAAATTATAAATGTGTCGCTGTTATTGGAGATGGAGCACTAACTGGAGGAATGGCATTAGAAGCTATAAATCATGCAGGTCACTTACCAAATACCCCTTTAGTTGTAGTATTGAATGATAATGACATGTCTATTTCACCTCCGGTTGGAGCCCTTTCATCTTACTTAAATAAGGTTAGGGTAAGTCCACCATTGCAATTTTTGTCCGATAGTGTTCAAGAAAGTGTAAAAAATATCCCCTTAATTGGTAAGGATATCCCAGAGGAACTAAAAAATATTAAAGGAAGCGTTAGACGACTATCAGTACCTAAGGTTGGAGCTGTTTTTGAAGAACTTGGATTTACTTATATGGGTCCAATTGATGGTCATGATATTGGAAATTTAGTTAAGACCTTTAGCGCTGCCCATAAACTTAAAAGACCTGTACTTGTTCATGTTGTCACAACAAAAGGTAAGGGTTACCCATATGCAGAAGCCGATCAGGTTGGATATCATGCACAGTCTGCATTTGATCTTACAACGGGCAAATCTATTCCATCAAAGAAACCTAAACCTGTTAGTTATAGTAAAATATTTGGTCAAACCTTATTAAAGATATGTGAGCAAGATAGCAAAGTCATTGGTATTACAGCTGCAATGGCTACAGGTACTGGTTTAGATATATTGCAAAAAAATATACCTGATCAATACATCGATGTAGGAATAGCAGAACAACATGCTGTTACTCTTGCGGCAGGAATGTCTTGCGATGGTCTTAAACCTGTTGTAGCTATTTATAGTACTTTTCTTCAACGTGCTTTCGACCAATTAATTCATGATGTAGGGATACAAAAATTACCTGTATCGTTTGTACTTGATAGAGCTGGGATAGTTGGGGCTGACGGTCCTACTCATCAAGGGCAGTACGATATCAGTTATATGAGATCTATACCTAATTTTGTATTGATGGCACCAAAAGATGAGTCTGAATTACAGAGAATGTTAATAACTTCTATTAATCATAATGGTCCTACAGCTCTAAGAATACCAAGAGGTTCTGGATTAGGGGTAGCTGTAATGGATGAGGGTTGGGAACCTTTGAATATAGGCGAAGCTGAAATACTTGAAGAAGGAGATGATATTTTAATTATTGCTTATGGATCAATGGTTGCATCAGCTATTGAAACTGCAAAGATCCTAAAAAATATGAACATTAATGCATGTATTGTTAATGCAAGATTTGTTAAACCTCTAGATAAAAATCTTATTATGCCTTTAGTAAATAGAATTCAAAAAGTGGTGACTATGGAAGAAGGAACCTTAATTGGTGGATTTGGTTCTGCAATAGTTGAATTACTTAACGATAATGAAATAAACATTCCTGTATACAGGATAGGTATACCTGATGTTTTAGTTGATCATGCTTCACCTGACCAGAGTAAAGAAAAATTAGGACTTAAGCCTGATCAGATGGCAGATAAAATTGTTAAGAAATTTAAGTTAAATAATTAAAAATTTAATAAATAAATTTTTATAAAACACCACGTGAGGCTAATCCTAAGATTGCACCAATTCCGAAAATATGACCTAGGCAATTAGCACCTACAACTGATGCGTGACTTAAACCACCATAGAATTTTGAATTAGGTATTTCAAAACCTTCATTTGGTTTTCTTATAGTTGCTCTGGCAATTGCATAAGCAAAAACATTACATGCAATCATTACGACGGCACACTTTGGAGACCAAGAAAAAGTTGCTGGATCTGCAGCTGCAAATAATGTAGTAAACATAAAAAATCGTTATTTTCATATATTCTCTAATACTTTTACCTAAAAAACACAAAATTGTAAAAGGTCTTAAGAGTTGTTTACTTCTAAGCTATTTAACAACCTTATAAATCCAAACAAAATAACAAAATCACTTAAAGTTAGGAAGGATTCTGCTAAACCATGCAGAAAGTCAACCTCAACAAGGGTTTTATTATAGTAATTTAGTGTGAAGATAGATACCAATATAGTTATCAATACGAATAAAACAGTTAAGGAAAATCCCGTTTTTACAAAATTATTAACAGATTTTATTTTATATAAGTAGAACAAAAATATTGCATAAGGAATTATTGATACTGCGAACAAAAATGTGTTATCTATTGAACCTAATTTTTCTATAAATTTTAAAAATAAATCATTCATAAGTCTCTTTTCCTCTAAAAATCTTTATTGCTGCTAAGGCTAATGTTGAATTTCCTATAAATGTAAATATTCCTTGAAGTGATACTAGACCGTAAAGATTTTCCTGGTTGTCATAGATATGCCAAGTGATCGCACACATTGCACCTATTAAGTTTGGGACCATAGCGAGGCTTAACCAAAAAAATAAATTATATTTTTCATATGAAGAAATTTTTCTTATGACAAATATGGCAACAATCCATTCTATTACTGATGAGATATGTATTAACCAAGTTCCAAATGATAATTCGTGCAAAATTTTATATTTTTTTCTTTAAAACGTTGAGAACTTCTTTAGCATGATTTATAGGTAAAACACTAATCCATCTATAAGAAATTTCACCATCTGGAGAAATCAAAAAAGTATTTCTATCTGAGAATGGTGGAATCCAGGAACCATATTTAGCACTAATAACTCCGTCAGGATCAGATAATAAGGTGTAGTTTATGGACTTTTCGCTGCAGAAACTTTCATGAGAATCTTGATTATCGGCACTAATGCCAACAATCTCGGCATTATTTTTTGAAAAATCCTTTTTTAATTCTGAAAAACCTTTAGCTTCAAGAGTGCAGCCTGCTGTAAAGTCTTTGGGGTAAAAATACATAACAAGCCATTTACCTTGAAAATCACTTAATTCCCAAGTTATTTTTGTTTTTATTTTTTTATTAAAACCTTCTAACTGAAAGTTGGGAGCCATATCTCCAACTTCAGGAGCAAAATCGAAAGAGAAGGCTGAATTACAATTAAATAAGAGAATAAATGTTATTAATATACTTGCAACTAAATTCCTCATCAAATTTAGAATTTTTTTAAATCAACTCCATTTGATTTAGCAAATTTATCTAAACCTACTTTTTGTATAGATTTTAGGGCTTTGGTACTTATTTTTATATTTACCCATTTTTTTCCCTCTTCCCACCATAGTCTCCTTTTTTGGAGATTTACTTGCTGCAATTTTTTTGTACGAATATGTGAGTGACTCACTGCCATCCCGTTATTAGCTTTTGCACCGGTAATTTCGCAAACTCTTGACATATTTTTTGAGTTATATCTTTAAAAATTTTAACACATGACTCAATTTGTTGAATCAAGTAATTCAGAAATTAATTCGGCATTATTATTTTGTAAATTAATTATCTGTTCTTGATCTAATCCGCCAACGGAAAGCTTAGCCATATCGTAAACATGATTAGCAATTTTAGATGCCAATGGATTTTCAATAGGATCTTTTTTATCAATAATTATTTTGTTGCCTGTAATTTTATTAAGACCGACAATAAGAGGATGTTCTTTGTTAATTAAGAGCACATGATATTCAGGTAAGCCAGGCATCTTTTGTTCCATGTAAGCTCCCATATCATTAATTCTTCTCATTTGTTCCGGAAGCAAGATCATCGCTGGTGGAGCATCTTTACTTGAAAGTGACTGTACTTTAACTGTTACTTTCTCATTGTTAAGGGCCTTAACTATCGTATCTCTAAGATTATCTGTATTTGATTTGCCATCCTTATCCACAATTTCCTTAGATTCTTTATCTTCTAGTTCATTTATTTCTGAATCTACTCTTTGGAATTGATAATCTTCATTTTTACTTTCCAACCATGGAAGAAATTGTGCGTCAATTAAGGGGTCTGATTTAATAACTTCTTTATTATCAGATAAACAGATATTTAATGCACTAGATTGTGCAATCAAATCTGAACAGTAAATTATTTTTTTAGAATCAGTTAATTCATTTCTCTCTTTGTAATTTGCGAGAGTTGTGAAATATTTATCATTGGACTTGATGAGAGATTTATTTTCAATATCTTTAGTTACGTCTTTCTCTGAATTTATAATTGTTTCGAAAATTATACTGTTATTAACTAAATCAGCAAATTTTTCATCTTCGATGGCACCAATTTTAATAAAGGCAGAGATTGAATCCCAAATTTCTGCATAAAATTCTGGTGAATTTTTTATCAAATCCTTCAGTTTATTAGCGATTTTTTTTGAGATAAATGATGATATAGACCTTACTTTTCTATCTGTTTGTAATGCACTTCTACTAACATTTAGTGGTATATCTGTAGAGTCGATTACTCCTCTTAGAGGTAAAAGGTATTTTGGTACTATCTCTTTAATTGAATCGCTTACGAATACCTGATTGCAAAATAGTTTTATTTCTCCTTTTTCCCAATCAGCTCTACCTGACAACTTTGGAAAATACAATATCCCTTGTATGTCATATGGATAATCTGTATTTAGATGAATCCATAACAGTGGATCTCCTTGGAAAGGATAAAGGTATTTATACAACTCAATATAATCTTCATCTTTTAATTCACTAGGTTGTTTTCTCCAAGGAGGATTTTTCTTGTTAATTGTCTCTTCTTCTAATAAGACATCTATTGGCATAAAATCACAATATTTTTTTATTAGTGATTTAATCCTTTCAGGCTCAATAAACTCTTTTTCTTCTTCAAGTAGGTGAAGAATAACATCTGTACCGATTGTCTCTCTTTCTGATTCCTCTAACGTAAAATTTGGCGATCCATCACAAGACCATTTGAAAGCTTTTGATTCCCCAATTGCCGACTTTGTTAATATATCAACTCTATCTGCCACCATGAAACTTGAATAAAAACCTAGTCCAAAATGACCTATGAATTCATCATTATCTTTTTTGTATTTTGTTAGGAATTCTTCAGCACTAGAAAATGCAACTTGATTTATGTACTTCTTAATTTCTTCATCATTCATTCCAATTCCATTATCGGAAATTGTTAACGTATTTTTTTCACGGTTAATTGTTATTTTTACTTGAGCCTCCTCAGTATTCTCGCAATCGCCTGCCATAGATGCCATTCTTCTTTTACTAATTGCGTCAACACCATTACTAACAAGTTCTCTTAAAAAGATTTCATGGTCAGAATATACTGCCTTCTTAATAATTGGGAAAATATTTTCGGTATTAATACGAATTACGCCTTTTTCCATTTAAAAAAAATCAAACATTTTAAATCTTATTTCTTAAAAACTAGTTAATCAAGTTTAATTAGGAGTATTGTCCGAACAATATATGAATTTAAAAGTTAAATAAATATTTTAAAAGGTTTTATTTAACCCACAAAATCTCACTACAATTATTTTCTTTCATAATTTGATTGGCTTTAGCCAAGTCTTCACATGGATTCAAATGTAAAACAGCAATATTCCCTTTTTTTTGTTGTACTTTTTGTTCA
>MWOO01000137.1 GCA_002025945.1 Prochlorococcus sp. HOT208_60m_813O14 | reverse complement strand
GCTATTGACACCGAAGCAATGGGGTTGATTCATGGAAGAGATAGACTCTGTTTAGTACAAATATGTAATGAATTTAAAAGAACATCCTGTATAAAAATCGAACTTAATAGATCTTCTTCACCTCATTTAAAAGCACTTCTTGAAGATGAAAAAATTACTAAAATCTTTCACTATGCGAGATTTGATATTGCCGCTCTAAAATGCAATCTTGGAATTAATACAAAAAATATTTTTTGTACAAAAATTGCTAGTAAGTTGGCAAGAACTTATACGAATAAACACGGTTTAAAAGATTTAATTAATGAATTATTAGGTATAGAATTAGATAAAACCTCACAAAGCAGTGATTGGGGGAGTAACCAAGATTTAACAAAAGATCAATTAGATTATGCTGCAAATGATGTAAGGTATTTAATTGAGGCTATGCATAAATTAAAAGTTATTTTAAAAAGAGAGAAGAGATATGATTTAGCTGAAAAATGCTTCGAAACAGTCTCTGTCCATGCTGATTTAGACATACTAAGATTCTCAAATATCTTTGAACATTAAGAATCAATCTTCAGTTAAAAAATTATCTTCACCATCAAGAGATTCCATAAGTTTATCAAGTATTTTTGAAGAACTTAATTTATCTTCATCATTTTTTTCACAAGTTTCTAAGACATTTTTTGCAACTTGTATTTTTTCTTGAATAGTTTTAGAGCCTTCTTTTGCAATTTGAATTTCTACTTTCTTCTTTGCAGAAGATAAGCTTATACTCATAAGTTTTGCAATCTCTGCGCAAATTTTTAGATATTGTCGATCATTGATTGGATACATAAAAGAATTAATAATTAATAGGCTAGTGCCATTTACTAAGATAACAAATGAAGGTTTATGGAATCTACGATTTTCTTACTTGCTCCTGATTCCCCCATTCTTTTTTTCCCAATTTTTGCTTGTTCTAACCTATCAACTTTTTCTTTCAAAAGTAAACTTAGACGTTTTAAAAGAATTTCTTTGTTCTTGCAAACTAAAACACTACCTCCCAATAATCTTGATTGCCTTTTTGCAAATGATTTTGTAAATTGTGGTCCAGATCCCGGAAGAGAAAGTGATGGAATTCCAAGGCCAGCAATTTGCTCTGTAGCAGTTCCTGCATTAGACAAGCCAACTTCTGCCATATTGGCCCATACT
>MWOO01000136.1 GCA_002025945.1 Prochlorococcus sp. HOT208_60m_813O14 | reverse complement strand
CATCCATGTGGGGAAAAGTGGTCTCATTGGCCTATCAATTAATCTTGCGATTAAAGTCGCTCTTCCTGGTGGGCGACCTTCTCTCCTCATAAAACCACCAGGAATTCTCCCTGCAGCATAAAGTTTTTCGTCATAGTCGCATATCAGAGGTAGAAAGTCTGATGGTTCTTTTTTGGCAGTTTTTGTTGCTGTAACTAATAGTGAGGTATCACCACACTCAATCATTACTGATCCACTTGCTTGAGGAGCATATAGTCCTGTAGTTAGTCGTATCTCTCGTCCGTCAAACGTGATCGACTTATTTTGTCCTTCCACTTTTTAAAATTATAAATCTATACATAATTTATTCTTACATTTAATAGGGACATATTGAGTAAAATATTTAGATAAGCTATAAAAATTCTTAAAAATGTCCTAAAAATGAGTTTAATTTCTAAAAGTAATATTTTTTGTTGAGAAATAAAGTAATTAAGTTAAAAACTCTTACTACCAACTTGACTTCACTACTCCAGGAAGTTCACCGTTATGAGCTCTTTGTCTTAGCTGATTCCTGCAAAGACCAAAATCTCTATATACTCCTCTAGGTTTACCAGTTGCCCAACACCTATTTCTTACTCTATTTGGTGCAGAGTTCCTCGGCAGACCTTGAATTTTTCTATGTATTTCTAACCTTTCCATTGGATCTTTTGCGGCATTAAATTCATCTAATAATGCTTTCCTTTTAGCAGCATATTTTTTCACAAGTTTTTTGCGTTTAACTTCTCTCGCAATCATTGACTTTTTCGCCATTTAGTCAGAATATTTAAAACTATTAATTATATTAACAGCTTGGAGAACAGTTTTTAAAATTTATTTATTGGTTTAATAATCTCTGTACGATTAATAATTGACTAGTATCTCTGATAATAAGCAGTACACTTAGCCCAACTAAAAGAAAAAAACTGGACTGAGTAACAACCATTTGTACCTTGACTGGAACAGGTTTCCCCCTAAAACCTTCAATTATAGTGAAAACAAGTTGTCCGCCATCTAACAATGGTAAAGGTAATGAATTAAGTACTGCTAAATTAATAGAGATTAAAGCCGCAAATAATAATATGCCTGTTCCACCTTGTTGAGATAATTGTGCTCCGATTTCAACGATTTTTACCGGCCCACTTAATTGTTGAGCTGTTGAGGAGAAATTTGTTATTAAACCTTTATAACCTTGAATTGTTTTTACCAAAAGTGATGAAAATTCATTATTAGTGTATTTAAAAAGTTCGAAAACGTTTTTTGTCTTTTTAGTTTCTTTCCTAATATTCGGTTGCAATTGAGCACCTATTGTTCCTTTCCCATCAATATTTTTGGGTACTAAAGTTAAATCTTTGAAACTCCCATCCCTTTCAATTTTTATTGAAATTGGTTGGTCTGATGAATTTTGAATTTCTTTTACTAAAGTGGAAACGGCTTGATCCCCAACTCCTAAAGTAATGGTTTCGATTTCTAATATTTTATCCCCTGGTTCTAAACCAGCAAGAGAGGCAGCTTTCTCAGGTTGAGTAGCCAAAACTAAAATGCCTGGTTCTGGATCAAATGGAACACCAACAGTAGTTACATTTATAATCAAGATTGAGTAAGCAAGTATTAAGTTTGCAAATACTCCAGCGGAGATTACAATTACTCTTTGAATTATT
>MWOO01000135.1 GCA_002025945.1 Prochlorococcus sp. HOT208_60m_813O14 | reverse complement strand
TTCTTCCTGAATTTGCAGATCTATGGCCTGAAAAATTTACAAATGTCACTAATGGAGTTACTCCAAGGAGATGGGTTGCCTTATCCAATCCATCATTATCTAACCTTCTAGAAGAAGAAGTTGGTCCTGATTGGATAACAAATATGGAACTTCTTAAAAAATTAGAAGACAAAAAAGATGACAACAATTTTTTACAAAAATTTGAGGAAACAAAATTAAATGGCAAACGAAAATTAGCTAGTTTTATCCATTCCAAAACAGGAATACTTGTAGATCCAACAAGTTTATTTGATGTTCAAGTAAAAAGGATTCACCAATATAAAAGACAACATTTAAACGCCTTACAAATTATTGCTCAATATCTACGAATTAAAAATGGTACAAAAAATTATGAAGTCCCGAGAACAATAATATTTGGGGGGAAAGCTGCACCAGGTTACTTTATGGCAAAACTAATGATTAGATTCATTAATGGTATTGCTGATGTAGTTAATTCTGATCCAGATATGGATGGTTTATTGAGGGTTGTTTTTTTACCAGATTACAATGTAAAGCTTGGTGAAATAGTTTATCCTGCAACCGATCTTTCAGAACAAATTTCAACTGCCGGGAAAGAAGCTTCTGGAACTGGAAATATGAAGTTTGCCATGAATGGAGCTTTGACTATTGGAACCTTAGATGGAGCTAATGTGGAATTAAGAGATTTAGTAAAAAAAGAGAATTTCTTTCTTTTTGGAAAAACTGAAAGTGAGATTATGGATTTAAAAAATAATAATTACACACCCCAAACTTTTATTGATCAATGTGATGAGCTAAAAGAGGTAATACATCTTATTGAAATTGGACACTTCAGTAATGGAGATAAAGAATTATTCAAACCTTTACTAAATAGCTTGACTGGACATGACCCATTCTTTGTTATGGCTGACTTCGAAGACTACTTAAATAAACAGGATGTAGTTAGTAAATATTGGAAAAATAAAAAATCTTGGAATAAAATGGCATTACTAAATACTGCTAGATCAGGCTATTTCTCATCAGATAGATCTATAAGAGAGTACTGCAAATCAATTTGGAAAGTCTCTCCAATGCCTGTAGAAATAACGTGTGATGTCGAAGAATTAACTAATTAATGTTTTTCTTATCTGGGAAATCTGGAGTTTGATGAAATAATCTATTCAAAATTAACCTATCAATATTTAATGGGTCTGGGGCTAATTGATCTGCAATTTCTTTAAATTTCAATTCAACATTGTTTGAAATCTTTGTATCAAAAATTCTTTCCATTAAAGCTTCAATTGAATATAAATAAGCATTAACACTTTCAAGTTCTTCTAATGCTTCAGTTATTTCTAGATCTGAAATATGTTTTTCTTCTGGAATAATATCTTCATTGCATTCTCTTTCAGATAGTTGTCTCTGTAATTCATTTGTAACTTTACTACAAAGAGTTCTGAACGATTGAATTGATGCCCAATTTAATTCTTGTTGCTGATGAAAAGTAGGAAATTCTCTAATCAAACGATCATGCTCTCTATAAAATCTCTGACAATCAGGGCATTGACATGGTTCTTCAGACAAAGGACAAGGTAACTCTTTTCATATCATCTCATTATTTTGGCATAGTTGTAGGTCCGTCAAATAATTCGTCATTTTCATCTAGTGAATCTGGACTATCTGGCAAAGGTATCTCAATACTAGTAACTAAGTTTATAACATCTCTTAATCTCATAGAATCAGCAAACCAACCCATTGCCTGTTCGGCATCTCCTCTTTTTTCAGCATCGTTTGCTTGATCTTCATGAGCTTCTGCCAATAAAGCAAGCCAACATAAGCATCTTGCTTGAACTATTGAAAGATCTAAATCATTTGGTTGGGATTTAGAAATACGCTCATGCTCTTGTTGAATTAAGAGTTTCAAACGCATATCATGCAACTTAGCCATAAAAGATTTATTACTAATTATACGCTAGCTAGAGAGTAGCAACTTTGCACACATACTACATATAGATTATTACTTTAACGGGACTGGCGGCAGTCGAACCCACGGCCTACGGTTTAGGAAACCGTTGCTCTATCCAGCTGAGCTACAGCCCCAATAGATGATTTTTGGTGCGATAGGGACTATGCTAAATGAAAGCAGGAGAGGCAATCGCAAAAAAGTTTTGTTTTGGAAACAAAATAAAACTTTTTTGAGGAAAGTCCGGGCTCCCATATGGTCAGGCTTGCTGGGTAATTCCCAGTGCGGGTAACCGTGAGGATAGTGCCACAGAAACATACCGCCTAATACTTTATGTATGGCAAGGGTGCAAAGGTGCGGTAAGAGCGCACCAGCAACATTGAGAAGTGTTGGCTAGGTAAACCCCGGCTGGGAGCAAGGCTTAGTAGATTCATGACCATTAAACAATCTACTTGTTAGCGCCGCTCGAGACTGTGAAGTAATTCCAGCCCTAGATAGATGGTTGCCCGTCTTATTTTAGATGAACAGAACCCGGCTTATGACCTGCTTTCTAATTGTTATGATTAACTAAATCATATGACAAATATAATTACAGAACAGAGAATTAATCAAATATTTAATTTTTTAAAGTCTTTAAAAATTAAATCAAAAAGATTTTCTGACATTATTAGAACACAGAATATTTCAGTAATTCAAAATTTTAATGAAGCATTAATCCATTCCTCAGATGACAAAGTAATAAATTACGAAAAATTAGAATTCTTCGGGGATGCAGTA
>MWOO01000134.1 GCA_002025945.1 Prochlorococcus sp. HOT208_60m_813O14 | reverse complement strand
TTTTAAAAGGTTTTTTTTGAAAAAGGAATTATCACATCGTTCTCATGAACTGAAAGCTCTTGGTTGGAATCAANAAGACTTAACAAGATACGAAGATTTATGGGAATACAGTCAAAGATGGGGATTAATAAATTTAGAAAGAGAAGACAGACAGTTTTTGAAGAGAGCAGAAAAGTTGCTACCAAAGATCCAAAATAAAAAGATATCCGTTAAAAAAACTATTGAAGAAAAATCATATTACTTATGGTTAAAATTTTACCTCGATAAAATTAATATTTTTAGTAATTCTAATATTCCAAAAAATAAACAAGCTGTTTGGACACTCTTAATTGAAGAGGAAATAAAACTTCTTAAGGATTTACAACCAGTTATGGGTCTTCCAGATACTTTAAAAGCCAAGAATCTATTTGAAAATAGAAAAGAACTCATAAATAAAGCTTTTAGTGAATTTGACGCAAAAAACAACGATAAGGGCTTCGATTTTGATGAGGTTCTAAAAAACTCTGTAAAAGATGTGGGTAAGAATTGGAAATCAATTACTGAAAAAGATCCTGAAGCTAATAAAGCATTCCCAATAATTGATTCTGCAAATATTGAGATACTGAGATCTGCGATAAAAGATGATTTGAGTTTGTATATGAAAAATAATTACCCTTCATTAAAAAAGGATTTATAAATATTTATCTTTTTTTTGTTTTTTTTTTAGGCTTTTATAAGTTAAATAGATAATAGGATTATTTAAAAATTTTGAGCAACCAAAAATTCGAGACTCTTCAGTTACATGCAGGCCAAGTGCCTGATCCAACAACAAATTCTAGAGCAGTACCTATTTATCAAACTAGCTCTTATGTCTTTGATAATGCGGAGCATGGAGCGAATCTCTTTGGATTAAAAGAATTTGGAAATATTTATACTCGACTTATGAACCCCACCACAGATGTCTTTGAAAAAAGGATGGCAGCTTTGGAGGGAGGTATGGCAGCACTTGCAACTTCCTCAGGTCAAGCTGCTCAATTCTTGGCAATAGTAAACTGCATGACAGCAGGGGATAATTTTGTCTCTACATCTTTTCTCTATGGTGGGACATACAATCAATTTAAAGTACAATTTCCAAGATTAGGAATAGAAGTTAAATTTGCCGATGGTGATAGTATCGATAGTTTTAGAAATAAAATTGATGACAAAACCAAAGCAATATACGTCGAATCAATGGGAAATCCTCGGTTCAACATTCCAGATTTTGAGGGACTCTCTGCTTTGGCGAAGGAAAATGGAATTCCTTTAATAGTTGATAATACTCTTGGTGCTGGTGGTGCCTTAATAAGACCGATTGATTTTGGAGCCGATGTTGTTGTGGAAAGTGCAACGAAATGGATCGGTGGACATGGAACAAGTATCGGAGGGGTTATTGTTGATGCCGGAACCTTTGATTGGGGAAATGGTAAATTCCCACTAATGAGTGAGCCAAGCGCTGCTTATCATGGGCTCGTCCACTGGGATGCTTTTGGTTTTGGTAGTGATATCTGCAAATCTCTGGGAGTACCTGATAATAGAAATATAGCTTTTGCGTTAAGAGCAAGACTTGAGTGCCTGAGAGACTGGGGATCAGCTCAAAGTCCTTTTAATTCGTTCTTGTTATTGCAGGGTCTGGAAACTCTAAGTTTAAGGATAGAAAGACAAACTTCTAATGCTCTTGAACTAGCAAAATGGTTAGATTCTAATTCTAATGTAAGTAGTGTTAATTATCCTGGTTTAGAATCTGATCCATATTACTCAAGTGCCAAAAAATATACTACTGGAAGGGGAATGGGTTGCATGCTTATGTTCTCTCTTAATGGGGGGTATGAAAATGCAGTAAAATTTATTGATTCCTTAAAATTAGCGAGCCACCTTGCTAATGTTGGTGATTCAAAAACTTTAGTAATTCATCCGGCTTCAACAACTCATCAGCAATTATCTGAAGAAGAACAATTATCTGCAGGCGTAACTCCCACGATGGTAAGAGTTTCTGTAGGAATTGAGCATATTGATGATATAAAAGCAGATTTCGAACAAGCACTTTCACAAATCAGATAGGAAAGGAGATTTATTGGCTTTAATAATTCCTAGTAACTATCACAAGATTAGTGATGTTGAGAAAAATCATATATCTTGGATCGAACCAGATTTGGCAAAAAGACAGGATATACGTCCTCTTAGGATTGGTATTTTAAATATCATGCCTCTTGGCAAGCAGTATGAATTTAACTTACTACATCCACTTGGTTTATCTCCTCTTCAAATTGAACCAGTTTGGATAAAACTTGAAACTCATTCTTATAAAACATGGGATCTTAATCATCTAAATAATCTATACATAACTTGGGAAGAAGCAAATAATCCAGAAGCGTTAGATGGAATCATTATTACTGGAGCACCTATTGAGCACTTAGCCTTTGAGGAGGTTAAGTATTGGGATGAATTTGTGAAAATTGTAAATGAAGCCAGAAATTCTTGTGCGAGTACTCTTGGATTATGTTGGGCGGGCTTTGCGCTGGCATATTTGGCAGGGGTTGATAAGCAAGTTTTTGATAGGAAATTATTTGGGGTATTCCCTTTAAAAAGTCTTGTTCCTGGACACCCTTTGATGGGTACACAAGATGATGAATTTATATGTCCTCAAAGTAGATTTGCGGGATTACCAGATTTGGAAATGGAGAAGGCCCAAAAAGAAGGGAAATTGAATTTGTTGGCTTATGGAGAAAACGTCGGATATACAATATTTGAATCTAATGATCAAAAACAACTTATGCATTTAGGTCATCCTGAATACACGGTGCATAGAATTATTAGTGAAATTGAAAGAGACAAAGAAAAGGGAGATGTTCCGCCTCCTAAAAATTTTGATCCAAAAAGTTCAAAGACCGCTTGGAGATCTCATAGGAATTTGCTTTTTCAGCAATGGCTTTGGTTTTGTTATCAACAAGTTAGTCTTAATTAACTTTTTTAATGAGCGCTTTCTATCCCACCTAGTCTTTCAAATAAGTTAAGACTTTCTTTATTTAATCCTACAATTTCAACTTTAGAACCACCATTCTGGAACTTTCTAATAATTTGCTCAAGAGCAACAACACCACTTTGATCCCAAATATGAGCTAAAGACATATCAATAACAATATTTTCAGGATGTTCATGAATATCAAATCCTTGTAAGAAATAAATTTTACTTACAAAAAATAATTGTCCTTTTACTTTGTAGGTAGTCAAATTATTTTCTTTAGCTCTTGAGACAGTTATAACTTTTGCGACTTTTCTGCTGAAAAGAATTGCAGCTAATGCAACTCCTGCAATAACTCCAAGTGCAAGATTATGAGGTTTTGTAAGCATTGTAACTGCAAAAGTCATAAGCATTACTGCAGTATCACTTTTAGGTATCTTTCTAATATTTTTTAATCCATTTATATCTGCTGTACTTATTGCGATCGTTATCATGATTGCTACTAAAGCAGCCATTGGGATTGCTCCAATCCAAGACTTCAAGAGGATAATCATAATGAGTAAAGATATACCTGAGGAGAGAGTTGATAATCTAGATTTACCACCATTCTCAGTATTCATAACAGATTGCCCAACTAAGGCACATCCTGCCATTCCACCAAATAAGGATGCCACAATATTTGCGATTCCCTGTCCTCTTGCTTCTTTATTTTTATTAGAACTTGTATCAGTTACATCGTCTAAAATATCTTGAGTTAAAAAGGTTTCCATTAAACCCACGAGAGATATTGCAAGTGAAGTCGGTAAAATAATTCCTAATGTTTCAAGACTAAAAGGTACTTTCCCATTTTCTATTGATCCAAAAGGCAGAGAAATACTTGGTAATCCATCAGGTAATTTACCCAAATCGCTAACTGTTGGGACATCTAGATTGAAGAATATGCTTATGAGAGTAATTACTACTATCGCGATAAGTTGAGATGGGACTACTTTTGTGATTTTTGGAAGCCCATAGATAATTATTAACCCTAGGATTACAAGAATCCAAACTACTGGGATCTGAGAATTAACTGGATACTGACTCAAAGTTTGTTCAATTAATCCTTTTGACTCTTTAATACCTATACCTAGCTGAGGTAGTTGTGCCTGAAATATTAAAAGCGCCAGTGCATTTACAAATCCACTTAATACTCCCGTTGGCACAAATCGCATTTGGTAGGCAAGTCTTAAATATCCCCAAAGAATTTGGAAAATTCCAGTTAATATTCCAGCTGCAATAAGATATGGGACTCCTAATCCAGGAGCTTGTGATTCTCCATAAGCAACAAGTCCAGTCATCAAAAGAGCTGTTGAACCTGTAGCTGAAGTGATCATCCCCCTTCTTCCTCCAACAATCGCAATTGTTATAGATAAGCAAAATGCACCAAAAAGACCAACTTTAGGATCTACACCAGCTATACCTGAAAAAGCAATTGCTTCTGGGATCATTGCAAAAGCAACTACTAAGCCAGAGAGAATATTTGACTTTGGATCATCTAACCAATTTTTGGATAAGTATCTTGAGAAATTTGACATTTTAAGATTCTTTATAATTAAGAAGTTACCTCATAAAGGAGGCAAAATACCTTGTGGGTCTAAAATATTCTTTAAAGTTTTTAATTCATTCATTCTGTGTCCAAAGGCTAATCTAATTTCTTCCTCATGAGAATCTAAATGATTATGCAATTGGGCTAAATGAATATTTGGATAAAACCTTTTTAGCTTGCTCCACGATTTATAAATCCATTCCAAAGCGACTTCTTTTTCTTGAAGATCATTTTTTTTCCATGATGTATATATCCAGGGTTTCCAAGTACTTTTTCTATGAACAAAAAAGCTTGAGCCATGATTTAACTTTTTAGTGTCGCAACCTAATTGTTGAGAAGCGACATAACAGGAATTATTAGGTTTATTTTCCATTATTTCGTCCAAACATTTTATGAAAATTGGGATATCATTTTTTATATCTTCTCCAAGAAGACTAATTACCTCGGAATGGTTATTTGCATTCAGCTCATATAAATTCAATTCCTTTGGGAAGAAATTTATTTTGTTAAAGTTCTCATATAGTCTTTTTTCTAGAGCGGGAAATTTGTTTAGAGGCATTAAGCATTCTTCTGTTCTTTTATCCTCCAAATTATTTTTGAGTTCAGCAACGATATATATATAAATTTTTTGGGCATAAATCCATTGAAGACTAATATTGTCTGGAAATTCCTCTGATAATTGTATTATTTCTGAAAGTTCATTTAGATTTACAAATCCTTCTATAACCTTAATTGGATTAGATTGGATGGTTTTAAGTTCTATTTCGGTAATGATTGAGAAGAAGGGTGCTGCGCCTTTAACTGCTTCCCAAATCAATTGCTCTTCTGGATTTATTTGATTTTTTTTAAAAGAGATAAATTTCCCATTACCCAGGAACCCTTTAATTGATTCAATATTATCAATGGCTAATCCGTAGGCTCTACTAAGTGGACTTACTCCACCAGTTAGTATATAGCCAGCTCCAGGAAGTTTAGAAAGACCGATTGGAAAGCTTCGATTATGTTTTTGTAAATGATTTACTAGATCCCCCATTATTACTCCTCCTCCAATTGTTACTAAATTGCTTTCTCTATCAAGGTGAATTTTGCTGTGATTTTTTCTTAGATCAAGAGTTGTAAAACCATTTTTTGCACAGCTAGAGGTTGTACCTCCACTACATACGCAAAGGTGTTCAAATTTTTCCTTAGAATAGTTTTCCTTATTAAATAAGGAATCATCAACCTCATAAATTAATTTCTTTAACTTTGCGTCCTTTGAATTAATATTAGGAATTTCAAGCAAATTATTATTTTTTTTCACTACATAATATTCTTATTTACTATTATGGTATAAGGATTAATTAAATATTGGATAATTTAGATTCGAAGTTAAATAATCAAGTTGCGATTCTTATCTGTGGCCACGGGAGTAGAAATAAACTTGCAATTACTGAATTTCAAGAATTAACTAAACTTATCCAAAAAAGATATCCAAAAGTTTTAGTTGAATATGGTTTCTTGGAATTTGCTAAACCTTCAATCATTGATGCGCTAGAC
>MWOO01000133.1 GCA_002025945.1 Prochlorococcus sp. HOT208_60m_813O14 | reverse complement strand
AGAACAAACTCAATTATCAATTGATGATGAATCATTATATCCTCTCAAAACTAATATTATTACAAGAGATTTATATGAAAAAGACGACTTCATAATTAGGAAACTCGATACTTCTAAATTTAATAAAAAAAAAATTTATGGTCCTAAGCAAAATCCATTTTGTCCTTGGGAAAAGATACTAGAAATTGATAAAATTGGTGATAATCATCAACTAATATTAAATAAGTACCCTGTACAAAAAGGTCATATTTTACTTATTACAAATGAATGGAAACCTCAAAATGGATGGTTAGATATTAAAGATTGGAGAGCGATCCAACAAGTTAATAAAGATACTAGTGGATTATGGTTTTTCAATAGTTCTCCAATTGCGGGAGCGAGTCAACCTCACAGGCATTTTCAACTTCTGCGTAGATCTAAAGGTGAGATATCATGCCCTAGAGAAAAGTGGTTTTTAGAGATGAACTCATATCAAGATATAGATAGTAAGCTTAAAAAAAATATTGTTGTATCCAAATTTAATTTTTTAGAAAATCCATCATGTCTTTTTGAATTTTACTTGGAATTATGCAAGAAATTAGGACTTGGGAACCCTATTAGTGATAAGAAACCGATATATCCTTACAATATTTTAATAACTAATAAATGGATCGCTATTATAAAAAGAAAAAATGATCATATCCATGGTTTCAGTATTAACGGTTTAGGATTTGCAGGATACATATTAGTAACTGAAAATTCAAATATTAATTATTTAAAGAAATTAGGCCCTGAAAAACTTCTAGAAAATTTTGTTTGAATACTAGTTAGTTACTTCAACTTCCTTATCCCTGCTTATTTGGGTTTCTAGAACTTCTATAGAT
>MWOO01000132.1 GCA_002025945.1 Prochlorococcus sp. HOT208_60m_813O14 | reverse complement strand
TTATAAACCGAGTTTGCTAGTTTATAGCTTCCTGACTTGGTATAACAACCATTTGATGATCCCTTTACTTTATATGTATTACTTATTACTGCATAAAAGTGAGTATAAGTACCAGGCGTAGCTTCTATTCCAGTAACAAGATTCTTTACAGCATCTGGATCGGCAATATTAGATTCAACTCCAGTAGTTGAATTCAAGACTGAGAAAACTTTGGATAAATCAGCGTTAGATAGACCTATCTCATAAAAAGTCACTTTTAGAGAATCAGGTCTAAAACTATTTTCCCCATATTGTTTATCACCACTTAAAGCAGGCATTGTTGATAAGAAACCTAGAGAAAATAAAGAAAAAATAGAAGTTGTTTTAAAAATTAAGTTTTTCATTTGTTTGGTTTGGAAGTTGTAC
>MWOO01000131.1 GCA_002025945.1 Prochlorococcus sp. HOT208_60m_813O14 | reverse complement strand
TTATTAATCCCCATCTTTGACTGTACTCCCATAAATCTTCGTATCTTGTTAAGTCTTCTTGATTCCAACCAAGAGCTTTCAGTTCATGAGAACGATGTGATAATTCCTTTTTCAAAAAAAACCTTTTAAAACTTTTTAATTCTAACCCTGTAATCAAGATTAGTAAATAAATAAAGAAATCAGCATTTTAGTAAAAAAAACAAATTATCAATTATTAAAATAATTATTAATAATTTTCAGTGCATTAATATAACTTGGATTTTTTTTAGAAATTTGATTACTATAGACATCTTTTTTAAGATCATTTTCCTCTTTGTCAATAATTAATTTCTTATAAAGGATTTCAATATTATTAAAAAGAAAATCTCCTTTTAATTTTTCATTTAGTTCTAAA
>MWOO01000130.1 GCA_002025945.1 Prochlorococcus sp. HOT208_60m_813O14 | reverse complement strand
GTTTCTGCTGTTGCAATATCATTTTCTAGTGAATCTGTATCTACAAGAATGTCATCTACAATTCCATCAACTACTACCAGGTTAGAACCTATTGTTGTCTGGTTAGAAAGTAAGGCTGTCTGATTAGAAAGTAAGTTAGTTTCTGCTGTTGCAATATCATTTTCTAGTGAATCTGTATCTACAAGAATGTCATCTACAATTCCATCAACTACTACCAGGTTAGAACCTATTGTTGTCTGGTTAGAAAGTAAGGCTGTCTGATTAGAAAGTAAGTTAGTTTCTGCTGTTGCAATATCATTTTCTAGTGAATCTGTATCTACAAGAATGTCATCTACAATTCCATCAACTACTACCAGGTTAGAACCTATTGTTGTCTGGTTAGAAAGTAAGGCTGTCTGATTAGAAAGTAAGTTAGTTTCTGCTGTTGCAATATCATTTTCTAGTGAATCTGTATCTACAAGAATGTCATCTACG
>MWOO01000013.1 GCA_002025945.1 Prochlorococcus sp. HOT208_60m_813O14 | reverse complement strand
TATTGATCGACTACTTTTTCAAGCCTCTGTAGTCCATCTTTTATTTTAATTTCTGAAGCTGCACAAGATATTCTTATACATTGATCAGCTCCAAAAGCTTTTCCAGGTACAACAACTAATCCGTAATCTTGAAGAGCTTTATTGCAGAAATCAACAGAAGTAATTGAGGAGTTGGGTAATTTTGGAAATGCGTAAAATGCTCCGTTAGGTTCTTCAATATAAATCCCATTTATATTATTAAGGCCCTCATAGAGAAGTCTTCTTCTTTGATCATAATGGCTATTTATCATTGAGAAAAACTCATTATTAATTTTTAAGGCCTCTAAAGCACCTTTTTGAACAAAAGAGCAAACATTACTTGTACTTTGACTTTGTAATGCTGAGGATGCTTTGATTACATCTTTGGGACCTACTAAATAACCTATCCTCCAGCCAGTCATAGCCCATCCTTTCGCAAACCCATTTATTATAAAAATTCTATCTTTCAAGTCATTTGCTAAT
>MWOO01000129.1 GCA_002025945.1 Prochlorococcus sp. HOT208_60m_813O14 | reverse complement strand
ACCTTTTAAACGCATATCTTTTGGTAAGGCCATATTATTTTTAAATTTATACAGCTATTCTCTCTCTACCTTTTTGTCTTCTACTTTTAATAACTCTTCTACCAGTATGAGAACGCATTCTTACTCTAAACCCAGATACACGTTTTCTTTTTCTTGAAGTTCCGCCAAAAGTTCTTTTAGTCATTTTTTTAATAATCCTTCATTAATTTATCATTTAATCGATCACTATAGTCCAGCTTCCTAAATAAGTTGACACTGATTGCCCTTTAGGTTGTCCATATGAATGGAATTGATATAGTCCTGATCTTTTAGGATTAAATACTTTTAAGACAATTGCATAATTATCTTTATTGATGGGAATTGGCGTATAGGGGTAAATGTTTAATGATCGTAATGATGATTCATCAGTATTGATTTCGATATCAGCTGGAATATCTTCTAAACATTTAGTTCGACTTTCAAAACCACCTATCCTTACTTTGCATAAACTTATTTTTTCTTTTTTTAGAGTTGATTTAAAGGTTTTAGGAATGGCTA
>MWOO01000128.1 GCA_002025945.1 Prochlorococcus sp. HOT208_60m_813O14 | reverse complement strand
CTTCAGGTATCTTTTTAATTAATGAGACTGCATTACTGCTTGTACATATCAGATCACTTTGAGCTTTTACTTCTGCAGTGCAATTTATATAACTTACGACATAGTGATCTGGATTTTCTTCCCTGAATTTTTGAAATTTATCTGAAGGACAATCGTCTGCTAATGAGCACCCTGCGTCAATATCTGGTAATAGGACTGGTTTATTAGGGCTAAGTATTTTTGCGGTTTCGGCCATAAAGTGCACACCGCAAAAAATTATTATATCTGCGTCATTATTTGCAGCTTTCCTAGATAGATCTAATGAATCGCCAATAAAATCTGCAATTTCCCGAATCTCTGGAGCTTGATAATAGTGCGCAAGAATAATTGCATTAGCTTTTCCGCAACGCTCCTTTATTTCAGAAATCAAATCCTCTTCGTTTTGAACTGATTTCTGTTTTGCAGTAGAAGTTATACTGGTCAGGATTTAGAATATCTCTAAATAGATTATATGCCTTTAAACAGAAAAAATTCTGACAAATTTAAAAATTGCTATTGCTGGTGACTGTCATGGTCAATGGTCTGAATTAGACTTGAAA
>MWOO01000127.1 GCA_002025945.1 Prochlorococcus sp. HOT208_60m_813O14 | reverse complement strand
AGGCTTAAATCCCACAGTAAACAAAAGTACTATTGAAGAGGATCTTAAGAGGAGAGATTTCACTATAAATTCAATAGCCTTCGAGGTCTCGACAAGGAAAATCTATGATCTTTATGGAGGAATTTCTGATATAAAAAGTAAAAGATTGAACTTACTTCACAGTAATAGTATTTCAGATGATCCAAGTAGATTAATTAGATGCGCAAAATATGCTTCAAGATTAGATTTCAATATTTCAAATAATTCCCTCAAACAATCTCAAGAAACAGTTAGACAATGGCCATGGAAAAGTTCAGAAACTCATCAGAAAATGATTTACCCTCCTGCACTAGGCATACGAATAAGGATGGAACTAGCTGAAATATGCAAACACGATAATTTGACTAATGTGATTTCGATAATTCATAAATGGGAAATTATCTCAATCTTAAATGAAAAT
>MWOO01000126.1 GCA_002025945.1 Prochlorococcus sp. HOT208_60m_813O14 | reverse complement strand
GATCTTTGATTTTTTTACACATCTAATTATGAAATTTTCGAAGAACTTAAATTTCAAATAAAAGGTAGAAAGTTTCAATTACTTATTGATATATAGAAAAATAATCTTTTTTTATTATTGATAAATAATACCTTATGATTATTAATAAATAAAATTAAAAGCAATTATTGATCATTTTCATCAGGTTGTTTATATAAAATTTGAAATATTTTAGTAATCATTATCTGCTACACACATTCCTTGACATCTAATCCCATTTGATGAAGTTCTTTTACAATGGTTACATAAAATAGGATCTTTCTCCGAAGGAAGATTAATTTTAGAATTATTTTGATCCTTAGAAATTATTAACTCATGTGTTGAATCAAATAGAGCCATTCTTGGGATCATCACTTGAGTCGATACTAACAACAAGTGAAGCATTTGTGTTGGAAGAGGGTATGTCCATTATTCTCACAGTTTCTTTAGGTTCATC
>MWOO01000125.1 GCA_002025945.1 Prochlorococcus sp. HOT208_60m_813O14 | reverse complement strand
GAGCCTCTGAAAATTTCACATTTTTTAGCGTTTCGTTAAAAAACTCAGGTGGGTTTGTCCCGAGAGAAACTATCTATTTTTTCAGATAAGTCTCGACCTTACTAATTGTTTTTTTATTATCTACACCTTAATAACTGAAGGGTTTAGATAATTGAAAAATTATTACGAGCTAGCCTAATTTAGTCTTATGTCTATCGGAATTTTAGGAAAGAAATTGGGCATGTCCCAACTTTTCGATGATAAAGGTAATTCGGTACCAGTTACCCTTATAGAGGCTGGTCCATGCCGCGTCACTCAATTGAAAACAAATGCTTTGGATGGTTATACCGCCGTTCAGATAGGTTATGGCTTGTCCAAAGAGAAGCATTTAAGCAAACCTGAAAAGGGACATTTATTAAAATCAG
>MWOO01000124.1 GCA_002025945.1 Prochlorococcus sp. HOT208_60m_813O14 | reverse complement strand
TTTAATTCTGGAAAATTTAAGGTGGATTCTAAAAGAGCAGAAATTTCACGGGCTATACCTATAACAGACATTCCGTCAGGTCTATTAGCTGTAATGGCTAAATCGTATATAAAATCATTCAATTGAAGCAAATCAGACCCTGGAGTGCCTAATTCATGTCCTATAGCTAATTCTTCATCAATGATCTCAATCCCTTCGCTAGAGTCTTCTAATCCTAGTTCCTGCAGAGAGCATATCATTCCTTCACTCATGACACCTCTAATTTCACTTCTTTTAATAGTTAAATCAACTGCATTTAATTTCGCGCCGACAGTAGCAACATAAACATAAATATTTGGTTTGATATTTCTGGCACCACAGATAATTTGTAAATTCTTTGAAGTACCAATATCGACTTGGCAAATTGAAAGTTTGTCAGATCCTTGGTGTTTTAAAACTGATAAGACCTTACCTAAAACAACACCATTTACATTTTCTGAACAATCTTCTAATGATTCAACCTCAAATCCACCAATAGACAATTTCTCAGAGAGATCTTCGGGTGTAGAAGTAATTTCTACTAAATTTTTCAACCAATTTCGAGAAACTTTCATTTATATTTTTTAATCAATGATAATAAAAGAAATGAGTATATCTTCAAAAAAGTTTGTTGAAGATGTACAATAGAAAATTATACAATAAAGTATTAATTAAAATGGCCAAAAAAGGGACTAGAGTTGTGGTGACCCTGGAATGTACTGAAGCTAGGACAAGCACAGATCCTAAGAGATCAAAATTGGGAAGGCTTATGTTTAAGTTGGCTTTTTGTTTAGATTGATTGTTATTTTTAAATCTTTTATTCAA
>MWOO01000123.1 GCA_002025945.1 Prochlorococcus sp. HOT208_60m_813O14 | reverse complement strand
CTAATTTATAAATTTCATTAACAAAATTATCAATTTCGGAAATAATGTTTTTTTTAGATTTTTCTTTCTGCTTAAATTTTAGATACCAATCCTTAAGGGTATTATCTATCTTACTTTCATTGTTATTTTGCAAATATGATTTTAAATCCTTAAATCTCAAAAGTATTTTATCTCGTAATTCAGAACAAGTATTTTTTTTGTAAAACTTAATAAGAGTATCTCATCTGGTTTAATTCTTTTCTCCAAAACATTTCTTAAAACTAGGTGCGCCAAAGCGAAACTTTTTCCAGTGCCTGCACTTGCTTCAACTAATTTAAATTTATTATCTAATTTTATTTGATTAATATCCATATCTTTATTTAATTAATATTTAACATCTTTTTTATAAAGTAAGTAATTCTCAAATCTATTGTTTAAATATTTCTCTTCTAAAGCAATCTTAAATTTAATTAT
>MWOO01000122.1 GCA_002025945.1 Prochlorococcus sp. HOT208_60m_813O14 | reverse complement strand
TAATGAGGATATTTTTATTAAACTACGAAGGAATCGAATACATAAAATTCTTGGTCCATTAATCATTAACGAACAATTTGAAAAAAGAAATGTATCTGATACTGAAATAGTTGATAAATTAACACTCATAGGATGTACTTTAAAAAGTAAAGAATATGGCTGGGATGTAGCAGTAATTCCTAATAGGTCACAAGATTTAATAAGAGAAATAGATTTAATTGAAGAAATTGCGAGATTAATAGGTTATGACAGATTCGATATGAATCTTCCTAATCCAATTAAGCCTGGAAAATTGTCATCAGAACAGTTAGCATTGAGAAAAATAAAAAATGGTTTTACAGAAAATGGTTTCAACGAGGTACTTAGCTACTCTCTTGTTCCAGAAGATAATGAATCACTTATAAAGATTTCTAATCCTTTGTTATTAGAAACTAGCTGCCTAAGAGATAATATCTGGAAAGAACATTTGGAGATTGTGAACCGTAATATTAAAGC
>MWOO01000121.1 GCA_002025945.1 Prochlorococcus sp. HOT208_60m_813O14 | reverse complement strand
TTGGAGAAGTACTTGGAAAATACCACCCCCATGGCGACACTGCTGTCTATGATGCTTTAGTGAGAATGGCTCAGGATTTTTCTATGAGGATGCCACTTATCGACGGTCATGGTAACTTTGGTTCTGTAGATAACGATCCTCCTGCAGCAATGAGGTATACAGAATCTCGTCTACAATCTCTAACAGATGAAAGTTTACTAGAGGATATTGAATCTGAAACTGTAGATTTTGCTGATAACTTTGACGGTTCTCAACAAGAGCCAACAGTTTTACCTGCAAGAATCCCTCAATTACTTTTAAATGGATCATCTGGCATAGCAGTAGGTATGGCAACTAATATTCCACCTCATAACTTAGGAGAATTAATAAATGGTCTCAAATCAATAATTAAAAACCCTTTGATTGAAGATAAAGAACTTTTCGAAATAATTAAGGGTCCCGACTTTCCTACAGGTGGTCAAATCTTGGGAAGAGATGGTATCAGAGAAACTTTCAAAACAGGAAAAGGTTCAATAACCATGAGAGGTGTTGCAAATATTGAGCAAATCAAATCAGCTGGCAGGGCAGAAAAAGATGCAGTAATAATTACGGAGCTGCCTTTTCAAACTAATAAAGCAGCCTTGATAGAGAGAATTGCAGATTTGGTTAATGAGAAAAAATTAGAGGGAATTTCTGACATTAGAGATGAAAGTGATCGGGATGGGATGAGGATTGTTATTGAGCTAAAAAGAGATGCCTATCCACAGGTAGTCTTAAATAACTTATTTAAATTAACACCTCTACAAAATAACTTTAGTGCAAATATTCTAGCTTTAGTTAAAGGAGAGCCAACAACTCTCTCACTTCGAAAAATGTTAGATGTATTT
>MWOO01000120.1 GCA_002025945.1 Prochlorococcus sp. HOT208_60m_813O14 | reverse complement strand
TCCCCTATCGAAAAGATCACTGTTGCAATATCTGCTTCAATTTTTATAATCGCCTTTACATGGGTCTCGATTAAGGGAGATTTAAGAAAACTTGCTAAAGAACTTATTGAAGATAATGAAAATAATCAGGATAATTAAAAAAATCTTTTATACTACTTTGCATGCAAACTAGGATAATCAATAATATGCCTAATTTCTTTTAGAGAAGAACCATAGATTTTTTCACCATTAAAGTGAACACCAATCCATTTTTCCTTTTGATTAATAAAATTACTTTTAGTGGTATCCCTCTCGAGATAATCTTTATTATCCCAATTTAAAGTTATATCCCAACCTTTATAATTTTCTATCATTATGAAATAAAGAACACACTCAAATAATACCCATAGAGTAATAGAACAAA
>MWOO01000012.1 GCA_002025945.1 Prochlorococcus sp. HOT208_60m_813O14 | reverse complement strand
TAAGTGCTCCATGTACTGTCATTGTTGAGTCCAAAGTCTCAAATGAATTTGATCTATTATTTCGCTTAAATCTACTTATAAACCTTCTCATAAGTGTAGGTATTCTATTTATAAGGTCTGATGTAGCAAATGGGTCTTCTAAAACGCCAATCATTAATAAAACAATTTCAAGGGATGGATTTTTCTTTATCCAAAATGGGCATAAATCTGACATTAATTTATTGGCTGCACTCCACGTAAAGGGTAGATTTTCAGTTCCATCAAGATTTGGCCATATATCCTTTTCAAACCAATCCATCGAAGCTTCTACTACATGATCATTAGGAACTGATCCATATAAGGTTTTCCAATGACTAATTAACTCAATTCGACATTTTATTAATTCAGTTTCTTTAATTGTATTAATTTGAATATCATTAATATTCTCCTTTAATTTTTCACTATTAATACTTCTTCTTAGATTCCTTACTTTTTTTTCAACAAAATTGGGAAGGCTTATGTTTAAGTTGGCTTTTTGTTTAGATTGATTGTTATTTTTAAATCTTTTATT
>MWOO01000119.1 GCA_002025945.1 Prochlorococcus sp. HOT208_60m_813O14 | reverse complement strand
AACCCCTAGTTCTAATTACAAAAAAAATTTAAGCAATTTAACAGACTCTATATTTCCTTTACCTTGGACGATATGGCTTTATGAGTCAAAAATCCTCGTTGTCCTCATTGGAATTTGGTCAATATTAGGAATATGCATACTAGGGTCATCAAGTTGGTGGGTGGCTAGTAGGGAAATGGGAAATTGGGCTTACTTCTTACAAAAACAAATCATTTGGACAATATCAGGAATTGGTCTATTTTATTTCGTTCTTAATACAAACATTAGAAATCTTTTAAAGTTTTCAAGAATTATTTTTTATATTTTATTCTTTTTGATTTTCCTTACCAATTTTACTGGAATCACAGTTAATGGATCTTCAAGATGGCTAGTACTTGGCAATTTACGTCTGCAGCCATCTGAATTAATTAAACCTTTTCTAATTCTAGAAGCTTCTAATCTTTTCGCACACTGGAATCTAGTCAAGATTGATAAAAAATTAATTTCAATAATATCCTTTGGTTTATTAATTTTATTAATACTTAAACAGCCTAATTTAAGTACTGCATAC
>MWOO01000118.1 GCA_002025945.1 Prochlorococcus sp. HOT208_60m_813O14 | reverse complement strand
CCCGCTGCTAATCTTCCGATTAATCCTTCTGACCAATCAAAAGGAGTTCCATCTAAATCTAGAACCTTTAAACCTAATAATTGTCTTTCTCTAACCCTAGAATTTTGCTTCTGATAAGTACACCAAAGTTCTGGTTTTTTACTATGTTTGTTTCTTATTACCAAATGTCTAAGCTCTTCTGGTCTTAGACCAAATACTGCACACAGTTTGACGGCAAACTTCCATTTTTGTGCTTGCTCATTATCTGGGTTAAAGACAAAAGCTTCCACCAATCTATTGATTTGGAAATCAGTTAATGGATAACCTATTCTCTTATTTGTTTTGACTTGGTTATTGCTCAACCTTTCTTCCATAGAAAGTTCTGGAGGAAGCCAATAAGATGGGAAGTCTTCCTCCCTAAC
>MWOO01000117.1 GCA_002025945.1 Prochlorococcus sp. HOT208_60m_813O14 | reverse complement strand
CTTTTAGAGAAACTTATGACGAAGAAAACAGTTTTCAACTTCATAAAAACACCTTGTGGACAAGCAAAATATATCGAATTAGAAGCCAACAAAACTCTAATAGGTAAAATTAGGCTTTTGTGGTTTATCTTAATTGCATCTATTAGAGATTGGAATATTAAAGAGTGAATTCTTAAGATTTTTCAAAATATTCCCTGGAATATTTTGCTGAGAAATATACAACTAAAAAAGTTGAAATAATTCCAATGATAGTCATATATAAATTTCTTGGTGATTGGACATTTTTTAGCTCCTGGATATTTTTTGCCAAACTACCTATTGAGCAATAAAGAAAAGTTCCTGGAATTATTCCAAGAAGACCAATAGCAAAATCTCGATATTTAACATTATTCAAACCATA
>MWOO01000116.1 GCA_002025945.1 Prochlorococcus sp. HOT208_60m_813O14 | reverse complement strand
TTTTTGATCTATTTCAGCAGCCCAATGCGGAGATAGAGGTTTTGTAAAGACATAAGCTTCTTTGATTATTTTCTCTTTACTTACTTGTGCAAGTTTTTCAACAGTTTGACTATCATTTTGCGATTCAATCCCACTTTGAATAGGTTTCCAATAAAAGGAATTTAATCCTTTAACGAGAAAAGAGCTTATTAAAGTTTTCCCAATATCAGTATCTGTTCCACAAATTATAAATTTGAAAATATCTTTGTGACTACTCATAATTTCTTTATTATTTGAATCTCAATTTGCCATGAAAGGTTCACTGTATTATTGTAATCCTTTGGCCAAAACTTTTGAATTTCCTTTAACTCTTTCACTGTTTTGCGTTTACAGTTTGTTGACTGTGCTCCTACATTTTTAATGCTT
>MWOO01000115.1 GCA_002025945.1 Prochlorococcus sp. HOT208_60m_813O14 | reverse complement strand
AATGTTAAATCAAGGGGAGTGGATAAAATTTTTTATTTTTTTTAATTTTGCAATCATTATGAATTTATTCACAATGTACTTGGGGTGCTGGATAAGTAGAAAAATTACTTAATTTTCATATAATGGTTATGTTACTTTGATAAGAGGTTATATGTATGGATGAAAATAATCTTGAAACGATTACATCCTTATCCTCTGATCTAAGTACTCGAGGAAATATTACAATTCAACTTGAAGAATTGCTTGTAGCAGGTAACTATGATGAGGCAAAGTTACTTTTAGAACCTTCTCAGCCTGTAGATATAGCAGATGCTATAGGTAGTCTTCCTTTAATATTGCAGGCATTGGCATTTCGATTGTTAAAAAAAAATGAGGCAATTGAGGTTTATGAATATTTAGATCCAATAGTTCAGCAAACTTTACTAGATAGACTCCGTTCAGGAGAAGTTTTAGAAATAGTTGAGAAAATGTCTCCTGACGATAGGGTTCAACTCTTTGACGAATTACCTGCAAAAGTTGTAAGAAGATTTTTGTCTGCTCTTAGTCCTGGTGAAAGGAAAGTCACAGCAGAATTACTCGGATATGAGCCTGAAACTGCTGGAAGATTAATGACAACTGAATTCATAGATCTTAAAGAGATGCAAACAGCAGCTGAAGCTCTTTCTCTAGTCAGAAAAAGAGCTCCATTTACAGAAACAATCTATAGTTTATATGTTACTGACAAAGAGAGACATCTAACTGGTATTCTCTCTTTGAGAGACCTTGTCACTGCTGATCCTTCAAAGCCTATAGGAGACGTTATGACAAAAGATGTAGTTAGTATTTCCACGAATACTAATCAAGAAGAGGTTGCAAGAGCAATACAAAGATATGATTTTTTAGCCCTTCCAGTTGTTGATAAAGAAAAAAGACTGGTTGGAATAGTAACTGTGGATGATTTGATTGATGTAATAGAACAAGAAGCAACAAGAGATATTTATGCAGCGGGAGCAGTTCAACCTGGAGATGAAGATGATTATTTTCAAAGTAGTTTGTTTACAATTGCTCGACGCAGAATTTTGTGGTTGCTAATTTTGGTTTTGGCAAATGGTTTGACAACAAAAGTCATTGCGATGAATGACCAAATACTAAAAGAAATAGTTCTACTTGCAGCATTTATTCCTTTGCTCATAGGCACTGGAGGAAATGTTGGCGCTCAAAGCTCAACTGTTGTTATTAGGGGTTTAAGTACTCAAAAACTAAAGTCTCTTGGTGCAATTAAGGCAGTAGTTAGGGAGGCAATAACAGGAGCACTTTTAGGTGTTCTGATGATGCTTGTAGTAATTCCCTTCGCTTGGTGGCAAGGCGAGGGGCCTTTAATAGCATCTGCTGTTGGGATTAGTTTAATATCTATAACTACTTTGGCTGCGACAACAGGTGCTATTCTTCCTTTGCTATTTGACAGAATGAGGTTGGATCCAGCTTTAATGTCTTCTCCTTTCATAACAACTGTTACTGATATCGCCGGTGTTTTTATTTATTTAAGTACAGCAAAATGGCTGTTAAGTTCTTCTTAATTTAAATTTCACTAGGTATTTATTCTGCTTACAGTATTTAAA
>MWOO01000114.1 GCA_002025945.1 Prochlorococcus sp. HOT208_60m_813O14 | reverse complement strand
CCGCCAAATAGTGATCCGGAAATTTTTGAGAGAGATGTATTATCTAGCATTGAAAAATTGAAAGTTAAAAAAATTGATTTGTTAGCAATACATGGTATCAATACTGCTGAACATTTACATCAGGCTATTCGAGATGGAGGTTGCATTGATATTTTGAGGAATTTTCAAAAAGAAAATTTAATTGGATCTATTGGATTTTCAACCCATGGAAAATCTTCACTTATTGAAAAGGCCATGTGTACAAACTTATTTGATTATGTAAATTTGCACTGGTATTTCATTAATCAGGAAAATACAAAGGTTATTAATTTAGCCAATAAGCATGATCTTGGGGTTTTCATAATAAGTCCCTGTGATAAAGGGGGACATCTTCATACTCCCTCAAGAAAAATGTTGGAATTTTGTAAACCACTTCATCCTATAGTTTTTAATGATCTTTTTTTGCTTAAGAAATCAAA
>MWOO01000113.1 GCA_002025945.1 Prochlorococcus sp. HOT208_60m_813O14 | reverse complement strand
TTATAAATTACCAACAATAATAATACCGAATCTATTCCATAAATTGCATGGTATGGGTCGTGGTGATTCTGGCAAAGCTCCTTTAAAAAAACCTTCAATACTTCATAGCTATTGCCAAATGAGAATAACATCCATAAGATTTTTCTCTAATTAATTTGCATAATTTCTTACAACTGGTAATTTTAGTGGGCTTCAATAAATTCAAATGCAAGATCAAAAAATTGAAAAGATAGCAGCTGTTGCAGTAAACATAATTAAGGTACTGGTAATAATTTATCTAGGCTTCGTAGAAGTATTTAAAATTGGCAAATTACTTTTAGAGAATTTAGAAACTGAATTTGATATTTCTCGAAAATGGGCTTCACAAAATTATTCAATTCTAAAAAAAACGACTAGCGGAGGGGAAAGTAGCTGGTGTTATAGAAAATTAGTAAGCATTATGTTTACGCAACAAGTTTAATCATATATACGGCATCCTTACAATTATTTTTTTTTATCCCATTCCTTTGCGAAAGGAGA
>MWOO01000112.1 GCA_002025945.1 Prochlorococcus sp. HOT208_60m_813O14 | reverse complement strand
GAAGATGTTTATCCTTGAAAAAATATATTGAAGAACTAAGAATATCTGAGAGTAACTCAGCAAAGACGGGAATATGACATAAATACCAATATGTCATATTTCAACAAATAAAAAGATAGGCTCCGAAACCAGTCTGTGACTTGGATTATTAGAGTCGGGGCGACAGGATTCGAACCTGCGACCTAGTGCTCCCAAAGCACTCGATCAGCAAATTGCGACAGCACCCATGAGAACTATATCAATACTTTTAAGGAAATAAGTGTAGCCTAATTCGGACTAATTCGGATTGATTTGCGTGTCTTTTGCGTGCTTTTTTATTCAGTAATAACGCTCATATCAAAATAATTGCTATTAAACTGTATAGAGTCACAATCGTCATCAAATCCCATTCCTTTCGAAAAGTCGAAGTATAACTGAACAATACCCTCTGATCCTTCTTCAACAGTAACAGACTGAGACAGTTCTCCA
>MWOO01000111.1 GCA_002025945.1 Prochlorococcus sp. HOT208_60m_813O14 | reverse complement strand
TGTGGAGTCCTTGGAGAGAATTATTGGAATTTACTATTGAACCTTGTGCGGATTTAGATCAAACAGTAGCCTTATATTGTTAATGAAAGACTTTTTACTTGTATAAAAATATAAGACTTAGCAATTATGTAGCGATTCAAGAAAATAATGCTTATTTAACCTATTTAGCCTTTTTATTTTTTAATATATGAGAAATAAATTCCCAAATAATAATGAGCAAATTTAAAGATAACTTTTCAAGTGAAAGCTTCTACCCAGATAGTAATTATTATCTTGACCAAGAGAATTCTACTAAAGGGGACCCAAATACAGAAGATCAAAAATCCAATCTAGGGGGAAGTTTTGAATGGCCAAATACCTATTGGTTCATTGCGGAAAGAACAAATGGAAGGCTTGCAATGATAGGTTTCATGGCTGTAATTGTTAACTACACCTTATTCGGATGGATAGCTTATCCAATCCTTTAAATGAGTAAATTTAATTTTGAAAAATGGTTTAGATAAATCTGGAACACATTGGCCTAAATATGCTGCGTTTGTTGTAACTTTATTTGCTATTTATTTTGGCAAATTAAC
>MWOO01000110.1 GCA_002025945.1 Prochlorococcus sp. HOT208_60m_813O14 | reverse complement strand
GCATGAAGGTTTAAATGAATCAGGTATTGATAAAAATGCAATATGTTTACTAACAAGCAGAAAAGATAGCATGGCGATGTTAAATCTTGATAAATACATCAATTTAATAATTCCAAGAGGAAGTAATGAATTAGTTAAATTTATTCAAGAGAATACAAGAATTCCGGTGCTAGGCCATGCTGATGGAATTTGTCATTTGTTTATAGATATTGAGGCAAATCTAGAGATGGCTTTATCAGTCGCTTTGGATAGCAAAATTCAATATCCTGCAGCACGCAATGCTATCGAAACTTTATTAGTCCATAAAGATATCGCACCAGCTTTTTTAGAAAAGGCCATCCCTTTGTTTAATTCTAATAATGTTAAGTTAATTGGGGATAAGAGATCACTTGAATTAGGGTTAAGGTATGAGGCTAGTCAAGAAGATTGGAAAACTGAATATTTGGATTTAATTTTATCGATAAAAATTGTCGATGATCTCGAGGAAGCAATCACACATATTCAAAAATATAGTTCAAAACACACAGATGGAATAATTACTGAAAATTCAAATACTGCAAATAAATTTATGAATGTGGTT
>MWOO01000011.1 GCA_002025945.1 Prochlorococcus sp. HOT208_60m_813O14 | reverse complement strand
ACCTTTTGATATCAATGCGAATCTTCTTGCTCTGACTAGTAAAGGAAATATCAAATTTGTTCGTTTATTTGATTTAAACACTCTAGAAAGTAACAAAAGTAAACTACTTGAGGGATTATTTATCTGTTTGCAAATAGTATTGATTGCATCTGCCCCATGAAAGATTTCTTCATCTTTCAGGAGAATAGCTCCTTTATCTAGGTCATAACCTTTATCTAAGAAAGATTTAATTAGAGTTAAATTTTTACGACCATCAAGTATTTTAATATTATTTAACTTGCTTTTGATCTCAAGTAGCTCAGCAAAATGATTGCAGAATGGGCATTCTCCATCATAAATAAAGGTGTAGTTGGAAGTCATTAGAAAAAAACAGTTTTGATGGTCTTAAAGTGCACCAACAAAATAG
>MWOO01000109.1 GCA_002025945.1 Prochlorococcus sp. HOT208_60m_813O14 | reverse complement strand
TTTGTTTCTTTCGAACTTCTCGCGAGCCATTTTGAATTAAAGAATCGAGGGTTTAAGAGTGTTTAGTTTAGAGATCAGGAGTTGCCCTGATTCTTGGAAATGATAGCTTCAGCAACATTACGAGGAACTTCCTCATAATTTGCGAACTCCATTGAAAATATACAGTGACCTTGAGTCATTGATCGGAGTTGAGTGGCATAACCGAACATTTCGGCTAAGGGCACTTTGGCCTGTACCTTAGACAATCCATCATCAACAGATTGTCCTTCTACTTGACCTCTTCTGGAAGAGAGATCACCAATTACAGATCCAAGAAAGTCGTCAGGACTTTCGACCTCAACTTTCATCATAGGCTCTAAAAGGACAGGATTGCATTTTTTAACCCCGTCTTTAAAAGCCATGGAACCTGCAATTT
>MWOO01000108.1 GCA_002025945.1 Prochlorococcus sp. HOT208_60m_813O14 | reverse complement strand
ATCTTTGGACATATCGATCCTGTAATTTTTGCAAGTTCAACTATGAAAACATAATAATTAAAATATAAATTTTAGCCTTTTAAATTTTTCTTATTACAGCAATTTATTAATGTGTTTGTTATGACTAGACGATAATGTGAAGTTTTTATAAATCAATTTTTAGTTTAAATATCTCCAGAAAGCCTACATACCAATGCTTATGAAAAAATACAAAATGTTTCGGTTCGGAATTTTGCACAACAAAAAGGTAGTCAATAGACGTTTTTTCCGATACTGTCTGGTTCATATATTAAGTTTACTGAATTCATGAGTGATAACACTCCAGAGTCAAACCAAAACTCCGGCTCCGATACAAGCTCAGAAACCAAAAGTTTTTCAGAGAAGTACTCTGATGTTATGGGAAAAGTCAACGAAACCCTTGGTAATGTTGATTGGACTCAAATGGGTAAGTACGGCAAGGCGGCAGGCATAATTGCTGTTGTCGTAATAGCTCAGATA
>MWOO01000107.1 GCA_002025945.1 Prochlorococcus sp. HOT208_60m_813O14 | reverse complement strand
ACTAATTGATACAAATAATGAACAAAATTCTTTCGAAACAAATTGATAATGATTGGAGAATGTTTTTTTAATATGTTCCTTTTTTAAGGCTGAATAAAAAACTACAGCTCCACTTGGATCCGGCAAATTATTAAGTCGATTTTTGTAACTTTTTTTTCTTTCTAAAGGATCTTTCAAATGCTTGAGCAAAGATTGTGGAGGGGCGGTATAAATCACATCTTTTGCTTGGTAAACAAAAGAATTTTTTTTCGAATTAGCAGATACTTTCCAACACATATTTACTTTGTCAAAAGTTATAGATTTAACTTCTTGCCCGAAAATTAAATTAACTCCAGTTTTAATCAATGAACTTTCTAATGATTCACTTAAAGACTGCATAGATTTTTTGAGATGCCACAGACCATGTGGCTTTTGACACATCTGAAGAACGGTAGATCCATATAATGCTGCAGTATTATAAACGTCCTCTTGAGAATAAAGTTTTAGTTGAAGATTTAAAAATTTAATCAACCGCTCATTCTTAGATAATCCACATATCCGCAATAAATCATAAATAGTAGATTTAAGTAAGATACCTGTGACAAGGTTTGAAGGGACTAGTGCTTTAAAAAGTTGAGAAAAATCCCAAAAATTACTTATTGGTAATACGGGATTATTATTAGCAAATATCCAATTACTTTCATGTATGAAGGTACAAAGTTTCCAAAACCTTTGACTCCCAGGAAACTGCATTTCTCGTTCAGCTATCCATTTACTTTTTTCATACCAAATATGTATAGGATTACTACCATCATTTAAATCAACAATACAAGCAGGATCTAAAATTGTGGCTTCTGGGGATG
>MWOO01000106.1 GCA_002025945.1 Prochlorococcus sp. HOT208_60m_813O14 | reverse complement strand
CCTTTGAAAGGAAAGTACCTTTAATTTCTCGAGATATAAATAAAAGACTTCTCATATCCAATCCAATGAATCATGTAACTGTTATTTTTAGAAAGGCATTAGTAGATAATTTCTCAAATCCAAATTTTTATCCTCATATTGATGGTTTTGAGGATTATGCTTTATGGTCAAAACTTATTAGCTCCAATGTAAAATTCAGGAACTTCCCAATTTCAACAGTATATGTTTGGACTGGAAATTCAATGTTGAAGAGGAGGGGAGGGTTTAAGTACTTAATTAAAGAAATAAAGCTTCGTTTTTATATTTCTAAATATATTGAGAAAAAATATTTACCTCTGAACATTTTAATAGGAATTTTAAGAGTACTTGCTTTCGCTTCTCCATTAATAATTAAAAAGAATTTGTATAAG
>MWOO01000105.1 GCA_002025945.1 Prochlorococcus sp. HOT208_60m_813O14 | reverse complement strand
CAGGAAGATATATGAAAATCTATAGAGATTTAAGGGAGCGTTACCCAAGCTTTAGAGAGAGGTCTGAGAATCCAGAACTATCTTATGAGATTTCAATGCAACCTTTTCATGCTTTCAAACCGGATGGTGTGATCCTTTTTTCAGATATTCTCACACCTCTTCCAGGGATGGGAATAAATTTTGAAATAATAGAAAGTAAAGGTCCAATTATTGAGGATCCAATAAGAACCCTTGACCAGGTAGAAAATTTAAAAGAATTAAATCCAAGTGATGAGTTAGGTTTTGTTGGACAAGTTCTTTCTTCACTAAAAAAAGATGTGAATAATGAGGCAACAGTTTTAGGTTTTGTTGGCGCACCTTGGACTCTTGCTGCATATGTAGTTGAAGGTAAAAGTAGTAAAAATTATTCTTTAATTAAATCAATGGCTTTTAATGAGCCAGATTTACTTCATAAACTTCTTGATCATTTTGCAAAATCTATTGGTGAATATCTTAAGTATCAAATAAAATCTGGAGCGCAAGTAGTACAAATTTTTGATTCATGGGCAGGCCAACTAAGTCCACAAGATTACGATATCTTTGCTGAGCCGTATCAAAAAAAAGTTATTGAAATTGTAAAATCGGAATACCCTGAAACACCGATAATTCTTTAC
>MWOO01000104.1 GCA_002025945.1 Prochlorococcus sp. HOT208_60m_813O14 | reverse complement strand
TAATTCTCAAATCATTGAAGATATATTATCTCTGAGAACTCAACAAGCTAATCTTCTCGGTTATGAAAGTTGGGCTGAACTAAGTTTGTCAACGAAAATGGCGAAAGAAATTAAAAATGTAGAAAACCTTTTAGAAGAATTGAGAGAACCAGCACTCAAAACCGCAAAAATTGAATTAGAAACTCTCTATAAGTTTTCTATAGCTAATGGGTTTCCAAATTCGCAGAATATTGAGCCATGGGATATTAGTTATTGGTCTGAACTTCTTAGAAAGGAAAGTCTTAATTTGGATCAAGAGTCTTTGAGACCTTGGTTCCCACTAAATGATGTTTTGAAAGGTTTATTTAAATTAAGTGAGAGGCTTTTTGATATTAAAGTAGTTGAGGCGACTAATGAGGCTCCTCTTTGGAATGATGACGTCTTATTCTTTAATATCCTTAATAAAGAAGATAACAGAATAGCATCTTTTTACCTAGATCCATATTCGAGGCCTGAATCAAAGAGAGGAGGGGCTTGGATGGATGAATGTTTGAATAAAAATAATGTTGGCAAAAAGACCCTTCCTGTA
>MWOO01000103.1 GCA_002025945.1 Prochlorococcus sp. HOT208_60m_813O14 | reverse complement strand
GTCCTCTTGAAATTAAGTGTGAAGTGAATTTGAGTTTTAATATCTATTTGAATTTGCAGTTTTTTTAACTAAAGAATTAAACATTAATCTCTTGATTTGATCATTTTCCCAAATCCAATAAACAGGAGGACTTTTTCTAGCCTTAATAAGGCTTAATTTGTTTAGTTTTTGAGGGATAAATTCTTTTTTTGGATCAAAAAATTTATCTCTGATAGGTTGATTTAAAACAATGCTCCCTTCTTTTCCAGAGATTGATCTGTGATAAGTTCCAATAGGAATTTCAAGTGCTCCCATAGATCTTTTTAGATAAATCACATGATGTGGCTCGTCCCAACTTGGATTTATCAGAATAAATTTACGCTCACCAGCAATAACTAAATTATGATCAATTTGATGATTGTGTACGTAGTACTGTTCATACTCAAATCCATCTGGAGGGGATATAGCCTCTCCTGAATGTATAACTACATCACAACCATTAGTTGACTCTATGCCTGCATCAAAAAAAGTTACTTTGGGATTTTCTCTAAAAATAGTTGTAGGGCAGAATTTTAATTTCATAATTCAACCTCTCTGCTAGTGGATTAACAAATACGATCAGAATTTATTTGCAAAAAATAATTATTTA
>MWOO01000102.1 GCA_002025945.1 Prochlorococcus sp. HOT208_60m_813O14 | reverse complement strand
GCAAGCAAGAAAAACTGTAGAACCAGATCCTGTACAATTTGCTTTTTTAGCAGAATTAGGAGGAGCAGATTCGATAACAGTTCATCTAAGAGAAGATAGAAGACATATACAAGATAGAGACGTATTCCTTCTAAAAGAAACAATAAAAACTAAACTTAACCTAGAGATGGCTGCAACAATTGAAATGTTAGAAATTGCCAAAAAACTTCTTCCAGTTTACGTAACACTTGTTCCAGAGAAACGAGAGGAAGTTACTACTGAAGGTGGTTTGGATGTAAAAAGTAATGTGAAATATCTTAAAAATTTTGTTGCAGATTTAGGAAATTCAAATATCGAAGTAAGTGCATTTATTGATCCTATTAGTGAGCAGATCAATTATTCTAAAGAAATAGGTTTTAATTTTATAGAATTACACACTGGTAAATATGCTGAATTATCTGGTAATGATCAATACAAAGAGTTGCAAAGGATAATAGAGTCTACGCACGAAGCTAATGACCTTGGATTAATTGTTAATGCTGGTCATGGACTTAATTATAATAATGCTAAGAAAATTGCATCAATTAA
>MWOO01000101.1 GCA_002025945.1 Prochlorococcus sp. HOT208_60m_813O14 | reverse complement strand
ATAAAATTCTTACCCTCGTTATTAAGGATCTCTTCAATCCTTTCTACAAAAGTATCGATCACATAAGACTGTGACGAAAGATATTTTGCATGTATAAATGAAATATTTGGATTATTAATCGCAACTAAATCACTTTGCCTTTTTATTCTGGTAACAAGGACACCTGAGAAAAGGAAATAAGGGAAAATAATTATATTTTTATAACCAAGTCTCACAACATTTCTCAAGCCAGATTCAACAAGAGGGAAAGTTACTCCAGAAAAAACTGTTTCCCCCCACCCTAAACCAATACCCTCTACGATCATTCTCGTTATTTTTGAAACATTGGAATTGGCATCTGGGTCAGAAGAGCCTCTACCAACAACTACTAATAATGAATCCTCAGGTTCGAGAGTATTATTTTGCTTAAATACATCTTTTACTCTTTCGCAAGCTGCACTAATCATTAAATTATTAATACCTAATTCTCTTCCATAAATTATTTCAATACCAGTTTTACTTGAATAATTCATAAGTAAGCTCGGTATATCATTTTTCACATGGCCAGCGGCGAAAAGCATTGCGGGTATTGCTATTATTTTTTTTTATAGAATTATTTTTTAACTTGTC
>MWOO01000100.1 GCA_002025945.1 Prochlorococcus sp. HOT208_60m_813O14 | reverse complement strand
TGGAGGATGTAAAAATTGCATTAGTAAACTCCGGTATTGTGGGAATGACAGTTAGTGAAGTCAGAGGTTTTGGAAGACAAAAAGGGCAAGTTGAAAGATATAGAGGTTCCGAATTTACTGTTGAATTTCTTCAAAAAACTAAAAGTAGAAGTTGTCGTAGAAGATGAAAAGGTAAATTCAGTCATAGATGCGATTGCTGAAGCAGCAAAAACTGGAGAGATTGGTGACGGGAAAATATTCATCACATCAATTGATTCTGTTGTTAGAATTAGAACCGGCGACAAAGACGAAGAAGCTCTTTAATTCAAAGAGTTTCTTTTACTAAATTTTGTATGAATTCACTATTAATCCTCTTATTTGATTGACTTCCTAAGGTCATCCAAGCTAAATATTCATGATTTCCAGCAGGACCTACTAGAGGAGAAGCTATCAAATTCTTTATGTTCCATTTGCAATTCTTAGCAGAATAAATAACAGACTCTATAGCCTCAGTATGGAATTTAGGATTGCGAACAACACCGCCTTTACTAACTTTATCTTTACCCACCTCAAATTGGGGTTTAATCAAAAATATTCCCTCTATACAATCACCTTTTAATAAATTACCAATAGATTTAAAAACTAACTTTAATGAAATAAAAGACAAATCAGCAACCGCAAAATTTGGTAATTCATTACTTCTAGATAAAAGATCATTAGGTTTTAAATTTCTAATATTAGTTCTTTCAAAAAGTATGACTTTTGGATTATTTCTAATCTTCCATGCAGTTTGCCCATACCCAACATCTATCCCATAAACTAACTTTGCTCCTTGTTGCAATAAGCAATCAGTAAATCCCCCAT
>MWOO01000010.1 GCA_002025945.1 Prochlorococcus sp. HOT208_60m_813O14 | reverse complement strand
TATGGATTATGGGAAGAGTTGATGATGTCATAAGTGTTTCAGGACATCGGTTAGGAACAATGGAAATAGAATCTGCTTTGGTAAGTCATAAATCAGTTGCAGAGTCTGCAGTCGTTGGCAAAAAAGATGATTTAAAAGGTGAAGTTATAGTCGCTTTTGTATCTCTAGAGAAAGATGTGAAAAGTTCTTCAGAATTAGTAGAGAATTTAAAGAATCATGTTGTTAATGAAATTGGAATTATCGCAAAGCCTGAAAAAATTATAATTTCTGACTCTCTTCCGAAAACACGTAGCGGAAAAATTATGAGGAGAATTTTGAGATCTTTGGCTGCTGGAGAGAAAATTAGTGGTGATATTAGCACTCTTGAAGATAGTTCTGTTTTGGAAAAGCTGAAAGAATTATCCTAAATAGATTCATCAATTAAATTGGAAATTTTTTTTATAGTATTTCTTTTGAATTCATCATCAGCCCAGTCTCCC
>MWOO01000001.1 GCA_002025945.1 Prochlorococcus sp. HOT208_60m_813O14 | reverse complement strand
ACGTGTTCTTAGCCCTTTTCTGGATGTATAACTGTTTATCAATAGTAATTTTCCACTTCTCTTGGAAAATGCAGAGTGATGTATGGGGTCTTACTGGTGGTAACTTCGCACAAAGTTCCATTACCATTAATGGTTGGTTAAGAGATTACCTTTGGGCGCAAGCTTCTCAAGTACTAACAAGTTATGGTCAATCAATAAGCATGTACGGTTTGATGTTCTTAGGAGCTCACTTCATATGGGCATTTAGTTTAATGTTCCTCTTTAGTGGAAGGGGATATTGGCAAGAATTATTCGAATCAATTGTTTGGGCACATAACAAACTTAAAGTTGCTCCAACCATTCAACCAAGAGCTTTATCTATCACCCAGGGTAGAGCGGTAGGTGTAACACACTTCCTTGTCGGTGGTATTGCTACCACATGGGCCTTCTTCCAT